>JAVBLT010000022.1:0-58892 GCA_031553315.1 Kiritimatiellia bacterium
CATCATGTATGACGAAGGCATCTCCCGCACCGCCTCCATCCTCGACCTCGGCATCGAACACAAAGTCCTCGACAAAAAAGGCGCCTGGATCGCCTACCAAGGCGAACTCATCGGCCAAGGCCGCGACGCCGCCAAAGCCACCCTCCGCGAAAAACCCGAACTCGCCGAAAAAATCATCACCGCCGTCATGGAAAAAGTGACCGTCACCGGCGGCACCACGATAGGCGAAGGCGCCGAAGCCGAGGAAAAAGAGTAACGCGACACCTTTCCCCAAGCGCGCTGTCCGACAACAGCGCGCTTTTTTATGAACACGCGAATCAACAAAGGCAGGGCGCGCCGTCCCATGATCAATCCCATTCAAACCCTCGCCCGCCTCCTCGGGCCTCGCCCACGGAATCATGCGTCAAAAACCGCCTGCGCAAGGAGGGGCCGCCTCCGTCCGCCCGACGCGTGCAACGCACGCGCCCGCCCTGCGTATTCGTTTTTTGAATACCAAAAGGCACCCGCAGGCGCACAGGCGAACGGCGAGGCTTCGCCTCGTCCGGCGGCCAGAGGCGCGCCGCTCCCTGCGCACCCGTCTTTTCAAACAATTATCCCCAAGGCGTTCCCCGTCATCGCGCTGCTCACCCTCGCGCTCCTCGCCCCCGCGCATCTCCCGCTCGCCGCGCAAACCAACGACACCACCGGCACCGCCGCCGCGCCCGCCGGCAAAACCACCCGCGCAAAAAAAGCCGCCGTCAAAGTCGGCCAGGCCACGGTCGTCTCCGGCGACGACACCGCCCCGAGACTCATATCCAGAACCGGCGGCTCCGGCGCCGACACCATGGACTACAAAGCCCCCGCGTGGCGCAATTTCGCCGAACTCCAAAAAGCCGCCGACGCGAAAAACCCCGACGCCTGTTTCGAACTCGGGCAACGCTATCTCAACGGCACGCCCGACACGCCGAAAAACCCCGTCCGCGCCCGCCTCTACCTTGAGGATGCCGCCGCGCTCGGCCACGCCGACGCCAATTTCCGCCTCGGCAAACTCTACGCCGACGGCGAACTCATCCCGCAAGACTACGCGAAAGCGCTCGCCCACTACACCGCCGCCGCGCGCGCCGGCGTGACCGAGGCGCAGCACAACCTCGGCGCGATGTACGCGAGCGCGCGCGGAGTGAAACGCGACTACGTCGAAGGCCTCGCATGGCTCATCATCGCCGCGGGCACCAACCCCGAAGCCCGCGCCAGCGAAACCAAACTCCGCGACCACCTCGACAAATCGAAACGCCTCGAGACAATCTACGCCGCCGAGGACCGCGCCAAAAAACTCGCCGCCGAACTCGCGACCGCCGCCAGCGAACGCATCGAGCAACCCTCCCACGCGGCCCCCGCCGCATCCGACCCGCTGATGGACGCGACAAAACCAAAACCCCTGAACGTCCC
This sequence comes from Kiritimatiellia bacterium, assembly GCA_031553315.1. Classification (GTDB taxonomy): domain Bacteria; phylum Verrucomicrobiota; class Kiritimatiellia; order RFP12; family DVOR01; genus JAVBLT01. The sequence continues at coordinate 1,426 of JAVBLT010000022.1, forward strand.
CATCACGCCCCTGCCCAAGCCCGCCGCCCCCATGCCCCCGCCGGTGCATAACTGGTGATATTTCTCAACCCGCATGATGCGCATCGCCGTCATCTCCGACACGCACGGTTACTATCCCCCGCAACTCCCCGCGCTCATCGCCGACGCCGACGAAATCTGGCATCTCGGCGACGTCTGTGAGCCCGCGGTGCTCGACGCATTTCAAAAACCCGGCAGGCCCCTGCACGTCGTGCTCGGCAATAACGACGCCCACCACTGGCCGCGCACCATCCTTCGCGAAATCGACGGCCTGCACTGCCTGCTCGTGCACATCCCGCCGTTCCACATGCCCCACGGCGGCTGCGACATCCTGCTGCACGGACACACTCACATTCCTTGCGACGAAATGATCCACGGCATCCGCTGGCTCAACCCCGGCGCGATCACCTTTCCGAGAAGCGGCGCCCCATCGAGTTTCGCCTGGCTCACATTCAACGGCCCCGGCCGCGAGCCCGGCTGGAAAATCGTGCCGCTATAATGCCGGCGGAGACCGCCCGGGAGCGCCGAGCTCCAGCTCGGCATGACGGCGCGCCACGCCGCCACACGTGCGCATGCTTCAAATGCCGAACCGGAGTAGCTGATGTCGCCTGTGCCCGGTCCGGCGCTCCCAGGATTCCGGCCTTTTTGCGCTGCAACCCCCGCGCCTTTTCATCCCGCCATCCCCGCCCCTCGCTCCGAAAACCCCCTGTTTCGTCACAAACGCCCTGCGCGCGCCGCGATTTTCCGCAGTACTCGCCGCCGTCGAAACCAAGCGCCCGCCGCCTGGCCCCCGCCAACGAAACCAGCACAACACCGAAACAAAGGATCACACATGAAAACGCACACCGCATGGCTCCTCATCTCCGCGCTCGCCCTCGGCGGCGCCGCCGCGTTAGCGGCCGACACCGATTCCCCGTCCGGCAAATCCGCCGCCACCGGTTCCCGTGGCGGACGTGGCTGCCAGTGCCCGTGCGACCGCGCACCCTCCGCCGCGATGGCCGCGTGGGAAAAAAGCGCCCTCGCTCTCTACGACACAAACGGCAACGGCAAACTCGACGCCGACGAACGCGCCGTCCTCCGCGACGACGTGAAAGCCGGCAAATACGAGGCCCCGCCCATGCCGCCGCGCGGCGCACCCGGACGCGGCTTCGGCGCGCACAAACCGCCTCCCGAAGTCTTGGCCAAATACGACCTCGACGGCGACGGCGTGCTCAACGACGCCGAACGCGCGAAACTCCACGCCGACATAAAGTCCGGCGCCCTCAAGCCGCCCGCACCGCCCGTTGGCGGGCCGCGTCACGGCAAAGGCAAGCGCCCGCCCCCGCCTCCTCCTCCGCCCGCCGACGAAGCGTCCGCCGTCGCCGAATGATCTCTTGGGACAAAACGGAAACGACCACTGCAACTAATCCGGGCCCGTCGTCGCGCCGCCATTCAGGCGTGCGCGTCGCGGGCCCGGTTCAATTTTCGGAAAACATCGAAGTGAACAAAAAACGCGTGCGCAAGGAGCGGCGCCGTCCCGCCGCCGTGACGAGGCAAAGCCTCGCCTTTCGCCGTGACGTGTGCGGATCACTCGAGTCATTCGAATCCCCAAGACATTCGAATGCTCTCACGCGAACGTGCGCTCGCTTCGCTGGCGTCCGGCGGCCAGAGGCGCGCCGCTCCTTGCGCACGCGTTCTTCGTTCACTTCAATGCCAGCAGGCATCTCGTGTGATCATGTTTCTCGCATTTCCGCCGCTCCGGCTTTCACCGCGAAGCTTGCCCCGCCCCGCCATTTTGTCTTTCGCTCACACAAAATTTTATAATGCCAGTCCGCGCCAGCCATCCTGACAAACCCGCCGCCATCGCGACCACCGCCGCGACCACCGCCGCCGCCGACACCGCGACCGCGCATCCGCCGCGCCGCCGTCTCTGGCTGGCGCCGCTGGCGTGGATCGCCATATGCGCGATGCTCACATTGGTTTTCGCCGCGCAACTCGTCCTCGCGACATCGCTCGACTGGTCGCGCGCCGTGGAAATTTCGCTCACCCATTGGGCAATGCCCTTTGTCGTGTTCTTCTGCGGATGGCTGCTAACCGAACTGTTGCCGCTCGAGCGCGGACGCCTCCGCTGGCGCCTGCCCGCGCATCTGCTCGCGAGCTTTGTCATCGCGACTGTCGCCGCCCCGCTCGAAGGCATGTACCTGCGCCCCGGCATGCGCAATCCCGACGACCGAGCCCCGCGCCCGCCGCCGGAATTTTTCCGCGATTCGCGGCACGCTCCCGACGCCGCCTCCTTCTCCGGCGACCGGCCCGCGCGCGGACGTTTTTCGCAAATGCCCCCGCCGCAACCAAGCGACGCGCGCCGCCCCATGCCCGGCGGCCCGATGCCGCGCGGCGGACATCTCATGTTCATGGCCTCGTCGCGCTGGCAGCTCGCGCTCGCGATTTACTGGATCAGCGTCGGCCTCGCGCACGCCTGGCGGCTGCGCCGCCGCATGCAGGAGCGCGATCGCCGCGCCGCCGAACTCGCCGCGAGTCTTTCGAAGGCGAAACTCGACGCGCTGCGCCTCCAGCTCAACCCGCATTTCCTCTTCAACTCGCTCAACGCGATCGCCGCGCTCGTGCATCGCTCGCCGCAGGCCGCCGAGGACATGATCGTCAACCTCAGCGCGCTCCTCCGCGTGTCGCTCGCCACCACCGCGCGCGAACACACGCTCCGCCGCGAACTCGAAATCCTCGACCACTATCTCAACATGGAACAGGAACGCCTCGGCGCGCGCCTGCGAATCACGCGCGACATCGCGCCCGAAACGCTCGACGCGCCCGTGCCCTCGCTCCTGCTCCAGCCCGTCGTGGAAAACGCCGTGCGCCACGGCATCGAACCGCGCTCCGCGCCGGGCACGGTTTCGATCGGTGCGCGCCATGCCCGCGGCGGGCTGCACATTGTCATCCGCAACGACGGCCCTCCGCTCCCCGCGTCCGATGACGCGCGCCCGGCGCCGCGTCCCCCAAGCGGCCTCGGCATCGGCCTGTCCAACACCGCCGACCGCTTGCGCGAAATGTACGGCGCGCGCGGACGCATCACATTCGCCCGCGAAGCGGACGGCGGCGCGCGCGTCGAGATCACGCTGCCCTTTGCCGAAATCACCGCCGCCGCAACACCGCCCGCAGGCGCGGATTTTCCATGAAGCCAATTCGCACCGAGAAACGCGGCAGCCGCCCTCCGGCGCAAGCGTGTTCATTCTCATGAGCTCCCCATCGCAAACCACCGCCTCCACGGCCACCGCCGCGTGCCCCATGCGCGTCGTGATCGCCGACGACGAACCGCTCGCGCGCGAACGCCTGCGCACGCTTCTCGCAAAGGAGCCGGACGTCGAAATCGCCGCCGAATGCGCCGACGGCGACGAGGCGGTCGCGGCGATTCGCGGGCAAAACCCCGATCTCGTTTTCCTCGACATCCAGATGCCCGGCCGCGACGGCTTCGGCGTGCTCGCCGCCCTCGCGGAATCCGCGCCCGGCGCGCCTCGCCCCGCAATCGTGTTCACCACCGCTTACAACGAATACGCCGTGAAAGCCTTCGAGGTGCGCGCGCTCGACTATCTGCTGAAACCGTTCAAGCCCGCGCGTTTTCGCGAGACGCTCGCGCGCGCGCGACGCCAGGTTTTCGCCGCGCCGCCGCCCTCGTCCGCCGCGGACGCGGAGACGCCTTTCGACCAACTCGTCGCGCTCCTCAACGAACACCGCGCGCTCACCGCCGCGACCCCGGCGCAAAACACGACCGCCCCCGCCGCCGGGCCCCGGACGCCCTCGCGCATCCCCGTGCGCGACGGCGGACGTATTCATTTTGTGAATACAACGGAAATCGCCTGGATCGAGGCGTCCGGGAATTACGTGCTGCTCCACACCGCCGGCGGGGCGAAGCACATGTTGCGCGAAACGCTCCTCTCGCTCGAAAACCAGCTCGGCGCGCACCGGTTTTTTCGCGTGAGCCGCTCCGCGATCGTGAATCTCGACCAGGTGCGCGAGGCGCAGCCCGCGTTCGACGGCGATCACGTTGTCATACTCCGCACCGGCGCGCGCATCCCGATGACGCGCGGCCTGCGCGATCTTCAGGAACGCCTGAGATTTCTCTGAGCCCGCGCGTGCGCCGCGAGCAGCAGCGAGATCGCGACCACGCCGCCGATCGTCGCGAGCAGCATGTCTTTCTGCGGATCCCACACGTCGCCCTGCGTGCCATTGTACGTCTCGGCGAGCTCGCCGCCGAACACCACCGCCGTGCCCCATTCGATCAACTCGTACAACATCGACGTCGACATCACGATATCGAGCGGGATGAACCAGCTCAGGAAACCGCGCTTCAACGGCGACCACGCCACCAGCAACTCGCGCAACGGCAGCACGAACAGCAGCCCGTAGCTGAAATGCACCAGGCGGTCGAAATAATTGCGCCCGCCCCACGCCCCGCCCTCCGGCGCCGCGCCACCCGTCAGCGCCGCCCACCACTCGCGGTAAGGCACCTCCGAATACGTCCAGTGCGCGCCCAGCTCGTGGATGCACAGGAACACGAAAATCATCGTCCAGCCCGCCGTCGACAACGCCTTGAATTGTTTCCGCCAGATGAAAAACGCGCCCAGCAAACCGGCCACGAGCATGTTTTCCAAAATCCAATCCTCCATGTAATGCGCGCCGATGCCCGAGCAAATCGTGACACCCGCAAAAATGATCGACAGGACAAGCAGATAACGCTGGCGGAAAATCGGGGAGTTCATGAGCGCGCCCATGCAAACAGACCGCCAGCATTTGTCGATGCGCGGAAATGGCGCGACCCGCCGCGCTGTTTTTCCTTTCCTTTCCATTCCGCTTCCCATTCCGCATTCCGCAATCCACATTCCGCATTTCCAATGGCTCTCGTAAACCTGCTCGACATCAACCTCGCCTTCGGCGGCCCGCCCGTCCTGGAAAACGTAAACTTCCAGGTCGACCCCGGCGAACGCGTCTGCCTCGTCGGGCGCAACGGCTCCGGAAAAACCACCCTCATGCGCGTGATTGCCGGCGAGATGAAGCCCGACACCGGCGTCGTCTCGCGCCAGCCCGGCGCGCGCTTCGCCCGCCTCACGCAGGAAATCCCCGCCGACGTCTCCGGCCCCGCGCACGACATCGTCGCCTCCGGCCTTGTGGAAGTTGCGCACGAGGAACCTTGGGAACGCGAGCTGCGCCTCGAAAAACTCCTCGAACGCATGGGCATCGACCCGCGCGCCGATTTCGCCTCGCTCTCCGGCGGCCTCAAGCGCCGCGTGCTCCTCGCGCGCGCCCTCGCCTCGCAACCCGACCTGCTCCTGCTCGACGAACCCACCAACGATCTCGATGTGGGCACCCTGCGCTCTCTCGAAGAAGGCATTGCCGATTTCGGCGGCTGCGTGGTGGTCATCAGCCACGACCGCTGGTTCCTCGACCGCGTGGCGACCCACATCCTCGCCTTTGAGGGCGACAGCACTGTCCGCTGGTTTGAGGGCAATTACGCCGACTATCACGAAGCCCGCCGCAAGGAGCTGGGCGACGCGGCCGACCGCCCCGCCCGCATCCGTTTCCGCCCGATGAAGCACGGTTGATCCCGTAGAAAGAGTTTGCCTTATGGATTCACTCTGGACCGGCAGCGCCTTTAAAAACGTTTACCGCGCGGGGTTCCGCCTCCTCTTCATGATGCTGGCGATGGGCGCCGTCGCCATCTTTTTTTATTTCGACGCCCGCAACCCCGTTGAAACCTGTTTCACCGAAACCGGCTGGATCGAAAACGCCCAGATCGCCGCGCTGCTTCTTGCCGGTCTCTTTTTTGTTTACGGCGGGCGGGTTTATCCGCGCTACCGGCGCATGGCGTATCTCCTTTCGGCGCCTGCCTGGCTCGGCATGATCCGCGAGAAAGACGAAATTTCCGATCTGCTTTTCCACGGCGCCTGGAAAGTTCCCTTCGCGATCTTTTTTGCCGCCGCCCTTTTCTACGCCTGGCGCCATCGTGAAGATGTGATCAAGGCGCTCGATGAATTCGTTCGCCTTCCCGCCTGGGGCGTGCTGGCCTGCGGGTTCTGCATGACTTTTGTCTTTTCGCGCATTTTCGGCATGAAGAGCAACTGGGAGGCCATTCTTTCCAAATTCGGCGTTGCCGAGCTTCTTCCTCAGGCTCACTACACCGGCCTCGTGCGCACCGTCCGCCGGGCGGCCGAAGAGGGCTGCGAGCTTTGCGGCTACGCGGTGATTGCCCTCGCCGCACTCTCCTTCGCCGCCACGTGCCGGCGAAAAGCCCGCCGCGAGCGCATCGTCGGAAAATAACACGAATCCATTCAAATTCCCATGGGTTGGGTTTACAGGTCGCCGGAGTCGACCCCCACTTCGGCGCCGGCCGAGCGGAGGTCGGCTTTTTTGCGGCCGGCGGTGTTCATGAGGGGGATATCCATGTTGAACACTTTAAAGCCGTTGTATTCGGGTTTTTCAAGGCGGGCGCGCTCGGGGAAGCTGAGCGGGGAGGTGAGGAAGGGGGGGAGGAGGGGGCGGCCGTCGGAGGCTTTGGGATACTCCACGCCTTTTTTCTGGATGAGGAGAATCCCGCCGATTTTCCCGCCGGGGCGCTCGCCCACGACGAGGTCGATGCGTTTGGCCTGGGTGGGGGAAAGCTCGACCCAGTCGCCGTATACAAGGCTTTGGCCGGTGGGGCTGGGGTGTTTCTGGTTGAACTCTTTGGGCGCCCAGCCCATGATGCCCGCCTTGCCGGCGAAATCCCATTCGGCTTCGAGGACCACTTTGCCGTCGATCATCACGACCATGGCGTCGTCGAAATGGCCGACGAAGCGGTATTGGCCGCCTTCTTCGGGCTGAACGGCGCCGGTGTAGTGGGCGACCCAGCCTTTGGGTTCCATGAGGCCTTCCACGCCGAAGGCTTTGGGGCCGATTTCCGCGGGGGAGGCGGGAACCCAGAGGTGGGAGAGGTACACGTTGCGGTCGACTTTGTAGAAGCCGCTGAAGGCTTTGGCGCTGAATTTGCCGTCGATGACGGTTTTGAGATCCTGCCAGTAATCGACCTTTCGGGGGGCTCCTTTGGCATCGCGTTTGAAATCGTAGAGGGTGCCGAGGAGGTCGCCTTCCTGGCGGGCGCCGGCCCCGAGGCCGCCGCCGCCGACGACGGCGCCTTCACGCCCGCCGACGATGCCTTTCATGACGAGGGTGCCGGGCACTTCCCTGACCATGTCTTGTTTGGTTGGCGTTGGGGTGGGGGAGGCCACCGTGTTGGGGACGGGGTTATCGAATTTGACGGTGATTTCCTCGATGTCGTCGAACTTGGGGAGGTCTTCCGGGGGTGGCGGGTCTTCGAGGCGGGTCACTTCGGCTTCTTTTTCGGGCACCACGGTGATGACGACGGGTTTGGTGTTGCTCTGCATGCCCGCGAAAACGATCATGACAAGCACGAGAACCATGGGCAGCACGATGGCGGCGACGGGGGCGCCGAGGCGCTGGAGCTCGAGCACCGCCACTTTGTATTGGATGCTGCCGCGGGGCTTGCCGATGCCGCTGAAGATCTGCCCGACGCGGTAAAGGAGGTTGCCGTTTTCCCAGGTGAAATCGTCTTTAGGTTCGTTTTTCATGGTTGGATTCCTTTCAACCTGATAAACGAGCCTTGAAGGCCGGGGGTTCATTTTGCGAAAAAAGAGGCCCGGAGCCGGTTGCGGCGGGCCTCTTTTGGATCGTGGCGGGCGATCGGTTTACTTCTTTTCGATGAAGATGCCGCCGCTGGAATCGGAGCCGCCGTCGGCGCGGATGGCGGCCTGGAGGGTCACTTTGGCGCCGGCGGGGAGCTCGGTGAGGGTGAGGGTGTAGACGTTGGCTTTGTTGGTGCCTCCGGTGAAGCCTTCGTGGGCGTCGCCGGAGGCGGGTTTGCCGTTGACGAGGAGGGCGACGTCTTTCATGTCGAGCCGGTTGGCGCCGCCGGTGTAGGCGAAGGTGACGATCCAGGTTCCGGGACCGGTGACGGCTCGGGTGACATCCCAGGTTTTGGGCGCCCACGCGGTGGAGACGTCGGCCGGTTTCCATTTGGCGACGGCGGCGGGGGGGAGGGGGGCGTTGTTGAGGCCCATGGCCTTGAGGCGGCGCATGTGGGCGGCGTTCATGCCGGCGATGAAGCTGTCGTAGTTGCGCAGTTCCTGGGGGGTCCAGCAGAGCTCGGCGATGGCGGATCCGCGGGGCCACATTTTCCATTCGAGGTCTTCGCGGCCCCAGGTGTTTTCGGACCAGTTGTTGCCTTGGGCGCCGATGATGAGGTGCTGTTTGTCTTCAGGGATGCCGGCGGTGGGGTTGTAGGCGTAAACGCGGTCGATGGAGTTCATGCCGGCGAGGTATTCGTAGGGGTCGAGGTGGCGGGGGAGCTGGCCGTAGTCGATATACAGCACGCCGTGGGGCACCATGACGACCTGGCGGTTGCCTTCCACGGCTTTGAGGGCGCCGCCCAGGCCGAGCCAGCTCATGACGGTGGCTTTTTCGGTGAGGTTGCCGCCGTCGAGCACTTCGGTCCAGCCCATGATGCGGCGGCCTTTGGAGGCGAGGTATCGGTCGAAGTGGTTAAACATCCAGCCTTGGAGCTGGTGCTCGTTGGCGAGGTTGTTGTCTTTCATGCGCTGCTGGCATTTGGGGCAGGCCTTCCAGCGGACTTTGGGGGCTTCGTCGCCGCCGGCGTGGATGATTTTGGAGGGGAAGATGGCGAGGACTTCGTCGAACACGTCTTCAAGGAATTGGATGGTTTTGTCGTTTCCGGCGCAGAAGATGTCGGGGTCTACGCCTGCGGCCCAGCGGGGGGTGAAGGGTTTTCCGTTTTGGAATTTGCCGAAGCAGGAGAGCTCGGGGTAGGCGGAAAGGGCGGCCATGGCGTGGCCGGGGAGCTCGATTTCGGGTACGACGGTGATGTTGCGCTCGGCGGCGTAGGCGACGATTTCGCGGGCGTCGTCCTGTGTGAAGAAGTAGGGGCCGTAGGGGATGCCGTCGGGCTCGTTGCGCTTCCACATTGTGGCGGAGTTGAGGCGGATGGAGCCCACTTCGGTGAGCCTGGGATACTTTTTGATTTCGAGGCGCCAGCCCTGGTCGTCGGTGAGGTGCCAGTGGAGGGTGTTCATTTTGTGGGCGGCCATCACGTCGATCATGTCTTTGGTGATTTGCTTGTCGAACCAGTGGCGGCAGGGATCCATGTGCATGCCGCGCCAGGGGAAGCGGGGGGCGTCGGCAATCGTGACCTGGGGGATGTACCAGCGTGTTGTTTTGGAGGCGGTTTTGCCGAAGATTTCCACGGGCAGGAGCTGGCGCAGGGTCTGGAAGCCGTAGAAGGCTCCGGCGCGGGTGGCGGCGGTGATGACGACGGCGCCGGTGGTGGAATCGAGGGTGTAGCCTTCGGCGGGCATGTCGGTCTCGGCTTTTTTGAAGATGATGCCGGTTTCCTGTGCGCCGGGTTTGACTGTGAGGGTGTAGCCGAGGGCGGGGGCGAGGGTTTGGGCGGCGTATCGGGCGGTTTCTTTGGCGCCGGGGAGGGTTTCGTCGTAGGAGATGAGGGTGGCGGGGGTAATCTGGTAGTTGCCGTAGGCTTTTTCCACGACTGAGACGGGCTTTGGCACGATGGGCTGCACGATGGCGCCGACCTGGGCGGCGAGGCCTGCCGCGAGCAGGGCGAGGGCGAGGTGTTTGAGCTGTTTCATGGGGTCTCCTTGATCAACATCGTCAACAATGACGAGCGAACTATAGCATGGTTCGCCGGAAAAGGAAACCTGAAAAGATGAGGTGTTTTCGGGTGGATACTGGATGACTCAACGTGCGTTCACCTTGAGAAGCGTTTCGAGGTCGGCGGGGTCTTCGGAGGCGAGGGCTTCGCGGGTGAGGCGGAGCTCGGCGAGGTAGGCGTCGAGGGCGGCGAGGGTGTGGAGGCGGTTTTGCCGGAAGATGGGCAGCCACATGCTGAGGGGGCTTTTGGCGAGGCGGGTCATGGAGGCGAGGCCGCCGCCGGCGAATTGGGTCTGGAGGTTGTTTTGGCGCTCGGCCTGGGTGATGGCGCGGGCGAGGGTGTAGGAGAGGAGGTGGGGCATGTGGGAGAGGTGGGCGGCGGTTTGGTCGTGGGTGGTGGAATCGAGGCAGGCGATGCGGGCGCCGAGGGCGGTAAAGAAGTCGGCGGCGGTCTGGAGGGCGGCGGGGTCGCTTTTTTCGGGGTCGGTGATGATGAGGGTGCGATCCTGGAAGAGGTTCTCTTGGGCGGCGGCGGGGCCGGAGCGTTCGGTGCCGGCCATGGGGTGGGCGGCGACGTAGCGGGGGCGGTTGGGGTGCCGCTCGACGGCGCGGGCGAGGGCGGCTTTGGTGGAGCCGACGTCGACGACGATCTGGCGGGGGCCGATGGCGTCGAGGGTGCGGGGGAGGGCGGTGAGGAGGTGGTCTACGGGAATGGCGAGGATGAGGAGGTCGGCGCGGGCGGCGATCGCTTCGGGGGCGAGGGCGCTGTCGACGATGCCGAGGGCGAGCGCCTCGCGGGTGTGGCCGGGGGAGGCGTCGTGGCCGATAATATGCGCGGCGAGGCCTCGGGCGCGGGCGTCGCGGGCGATCGAGGCGCCGATGAGGCCCAGGCCGATGATGCCGAGGGTGTGCATGGGGGGATCCTTTCGGAGGGGGGGTTAAGCCTCTTTGTTTTTCTCGTCGAGGAGTGCGTGGACCTGGATCTGGCGGGAGATGGGAAACACGCAGGTGGTGTAGAAGGAGCGCAGGGCCTGGATGAGGGCGGTGTCGGCGCCGTGTTCGGCGGCGATGCCCATCACGCGGGTCAGTACTTCTTCTTCGACGATGGGGTTGACGAGGGCTGCTTCCACGCGGCCTGAATCGCGGCTTTCGCAGGCGTTTTTCAGGTCGTTGCCCAGCTCGACGCGTTTGCGGGCGATGACGTGCATGGCGAAGCTGAAGCGCTGGGCGAGCGCGTTGAGGCAGTCGATATCGGCGGAGAGGGCTTCGCGGGGATTGGCGTCGGTCCCTTCCGCGCAGAGCATCGGCAGAATGGTGCGGATGTAGAAGGGGCGGAGGCTTCGGGCGAGGATTTGCTTGTCGGCCTCGGTCGCGAAATGGCGGGCGAGGGTTGCGGCGGTGCAGGGGGCGCCGTCGTCGGCATAGGCGGCGCTGTTGCGGTGGTAACGGGCTCGGGCGCAGAGGGCGGTGACGAGTTTTTCATCGAGCGCGCCGATCATCATGCGGATGGTGGCGAGGGTGGTGGCTTCGCTGCCGCTGACGGCGGGGGCGGCGGTGAAGGTGGTGTAGGCGCCAAGCACGCGCAGGGTGCGGGTGTAGGGGCGGATCGCATCGAGCAGGGAGGCGAGGGGGAGCTTGCAGATGCCGGTGAGCGCCTCGATGGTGAAGGCGTATTTCCAGTTTTCGCCTCGGATGGGGCGGCTTTGGATGAAGGTCATGTTCACGCCCAGCAGGTAGAAGGGGGTGAGGAGCTGGACGAGGGCGCCGGGGGCGTCGTCGAGGGTGATGTGGAGGAGGGTGTGGGTGGGGGGGAGGGCGCCTTTGGACCTGGCGGGTTCCTTCGCGGCGGAGAGGAGGAAGAAACGCGTCATGTTATCCGCCACGTCCTGGATTTCGGCCTGGCGGATCAGCAGGCCGTGGCGGGCGGCGGTTTCGTCGGAAGCGATGGCCGCGACGGCGGGGTCTTCGGCGGCGTTTTTGGCGGCCTCGGCCGTGCTGCCCACCGGGATCAGCGCGGCTTTGGGGTAGAGGGTTTCCAGATGCCGGCGGCATTGGGCGAGCGCCTGGGGGTGGCTGTGGATCTCGCGGGGCGCGGTGGTCGGGTCTTTGGTGAGCAGGCGGTGGCGGATGGGCATGGCCAGGCTCGCGGCCACGTGCAGGCCGGTGTGCTCGGCCATGAGATCCATCACTTCCGTGACGGGGCCCTGGATGGTGTTTTCGAAGGGCACGGCGGCATAGGCGCCGGGGTCTGCCGCCGCCGCGGCGAAGGCCTCGCGGAAGGTGGCGCAGGCGATGGCTCTTGCGGCGGGCAGGAAGTGGCCGGCGGCGTGGTGGGAGTAGGTCTCTTCGGGGCCGAGGTAGTAGACGGCGGTTTCTTTCATGGCGGTTCTCCGGTTCAGACGGCGGCTTTGCGCAGGCGCATCCAGGGTTCGATGGCGGCGAGGTAATCGCCGAATTCGGCGGAGGGGATCTGCTGGGCGGCGTCGGAGTAGGCGTGGGCGGGATCGGGGTGGGCCTCCACGATGAGGCCGTCGGCCCCGGCGGCGAGGGCGGCGCGGGAGAGCGGAATCACGAGGGCGCGCACGCCGGTGGCGTGGCTGGGATCCACGATGATGGGCAGGTGGGTCATTGTTTTGGCCACGGCCATGCCGCCGAGGTCGAGGCAGTTGCGGGTGGCGGTCTCGAAGGTGCGGATGCCGCGCTCGCAGAGGATCACGTCTTTACAGCCGTGGGCGTAGAGGTATTCGGCGGCGAGGAGCCATTCCTCCACGGTGCCGGCCATGCCGCGCTTGAGGACTACGGGTTTGCCCGCGCCGGCGAGGCGTTCGAGCAGATCGTAATTCTGGGCGTTGCGGGTGCCGACCTGGAAGGCGTCGGTCACTTCGCTCATGAGCTCGATCTGAGAGGAACCGGGGATCTCGCTGACGAAGGAGACGGCGGGGAATTCGCGCTTCATGTCGCGCATGATGCGGATGCCTTCCAGCTTGAGGCCCTGGAAATCGTAGGTCGAGGTGCGGGGCTTGAAGGGCATGGCCCGGATCACCGTGATGCCCAGCTTCACGAGATCTTCGACCGCGGCGCGAAACTGGTCATAGCTCTCGATCGCGCAGGGGCCGGCGATCACGGGCACATGGCCGCCGCCGATCTTCACGCCGCCGATCTCCACAATGGAATCTTCGGCGTGGAAATCGCGGGAGACGAGCTTGTATTTCTTGCCGATCTGGATGAGCTCCTGCACGGAAGGCAGTGAACGCAAGGCGTTGAGCGCGCCGGGATTGATTTCGCCGCCGATGCAGGAAATCACGGTCTGGCTGGAACCCTGGCTCACGCGGGGCTGGTAGCGGAGCGACGAAATCCAATCGCAAATCGTCTGCACATCGCCCTGAGTCGCCGTCGGCTTCATCACAATGATCATTTTTTTCTCTCTTTCGTTGGGTCGGCAAAACAAAAAACCGCGTGCTTTGCGGCACACGGTTTTTTTCATATCTGGGTTTCTTCTTTTTACACGCCTTCACGAAGACGACCCGAACCGTGTGCCAGGATGCCGTGGGTAAAGCAGTAAAAATAAAAAAACAGGTTGTTCATGACGGTTGTGGACTATACCCTCCCGGGGGTGGGGAAGTCAAGCGCAAAAAAAACTTTTTTCAAACGCCCTCCCTTCCTTTTGCTTGCCCTGTGCAGTAAAGTGTGTTACACTTGCCTCGTGAATTAAAAACAAGAGGTTTTTGTGCCCCACGATGCCAGTTTTCAGACCGCGGTTGATCGGATTCGCGCGCAAGACGAACGCTATGCGCGCGAAGCGTATTCCTTTGTTCTTGAAGGGCTTGATTATACCGTCAAAGAGCTGGGCCGCCTTCACGCCGGTCGCGGCCGCCATGTGACCGGCGGCGAGCTTGCCGCCGGGCTGCGGGAATACGCCCTGCGCGAATTCGGCGCGCTGGCCTTTTCCATGCTCGGCTTTTGGGGGCTGCGCGGCACGCACGATTTCGGCCAGATCGTCTTCAACCTGATCAAAGCCGGGCGCCTGGGCAAAACCGAACAGGACAAAGCGTCGGATTTCGACGGTATTTACGATTTTAACGAGGCCTTTCTCGCTCCCTTTCTCCCGGCCGCCTCCCAGGGCCGGGCCCGCCTGATGAAGGAGCTGAAACGGATCTGATCGCCGGAGCCACCCCATGAATAAGCAGCGGCAGGAAAACAACCCTCAAAACGATGAAAACGTGCGCGAAATGCGCACCTTCCTTGAGCGAGCCCGCCTTGAGCAGGAGCTCATGCACCGTTTTGCCGACGGCGGCACCAAGGCTTACCGCCGGTATCTCGTTAAAAAACTCGTCTGGCGCACCACCCTTTCCGGCGTGCGCGCCCTGAAACGGCTGATCGACATCACCGCCTCGCTCGCCGCCCTCGTGGCGCTCAGCCCGCTTTTCCTCATCGTGAGCATCTGCATTAAAAGCGTCGACGGGGGGCCCGTCTTCTTCAGCCAGCGGCGCGTGGGGCAATACGGCCGCGAATTCAACTTCCCCAAATTCCGCTCCATGGTCATGAACGCCGAAGCGCTCAAAGCCCAGCTCGCCCAGCAGAATCAGCACGGCGAGACCGGCGTGACCTTCAAAATGAAAAACGATCCCCGCGTGACCTGGATCGGGCGCATCATCCGCAAATTTTCAATCGACGAACTCCCGCAGCTCTGGTGTGTGCTGCGCGGTCAGATGAGCCTCGTGGGCCCTCGCCCGCCGACGGTGAACGAGGTGGCCAAATACACGCTTGCCGACCGCCGCCGGCTCGATGTGATCCCCGGTCTCACCTGCATCTGGCAGGTCAGCGGCCGCGGCGACATCCCCTTCGACGAACAAGTCAAGCTCGACGTCCAATACATCGAAAGCCAGAGCCTCTGGCTCGATTTCATCATCCTTCTGAAAACAATTCCCGCCGTTCTCCTGGGGAAGGGAGCCTATTAAATGAGTCACGTCGTGGTCGTCGCCACCGGTTATGCGCCCAAACTCGCCGAAGTCACCATGCGCGAGTCGTCCGTCATGCTCACCTTCTTCGGCAAACCGCTCATACAGCACGTCGTCGAAATGCTCGCTTCCGTGAAAGCGACCCGGATTGATCTCATCCTGCATGAATTTCCCGAGACCGTCGAAGACCTGTTGGGCAACGGCGAGCGCTGGGGCGTAAAGCTCAACTGCCATGTGATTTCGCAGCCCACCAGCCCCGTGGTTCTTTTCGAGCGCCTCACCCGCGGCGACGACGTTGTGCGCGTGGTCATGTGCACCGCCCTGCCCACCAACGGCTACACCGAGCTCATGGAGCCTCCGGCCGACGTCTGCGCGGGCCGCGTCTTCTCCTCCGACATGGTCGACGGCGCCGATCAGATGCTGTGGGTCGCCGCCGAGCGCGGCCCCTTCTTCGCCGCCCTCAACCGTTTCCAAAACGAAGGCGGCCGCGGCCTTTCCCAGCTCACCGAACCCATCGGCGAAATCGTGGCCGAAGTGTTCCGCGACAACCTCCGGCGCGAGCGCCCGCTCGGCTGGGGATCCTATCGCGAAATCTGGAATTCCTGGCAGCGCGTGATGCACGGCGAATCGAAATGCCTCCTCGTGCCCGAGAAAAGCTCCGAAGACGGCATCTGGCTGGGCCGCAACATCGGCATCCACCCCAGCGCCAAAATCACCCCCCCCGTTTTCATCGGCGACAACGTGCGCATCGGCGAAAACGCCATCGTCGGCCCCTACGCCGTCCTCGCCGGCGACCTCATTCTCGACCGCGGATCCGAAGTGCAGAATTCCCTCGTCCTGCGCGACACCTACGTGGGCGAAGGCCTCTCGCTCGACGGTCTCATCGCCATGCCCCACCTCCTCGTTCACGTCGACCGCGACGTGACCACGCCTGTGGTCGACGCCTTTCTCCTGGGCTCCCTCGCCTCCAGCGAGATTCCCTTCTGGAAAAAAGTCGTCCACCGCACCATCGCCGGCATTCTCCTGACCGTGGGCCTGCCCATCCTCTTCCTTTACATGCTCATCAACATCCTGCGCGGCCGCTCCGTCCGCTGGGAGCGGCACGTGGGCATCCACACCCCCGTGCTCGACAACCAGCTCCTGTGGCAGACCTTCGGCTATTACCGCGCCGTCAGCAAAAGCTGGTTCGAAGGCCGCCGCTTCTTCAGCCACTTCCTCCCCGGCCTCTTCTCCGTGCTCAAGGGCGATATGTTTCTCGTGGGCGTGCCCCCGCGATCCCCGGTTGAAGTTTCCGCCCTCGAGTGCAACTGGCGCCGGCTTTACCTCCAAAGCCGCCCCGGGCTGATCGTTGAGCCCGGCGTGATCTACGGCACCGACCGCGGCCCCGACGAATCCTTCGCCGCCGAAGCCTTCTTCGTCGCCGAAGGCGATTCGCTCTGGCATGAAATGAAGCTCCTGAGCCGCTACCTCTTCGGTCGCACCTTCTGCCACCGCATGAGAGAAGAAGGCGTCTAACCCGCTATGGTCGATTTCTCCGTCATCATCGTCAACTACCACGCGGGCCGGCTGCTCACCCGCTGCCTTGAGACCGTCTACCGGCAGGAAACCGCCTACACCTACGAAGTCATCATCGTCGACAACGAGAGCCGCCCCGCCGAAGCCGCCGCCCTCGCCGCCGCCTTTCCCCTCGCCCGCCTTGTCGCCAACAGCGAAAACCTCGGCTTTGCCGCCGGCAACAACCAGGGCTTCGCCCTCGCCCGGGGGCGCTACCTCCTCCTGGTGAATCCCGACGTCGAAGTCCTTCCCGGCGCCTTTCAGGGCATCATCGGGTTTATGGAAGAGACCCCCGGCTGCGCCGCCGCCGGCGCCCTCCTTCAAAACCCCGAAGGCGGCCGCGATCCCAGCGCCCGCCGTTTCATCAGCCCCTGGCGCAACTTCCTCATGCTCACCGGCATCGCCGCCCGCCTCAACCGCTTTCGCTGGTTCAATGACGTGGACTACGCCTGGTTCCCCCATGACCGCCCCCTCCAGGTCGATTGGGTGCCCGGCACCTTCACCTGCTACCGCCGCGAGACCGTCGACCGCCTCCACGGGTTCGACGAACGTTTCTTCCTCTACTACGAAGAGACCGATTTCTGCCTCCGCGCCCGCCGCGCCGGCCACCAGATCTGGTTTACCCCCGCCGCCACCGTCCTCCACGTCGGCGGAGGGTGCAGCCAAACCCGTTCCGGCCAGGAAGCCCTCGAAAAAGCCTCCAGCCAGGTTCTGCGCTACCGCCTGATGGCCGAAGCCCTCTACTACCGTAAAAACTTCGGCCTCCTCGCCGAGCTTTTCGCCCTCGAAAGCGAATACCTCTGGCACGCCTCCCGCCGGATCTGGAACCTGCGCCCGGGCCGCGCCGCCCGCCGCCGGGCCTCCGCCGGCCTCATGGCCGCCATCCGCACCGCCCAGCGGCGCACCCGTTACGGCGCCGCCTCCCCCGCCCGGCCCTGGTAATGTTGTTTGTGTGTGAACCCAACCGCCCGGCCCTGCGTTTAATGAAAAAACACCCACCCGAAAACGCACACGGATAACCCCCATGCAACCCCAACTCGACATCGTCGTCATCGGCCTCAACGGCAAAAACCTCGTCGGCGACTGTTTTGCCGCCATTCGCCGCTCCGCCGCCGCCGCCGACGTCACCCCCGCCCTCTTTTTTGTCGACTCCGGCTCCACCGACGGCACCCAGGATCTCATCCGCGCCATGCCCGGCGTGACCCTTCTCGACGCCTCCCAGACCCCGCCCCGCCGCTCCGCCGCCCGCGGCCGCAACACCGGCGCCCGCGCCGGCAGCGCCCCCGCGATCATGTTTGTCGATTGCGACACCTTTCTCGACCCCGCCTGGCTCGGCCACGCCCTCGCCGCCCTCGCCGCCGACCCCCGCCTCGGCTGCGCCTGGGGCCGCCTTCACGAGCGTTACCCCGATAAAAACATCTACCACTGGATCGCCGACCTCGAGTGGAACATGCACACCGGCCACCCCGTTCCGGGCGGCAACCTCATGGTCCGCCGCGAAGCCTTCGAAAAGACCGGCGGGTATAATTCCGAATTATCCGTTGGCGAGGAATCAGATTTCGCGGAAAGAATCCTTAAATCAGGATTGACCCAGACAATGCTTTCTGTTAACATGGGCACTCATGACATCGCAATGGATTCTTTTCGATTGTATTGGAAGCGATGTACCCGCAGCGGCAAAGGTTTTGCCGAAGCTGCGGCCAGCAAAGAGCGAACCGTGTGGCGCGCCGAAATCAGGCGCATTCTGGTTCGCGGGCTGCTGGGACCCGCCGGCATGGCCGGCGGAGCTGGTTTAATGCTGGCAGGTTGGTTGACGAATGTGCCGTTTATCGCCTTCGTCGGGCTGCTTGCCGCGGTGTGTGGATGTATTTTATTAATGTGGCCGCTTATTTTCAGCAGAAAACGTTTTGGCCGGGAATTGAATCTTTCACGGAAAGACTCCGCCCGCTATGCGATGCATTGCTCTTTTGTGGTCATCCCGGAGGTCTGTGGTATGCTTGAGACCTGGTTTTCACATTTGAAGAAACGCGGGGCGGCGCTGATCGCCCTCGCGTTTCTCGGCAGCCTCGCCGGCTGCACATGGCCTGAACCGCTTGACAACGTCAACCACATCTACGACCCCCGAAACGACTTGGAAGTGATGAACGCCGTCAACAGCGATCACCCCTTCGACCACAAAAACCTCAGGGTCAAATCCGACTACAACCCCGAGGCCCAGCAATCCGAAGCCTGGCGCGCCAAGCTTAAAACTTTTGAAGTGTACCGCCGCGAAAACGACCCCCTTTTCGCCACCACAAACGAAATCGCCGAGCTTGACAGCAAATTTGAAAATGACGGTTATAAAATCGGCCCCGGCGACGTCTTGTCCATTCAAATCTGGCATCGCCCCGAAGCCTCCGTCGAGCGGGCCGTGGTCTCGCCCGACGGCCTCCTCGCCATTCCCCGCGTGGGCTATCTCGACGTGCGCAACTGGCGCGTGCCCGACGTCCGCGACTATATCCTCAACAACCTCAAAGCCTTCTACGACGAACCCGAAGTCTTGGTCGACGTCCGCGAATACAACAACAACAAAGCCTTCGTGCTGGGCCGCGTCGACAGGCCCGGTCTCGTGAAGTTCTCCGGCGAAGGCACCGTCATGGAAGCCATCGCCCTCGCCGGCGGTTTGCCCCCCATCATGAAAGAAGCCTTCCTGACCCGTTGCAGCATTATCCGCGGCAAGGAACAAGTGATCTGGATCGACCTCAAATCGCTGCTTGAAGACGGCAACACCGCCCTCAACGCCAAGATTCAGAACAACGACATCATCTACATCCCCGAAGGCCGAAACGAAGTGGCCTACATCATGGGCGAAGTCAGCCGGCCCTCCATCGCCCAGCTCCGCGGCCGCGTGACCCTGCTCGACGCCATCCTCGGAGACCGCGTGGGCGGGCCCCTGCGCACCGCCAACCTCGAAAAGGTCTACGTTGTGCGCAACAGCGACGACAGCCGCCAATCCATCGTGATCTGCGCCAACCTTCAGAAGTTTATCGAACACGGCGACGTCTCCGACAACTTCGTCCTCAAACACGGCGACGTCGTCTACGTTTCACCCACCCGCATCGCCAAGTGGAACTACTTCATGGACAACATCTCGCCCTCCATTCGCATGATCAACCTCACGACCGATACGGCTGAAGACTTCGGCGTCATGGCCGAGCTGCGCAGCATGTGGTGGGGCCAGGAAGGATTCGTGAGCCAATGATCGACCTCGCCGCCACCTCCGCCGCCGCCGCCGCAGACCCCTCCAAGCGCCGCAATGCCAGCGTCACCGCCGATGGTCTGGTCCTCCCCGGGTCCAACAGCAAAGCCTTCAACTTCATCGGCTTTCTGATCATGCGCGCCCTGCCGATCCTCATCATCGGCACGGGCATCTTCATGATGATGCTGCCCTTCATCCTCGCCCGCGCCGTGCCGATCTACGAGGTGCAGGGGCGCATTCAGATCGAGCGCGACACCCGCACCCCGATGGGTGAAATGCCTTCGCAATCCATCGCGTTTTACTTCCAGGACTACGTGCGCACCCAATCGCGCCTGCTCAGCGAAGGCGGTTTCATCGCATCCGTCCTCGAAAGCATCACGCGAGACAAATGGCCCGCCGGTCTCCAGAAAGCCGCTTCCCCCGCCCTGGCCGCCGCCATTCTCAAGCGCAACCTCCATGTGGATTACGACACCGGCACCGAGTTTCTCATCGTCACCATCGAAAGCATGGATCGCGAAGGGATCGACGTGGTCCTCAACACCATGATGGATCGCTTCGCCGAAAAGAAAAAGAGCGACAAGCAGGATGCCCGCCGCCGCAACCTCGGCTTCCTCATCAAGAAGCAAAGCGATTGCGCCACCCGCATCGCCACGCTCCAGCACGAGCTCGACAATGTGGTGCTTGAAAGTAACTCCTCCTCATTCGACGATCGCGTGAACCCCATCCGCCTGAAGTTCATCGACGCCAGCAGCCAGCTCGACCGCCTCCACGTGGAGACCATCGTGGCCCTGAACCGCTTCACCGAAGCCTCCAACCGCATCGACGTGCTGCGCGGCTACTCCCTCCAGCCCATGGCCGACGAACTCACCGCCGCCGACCCCTCGCTCTGGGGCGTGCGCTCCTGGACCTACCAGACCCTTCAGACCATGCGCGCCTCGGTCGACGGC
Source organism: Kiritimatiellia bacterium (assembly GCA_031553315.1). Lineage (GTDB taxonomy): Bacteria > Verrucomicrobiota > Kiritimatiellia > RFP12 > DVOR01 > JAVBLT01. The sequence continues at coordinate 21,864 of JAVBLT010000022.1, forward strand.
ATCGCCAAGGAAAACCCCGACCGTAAATACGTCGACGCCAACATGGAAGCGCTCATCCAGTATGAAAAAGACTTCCGCAAAGAGGTCGAAACCCGCCACAAGCAAAACGTCGACGCCCGCCGCGAATACGATTTCGCCGTGGAAATGACCCGCCTCGAATCCGAGCTCATCACCGCCACGCAAAACGAAGCCGCCGCCACCGCCTCCTTCGACGACCTCCAGAAACAGGTCGAACGCTCCTCCGCCCTCTACTGGCGCGGTCTCAACCTCAAGCAGGAAATCGAAGAGCTCAAGAAGGAAAAAGAGATCTTTGACCGCCAGGTCCTCGTGCTTGAAGCCGAAGAAGCCTCCGACGTCCGCGTCAACGTGGTTTCCCGCGCGGCGGAACCCGGCGCCGGTTCGGGCTCCACCTCCAGCAAATCGATCCTCATGGCGCTTTTCGTGGCCTACGGCCTTGTCGGCGCCATCTACTTCGTGTTCGACTTCTTCGACAACCGCATCCGCTCCACCTTTGACGTGCAGACCGCCCTCGGCGTTCCCGTGGCCTCCTCCATCCGCCTCACGCCCCCGCCGTGGCGCTACGACGGCATCGTCACCAGCGATCCCACCCATCCCGCCGCCGCCAATCTTCGAACCCTCTCTTACAAAATCGAGCGCGAGTGCCGCAAAAACGGCGTGAAGGTCATGCTCTTCACAGGGCTCGACGTGCGCAACGGCGAAACCTCCACCCTGCGCAACCTCGCTTCGCTCCTCGCCCGCATGTCGATGCGCGTGGCGGTCGTGGACTTCAACTGCATGACCCCCGCGCTCTCCGCCCCTTACGCCTCCTCCACGCACAAAGGCGTGCGCGAGTGCCTCATGGGCGAGTGCACCCCCGAAGAGTGCCGCATCGCCAATTACGACGGGAATCAGACGGATCTCTATCCGTTCATCGGCCCTCCCGGCACCATCGTCAGCACCCGTGAGGCCGCCCAGCGCTTCTTCAGCGAGCTGCGCTCCCGCTACGACATCGTCTTGCTCGACACCCCCCCCGTGCTCCTTTCCGAGCAGACCGTCTACCTCGCCCAGCATGTCGACGCCTCGCTCATCATCCTGCGCATGGATCACAGCCAGTATCGCGACCTGCGCAAGGCCATGACCCTTCTGGGCGATTCCGGCGTGCGCGCCATCTCCGCCGTGCTCAACTTCGACGAAGCCCGCAACCCCGTGGCCTCCTTCATGGGCACCATCCAGCGCGCCATCGACACCCTCTCCGAAACCTGGCGCCTCATCTGGCATCACCGCGCGGCCTTCAAGGCTTCGTATCGCGACGCGGGTTGCGAAAGAGCCTTCAAGAAGCCCCTCCGCCGCATTCAGTGGATGGAGTTCAAGCAAGCCTGGCGCAGCATGTTCGACAGTAAGTGGAAGAAATAAGGCCGCCGAACGGCATGAGCAACCGCGAAAAATTCACAGGCCGCAAATTGCTGAGCGCCATCGGAGTGATCTTCGCCTCCGACGGCGCCTCCCAGTTTCTCCGCTTCTTCAGCAACCTCGCTTTGACCTGGCTGCTCGTGCCTAAGTGCTTCGGCACGATTATCCTCGTGAACCTCGTCCGCCAGGCGCTTGAAATGTTTGCCGACGTCGGCATCGGCACCCACGTGGTCCGCAGTGCCGACGGCGAGAAAAAAGAGTATCTCGATACCGCCTGGACCGTTCAGCTTGTGCGCTCGTTTCTCCTGTGGGGGCTTGCGGTCGTTTCCGCGTGGCCGATGACTCTTCGCTACCCCGAGCACGAGGGATTGGGCGGCCTCATTTGCGCCGCCGGCGCCCTGGCCGTGATTGATGCGCTGGCCTCCATGTCCGTCCACACCGTGTACCGCCGCCTTGAAATGGGGCGCCTCTCCCTGCTCAACATCGTTTCCCAGGTCATCGGCGCTGCGGTCTCGATCGTTCTGGCCTGTTTCTGGCGTTCGCCCTGGGTGCTCGCGGGCGGCATGTTCGCCTCCGCCGCCAGCCGGTCCGTCTTGAGTTATTTTATGCTGACGCCTTACCGGCCGGTGTTGCGCTGGGCTCCGGTCTACGTGCATGATCTCTGGTCGTTCGGCAAGTGGATCTTTGTGGCTTCGGCGCTGACCTTCATTTCAGGCAAAGGCGAGCTCTTTTTCGTGGGCAGCATCCTCACGCCCGAGGAGTTTGGCAAATACGGGATCACCTTTATGCTGGTGCAGACCGTTCCGATGATTTTCCAATCGGCCACCGGGCGCGTGCTGTATCCTTTTTACTGCACGGAATTCGGCACCGATTCGGCCCGCCGCCGCATCACCCGCCTGCGCGTGATCCTCATGCTCAGCCTGGGGGTGGTCCTTGCGGGGATGGGCGTGTTCGGTTCCGATCTGATCCGCCTCCTGTATAAGGAGGACTACTGGATGCCCCTTTCCGTGGTGCCGCTCATTTGCCTCGGGTTTTTCTTCAACATGATGAACATGACCTTCTCTTCTCTTCCCTTGGCCGCGGGGGAATCCCGCCGGTATACGCTGATTCAGTTCCTCCAGGTTGTGGCGCTGATTGTCACGCTCGGCGCGCTTGCCCTTTCCAAAAAAATCTGGCTGGCGGATGTGTCGCTGCTCGATGCGTTTCTGATTGCCGTTTTCATCGTCAGCTTCATCAAATACGTGATGCTTCTTTTCTGCATCCGCCACTACCGGCTGTATTCGTTCAAGGCCGATGCGATGATCTGCGCGGGCGTGTTGCTGGCCGTCGGGCTCTTCTGGTTGATCCACGATCCGGTGATGGATGTGGTCAACGCCGTGTGGGAGCCGTTGCGTGAATCTGTAATGAACCTGAAAGCGACGCTGAAAGGCGTCAAGTAAGCGAGGGTGCCATGACCTTCTACTACCTCGTGCCCGACGATCCCTGGCGCCGCCCCGGCGAAAGCCGCCTTCGCTACGCCTTCCGCTGGCACCTTCTTCACCGCCAGGCGCCCAACGGCGGCGTTGAGATTATCTACCGCCATTGCGAAGCGCTCAAAGCGGCCGGGTTCAACGCCGCGCCTCTGCATATGGCGGCTTTCTCCATCACGTGGTTTTCTCATTCTTTGCGCCCGGAGCTTTTCCGCTGCGTGTTGCCGCGCCTCAAGCCCGAGGATTGCGTGGTCATCCCGGAAGTGCTCGCCGCCTACGCCGCGCGCATCCAGTGCCGCCGCGTGCTTTTTCTTCAGGGGATCAGCACGTTTTCCAAGCCGCTTGATTTGACCTGTTTTGAGGCGGCGATCACCTGTTCTCCGTATCTGGCGCGCTATCTGAATGAACATGCGCCCGGCCTTCCCGTGGCGATTATCCCCAATGTGGTCGATCCCGCCCGCTTTTATCCGCGCGCGGAGCTCTCGCCCAACGGCCCGCTGCGCGTGCTGGGGTATCCGCGCAAGCATCCTGAGGTCACCGAGGCTCTGATGCACACCTTCATTCCCGCCATGCCTGAAGCGGTTCGGGAACGCTTTACGTTCATCCCGCTGGAGGCCTGTTCGCAGGATGAATTCGCCGTGCGCCTGCGCGAGGGCGATGTGTTTGTGGCCAGCGGCTATCCGGAAGGGTTCGGCCTGCCGCCGCTTCAGGCCATGGCCAGCGGGTGCAGCGTGATCGGGTTCACCGGCGGCGGCGCCGAAGGGTTTATGATTGACGGCAAAACCGCTTTGGTCGCGCCCGACGGCGATATCCCCGCTCTGGCGAAAGCGCTTGAGCGCATTGTCTGCGAACCTCAAACGCTGACCCTCCTCCGCCGCAACGGTCTCGAAATGGCGGAGGGGTATACTCCCGAAGCCATGAAGAAGGCTCTGGTGGCGTGGGCGGAGCCGCTGTCTGTGAACGCTCGCCTGTGAACCGGAGCCCGGCGATGATGAAAAAAGGCGTGGATTTTCCACGCCTTTTTCTTTTGCCGGCAACAGTCAATTGATCTCGTAGCTGAGCAGCCTGCAGGGCAGGGCGCCGTTGAAGAGTGCGTGGATCGCGGAGGTTTTGAGCTTGATTTCAAGCGAGAGGTCGCGCGAGGCCGTGATGAGCGCGGCCTGCCAGCCGGGGCAGGTTTTGAGCCATTCGCCGATGCGGGCGTAGACGGGTTTGAGCTCTTCTTCCTCGCCGAGGCGTTCGCCGTATTCGGGGTTCATGAAGATGAGGCCTTTTTGGCGGGGGAGGTCGGTGGAGGCGAAGTCGCAGACCTGAAAGCGGATGAGCTCGCTGACGCCGGCGGCGAGGGCGTTGCTCTGGGCGGCTTCGATGGCTTCGGGGGCGATGTCGGAAGCGACGATGGGGGGGAGGGAATCGGTGGCGCGGCGGGCGGCTCGGGCTTCGGCCACGAGGCTCTTCCAGACCTGTTCGGGGGTGGCTCCAAAGCGCCGGCGCACGCTCTCGCCCGCTTTTTCGCCGGGGATGGTGCTTTGCCAGCCTTTGAGGGCCATGAAGGCGAAGAAGCTGCGCTGGAGGCCGGGGGCGGCGTTTTGGGCGATGAGGGCGGCTTCGATGGCGGGGGTGCCGCTGCCGCAGAAGGGGACGGCGAGGGGGGTCTTGCCGTTCCACCCGGCGAGGATGAGGCAGGTGGCGGCGAGGGTTTCCTGGAGGGGGGCTTTCCAGGGGTTCATGCGGTAGCCGCGCTTGGCGAGGGTGATGCCGGTGGTGTCGAGGTAGCATTTGAGGTCGTCGCCCTCCCAGTGGATGAAGACGGCGGCGCTGTCGTTGTCGAGGGAGACGTCGGGCCGGCGGCCCCATTTGGCGCGCATGCGGTCGGCGATGGCGTCTTTGCAGGTGAGGTTGGGCATGCGGGTGTCGCGGACGGTTTCATTCCAGACCATGCTGTCGACGCGGAAGGGGGTGTCGGGGTCGAGCACGTCTTCCCAGGGGGCGTTGAGGGCGAGGTCGTAGAGGTCTTTGAGGGTTTGGGCGCGGCCTTTGAAGAAGGGCCACAACACGCGCTGGGCGGTGCGCAGGTTGAGGTTGAGGTTCATGATGTCGCGCAGGCCGCGGGCGTTGACGCCGACCATGGTCTCGCTGGAGCCGAGGATGGTGTAGCCGAGGGTTTTGAGCTCGCAGAGGAGGGCGGGCATCACGCCTTTTGCGCAGGCGATGGTGAGCATGGATTCGTCGGTCCAGGGGTTTCTCATGGGGCTTGTTCTCCGCGTGCGAAGGCGATGTAGGCCATGCCGTATTCGTCGGAACCGTCGAGGACGGCGCTGGCGCGGCGGATTTCTTCGCGGGTTGGGTCGATGGCGAGGGGATCGCCTTCAAGGGGGTTGAGGATGGCGCTGTCGGCTCCCGCTTCAATGGCCATGCGGGTGAAGGCGAGGGTGAGCCATTTGCGCAGGGGCATGCCGAAGGAGATGTTGCTGAAGCCGCCGGTGATGTGGATTTCGGGGCCGAAGTGTTCGCGCAGCAGGCGGATGGTCTGGAGGGTGGCGGCGGGGTGGGCGGGGTCGAAGGCCACGGGAAGCACGAGCGGGTCGATGTGGATGAGGCGGCGGGGAAAGCCTTCGGCTTCGAGCCGGGTCACGAGGGTCCGGGCGTTGGCGAGGCGTTCTTCGGCGGTGGCGGGGATGCCGGCGGCGCCGGAGCAGGAGAGGATGAGGGGGCCGCCGTTTTGGAGGGCGAGGGGGAGCACTTCGGGGCGCTCGAGGGAGAGGGAGTTGATCATGGCGCCGGGGGCGGCGGCGAGGCCGGCGCGGAGGGTCTCGGCGCTGGAGGAATCGAGGCAGACGGGGGTGGGGGTGGCCTCGGCGATGGTGTGCACGCACCAGGCGAGGGCGGCGCGGCGAAGGTCGTCGCTGTCGCCGCATTCATCCATGTTGACGTCGAGGTAGGCGGCTCCGGCGGCGGTTTGGGCGGTGGCCATCCAGCGGATGAGGCGGGCGGCCTGGCGCTGTTCTTCGGGGGCTCCGCAGATGCCCATCCAGGCGGCCATGCCCACGTGGCGGAGGCGGCCCTGGTCGGCTTGGGCGCGGGCGAGCCACCGGGGGTGGATGGGGAGGGCGCCGCCGGGGTAGGTGTAGGCGCCGTTGCCGACGTGGATGCCGGTGAGGCTGACGGCGCGGGTGGCGTGGATGTTTTCTCCGATGATGATCATGCTTCGGGGATTCCTTCGTGGGTTTCGTGGATGTCGACGGTTTTGAGGCGGCGATCCATGGCGCGGGTGCGGACTTGGATGGCTTCGACGGCGCTGTTGGCTTCCTGAAGCTTTTTCTGGAGGCGGGAGAAGGAATCGGCAAACTGGAGGAATTCGGCGCGGACGGCGGCGAGCAGCTGCCACACTTCGGCGGCGCGCTGCTGGAGGGCGAGGGTGCGGAAGCCCATTTGGAGGGCGTTGAGGAGCGCGGCGAGGGTGGTGGGCCCGGCCACGAGGATGCGGGAATCGCGCTGGATGGTTTCGAGGAGGCCGGGGGCGCGGAGGGCTTCGGCGTAGAGGCCTTCGGTGGGGAGGAAGAGGATGGCGAAATCGGTGGTGTGGGGGGGGTGGATGTATTTGGAGGCGATGGTTTTGGCGTCGTCCCTCAGGCGGCGGTGGAGGGCGGCGAGGGCGGCTTCGGCGGCGGGGGCGTCGCCGGTTTGGGCGGCGGCGGCGAGGCGGTCGTAGTCTTCGCGCGGAAATTTGGAGTCGATGGGGAGCCAGAGGGGGGCGCTGGAATCGTCTTGGCCCGGCAGGCGAATGGCGAATTCGACCACGGCGGGGCTGTTGGGGAGGGGGTGGACGTTGCGGGCGAATTGATTGGGTGCGAGGAGGTCGTCGAGGAGGGCGCCGAGCTGGATTTCGGCCCAGGTGCCGCGGGCTTTCACGTTGGTGAGGAGGTTGCGCAGATCGGTGACGCCGCTGGTGAGGCTGTTGATTTCGCCCAGGCCCCGCTGAAGCGCTTCAAGTCGCTGGCTCACGAGGCTGAAGCTGTTGCCCAGGCGCTGTTCGAGCCTGGAGGCGGTGTCGAGGCGGGTGGCCTCAAGCTGTTGATTGATGAGGGCGAAGTGGCGGTCAAGGGCGGCGGCGGTTTCCTGGCGGAGCTCCAGCGCGCGGTTCTGCTGGCGGAGGTCGAACCGCTCAAGCTCATCGCGCTGCTCGGGGGTAAAACGAGGCCGGCGCAGGAGCAGCGCGAGCTGCAACCCTGCGACGAGGCTAAAGCCGAGCGCGATGAGTAGGGCGGTTGCGGCGTTCATTTCATGGCTTTGGCGAGGGCGTGGCCGAAGGCCGAGCAGCTCACTTCGGTGGCGCCTTCCATGAGGCGGGCGAAGTCGTAAGTCACGGTCTTGGCGCCGATCACGGCATCCATAGCCGCGATGATTTTGTCGGCGGCCTCCGTCCAGCCCATGTAGCGGAGCATCATTTCGCCGGAGAGGATGAGGGAGCCGGGGTTGACTTTGTCGAGGTTGGCGTATTTGGGGGCGGTGCCGTGGGTGGCTTCGAAGACGGCGGTGCCGGTCATGTAGTTGATGTTGCCGCCGGGGGCGATGCCGATCCCGCCCACGCAGGCCGCGAGCGCATCGGAGACATAGTCGCCGTTGAGGTTGAGGGTGGCGATCACGCTGTATTCGGCGGGGCGCGTGAGGATTTGCTGGAGGAAGGCATCGGCGATGCAGTCTTTCACGGTGATGCTCCTGCCGGTTTTGGGGTTGGTGAATGCGCACCAGGGGCCGTCGCCGATGGGGGTGGCGCCGAATTCCTCGCGGGCGAGGGCGTAGCCCCAGTCGCGGAAGGCGCCCTCGGTGAACTTCATGATGTTGCCCTTGTGCACGAGGGTGACGCTGGGCAGGTCGTTGGCGATGGCATATTCGATGGCGGCGCGCACGAGGCGCCCGGTGCCTTCTTTGGAAACGGGCTTGATGCCGATGGAGGAGCTTTCGGGGAAGCGGATTTTCTTCACCCCCATCTCGCGGGTGAGGAATTCCATCACGCGCTTCACTTCGGGCGAGCCGGCCATCCACTCGATGCCGGCGTAGATGTCTTCCGTGTTTTCTCGGAAGATGACCATGTCGGTCAGATCGGGGCGGAGCACCGGCGAGGGCACGCCCTTGAACCAGCGCACCGGGCGCAGGCACACATAGAGGTCAAGCTCCTGGCGCAGCGCCACGTTGAGCGAACGGATGCCGCCGCCGACCGGGGTCGTGAGGGGGCCTTTGATGGAAACGAGGTGTTCGCGGCAGGCATCAAGGGTTTCCTGCGGGAGCCAGGTGCCTTCGCCGTAAACGGCGTTGGCCTTTTCGCCGGCGAACACTTCCATCCAGGCGATTTTACGGGAATCGCCGTAGGCGGCTTTGACGGCGGCGTTCCAGGCGATCATCGCGGCGTGGGTGATGTCGGGGCCCGTGCCGTCGCCCTCAATGAAGGGGATGATGGGAAAGTGGGGCACCTGGAGCTTGCCGTCGCGGCCCATGGTGATTTTTTCGCCGAAGGCTGGAAGCTTGATTGTGTTGTAGGCCATTGGGTTTTCCTCGTGTCGTTTCAAAAATGAAGGCGGCAGTATAACAGAAGGCTGGTCTGGAGGAAAGATTAAAGAAGGCGACCGCCGAGCGCCGCGGTTCCTCATAATGTAGGACACCCTGCGCAGTGGAGGGGGCGGCGATGAAAAGAGCGCATTCCTCAATTGCAGGACACTCTGATAAAATGGGGGCATGAAAGAAATGAGCCGACCGGCACGAGGAGAATGTCTGCAAACGATGCGCAGACGCTACGGGATGATGCAGACCCGAAGGGCGCGAACACAGATCATTGATGCCTTTGTGATGACAACGGGTTACGAACGAAAATATGCCGTTAAAGTGCTTTCCGGTAAGCGCCTTTACCGCAGCGGGCAAGGAAGGGGAAAGACTTATGGGCGCGAGGTGGAAAGGGTTTTAGTCAGGATTTGGCGAAAAAGCGGGATGATGTGTGCACCGTATCTCAAGGCGGTGATGGCGCGCCTGGCGGCGGATTGGGAGGCATTGCAGGGGGCGCTGGAGGAAAGCGTCAAGGCCGCGTTGCTGCGGATGAGCCCCGCCACGATCGACCGCCTGCTCAAGCCTCACCGCCTCATCGGGCGCGGGCGCAATCGCACATCGGGGACTAGAGCATATTTCGATTGATCTTTCCGCTTTTTCTCGGTGCTTTTTGTTTTTGAACTTCACCCTTTCAGATCGCCGTAGCGTTGCTACGGCTCACCTCAAGCGTTTGTCAAAACCAAAATTCACCTTCGCAAAATCCGGAAATCTCATTAGAAACTTGCTCTAGAGCATATTTCGATTGATTTTTCTGCTTTTTTTCGGTGCTTTTTGTTTTTGAACTTCACGCTTTCAGATCGCCGTAACGTTGCTACGGCTCACCTCAAGCGTTTGTCAAAACCAAAATTCACCTTCGCAAAACCTGGAAATCTCATTCGAAACATGCTCTAAGGAACGATTGAATGAATTCACAGGGTTTCGAGGAGGGCGGTGAGGGCTTTGAGGGAGATGGGTTTCTGGAAGGCGCCGTTGAAGGGGGTCATGTCGAAATTCGAGGAGGCTTCGCTGTCGGCGGTGACGGCGTAGATGGGCAGGCGGCTGTGGGCGGGGTTGGCGCGGATGCGTTCGGCGAGCTGCTGGCCGTTGATGCCGGGCATCCAGAGGTCGGTGAGGATGAGGTCTACGGGGTGTTTTTCGAGGAGGGCGAGGGCTTCTTCGGCGGAGGTGGCGGGGATGCTGGCGGCGTTGAGGCGGCGGAGCATGGCTTCGAGGACTTTGAGGTTCATGGGCACATCGTCGACCAACAGGATGGTGCGGGGGGGGAGCGCGGGGGGCTGAGGGGTGGTTTTGGGTGTGTTTCCGGGGCGGGGGCAGGGGGTGGCTCGCAGGGTGAGGGTGAAGGTGCTGCCGTGGCCGGGGGTGCTTTGAAGGGTGATTTCGCCGCCCATGCGCCGGGCGAGGCGGCTGGAGATGGAGAGGCCTAGGCCGCTGCCTTCGTAGACGCGGTTGCCGCGGGTCTGGTCGCCTTGTACGAAGGGGTCGAAGATGGTTTGCTGTTTTTCGGGGGTGATGCCGATGCCGGTATCGGCGACGCTGAGGGCGAGGGTGCCGTTTTCAAGGGCGGCGCGCAGGGTGATGCCGCCGCGGTGGGTGAATTTAACGGCGTTGCCGATGAGGTTGAGGAGGATTTGGCGGATGCGCTGGCTGTCGAGGAGGAGGCAGGGTATGGTCTCAAGGCCTTGGAGGGTGAGGGTGAGGTGTTTTTCATCGAGCTTGGGCCGGAAGATGGCGCAGATTTCGGCGATGAGGGGGGGAAGCTCGGTTTCGCAGGGGGTGAGGCTGATCTGGCCGCCTTCGAGGCGGGTGAGGTCGAGCAGGTCGCTGATGAGGTTGAGGAGGGTTTTGCCGGAGAGGTTGATGGCGCTGAGGTATTCGGCCTGCTGGGCGGGGGTGGCGGTCTGTTGCTGGAGGATTTCGCTGAAGCCGATGACGGCGTTGAGGGGGGTGCGCAGCTCGTGGCTCATGGTGGCGAGGAAGTAGGTCTTGGCGCGGTCGGCGGCCTGGGCGGCTTCCATGGCGGTGAGGAGCTGGCGCTGGTTCTGGTTGAAGGCGGTCATGTCGATGCAGCATTCGAGGACGAAGATGATTGTGCCGCGCACGGTGATGGGGCAGGCGATGATGTGGAGCTCGCGGCCGTTGACGGTGAGGTCGCGGGTGTGGGTTTGGCCGTCTGCCAGCACTTTTTTGACTTGGCACTCGGGGCCGATGCCGGTGGCGCGGCAGAAGGTTTCGTGGCAGGGGCTGTTGAGGATTTCTTCTTCGGTGCGGCCGGTGAGGAGGCGGGCGGCGCGGTTGGCGCTGACGATGCGCATGCCGGGGCTGAAGAGGAAGAGGGGGATGCTTACGTTGTCGAGGATGAGGCGGTTCTGGTATTCGTTGCGCTCGAGCTCGCTTTGGGCGTGGATGGCGCCGAGGGCGATTTCGACGATGTGGGTGATGGTCTGCATGAGCTGGAGGTCTTCGGCGCTGAAGGTGCGGGGGCGGTCGTAGCCGAGGCAGAGGCAGCCGATGAAGGTGGTGTTGACCCAGAGGCCGTGGAGGAGGGTGGGGCGGGGGCTTTGGGCGGTGGGGCCGGGGGGGTGGGGGGCGGCGATGTCGCGCTCGATGTCGCCGAGGATGATGAGCTCGCGGTTGCTCAGGCGTTGGCGCCAGTGGGGGGCGGGGGTGATGGCGCTGAGGTGGGAGGGGAGGGGGCCGGGGGTGGCGAACCAGTGGTCGGTGCAGGTGGCGGGGGTGTTGCCGGTGGCTTCGAAGCGGATGATGCAGCAGCCGGTGGCGTGGGCGTATTGGCCGATGCGCTGAAGGAGGGCGGGCATGACGGCGGCTGTTTTTTCCACGACGATGGTCTCGAGGCAGGCTTTGATGAGCTGCTCCTGGCGGAGGAGCTTTTGGGTTTTCTGCTCGGAGGCTTCCTGGGCGGTGACGTCGAGCCCCATGCCCAGGAGGAGGCGGGTGCCGTCGGACTGGGTGATCACGTCTTTCATGATGTGGACGGTGTGGGTGGCGCCGTCGGCGCCGAGGAAGTGTTCCTTGGAATCGAGGAATTTGCCGGAGGCGGCGAGGGTGCGGTCGTCGGCGAGGAACTGGTCGGTGTCGGCGGGGTTGGGGAAGAAGTCGGCGTCGGTTTTGCCGATGATTTCGGCGGCGGTGTGGCCGACGACGCGCTCAAAGGCGGCGTTGCACATGACGTAGCGGAAGCGGTCTTCCACTTTTTTTGCGAAGATGTAGCAGGGGAGGTTGTTCATGACGGCTTGGAGGAGGCTGAGGCTGTCGCGGGCGCTGCGTTCGCTGCGGGTGATGTCGGTGATGTTTTGGATGACGCCGAAGATGAGGTTTTTGCCGTTGGCTTCGTTTTGGGCTTGTACGGCGCGCAGGCGGTAGAAGGCGCCTTGGGTTTCGTGGGTGATGTCGAGGGTGTGGGTCTGGCGGTTGAGGAGGCGGCTCCAGGGAATGCCCAGGTCGGTGAGGTCGAAGGGGAGGGGGGCGGATTGGAAGGTGGTGATGCCGGCGGGGTCGGTGCTGAAGTAGGTGATTTTGGCGATGTCGGCCACGCTGGTGAGGATGGCGCTGGTCATCTGGATGCGGTCGCGCTTTTCGTAATCGGCGGTGACGTCGCGGAAGACGAGGACGCCGCCGGCGATTCGCCCGTCTTCATCATGAATGGGGGAGGCGCAGTCGGCGATGTGGCGGCGGGTGCCGTCTTTGGCGATGAGGTCGGTGTGGTTGGCGAGCTCCACGGGGGCGTTGGCGTCGATGGCTTTTTTGAGGGGCGAGGGCACGGGGTCGCCGGTGATGTAGCTGACGATGTTGAAGATGGTTTCGAGGGGCTTTCCGGCGGCTTCTTCCTGGGTGTAGCCGGTGAGGCGGGTGGCCACGGGGTTGAGGAGGGTCACGCGGCCGGTTTCGTCGGTGGCGATCACGCCGTCGCCGATCGATTCGAGGGTGAGGCGGAAGCGGCCCGCCATTTGGGCGACGGTGGCATGGGCTTCGTGCAAGGCGGTGATGTCGGAAGAGAACCACATCACGGCATCTTTCTTGAACACTTCTTTGGGCAGGGGGTAGAATTCGGCGTGGCGCCATTTTTTGTGCCATTCGAATTCGATTTTCCGGGGGCGGCCGTCGGCGAAGACCTTTCGGGCCTGTTCCAGGCAGGGGTGTATTTGCTCATCGCGGATGGGGAGGTTGCCCGGAGCGCTTTGCGCAAGGGCTTGGGCCAGGGCGGGGTCGTCGGGCACATGGAAGAAGAGCGTGTTCATTTTGCGGTCGACCACGACCACGCGCACCGGCAGGGCGGCGAACATGGCGCGCACCATGTTGAACGCTTTGCGCCGGCGCAGGAGAAAGAAAATGGTGAACACGGTTCCCGCGGCGAAGAGGCTGCCGGCAAGGATGATGCCTTCCTTGTAAACAATCCAGAAGCCCGGCGGGGTGTTGAGGATGACGGTTTCGGGGGGGATGTTTTTTTTGCCGATGCCCAGGCGCCTGACGGCGGCATAGTCGAGCACCTGGCGCACGGGGCTTTGAACCGCCGCGATGCCGCCCGCGCGCTCGCCGCTGAAGATCCGCACGGCCAGCTCGGCGGCGATGCGCCCGTGATCGAAGCCGGAGGGCTGAATGCCCGCTTCGGCGCCCAGAGCCATGTAGCAGGAGTATTTGCCCATGATGAGTGCGTTGGGGCAAAGCCTGCGGATTTTGGGCAGGGCGGTGTAGCTGCCTTCGGGCTCGGGATCGCGGGTGGAACCCCAGGAGTTGAAGAAAATCACAGCGCCGCCATCGAGCTTTTTCAGCTCGGCAAACATTTCGGGCGTGGAATATTCCGAGCCGCTGATGAACGCCACCTCCACATTGCGGTTGGAATCGGCCAGCAGTTTCGTGAGGGTTTTCTGCACGCGGCCATCGGCGGTGGCATCGGCCACGAGCACCACTTTGCGGGTGGCGGGCAGGAGCTTGAGGGCGTAAATCACATTGTCGAAGAGGTTCAGAGGAATCTCCACGCCGGTCATGTTCAGGCCCGTTTGCTCGCGGGCCTTTTGAAGATTGCCCGAATAGGCGCTTGCGATGAGCGGCGTGCCTTCGGGCAAGGGGAGGGTGCCGGTGAGAAAGAGGTCGGTCGCGGCATTGTTGCTGGTCACGATGAGGTCGTAACGGGTGGAAGCCAGCTTGAGGCGCAACGCCTCGATGTCGGCCTGCGCGGGGTTCAGGCCTGATTGAAAGCGCACGGCCAGCTCGTAGGTCTCATAATTGATCTTCACATCCTGCTCGCTCAGGATGGATCGGAAGCCATCGCGGATATTCTCAGACCACACGTCCATCGAGGCATACGAGTCGACCATCAGCACGCGCCTGGCCGATTGTTTCTCTCTTTCGGCCGAAACGGCCGGAAGGCTTCCGCAAAACGCCGCGGCAAAGCAGATAAATCCTGTAAATCGCTTGACAAAACAATTCATGCGGCAACCATTTTCTAATCAAAAAACACATACATATCAGGAAAAGCTCACGTTCTCCATCCTCAAGGGTCACCATAATAAGCGCTTTACCATTTCCAGCGCAAGGTTTTTTTCTCAACCTAAAAAAGATTTGCCCCGCCACCCCCTTTATATTATCATTAAAACAACACTCAGCACGGGTCGCCGACCGCCGGACCCGGAAAGGAATGTATGACCGCCGAACACAGTGCCCGCATCCAGCGCCTCCAGGAAACCATGCAGCATGAAGCGATCGACGCTTTTTTCATCTACACCCCCGTCAACCGCCTCTATTTCACCGGCCTCGAAACCTCCAACGGCCTTCTCCTCGTGCCCGACCGGGGCGAGCCCGTCTTTTATACCGACTTCCGCTACATCGAAGCCGCCCGCCGCACCCTCGCCGGTTGCGACATCCGTAAATTCGCCCCGCAGGCCGATCAGCTCGCCGCTTACCGCCAGCTCGCCGCCTCCTGGCGCCGCATCGGCTACGAAGGCTCCCTCTCCGCCGCCCAGTTTCTCCCTTTGCAGGCCAACCTCCCCGCCTGCGAATGGGTCGATTCCACGACCGCCATCGCCCGGCTCCGCGCCGTTAAATCGCCCGCCGAGCTCGATGCCATCCGCCGCAGCGCCCGAGCCAACGACGCTCTCTTCGCCGACCTCGTCGAAACCATCCGCCCGGGCATGACCGAGCTCCAGATCCTCCGCCGCCTCCGCCTGCTCTTGGTCGAGCGCGACCTGACCCAATCCTTCGACCCCATCATCTGCGCGGGCGCAAACGCCGTGGAGTGCCACCACCAGCCCGATTCAACCCCCCTCGCTCCCGGCTCCGAGCTGCTGATCGATATGGGCGTGAAGGTCGACCGCTACTGTTCCGACATGACCCGCACCCTTTTCTTCGGCGAACCCACGGCCCGTTTCAACGAAATCCACGGCCTCGTCCTTGCCGCCAATCAGGCCGCCGTCGCCGCCATCAGGCCCGGCGCCCCCTGCAACGCCATCGACGCCGTCGCCCGCGGCATCATCGACCAGGCCGGGTACGGCGCCTTTTTCGACCACAGCCTCGGCCACAGCCTCGGCCTTGAAATCCACGAATGGCCCAACTTCGCCAAAACCAACGACACCCCCCTCCAGCCCGGCATGGTTCTCACCGTCGAGCCCGGCATCTACATTCCGGGCGACACCGGCGTGCGCATCGAAGACCTCATCTGCGTGACCGAGACCGGGTGCGAAATCCTCAGCCACACCCCCCGCGCCATCATCATCCCATGAACGACCCTCCCGCGATCGCCGTCGAGCGCGCCGTTAAACGCTTCGGCCCAACCGCCGCGCTCGCCGGCGTGACCCTCGCCATCCTCCCCGGCCGCCTCCACTTTCTCCTCGGCCCCAGCGGCTGCGGCAAAACCACCCTCCTGCGCGCCATCGCCGGCTTCACCCCCCTCGATTCCGGCGCCATCCGCCTTGCGGGGGTCGACGTCTCCCCCCTCCCTCCCGAAAAGCGCGCCACAGGCATGGTCTTCCAGAACTACGCCCTCTGGCCCCACCTCACCGCCGCCCAGAACATCACCTTCGGGCTCGACGTCTTGCGCGTTCCCCGCCGCGAACAGCAGCAGCGCCTCGCCGAAATCCTCGCCACCGCCGGCCTTGAAGGCGCCGAAGGCAAAAAGCCCGGCCAGCTCTCCGGCGGCCAGCAGCAACGCGTCGCCCTTGCCCGCGCCCTCATCACCCGCCCCCGCTGCCTTTTGCTCGACGAACCCCTCGCCAACCTCGACACCCAGCTCCGCCACACCATGCGCAGCGAGATCCGCCGCATCTGCAAAGCCGCCGGCATCACCGCCCTCTACGTGACCCACGACCAGAAAGAAGCCCTCTCCGAGGCCGACTCCATCTCCGTGATGCGCGCCGGCCGCATCGAGCAGACCGCCGACCCCGTCACCCTCTATCGCCGCCCCGCCAACCGCTTCGTGGCCACCTTCCTCGGCGGCCTCAACACCTTCACCCTTCACGGCGAGCTTCACCACCTCCGCCCCGAAGCCCTCATTCCCACCCCCACCGGAGACCCCGCCACCCTCTGCGAGATCACCGCCGCCCACTATCTGGGCGACTCCATCGCCTACCGCCTCACCCTCCTTCAAGACGGCACCCCCATTGCCATCACCCAGCCCAACCCCCGCGCCTTCCTTCCCCCCGGAACCCGCACCCGCTTCACCTTCGACCCCGCCGACCGCCTCACCTTGGAGTGAAACTTCTTTTTCCGTTTTTACTGGACTTTCGGGGCTCAATCTGCTTTCATCAGTCCATTATGGACACGAGTAAAAACCATCTTGGATTTTTCGTTGAGAATTCCGACGATTTCGCCGTGGATCTGCGCCCGCGCGGGATTCCTGAAATTGTGGCGCTTTCGCATTCGAGCCGCAAAAAAGCCCAGGCGCCTTCGGCTTCGCCGCACGCTCACCCGAACTTAGAGATTTGCCACCTGATTTCAGGCATTCGAACGAACGTGAGCGGCTCCGAAACCTGGTATCTCAATGAGGGCGATCTGTGGGTCAACAAGCCGGGGATTGCGCACAGCTCGAGCTTGAGCCCATCGGGGCCCTCGTCGATCTGCTACATCGAGGTCGCGCCGCCGGTGGCAGGCGAGTGTTTTCTCGGGCTTGAGCCGGAAGAAGCGGGAGCGTTTTGGCAGGCTTTTCTGGATTTGCCGGTGTGCGTGTGCCGCTGCAACGGGTTGTGCAGAGAGCTGTTTGGGGCGCTCAGGCGGCTGGGGCGGGATCCGGGGGCTTCGGCGGCGCAGCTGAGGGCGCTGGCCCATGCACTGCTCTTTTCCGTTCACGAGCTTTTGGCATCGGCCCCGGAGCATGTGATCCACCCGGCCATTGAGAGAGTGCGGGGGCTGATTGAGGCATCGTCGCCCAAAGATCAGCCGGGGCTTGAGGCGCTGGCGCGGCACGCGGGGCTTTCGCTGCCGCATTTCAAAACGCTGTTCAAGCGGAACCTGGGCGTGCCGCCGGCGAAATTTCTGCAAAGCCGGAAGCTGGCGGCGGTGGCCTATGAGCTGATTGAAACGGATTTTAGCCTGGCGGAGCTGGCGGAGCGGTTCGGTTTCTCTTCGGTGCAGTATTTCACCAATGTGTTCAAGGCGTATACAGGAGAGACCCCCAAGTGCTACCGCGACGCGCGCCGGAGCGGGCGATAAAGGAGTTGCTCTAACCTGCATTCACGCATTTTCCGCCACTTCGGGTGTATACCGGCTGAATGATAAAAAAAAAGGCCTATTTTTTCGATAGACCTTTTTTTATGCTTGAGCTATCCTTCACGTTGTTCACGCAATGCTTGTTCAACCTAAAAAAGGATTCCTCATGAAACACCTGCTCCGCAGCACGCTCGCCCTCCTGGCCATGACCGCGCTCACCTTCGCGCAAGCCACGCTCAACCCCGTCGCCCGCGGCGACAAGTGGTGGAAGGATCGCTTCGAGCAAAAGCTCGCTCTCGCCGAAAAAGGCCCTTACGACATCGTCTTCGTGGGCGATTCCATCACCCACGGGTGGGACAACCACCAGATTCCCGCGGTTCAGAAACAGTTTTTCGGCGAGGCTTCCATCCTCAACCTGGGCATGAGCGGCGACCGCACGGAGCACGTGCTTTGGCGCATCGCGCGCATGCCCTGGGATAAAATCGCCCCCAAAGCCTTCATGATCATGATCGGCACCAACAACGCCGGCCACACCAATCGCGATTCCGCCGAAGATATCGCCGCCGGCATTGCCGAGATTGTGAAACAGCTCCGCGAAAAGGCTCCGGAAGCCAAAATCATGCTGCTGGCGATCTTCCCGCGCGCCGAATTCCCCAATCACCCGATGCGCATTAAAAATTCCATCGCCAATGCCCTCATCGGCAAACTGGCCGACAATAAAAACGTCTTCTACTGGGATATCGGCCCTAAATTCATGAAGGCCGACGGCTCGACGCTTGACCGCGCGTTCATGCCCGACCAGCTCCACCCCAACAAAGCGGGTTACGACATTTGGGGCGCCGCAGTCGCTCCCACCCTTCTCACGTGGATCGGCAAATAACCTTCGCAAAAAAGCTTCCGCGGCTGCGGATGAGTAAAAAGAAGCCCCCGGAGCAATCCGGGGTCTTCTTTTTTTGTGGCCGTTTTTGCGGAAGCCGTAGAGCAAGTTTCAATTGAGCGTTCCTGTTTTCTTCGGCGCTTTTCCTTTTTGACCATCACCCTTTTCAGGTCGCCGTAGCGCTGCTACGGCTCACTTTCAAGAGTTCGTCAAAAAGAAAAATCGCTTTCATAAAATCAGGAATTCTCATTTGCAAATTGCTCTAGTCTTCAATGACCACGCGGAAGCCGGTGTCGAACACGCGCTGCCAGGGCTTGAAGCCCCAGCGGGTGGCGCTGCTGGCGCGGATCTGGCGGTCGTACCAGGAGCCGCCGCGCACAACTTTGAGGTCGCCTTTGGCGTTGGCGCCGTAGGGATAAGGCGCGTAGGCGGAGGAGGTCCATTCGGCGACGTTGCCGTGCATGTCGTGCAGGCCGAAGGCGTTGGGCTGGTAGGAGCCGGCTTTGGCGAGATGGAGCACGCCGTCGTCATAACGGGCGTCTTTCTTCTCATAGTCCATGAGGTCGTTGGGGTTGCGGATGGGCTGGGGGTCGACGCCGCTGACGGCGAGTTTCTTGAGCTGCACGTCGGCGAGGTTTTCATGCTGGCTGAAGTCGGCGTTGAAATCGCCGTAGTTCATGGGCGTGGAGGTGCCGGCGCGGCAGGCGTATTCCCATTCGGCTTCGGTGGGGAGGCGCACTTTTTTGCCGAGTTTCTTGGAGAGCCATTGGCAATAGGCGGTGGCGTCGTTCCAGGAAACGCGGATGGCGGGGAAGTCGGGATTGTTCACGAAGTAGCCGCGGCGGACTTGGTCTTTGTAGTGCATGTCGTACACGCCGTTTTCGAATTTGGGGTTGAACTGCTGGTATTGGCCCATGGTGATTTCGGTGGTTCCCATGAGGAAGGGCTTGGCGATGTCGACCCGGGTCATGGGGCGCTCGGCGGCGGTTTCGTCGTTGGAGCCGATGACGAAGCTGCCGGCGGGGATTTTGACGGTTTTGAGGGTCTGGCCGCCGCCGATGTCGAAGCTTTTCACATCGCGGGCGCCTTGTTTGGCGGCGCCGTCGAAGGGCCAGCCGGCGACTTGGGGAGCGGGGGGTTTGGGGGCGTCGGGGCCGGGCTTGACGAAGGGCACGGGCTGATAGGGGTTCACGATTTTTTCGGGGTCGAAGTCGATCGTGGTGGTTTTCTTTTCATATTCGCGGCGGGAGGTGATGAATTTGGGGTTGGCTCCGATTTCGGTCCAGGTGCCGAAGTAGGGGGCGTTGAGGTCGATCCAGGTGTAGAGGCGATCCCATTCCTCGGGGGTGAGCTTCACGCCGTGGTGGCCTTTTTTGAGCATTTGGACAAGGTCTGAGGTGGTGGCGTGGAATTCGAGGGGGGTGAGCACGTGGTAATCGCCTTCGGGGCCGTTGCGGCGGACGTAGGGGTGCAGGTTGAGGTAGGCCACGCTGAGGTTGTTGTATTTGCCTTTGGCTTTGACGAGGCTGGGGACGGGCTGGCCCATGGCGTTGAGGGTTTTGGTCTCTTCGTTGTGGCAGCCCACGCATTTGGCGTCGAGCACGTTTTGCACTTCGCGGTCGAAGGAGAAGCCGCGGGCGGGGCCGTACCAGGGCTGGATGGTCTGGGGCTTTTTGTTGGAGGCGATGAGGCGGCCGCGGGGGGGGGAGGTGACGCTCTGGTTTTCGTGGCAGCCGATGCAGGAGATGGTGTCGCCGGGCATGCCCACGAGCCAGGAGCGCATCATCTGAAGGGCGTTGCCGTTTTCGTCGAGGGGTTGCACGGTGATGGGGAAGTTGGCGGGGGCGGTGAAGGAGCAGGAACCGTCGGTCTCCACGTCGACGGTGCCGTGGAGGATGCGGGGATCCCAGCCGCTTTCCATGCCGATGGCGTAGTGGCCGCCGATGCGGCGGGGGGAGTATTCGAAGTGAAACACGCGGAGCTTTTTCACGGCGCCGTGGGGGACGCCTTCGAGGGTGCCTTGGCCGCGGTAGACGTCGGACATGAAGACGGTGCAGTCTTTTTTGCTGAGGTCCACGTGGTCGGGGCGGAAGGCGGGCACGGGGGTTTTCTTGAGGGGGATGGGTTCGTAGAGGTTGTAGCCGGGGGTCTCGTGAAGGGTGAGGATGTTGTCGTATACGTCGACGAGGACGACGCGGAAGGGTGAGGAACCGTCGTCCTGCATGGAGACGAGGACCATTTCGTCGTTCAGCGGGCGGGGGTTGAGGAAGTAGGGCTTGATGCCGTTGACGAGCATATCTTTGGTGATGTTTTCGATGGGTTTGCCGCGGAAGGGGAATTTGTGGACGGCGCCGCTGGTTTCGATGCGGCCTTGGGTGACGTCGAACATGACGAGCTCGCCTTTGCGGGCCACGCCGTGGTGACCGGATACGATGCCGACGAATTTGGTGGAGGAGCCGGGGATGTTCTGATGGTAGAAGATGGAGTTGGGCCAGTAGGAGTTGGAGCCGTAGAATTCCTGCTGGTCGGTGCCGTCGGGGTTCATAGTCATGAGCACGCGGCTGAAGTAGTGGGCGCTGTCGGCGTATTCCCAGCGGAGGTAGACCACGCGGCCGTTGGGGTAGACTTGGGGATTCCAGTTGAGATCCTGGTCGAAGGTGATGCGGCGCAGGTCTTTGGTCTTGGGGTCGAGGATGTGGGTGTTGGCCACGTAATCGTTGCCGCTGACGCAGGGAACGCCTTGGAAGCCGGTGGTGCCGGTCACGATGAGGCGGTCGTCGGGCAGGTAGCAGGCGTCGAAGAAGTCGACTTCCTGGTTGGAATCCTGATAGACGAGGCGGTAATCGGATCCGTCTGTGTTGATTTCGTAGATGCCCCAGGGGCCGGTTTTCTCGTCGCCGCTGGAGATGAGGATGCGGTCGGCGTTGTAGTGGAGCTCGAGCTCGCCCATGTAGGCGGAGCTTTGGCGGAGAGTCTTGGCCTCGCCTTTTTCACTGATGACGGGGGCGCGCATGATGGCGTTGTCGTAGCCGCGCAGGGTGCTGTTGTTGTTGCCTTGGGCGCCGGAGTGGCCCTGCCAGTTGGCGGGGAGGCCTTGCTTGCCTTTGCGGCTGCGCTGGATGTAGATGATTTCGTCGAAATCGACCGCGGGGTGCTGGAGCATCACTTTTTTCTGGAGATCGCGGTAACGGCCGGCGAAGGAGCTCAGGTCTTGATCGGCGGCGAGGGCTTTTTCAAAATCGGCCTTGAACTGGTTGAGCTGGCTCTGGATCTCGGCCTTGTTGGGATAGGCGGAGGGGTATTGGGCGGCATAGGCGGCCAAAGCGTCGTTCAAGGGAGCGACGTTGATGTTTTTCATGGCTTTGGCGATTTTTTTCTGCCGGGCTTCCTCGGCGGCGGAGAGCATTTTCTGGCCGACGCGGGGCCCTTTGGCGGCGGAGTCGACGGTGAAGGCGGTGTCTTTGTCTCCGGCGCGGTTGCGGGCGTCTTCCCAGCGGATGGTGCTGTCGTCGCCCGCGAGGGTCACGCGCACGCCGTCGAGGCGGCGCTCGAAACCGGTGCGGTTCCAGAGCACGATTTTATCGATGGGTTTTTCGGAGCCGAGATCGAGCTCCCATGTGGGGTCGGCCACGTTTTCGTCGGTATGGGTGATGGAGTTTTTGGTCCAGTCGCCGCTGGTGTTGCCGTCGATCGCGCGGGCGGCGGCGCCGCCGTGGGCGGTGGAATCCTGCGAGGCTTTGCCTTTGATGGCGATGTTGGCGCCGCCGGAGAAGACCTCCACTTCCGCAAGCGAAAGTGTGGCGGAATCTTTGGGGATGCTGACCCGCACGTAACGGGCGGAAACGGGATCTGCCAGCGCGGCGCCGGTCATTCCCAGGCTGAGGATAACGGCAAGCAGGCCGGTATCAATCATTTTTTTCATATCCAACTCCTATAAACCGATTAACCTTTTAGAGAGGTAACGGTGCCACTATATCACAAAACCCGAACGGGCGGCAACCAGATTTACTTTTCACAACATTTTGAAATGCAACCGATGGTAGACAGCTTTTTGAATGTTTTAATATGTTTTTAGACCTTTTTCGTTCGCTTGGTCAAGGAACCTGAGGCGACCCCCCGACCGGAAAAAACGCCATTCGGAAATCACTTTACATTTTCAACACGAACTTAAGGAAACACTGATTAAATCCAAAGACCGACAATCAGAATTTAAATTCTCACGCGGAGGCGCGGAGTACGCGGAGAAAACACACTTTTTTCGATCATATTGGGTACTTCTCTCTCCGCGTACTCCGCGCCTCCGCGTGAAAAATAAAAAGGGTGTCATTAATCAGCGCTTCCTTTATAGGAAGCCTCCAGCGGATTCTCATCCGTTTTTTCAGAAGTAGTTTCACGGAAGCTTCGTTTTCAAGGTTCAACTCGGGATAATCCGGCTGAGGGTATTGTTTTAGAGCATATTTCGATTGATCTTTCCGCTTTTTCTTGGTGCTTTTTTTTTGAACTTCACCCTTTCAGATCGCCGTAGCGTTGCTACGGCTCGCCTCAAGCGTTTGTCAAAACCAAAATTCACCTTCGCAAAATCCGGAAATCTCATTCGAAACCTGCTCTAATGGGAAGCTGTACAGGATTCTTTGCAAGAAATCAACCCTGATTTTTTTCTGTCACTCCGCCCGGCGGAGCCTTTTTTCGGCGCGCCCCAAACAGGCAAAAACACCCTTTCCTCTTCACAAGGCGAATCCGATCCCCGGTGAGGGGCGAGGGAGCCTCAAAAACATTTGCCTCGCATTTCGGCCGGTTTTTTCGGCGCTTATTTTAAAAAATCTTTTCCGGCTCCGGCCGTGCGGAGCGGGAAAAACGGGCGCTTGAAAAAATCTTAAAAAACAGGATTGACCGCGAGACCCGTCTCTGCTACAGTACTCGCCACTTTGAACAACTCGGGGGATTAGCTCAGTTGGTTAGAGCACCTGCTTGACATGCAGGTGGTCGGTGGTTCGAGTCCACTATCTCCCACCATTTTTGGCGGACCGTAGCGCAGCCTGGTAGCGCGTTTGCTTGGGGTGCAAAAGGTCTCGGGTTCAAATCCCGACGGTCCGACCATTCTCCACCGGAGTGTTTTATGTTCACGGCAACTGTTTATTCAAACCCCTTTCACTATTTCACAATGCCGTGGTTCTGGTCTTGCTTCCTTGCCTGGATGACCGCGCAGACCATTAAGATGATTCGCGCGCTCATCAAGACCAAACAGCTCGATTTCGCCTTCTTCCTCAGCACCGGCGGCATGCCCAGCGCCCACTCGGCCATGGTCACGGGCCTGGCCACCTCCATCGGCATCACCGAAGGGTTCGATACCCCCATCGCGATGCTCGCGCTCGGCTTTGCCGCCATCACGATGTTCGACGCCGCCGTGGTGCGGCGGGCGGCGGGTCAGCAGGCAAAGATCATCAACCGCATGGTCAAAGAGCTTTTCACCGAGCACCGCATCACCCGCCAGCCTCTGAAGGAACTCCTCGGCCACACCCGGCTCGAAGTGTTTTTCGGCATGATGACCGGCATAGCCGTGGCCGCCGCGGTCTGCGCGCTCTGGAAGGCTTGACCGGGAGCGGGCTTTAGCCGTATACTGACGACCGGAAGCGCGCATGCCCTTTCGGTTTTTCGTTTCTAAATGGAGTGAGCATGGAATACGATATTTTGCAGGTCGGCAGCTTTGAAGTCAACTGCGCCATCCTCTGGGGCGAAGAAAAAATGGCTTGGATTATCGATGCGGGCGGCGATGCCGGCGAAATCCGCGGCTTTCTTTCCGACCGCGGCCTCACCCCCGGCGCCCTCCTCTTCACCCACGGCCACTTCGACCACATCGGCGCGCTCGATGCCCTCGCCGCCGCCTGGCCCGAAATCCCCATCTATATGAGCGAAGCCGATGCCGACTGGGCCTTCACCATGCCCTTCAACCAAATGCCCCCCCACTACCGCCTCCAACAGCGCCCCGCCACCCTCAAAACCGTAAACGAAGGCGACTGCATCACCCTTGGCGGCCTCACCGCGCGCGTGATCGCCCTTCCCGGCCACACCCCCGGCGGTGTGGGTTACCTCTTCAACGAAAATCTCCTCTTCTCCGGCG
Organism: Kiritimatiellia bacterium; assembly: GCA_031553315.1. Classification (GTDB taxonomy): domain Bacteria; phylum Verrucomicrobiota; class Kiritimatiellia; order RFP12; family DVOR01; genus JAVBLT01. The sequence continues at coordinate 45,991 of JAVBLT010000022.1, forward strand.
ACACGCTGTTCGCCGGAGACGTGGGCCGCTCCGATCTTCCCGGCGGCCACTGGCCCACCCTTCAGGCCAGCCTCCGGCGCCTCCTCGCCGAGCTCCCCGAAGCCACCGTCGTCTGGCCCGGGCACGGCCCGGCCACCACCATCGGCGCCGAACAACGCGGCAACCCCCACGCACAAGGAAATTATGTTTGACCTCAACGCCTACCTCGCCGAGCGCCGCGCCCTCATCGAACACGCTCTGCTCGCCGTGCTCCCCGCCGAAGGTTCCGGCCCCGGCCTCCTCCCCGAAGCCATGCGCCACGCCGTGCTCACCGGCGGCAAACGCATCCGCCCCATTCTCTGCCTGGCCGCCGCCGAAGCCTCCGGCGGCACCGTTGAGGCCGCCCTGCCCGCCGCCCTCGCCGTGGAGCTTCTTCACACCTACACCCTCGTGCACGACGATCTCCCCTGCATGGACAACGACCTCCTCCGCCGCGGCCAGCCCACCGTCCACGCCCGATTCGGCGAGACCCTCGCCGTGCTCGCCGGCGACGCCCTCCAGGCGCTCGCCTTCGAGCAGGCCGCCCGCGTTTCCACCGAAGCGGTAACCCTCCTCGCTCGTCGTTCCGGTTATCACGGCGTGATCGCCGGCCAGGTTGCCGACCTTGAAGCCGTCCGCCCCGGCGCTCCCGCCTGCGACCGAGCCTGCGTGGATTACGTGTTCCTTCACAAAACCGCCGACCTTTTCGCCGCCGCCGCCGGCATGGGAGCCCTCCCCGCCTGCCGCGCCGCCCTTGAGACCTACGCCCTCAACCTCGGCCTCGCCTTCCAGGTGCTCGACGACCTCCTCGACGCCGGCCAGGCCGCCGCCGGCGACGAATTGACCTGTCTTTCCGTGATGACCGAAGCCGAGGCCCGCGCCTGGGCCCGCACCCTCACCGACGAAGCCCTCAAAACCCTTCCCGGCCTCCCCGGCCCCGCCGCCCCCCTCTCCGCCCTCGCCGAAGAGCTCCTCCAACGGGTGAATTGATGCTTCACGAGGCGCTGAAAAAGTATTTCGGGTTCGAGGCGTTTCGAGAGGGGCAGGAAGCGGTGATCCGCGCGGCGCTGGGCAAGCGCGACGCGCTGCTGGTGATGCCCACCGGCTCGGGGAAATCGCTCTGCTTTCAATTGACCGCCCTCATGCTGCCGGGAACCACGCTGGTGGTTTCGCCGCTGATCGCGCTCATGAAGGATCAGGTCGATGCGTTGGAGCGCCGGGGCATTCCGGCGACCTTTCTCAATTCGTCGGTCGATGCCGATGAAATGGGCTGGCGGCTCGACCAACTGAAAAAAGGGCGGTACAAATTGGTCTATATCGCGCCCGAACGCTTTCGAAACCAGCGCTTTCTGCAGGCGCTCGAAGGCGCTTGCATTTCGATGCTGACCATCGACGAAGCCCATTGCATCAGCCAGTGGGGGCACGATTTCCGCCCCGATTACCTCCACCTCCAAACGGTGGTGCGCAGGCTGCCGCCCGAAACGCGGGTGATGGCGGTGACCGCGACGGCCACGGAGGAGGTGCGCAAGGATATCTGCCGCCAGCTGTGCCTCGGCGAGGCGCCGCGGGGGGAACCGCTGGTGCTGGTCACGGGCTTTTCGCGCCCCAATCTCTACCTCACGGTGCGCCCGGTGCGCACGCATGCGCAAAAGCTTCAGCGGGTGGCGGCGCTGATTGATATGTTCGCCTGCGGCATCGTCTACTGCGCCACGCGAAAAATGGCGGAACGCGTCTGCGTGATGCTCAGGGAGTGCGGCGCGGAGCCTCTGCTTTACCACGGCGCGCTCTCCGATGCGGAGCGCATTTCGGTGCAGGATGCGTTTATGCGCGCGGAGAAGGCGGTGGTGGTCGCGACGAATGCCTTCGGCATGGGCGTGGATCGGCCGGATATCCGCTTCGTGGCGCACTGGGATGTGCCCGGGAGCATCGAGGCCTATTACCAGGAGGTGGGCCGCGCGGGGCGCGACGGGGCGTTTGCCTGGTGCGAGCTGCTTTACACCTACGCCGATGTGCGCACGCAGCAGTTTTTCCTCGATGGCGCCAACCCCGCGGCGGAGGATATCTACAGCGTGTACCGGACGGTTCAAAGCGAGTGTGCCGATGGGGCGGAAGCGGCCTTTTCCGCCGAGGAGTGGGCCCAGCGCGCGGGGCTGAAAAACGATATGGCCGTGCGCTCCATTCTGGGGATGCTGGAGCGGGCCGCGCTGATCGAGCGCGAGCTGAAGGCCGGTCAGCGCATCTACACGACCCGCCTCGCGCCGAAGCAGGATCTGGAGCGCCTCAAACGCCTCTGCGCGCACCTCCACCTCAAACGTTCCGCCGATGAGGGGAAGCTTCAGGCGATGCTGGGGTTCGTTTCGGCGCGGGGTTGCCGGCACCGTTTTCTGCTGGCCTATTTCGGCGAAACGTCGCCCCAAAACCGGTGCGTGCAGTGCGACGTCTGCTCCGCTTTGCCCGAGCGCCTCTCTTCCCCCGCCCCGCTCGGCGCCGCCGAAGCCCTTCTCCTCAAAAAAGCCCTCAGCGGCGTCGGCCGCATGAACGCCCGCTTCACCCTCGCCCAGGTCATTCAGGTGGTGCGCGGCGAGGAGCATCCTTTTATCGAGCGCCACGCCCTGCGCGGGCTTTCAACCTACGGTCTGCTCAAGGAGCACAGCGCCGCGTTTCTCGAATCGGTTTACCGGTGCGCGCTGTTCGACGGCCTGATTCGCCTCGCCGGCGGCGAAACCCACAGCGCCGCGCTCACCGCCCGTGGTCGCGACTGGCTCTTCGATCGCCTCCCCGATGAGCCCCTGCGCTGGCCGGGCAAAGAAAAACCGGCAACCGGGCCGGTCGAAAAGCCCAGGCCGCTGAAGGTGCCCGTCGCGGGTGACACGCAGGGGCTGGAGCGGAAAATCACGCAATGGGCGGTGGCCGAAGCGGAGCGGCGCAACCTTCCCCGCTACGCCATTCTCCATAAAAAGACGATTCTGGCTCTGACGGCCGCCATGCCCGGCTCAACGGAGGCGCTTCAGGAAATCCCCGGCTTGGGCGACATCAAAATCGCCCGCTACGGCCGCCAGATTCTCCGCCTGCTTCACGGTTCGGATGCCGAGCTGCCCGGCCTTGAAGGCTGAGGGGCGGCGGCGGGTTTTTCCCTGGGTTCTTCTTTGGCGCGGCGGGAACCGCGCTCGCTTTCTTTCAGGAACTGCTCGCGGCGAAGCTTGCGCTGTTCGTCGAGGCGTTCCTTGAGGGCTTTCATCTGCTCCCGGGTGAGGGTGTCGCGCAGGATGAGCATGCGGCGGGTCATTTCCTGGGCGGTGACGATGCGCAGGCGGCCGATTTCGTCGATCACGTCCATCAGCGGTTTGGGGTCGGCGCCGGGGGTGCTGAAAATGGCGCCGGCAAGCTCCACCTGTTTGGCGCTCAAGTCGTCGATTCGGGTTTTGGCGGCGCGGAGGCGGTCGTTGACGGCTTTGTTGGCTTCGTCGATCTTCGCGACGGTTTCATCGGCCACGCCCAGGCTGCGCATCAGGTCGCGGTCGTTGAGCGCGCGCTGGAGAAACATTTCCCCTCCGCGCTCGGGTCTCCCGCCCTGGGGCGGAGGCAAGGCCTGAACGAAAACGGCGGCGGCTGCAAAAACGGCGGCAATGTAGATCTTCATGAGCGTTCCTTTCAACATGATCCGGAGCATGTTTCGATTGGTCTTGCCGCTTTTTCTCGGTGCTTTTTGTTTTTGAACTTCACCCGTTCAGGTCGCCGTAGCGTTTGTCAAAAAACAAAATCACCTTCGCAAAGGCGGGAAATCTCATTTGAAACCTGCTCTAGGGATAAACGCTTCTCAAAACCGGTTATTGTGTGAAAGGAAATGAAAAATCACCGTTTGGCCACGGCCACTTTGTCGAGCTGTTCGCGCAGGTAAAGCGCCCGGTGGAAATCGAGCATCATCAGCGGGTCGTCCTGAAACATCGCGGGGTCGGCATCGGCGGGCAGAAGGCCGCCGCGAATGAAATGCGCGGGGCGGACGGCAAGCATGAGCGCGTCGAGCGCGGCGCAGGAAATGCCTTTTGTGATTTTCAGCGCGGCCATCATGCGCAGGGCGGCGAGGAGCTCAAGGGCTTCGGTTTCGGGGGAGAGCAGGGCGTTGGCGAGGAGGCCGAGGGTGCGGAAGAGGCAGTCTTCGAGCAGGATGCGCTGGTCGTAAAGGAGGCGGAGGCGCGCCTGGTATTCGAGGCGGGTGACGATGCGGACGATGTTTTCGAGGCGGGCGAGAATTTCTTCTTCGGCGACGCCCAGCGTATCGAGGTTCATGACGCGGTAAACCTGGCCCACGCCGTTTTCATTCCAGTTGCCCCGCACCACGAAGCGCAGGCGCTCCAGGCCGCGCAGCACGGGGTCAAGCTCGTTGGTCAGCCGCAACCCGAAGAGGTGCAGCGCCACGGAGGCGCGCAGGCCGGTGCCCAGATCGCCGGGAGAGGCGGTAAGGTAACCCTGTTTTTCTTCCCAGGCAAAGGCGAGGGGATCGTCGAGCCCGGCTTCGAGCGCGGCGACATCGGCCCAGGCTTCGCGCAGGGCAAGGCCTTTTTTGACGGATTGGAGCGCGAGGTGGTCGTGATCGTTGACGAGCGCAGAGAGGCTCGAATCGCGGTCGCTTTCGGCATACGCGGCGCCTTTGAGGGGGTTTTCGGCGATGTCGCAGGGGATCACGCAGGCCTCCGCGAGGCAGCGGCGCTGAAGCTCGGCCATTTCGGGGAGCGGCGCCACGCTGAACCCGGCGGCAAGCAGAAGCGGGCCGATGCGCGCTTCGATTTCCGCGCGCTGTTCATCGGAGGCGCGGCGGGCGAAAACGGTCTTTTCAAGGTTGCGCGCGAGGCGGACGCGGGATGAAAGCACAATGTGCTCAAGCATGGCGGGCGAAACCAGGGAAAGATCGCCGAGGCGCAGATCGGGGTCAGCCATTGGAGGAGTCCTTTCCGCCGGCGGGAGGAGGGGGGGGGCCAAGCATGATCGCATCGATCTCGCGCAGAATGCGGGCGGCCAAATCGTAATCCTGATGGGCGATGGCCTCTTTCAGGCGCGCCCGGAGGATGCTTTTTTTGAACTTGGCCGCTTCCTTGGCGGGCGCTCTTCCCACATGGGTATCGGCCTGCTGGAGGTCTTTGATCACGGGCTGGAGGTAACGGGCGAAGGTCTGGTAGCAGGCGGGGCAGCCGAGCTCTTCGTTTTTGCGGCATTCGTCGCGCGTGATGCCGCAATGGGGGCAGGTTTCCTGATTGCCGCCGGGCTGCTTCATGGGCAGGCCTTTGAGCTCCACGGCGGCGTTGACGATCACATTCATGAGCGCGTTGAGCTTTTCAACGGCTTCGGGCGGCATGGGTTTCACCTGTTCGCCTTCGGCGGCGGGCGTTTCGGGTTTTGCGGCGTGGGGCTGCTTCTTCTCGGCGTCGGCGCAGCAACGGCACACGTAAAGCTCTTTTTTCTTTCCGCCGATTTCCTTGAACAGCACGGTTTGCGCATCGGCTTCTTTGCACAGCTCACATTTCATCGCCACCTCCCTGGCAATCGCAGGCATCGGGTTCCGGCTCCACGTTGCCGACGGCCCACAGCAGATCTTTTGCGCCGGCGTGGCCCAGCGCGGCGGCCCGCGCCAGGAGCGCGCAGGCTGCGGAACGGTCGGCGGCGCAGGCGTCGTCGGCCAGGATGAGCGCGCGGGCCTGCTCGAAAAGCGCGGGCGCGTCGGCGGGGTTATCGGGCCGGGGCTGCCGGGAGCAGCCGCACAGCGCGGCGAAGGCAAAAAGAAAAAGAGCGTTACGCATGGCGGAGCGCCTCCTCCCGTTTCACCAGCGCGGCGAGAATGGTTTCGGGTTCGGCCATGCGCCCGGTTCCCGAAACGCCGCACGCCAGATCGCCCGTTTCGGGCGAAATGAACGCCACGCCGCGCCCGATGAGGGTCTGGATGTTGGCCTGGGTGGCGGCGTTGAGCCACATGCCTTCGTTCATGGCCGGGGCGAGCAGCAGCGGCGCCTGCGCGGCAAGCACGGAGGCGGTCAGCAGGTCGTCGGCCAGGCCGTGGGTGATTTTGGCCATCACGTTGGCGGTGCAGGGGGCCACGAGCACGAGGTCGGCGTCGGAGGCGTAGGCGATGTGCTCGGGGCGCCAATCGGCCGCGGGGCCGAATTGCTCAATGCCCACGGGGTTCTGTGAAAGAGTCTGAAAGGTCAGCGGCGCGACGAATTCCGTGGCGGCGCGCGTCATCAGCACCCGCACCTGCCAGCCGCGCCTGACCATGAGCCGCGTGAGCGAGGCCGCTTTGTAGGCCGCGATGGATCCCGCCACGCCCAACAGCACTCGGAATGTTTTTGCGGACCGCTCCATGCGCGCTTCTCCTTAGAGCAGACCGGCCGCCACGAGAATCACGTCGCGCAGGCGGCGGTAGGCCAGATCGAGGTCGTCGTTGACAATGCGGTAACGGTATTCGCCGGCGCGGGCGAGCTCGTCCTCGGCGTTTTTGAGGCGCAGCTCGATGGCCCGGGGGGAATCTTCGGCGCGGGCGGTGAGGCGGCGGCGCAGCTCGTCGATTGAGGGCGGTTCAATGAAGATGTCGATAAAGCCCTGGCGGAGGCGATCGGTTTCGGGGAGCGTTTCGATCCAGTCTCGCACCTGCGCGGCGCCGGCCACATCGATATCCATCAGCACGCTCTGGCCTTCGTCGAAAGCGCGGTCGATGGGGGCGCGGGGGGTGCCGTAGAAGTTGCCGTGAACTTGGGCGTGTTCGAGCAATTCGCCGCATTCGCGGCGTTTCTCAAACCCTTCCCTGGTGAGGAAGAAATAATCCACGCCGTCTTCCTCCTCGCCGCGCGGTTCGCGGGTGGTGCAGGAAATGGAATAGGAAATTTCAGGGAACTCCTGAAGCAGGCGGTCGCACAAGGTGGTTTTTCCCGCGCCGGAGGGGGCGCTCATCACAATCAGCAAAGGCTTCATAAATCGGTTCTTTTCCTTTTTCATGGTTCAATGCCCGTGACGGCAGCCGCCGCAACAGCTGTGCCCGCCTGCCGAGGGGCAGCCGCCGCCGGCGTTTTTGACAGAGGCCGAAAAGGCGCCGGTCAATTGTTTTTCCGGTGCGGGCCGACCGCAGGCCGGGCAGGTGTGGGGTTCGTCGCCGGGGCGGCGGGAGAGATACTCAAAGGTTTTTCCGCAGCCTTCGCAGGCATATTCGTAAATCGGCATACATGCTTTCCTTCCCATGCTCAACTTCACCAGTATACCACACTGCGGCAATGCTGTCAAAAAAGGATTTCAGATTCCGCATCGCACCCACGGGGCTTTGCTCTTCCGGGCCCAACAGAAAAACAGCTTAACGGCAAAGGAGAGCGTGCCGTTCAGGCCGGTTGCGCGGGTCACGGCGCGGGAGTTTCTTCGGGGTGGGTGTAGAGGGGGCCTTTGCGCAGAAGCAGGGCGAGGGAGCGGCGGGTGTTTTCGGCCTGTTGGAGCATGAGGGTGAGGGCTTCTTTTTTAGTCCCGCGCGCGAGAGCGTCGAAATAGCCGGCGTATTGGTTGGCGAGGTTTTCGAGGAGGAGGTGGCGCATGACGGTGCCTGTGTAGAGGCCGGGGATGAGGTTTTTGGCGGCGATGCGGACGGCGGGGTGCTCGGCTCGGGCGAGGGCCCAGGCGGGGGGGCGGGGGATCCAGGGGGGGGAGAGGTCGGCGCCGATCCGGGTGAAGTTCATGCTGAGGGAGGCGGCCCAGCGCTGGAGGGCGCCGGAGGTGAGGGCGCCCAGGACGATGACTTTGTCGACCTGTTTGTCGCACCAGGCATCCCAGATGCGGTCTGCGGCGAGATCGGCGCCCCAGCCGGAGTCGGCTACTTTGAAGGCCTGGCTGTAGATGCGCCCTGGGGTAATCTCGCGGCCTTCGGCGCAATCTCCGATGAGCTCGCGGAGGCCACCGGGCCAACGTTCCGCGAGGAAGAGGGCGAGCATGGTGCGGGTGGGGGGGTGGCCGTTGAGCCAGACCCCGGAGGCACCGAGGATTTCGTCTATGAGCGGGGTTCGGCATTCGCTCCAGGCGAGCCAGAAGGCTTCCGTATCTTGAAGGCGTTCGGCGAGCTCGAGGTTTCGGGCGAGGCCGTAGATGAGCCAGTGGGGCGGGGTGACGGCGAAAGGAGAGGATCGGTTTTCTTCGATCCAGATGGTGAGGAGGGTCCCGGTGATCACTTCGCGGAGGCGGAAAAGATCGCAATGATCGGGATCGGGCACTTCGATGCGGGCGCGCAGGTCGCCGTCGGACGCTTTGGCGATCTGCACGAGTACATGGGTGGAATTGGTCTCGCTCCCGATGCCGATTTCGAGCGGCACTTTGATGGAGCCGAGGCCGAGCTTGGTCAATCGCTCGAGGTCGGCTTTGGTGCGCTCGGCAAACTGCATGACGGGCCAGCGGAGCATGGCGCGGCTTTCATCGCGGGCGAAGACGGCGATTTCGCCGCGCTGCGAATACATGGGCATGGGCGGGGCTTTGCCGATTTTGCGCTCGATGGGGGTTTCCCGGGGTTTGGGCAGGGGGGGCCTGTTCTGGGCGAGGGCGGGCAGAAGCGCGAGCCCGGCGATCAGGGCGAGGGCTCGCTTCATGCGGGATCCCGGGGGAGGGTTATTTTGCGGCAGTGGACGTTGGCTTCGGCGAGCAGGCGCCTGGAGGCGTCGTCGAAGGCGTATTGGCCGGTGTAGATCACTTCGCGGATGCCGGCGTTGATGATGAGCTTGGCGCAGGTGAGGCAGGGGGTGAGCGTCACATAAATGGAGGCTCCGTTGAGGCGGATGCCGTAGAAGGCGGCCTGGCAGATGGCGTTTTGCTCGGCGTGCACGCAGATGCATTCTTCGAGGCTGGCGCCTGAGGCGGCGGTACCGGAGCAGCGGGGGCAGCCGCCTTCGAAGCAGTTGCGCACGCCCCGGGGGGTGCCGTTGTAGCCGGTGGAGATGATCCGGTGCTCGGAGACGACCACCGCCGCGACCTGGCGGCGGCTGCAGTTGGAACGCGTGGCGACGACCTGGGCGATCGACATAAAATAGGTGTCCCAGTCGGGCCGGGTATCGTTGTGCTCACTCATGGCAATCGCTCCCTTTTTTAATAAGATAAGCACGATTATATAAGGTTCGGCAACGGATGGCAAGCGGCGAATGGGGGAATGACGGCGTGAGTAAATTACACAATAAGATGGGGCAGCCAAAGAAGGAGAGAGCCCATCTCATTGTGAAATCTACTGAATTTCAAGATCTATGCTTGACTCGTGGCCCCAAACCAGCATACACTTATATGCGTAGGGCAAAATGTATGCACTTCATTTCAAGCGCACATCGTGCACGCACGTAATTAAGGAAAGGGAAACAGCATGAAACGAATCACCATGCTTTTATTCATATCGTTGGCGGCGGCGCCGTTGCTTGCCGTAGATTACACCCGCTCGCTTAATCAAGACGGCACCTGGTTCCAGGCGGGAGCCTGGGTTCCCGGCGGCGACTGGATCAATCCGACCGGAAGCGAAACCGCTTCCGCGGCAATCACCACTGTGGGCGCGACCCCGCTCTCGCTCACGCTCGATCAGCCGGTTTTTCTCAACTCTTTCAGCCTCGCGGGCGCCGCCGACCTCACTCTGGCCGGCCAGTTGCTCACCTTCAACAGCCCCCCCGCCTGGAGTGTTGCCACCGGGCGAAAACTCACATTCGCCGCGCCGGTTAAAATGATTGGCGGCACCACGCTCACGGTTCCCGCCGGCGCGACGATCGCCTTCACCGGAGACAGCGTCATTACAAACACACTCGCCAGCGGAAACGGCACATTGGTGTTCAGCTCGGGAACCACCGTCATCAACGGCGGCACTGGAGGATCTTCCTCCGGGTTGGCGCTTTCCGGCGTCAACGGATCCATTTACTTCACGGGAGACGCCGTTGTCGACGTCACGGCAGGCAATGCGCCAATCAATGTGCTCGCCGAAAACAACAACGCAAGCGGTAAAAAAGGCACATTTTATCTTGACGGAAACGCCAAATTGATCACACGCGGCGGAGCTTTTTATCTCGGTGTTTCCGCTTCAAATTCAAAAGGCGATTTTGTTCAGGACGGCGGTGAAGTCACACATTACGGCAGCTCATTCCGTCTCGGGTGGAATAGTAGCGGATCGGCAAACGTTGAGTCCGTTTACACCCTGAAAAGCGGTAAACTCAACATCCCTAACTGTGCCCTGCAGTTAGGGCGAAGCGGCCACGGCACTTTCCTGATGGAGGGGGGCGAGGCGATCGCCAAAGGCATGGGCATCACTTTCACCTCAGCGGGAGGCGGCGGCAGCAAGGGACGCGCCGAGCTTCTTGGCGGAAGATTCACCGTGAGTGGCGACGGCAACATTACGGCAACCCACCCCGCGGTGGCTACACTCAAACTGGGCCCGACCACCCTGGCCACCACGGCGGTCAACAGTTTCTCCATCACATCGCTCAACTCGGCTCAGCTTGTCGACGCCCAGGACGGAACGGTGTTTGACCCCGCCACCAATCAAACCATCACGGTTTCGGTGCCTTTGGTAGACTCGGGGCGCCTGGTGCTCGGCGGCGACGGCACGCTTCAATTGAACGCGGCCAATACCTATACGGGCGGCACGGAAATCCGAAAAGGCATTCTTTCTCTGACCGCGGCAGACGCTTTTCCCGCAAACACTCCGCTTACACTCAACGCCCCCGGTCAAATCCGCATCAATGCCGCCGGAAGCATGACGCTCTCGCCCAGCTCGTTCACGCTCAACGGCGGTGCAATCGCCATGCGCCTGAGCCTGGCGGCCGCCGACCGGTTTGAAACCGGCGCGCTCACGCTGGGCACCGGTGAAACCACCTTCAACCTGACCTTCACCGGAGCCCCGGTCGGAAACTATACCTTGATTCAATCGGCGACCGCGATCGTGAACCCGGAAAACATCGCCAACCTGAAAACCGGCCCCCTGCCCGAAGATACGCGGGCGGAGTTTTCGATTCAGGACAATGCCCTTGTCCTGACCATGATCAGCACCAAGTCGCTTGCCTGGAATGCCGATTGCTCCACATGGGCGACCAACTCGACCGATCAACTGAGCGACGTCGCCCATCCCGGCAACACGCGTGCCTACACCGACGAATACGGTGTGATTTTCCCCAATCTTGCGGGCGCCTCCTCGGCGACCGTGAGCGTGCAGGGAACGGTTGCGCCGCTTTTCATGAGCATGCCCAATTCCGAGACCGCCTACACATTCGACAATGGCGGCGAGGGTGCAATCGCGTTTGACCCGGCGGTCGGCTTTGCGACCAGCGTCAATGGCCGGCCGGTCACGATAAGCGTGCCGATGACGATGACCAAATCGCTGACCGTCGGCGAAAACAGCACGTTGACCTTCACGGATGTCTTTGGAGCAAACGCGAGCAGCGCGGTGACGGGCGCGGCCTATTCCGGCGCGCTTTCCGTCAACGACAACGCCACGCTGACATTAAGTGCCGCCGGTAAAACGCAGACGATTTCAACTGATTTTGCCGGTTCAGGCATCCTCGCGATTGATAACGGTGCAAACGTGTCGATGACGGTTGCCAGTAAGAAATTCACCGGACAGGTACAGGTTGCCGATGCAACGCTTACGCTCAATGTTAAAGAATTCATTCAAAATACGCATTATTTGAATGAGAATACCTATTTCTTCCTGATTCGAAACGGTGGAAGAATAAATGCCGTTGTGAGTTCCGTCAATTCTGAGAACGCCAATCTGTACGGTTTTAATTTCGCTCAACTCGAAACCGGCGCCACACTTGCGCATACTTCCAACGATTTGGCCTTCCGTGGAAAATTACTTTTCACCGGCAGCGCCACGCTCCTCAACGATGGCGGCTATGGCTGGAAAACCTTTCCGCCCGCGGTTTTCAAAGCAACTGCCGGAAAAACTGAATTCAAATGGGGCGGGATCGATAACTCCGGCCACCGCCTCCAGTTAGGTTCCGGCGGAACCACACAAGGCTGGGTCACGTTCGATATCGACTCCGGAGCCGAAATCACCTTCATGCCGTCATTCGATTTGCTGGATCTTAATGTACCTGTAAACAACGGCGTAACTAAAATCGGCGGCGGCACGCTCAGCTTCCAGGCTGGAGCCGGTAAAATCACGACCATCCTCCCGTTTTCAATTGCCGGCGGGCGCGTGGTGATCGACCGCGTCTCCAATGGGTCAGGCACCTATACGGTTGAGAGCACCGCCACGCTGGCCGGTGCCGGCTCCATCACCGGAACGGGGCTTGTGACGGTGAAAAACGGCGGAACAATCGAAACGGGCCTCACTGTGAAAGACCTCACGCTCGATGCCGGCTCTCAGATTGCCGTGGCGCCGGTCACCCGCGCCACGCAGGCGTCGGCGAAGGGGCTGACCGTGACCGGAACGTTGACGGCGCCCGCCGCACTGGTCGTCGACACCAGCTCGATCGGCCTCGATGTTTATCGAAAGGTCTGCGATGTGTTGGTCTGGGGCGCCGCGCCTCCTCCCGCGACCACTTTTACGCTCAATGGGCCCAATGCGGACAAATTCTTCCTGAAGCAAACCGAAAGGGCTTTGGAGCTTCACCGGCAGGCCGGAATCATGATTACGGTCTTCTGAATTCCCGGTTGAATTTCACAAAGAGAGGCAAGGCTGAAAAGGCCTTGCCTTTTTTGTGTTCGCATTTTTCCGGTTTGAATCCTTGGGGGGGGCGGCGTATTTACAGCATTGACACTAGAGCAACTTTCGATTGAACAGTCCGCTTTTTTTCGGCGCTTTTCCTCTTTGAATATCACCCTTTCGGTTCGCCGTAGCGCTGCTACGACTCACATTCAAGGGTTCATCAAAAAGAAAAATCACATTCATAAAATCAGGCCTTTTC
>JAVBLT010000057.1:0-55928 GCA_031553315.1 Kiritimatiellia bacterium
CGAGAAAAAGCGGAAAGATCAATCGAAATATGCTCTAGACGGTTGTTTCTTGGGCGAACTGTTTTTCCAGCTCCTGTTTTCTGCGGAGCATGGCAATGTAGATCACGGAGGGAATGGTCACGCGATAGGCAGGCCCCAAGAGATCGACGACAAGCCAAACGCCTGTCAGCGTCCAGCCGATGGGTCCTGTCACAATGGCGGCCACACGAACGAGCGCGGCATTTGTGAGAAATTTAAGACCATGGCCAAAAATCGTTTTCCACACGGCGTTAACGATAATCAGCAACAGTTGGTACGATTTGAACCCGCCCATATTGAAAAGCTTGATCAAAAGCGCGGTCAGCATGGGGCCTTTAAGGTCTTTTATGGCATTGATGGTTACATCGTCTCCGACGGTTCTGATGATTTCGCGTTTCTCTTCATCGGTCAGCTTATCGAACGCTTTTTCAATAATCACGGTGATGATTGAATTTTCGATCATCTCGAGCGGCTGTGCTTCGTTATAGGGGGCTTTCAGGCGTTTGGCCACATCGCACACAATCGTTTTGTAGGCCGGGCAGCGTGAAAACAGGGAGTGGCCGCCGTATTCGCGGATTTCTTCCGCGATCAGGTCGGCATAGGAGGAGTGATTGGGGTGGCGCTGTTTGTAAACCTTGTCGCCCTCCAACGAGTTATTGAGTTGCTTCTTGATCAGCTCGACCAGGAAGCTCAGGTCTTCGTTGTTTGCGCTTTCAAGAACGGGGTTCAGATCCTTGTCGTATGAATCGGCGGTGCGGTCGCTGTCTAACATGGCGGTATCCTTTCATTTGCATACACAACGGGTGTATCCACAAACAGATACGAAGGGTGATGACAGTTGGGTCACTTTTTGAGCTGTTCGGCGAGCTCCTGTTGCTTCCTGAGCATGGCGATGCAGACCACGGCGGGAATCGCCACGCGATAGGCGGGACCCAACAGATCAACCACGGCCAAAAGCCCCATCAGCACCCATCCGATCGGTCCCGTCAAAACACCTGCGATTCGGCACAATGCAACATTCCCGACGCCGCGAAGCGCATGGCCAAGCGTAACGGTTGAAATGGCGTTCACAATGAGCAGCATCAGCTGATACGATTTGAAGCCGCCCATGTTGAAAAGTTTGAGAATAACCGCGGTTAGGGTCACGCCACGCATGTCTTTGAGTGAATCGAGGGTGGTGTCGCTGCCGACAGTTCGCAAGATTTCGCGCTTTTCCTCGTCGTTCAATTTATCAAAGGTTTTTTCAACAATCACGCCGACGATTGCATTTTCAATCATCTCGACGGGCTGCTTCGGGTTGTAGGGCGCTTTCAGGCGCCTGGCCACCTTGCAGACCACTTTTTTGTACGCCGGGCAGGGTTCCTTGAGCGTGTGGCCGCCGTATTCGCGGATTTCCTTAGCGATCAGGTCGGCATAGGCGGTATGGTTCGGATGGTGCTGTTTGTAAACAGCAGTCAGCTCAAGGGAACTGTTCAGTTGCTTGTTGAGCAGTTCGACCAAAAACTGGAGATCCTCACTGCTGGCTTTCTCAAGAACAGGGTTCAGATCCCGATCATAGGCATCGGCGGTTCGCGCTTGCATGGCAATATCCTTTCATGTAGACTTCTTTCGTGTTCGCTTATAAACACGCAAAGAGCAATGAAAAAATGACACTGAAAAATGAAAGGAACTGTCATTCTCACATAAGGGCGACGTATCCATGGGTATGAGCACAGTGATCAACACATGAAAATGAAACCGACAGAGACCTCTTGCGTTTTAGCGGCCGGCGATGTTTTGGAAAAATGTTACCGGGTCGTCTCCTTCATCGGCTCGGGCGGCATGGCCGAGGTGTATGATGTGGTGCACCTGCAATTGGGCGCGCATTTCGCTTTGAAAGTGTTCACGCTTGCCGAAGGGGAGGTGGAGTATCTGCGCGAACATTTTTACGCGGAAGGTCGGCTTTTGGCACGATTGCGCCATCGGCATGTGGTGCGGGTGGTGCACCTGGGGGAGATTGAAGAGAGCCGCTGCGTCTACTTCATTATGGATCTGGTCACGCTGCCGCTCATGCTGGCGCGCGAAATACAGCGCGACCCTTCGGCGCTGCTCAAAAAACAAAAGGATGTGGCCGATAGGGAAAAAACGGTGATGACGCTGGGCGATTTGCTCCGCCTCTGCGGCCGCCTCCCCTACCCGGTCGTGCGCCATCTTTTCCGCGATATCTGCCAGGGGCTTGCGTATGTGCACGGCATGGGTGTGATTCACCGCGACCTCAAGCTCGAAAATATACTGCTCGATGCGGAAGGCCGCGCGGTTCTGGCCGATTTCGGCATTGCTAAAATCATCAATCCCACGCTGCTGCGGGCGTTTTCAACCCAAAAAACCCTCCTCAACACGGCTCAAGGCAAAACCATGGTCGGGTCGTGTTTTTACCTGGCGCCGGAATTGACCGCCGGCGACTCCGCCACGGTGAAATCGGATCTCTACGCGCTGGGGGTTCTGCTTTACCGCCTGCTCACCGCAAACTGGTACGAAGGAGGCGCCCATTGTTTCTCCAAGCTCGGCGAACTCCCGACCGCCTGGGCGAAACCGCTTCGCCGGATGCTGGCGCAAAACCCCGATTACCGGGCGGCATCGGTCGCGGAAATTGTGGCGCTGTCGCCTTCGGAAAGCGACCTCCGGGAAACGGTTTTTACGCGCCGGCGCTGCCTGATCGCGCTGAGCGGAGCCGTGGCGGCGGGAGTCGGCGCGGGCGTTTACCGCGGGTTCAAACCCGCGCCGACCGCACCCAAAAAACTCGAGCTTCTGCCCAACGAAAACGGAGCCTTTCAGCTTTCGGGCGAGCTCAATGAACATATTGTGTTGCACAAGCGGGGCGCGTTTTCGCTGGAGATTGAACCCGATGCCACAGGGAAGCTTGAGCTCACCCTCGACCGCGAACCGCCGAAAAGCGTCACCTTCTTCGATGGCGCGCGGGCGGAAGTGCGGCTGTTCTTCCAAAAGCCGACCGATCTTTCCGCGATGCAGGCCACGGTTTCGGGCGATTGCCTGCTGATTCTCGCGGGCATGTTCGGCGCGGCGGCGCCCGCCGCGCGGCTCTCGCATGAGAGCACGCTGCGCTTCGAGGGCGATGCCCAAACCCGGCTCACGCTCTCGAACATTGTCGCGCCTTCCAAAGCAAACGTGATTGTCGGCGGCAAGGGCGCGATTTTTTCGACGCATAACCAGGCGGAAATCAGCGGCGTGATCCGGGTGGAGGGCGGCGCCACGCTTCACATTGAACATTCCAAATACAAAAAGCCATTCGGCGTGGAGGCGTTCGATGGCGCGACTGTGGCGTTCGGCCCGCGCGCGGATCGCTGGTGGCAAGATTGCGTGCGTTTCATCCACCTTCACAAGGGCACGGCCATGAAGATCGCCCCGGCGGAGCGGCAGATGATGACATGGGGTCGCTGGGAGCTTTGGGATGGCGCGCGGATCGAAACCAAAAGCGCACTCATCACCTACGGCCACGCAATCATCCTCCACTCCGGCACCGGTACCCTTGAAGGCGAGCGCCTGTTGCTGGCCAGCCGCGACCCCCTTTACCTTCAAGCGGAGAAGGGCGCCGAGCTGCTGATGAAAATCGGCATCCTTTCGCATGAACACTTCGAAGGCGCCCCGATCCGCAAGCAGGGCCCCGGGCGCGTGACCTTTCAGAGTGAAGACCTGCAAAGCGTCACCTATGTGGTCGTGGAGCAGGGGTCTCTCTGCCTGCGCTCCAAATGGGTGCAAAAGACGGAAAATCATTTCGAGAAACCGCACCGGCCCTGTTCCTGGTATGTTAAGGAGGGCGCCGTGATGCTGGGCACGGGCGGCATTGAATTCCGCCGCCGCTTCAGCGGGGAACAACCCAGGCACCCGTCTTTGGAAGTGGAAAAGGGCGCTGTTCTCGAAGGCGGCATCGAGGGCGAAGGCGTCTTCACTGTTTCGCATCTGACTCTTCACGACGGGGCCATCATCCGCCTTGTTTCTCCGAAAGGGAAAACCGGTCAGGGGAAAATCGAAAATGAAGTGCTTGCGCAAGACAAGCAGCCGGGCACGGTCTGGATCGACCTGAGCCGGTGGGCGCCCCCGCACTCTACTGCGAACCGCATTCAGGTCATTGCCTGGTCAAAGGCAGAGGGCACCCCGCACCGTTTTGCCGTTTTGCCCAATCTGAACGATGGTCGCGCCGCGTGGAGATGCGGGCAAAATGAAACGGGAGCCTACCTTTATGTTTGACTATCCCGATACGCCGTATACATTTCTCATGACCTGCAAGGGATCGGAAATGACCCATTCCCCCGAGCTGAACAAATTCACGGCGGCGTACCGGCCGGTCATCTGCGCGATTCTCGCCGGCAAGGCCGGTTCCCGGCGCATGCTCCCCGATTGCGATATCGACGATCTCGCGCAAGAGGTGCTTCTGCGGTTGTTGAGGTCTTTTCAAAAGGGGCTTTACGATCCGGGCGAACAAAGAAAAAAACGCTTTCGCAATTATCTTTTCAAAGCGGTTCAAAACCGGTGGATCGATTACATCCGCAAAGCAAAGCGGGAGTGCGCCCGCCGCGGGGAGATGGACTCGCGCTCAAGCGAGAACCTTCCCGCTCCTTCGCCAGAGGAGCTGGAGGAATGCGCAGAACGCATTGAGCGCGACACTGAAATTTTCTTCATGGCGCTCAATGCCGTTTTGAAAAAATCGAAAATCTCCGAAAAGAGCAAGGCCGTTTACATCATGCTGTGCGGCGAGGGCAAACCGGTCGACGAGGTGGCGGCTCATTTCGGCATGCCGGCCAACACGGTGATTCAAATCAAGAGCCGCATCAATCAGGCCATTCGCAGGGCCTATTCTCTGGAAGAATTCAGGATGCTGCTCAGAGACCTACGATCTGGCGGACGTCGTCCCACGTGAGGCTTTGGGCCACGGCGGCATCGGCGGAGCCCACGGTGGCGTCGATGAGGGCCTGTTTGCGCTGCTGCATCTGGAGCACTTTTTCTTCGATGGTGTTTTCGGCGATGAGCTTGAGGGCGTAGACGGTTTTTTTCTGGCCGATGCGGTGGGCGCGGTCGGTGGCCTGGTCTTCGGCGGCGGGGTTCCACCAGGGGTCGAAGTGGATGACCATGTCGGCGCCGGTGAGGTTGAGGCCGGTGCCGCCGGCTTTGAGGCTGATGAGGAAAACGGGGATGGAGGGGGTCTGGTTGAAGCGGGCGCACTGTTCGAGGCGGTTCTGGGTGGAGCCGTCGAGGTAACAGCATTCAAGGCGGCGGGCTTCGAGCTCGGCGCGGATGATTTTGAGCATGGTGGTGAACTGGCTGAACACGAGAATGCGGTGGCCGCCCTGAATGGCTTCGTCGAGGATTTCAAGGAAGTGGTCGAGTTTGGCGGAGGGGGCTTCTTTGGGGTTGGGCGTGCGGTCTTTGATGAGGTGAAGGTGGCAGCAGATCTGGCGCAGCTGCATGAGGAGGGCGAGGATTTCCATGCGGGCGGCGTTGAAGCCTTTTTCTTTGACGAGGCTGCCCATTTTGCCGCGGGTTTTGGCGAGGACGTCGTCATACACGCGTTGCTGGTCGGGGGTGAGGGTGCAGTAGGAAATTTTTTGAATCTTTTCGGGGAGGTCGCGGGCCACGTCGCGCTTGAGGCGGCGGAGGAGAAAGGGGTGGAGCTTGCGGCGGAGCTTGGCCTGGGCGGCCTCGGCGTCGGGGGCGGCGTTGAGGATGGGGTCTTCGTAGTGGAGTTTGAAGGTGTCGTAAATGCCGAGGTAGGAGGGCATGAGGAAATCCATGATGGACCAGAGGTCGGCGATGCTGTTTTCGATGGGGGTGCCGGTGAGCACGAGGCGGGTATCGGCGCGGAGCTGTTTTACGGCGACGGCGTTTTGGGTGGAGCGGTTTTTGATGTTCTGGGCTTCGTCGAGCACGATCACGGAGAAGGTGCGGTCGAGGTAAGATTCGATGTCGCGCCGGATGAGGGCGTAGGAGGTGATCACGAGGTCGGCGGAGTCGATTTCGCCGAAGAGGTCTCCGCGATTGCCGCCTGAGAGCACGAGGCGTTTGAGGCGGGGGGTGAATTTTTCGGCTTCGCGGTTCCAGTTTTCCACGAGGCTGGTGGGGCAGACGATGAGGGCGGGGCGGCGGCGGGCGGTTTCGCGGGTGCGTTGGAGCTGGAGCCAGGTGAGGGTCTGAAGGGTTTTGCCAAGGCCCATTTCATCGGCCAAGATGCCGCCGAAACCGCCTTCTTCGAGGAAGCGAAGCCAGTAGACGCCTTCTTTCTGGTAGGGGCGGAGGGTGGTTTCGAGGGGGCCGAGGGGCACGGGTGAGAGGCGGGCGTTGCGGTTGCGGGCGGCGGCGCGGGCGCGCCAGTCGGGGGCTTCTTCGATGTCGATGCCTTCAATGGCTTCGAGGGCGGCCTGCACGAAGGGGGCGTGGATGGCGGCGAGGTGAAAGGAGCCGGGGCGGCGGCCGGGGGTGGAAGGGGTGTCGGCAAAGACGTCGCGCATGGATTCGATGGCGGCGATATCGAGCAGCACGGTGCGATCGCCTTTGTGCACGAAGGCCTCGCCGCACTGAATGGCGCGCTGGATTTCGGCGGGGGTCACGTCGGCGACGTTCTGGGGCGATTCGTAGGTGTAGGCGATCTCGAAACCGTCGGCATTTGAATCGACATGGACGACGGGGACGATCACTTCCGCCTCTTCGAAAAGCTTGCCCAGGCTCCCTGTGACCGTCACCTTCCAGCCGATGCGCCGGAAGGTGGTGATGCCGCTGCCCAGGAGGTTGAGCACTTCGCGGTTGCCCACGAGCGGCTTGAGCGCGCCGCCGTGTTCGCCGCCGAAGCCGTGCTTCACGAGGCGGGCGAGGGCTTTTTGTTCGGCGGGGGCGTTGCGCACGAAAAAGCGGTACGGGTCGTCGGGATCGGGGTAGGAAAAGCCGCCGGTGGTGTCGGGCCCGCAGGCGGGGAAGGCTTCGCCGTTGTAGAGGGCTTCAAGCTTGGCGGCGACCGAGGCGGCGGAGCCTTGGAGCGTCAGCACGAAAGCGGGTTCGCCGGGGGTGGTGAGGAACTGGTCGGGCGTGAGGCCTTCGAGGTTGAGGGGCAGGAGCTTTTCGAGGAGCGGCAGCTCGTTGCGCAAGAAGCGGATGACGCCGTTTCCGGGCACGCGGATCGGATCCTGATAGAGCGGGTGGTAGGGCAGGGGCAGCACTTTTCGCAGCGGCCACGCCTCGTTGCCGCACAGCGCGAACCCGCGGTTCATCGCCGCGAGGATGGCTGTTTCGCCGGGGAGCGGCATTTTCACGGCGACCACAAGGGCGTGGCTTTCGGGGTCGATTGAAAGCTCCAAACGGCTCTCGACCGCTTCGGCGTGCACCGTGAAGGGTTCGCCGCCGGGCGTGACGGCGCAGGTGCTCATGGCGCACTGGAGCACGGAAATAAAGTCGACGGGCGAACAGTCTGTGCAGGTGCGCACGGGGCCGCCGCCGATGTCTTCCAACACGGCGAGGAGGTTTTCGTCGGCCCGGGAAAAGGCGAGCACGCGTTTGGGGGAAATTTCCTCCGGGGCGTGCGCCTTGCCTTCGATCAGGATCATCACCGTGAGGGCGATGTTTCCGGCGGCGAAGCGGGCGGGAAGGTCGGCGGGGAACACAAGGCCGAGCGCGGCGGGGGTTCCGCCGGGGGCGCGCTGGAGGTAAAGGGAATCGTCAATGGCGCTCAGGCGCTCGATGCGGCGCTGCTCTTCCTGGTGGCGGCGGATTTTGAGCGGGTCGGTCTGCCGGCGCATGACCTGAATGGCGACGGCCATGGCGTGGGCGCAGACGATTCCCTGCTCGCGGTTCTGGTAGCAGGGGCATTCGCTGTCGATCAGGCCGTCGGAGAGGATTTTGAAGCGGACTTTCATGGCGCCGAAGTCTTTGGCGATTTCGCCCTCGACCACAGGGTGGCGATACTCGGCGCGAAGAACGCTGCCGCGCTTGAGCAGCTTTTCGGCTTCGTCGAAAACAGGCTTGCCGCACCACTTGAGAATCTGGTTCTGGGTGAGCGTGCGGCGAATCGGGGCGGGAGCGGCGAGGGGCGGGAGCAGCTTGAGGGCGAGCGCGACCACATGGGAGCAGATTTGCCCGTGGTCGCGGTTGAGGTAACAGGGGCAATCGCTATCGACCAGGCCGTTGGACAGGAGCCGGAAGCGCACGGTAAATTGCTTGCCGCCGCGCTCGACAGTCCCCTCGGCGTAGGGCGGCTTCCAGGCGGCATAGACGATGAACCCGGCCTTGAGCGCGCTCTCGGCGGAGGCAAAGGTTTTTTCATCGCACCAGCCGCGGATATGTTCGCGCGTGAGGTCAAAGGCCATGGCTCACCCCCATCATCGCCCAAAAGGCAAGGCTTGCGGCGTTGAAAAGCGCGTGCATCGCGACCGGCGCCCAGATCGATTCTGTGGCGACATAGGCGCGCGTGAGGCAGAGCGCCATGACAAAGAGCGGCAGAGCGGCAAAGATGTTACCGTGAATCAGCGCGAAGACCAGCGCCGCGGCCGCGCTTGCGCCGGTCGTTCCCAGGCGCCCCCGAAACGCGTTGAAAACCACGCCCCTGAAAAAAAACTCCTCGCAGACCGGCGCCAGCAGGCAGGCGGTCAGAACCATCGCGGCAAACTGAAGCGGCTCCTGATCCTCAAGCCAGCCGAAAACGGCCTGCGGTTCGGCATTCACATGGAGGCGCTTCAGAATTCCGCCCGAAACCATCGCGGCGAAAAGCACCGCGAGCACCATCTCAACCATGTGGCGCGGCAGGCTTCTCCATACCGCGCGGTCAAACGAAAACCAACGGCGAAACGGCGTAGGGGAGCAGAGCGCCGAAAGCGATGCGGTCATGAAAAAGGCCAACTGCGTGGCGAGCGCCGCGACAAACAGGTTCCCGCCCGCATCCTGGCGCGGCAGAAGGAGAAACGCAATCAGCAGCGCGGCAATGCCCAAAGCGGGCAAAGCGGCAACCGGCGAGATGGAAGGCAATCGGTCATTCATGGGTTACTATCATGGAAAGCGAGACGGCGGACCATCCCGGAAGCGAGAGCACGTGATCAAGGAAAAGCGCGCAGGCCAGCGCATCGCAGCACGCATCGTGCGCGCGGAAGCCGGGGCGGAGGGCCAGCAGGCGGGGCAAAAGGCCGAAACGGCCGGTCAGCGCCTCGAGCGAATAATCGCCGAGCCCCGGGTAAATCTTGCGCGCCAGCGCAAGGGTGTCGACCCAGGGGCCGTAACGGTGAAGCGGGGCCAGGCGGTTGAGCTGCGTGCGCTCGGTGCCGATGTTGTGCGCGGCCAAAACGTTTCCGGCCAGGAGCGGATGAATCGCGAGCCAAATCGCTTCCGGCGCGGGCGCCTGGGCAATGGCCGCCCGCCGCGCGGCATGGTCGCCCGGCGCATGACGGTTGAACGGATGGTTTTCCGGCACGCGGATCAGCGAATCGAAGCAGGCCTCCGGGGCGGCGCGCCCCGCCAGCGTGGCGATACCGACCTGCCAGGGAAGCGAAGAAAATCCCCGAACCGAACCGGTGGTCTCGAAATCAATGGCGCGGAAAAAAGCATCTCGGGCGGGGATTTGCATGCTCACGGCAGCTTGACCTGGGCATCGGCCTCGGATACGGGTATGCCGTGGGCGTTGAAAAAGGGAAAGAGGTTTTCGCCCAGCGCGCGGCTCAGAAACACAGCGGTATCCGAGACCGTATAGGGGCGGTGTTGCGGGTTGGCCTGCGCAAAGGCGGTCTTCTCGCGCAGATACACGGCCACGGCATCGGGGTTGCGCTTGCGCATTTCCTCAAGAATGAAAAACACTTTGCCGGTGCGCAGATCGTCGCGCTCGGCAGGGGTGAGCGCGGGCGCTTTTTCGGGCGGGCAGGCGCCGTCGAGCGTGTAAAGCTCCATCTTGGGATCCAGGCGGCGGGCCCGTTCAATGCGCTCGGCGATCAGGGCCTTGCCGGCGGGCAAACCCGCTTCATCAAGCACATACGCGGTGACATAGCTCGCCACGGCATCGGACCAGGGCTCGGCGTCTTCCTCGAAAAACGCCCGAAGCCACAACACGGTCAGCCGCCGCGTCATCCCCGCCTTCTTCTCGGGAAACCCATCGTAAAACGCGGGAATGCCAAACTGCCGGATCGCGTGAAACTCGGCATCGGCGGAGGGCAGAAAGGTGACCTTCAGCGGTGTTTTGAGCGCAACGGGCACGCCGAGAATCTTTTCCGCGGCGGGTTTGATTTCCTCCGCAAGCGCCTGGATCGCCTTTGCGACAGGCTCCAGATACCCGCAGCACCCGATCGAGACCATGCCGCATTCAACCGAATAATCGCTTTGCGAACGCGTGCGCGCCGTGAACGGCTGCGCCGGATCCACGCGTTTGGCCGCCGCGATCTGCGGCAACACGCGCTTCCACCAGGCCTGGTTCAAGGGGTCGCTTCCATCGCCGAGCACGCCGGCCAAACCGCGCGAAACGACCAGCACATAGCCTTTTTCATCGACCCGGCGCCAGGCGGCCGCGGCGTTGCCGGCTTCGTCGACAATCAGCTTGCGCCAAGCCTCGGGCGTTTCGAAAATCAAGGTGAAGCCGGCGCCCTCCACGGCGTCGACGGCGCCCGCAACCGTGAGCGCGCCCTGCGCGGCGCCTGTGAAGGAGGCTCCGTAGCGGCGGATCAGGGCCTGCTGCGGCGAATCGCCGGGCGTGCCGAAAATCACGAGGCTGCCGCCTTCGGCCAGAAACCCGTCGAGCGCTTTGAAATCTTCGGGCGTATAGGCCAGGTGCGGATCGCAATCGGGCAATAGAATGAGGTTCGCGTTGGAGAAGTCGACCTTTTCCAGCACACCCCAGTTCGTGTTGACCGGTGAATCGGGCAAATACTGTTTATGAAAACGGCCGTCGGCGTAAAATGAAAACGCATGGCTCAAATCAGCGATCAGGTGCACCGGCGCCGCCCAGGCGGCGCCCGCGCAAAACAACATTCCGGCAAGCAGCTTCTTCATCATTCCTTCTCCGGCGCGGCGGGCGCCTCATCTCCCACGGGAATCACCAAAAGCGGACAGTTCGCGCGCGAGGCGACCCGGCCCATCACATTGCCTGTGATCCACTTCGCGAACATTCCCTTACGGGCGCGGCCCATGACCAGCAAGTCGATCTTTTCCTCTTCGGCGAACCAGAGAATCGCCTGCACGGGGTCGCCGCTGATGGCCTTCACGGTCAGTTTGACCTGCCCGGGAACCTTGTCGCGATAAACGTCGCGCAGGCGTTCCTCGGCTTTTTTGCACAGCAGATCGCCCGGATCCACATCGGCGGGCATGTAATTGCGCCAAAACTGCGCGTCGGGCTCCTGCACCACGTGAAGCAGGTACAGCGTGGATCCCGTGTTGCGCAGCGCCGCATCCACGGCATAATCAAACGCCGCATCGGCCTGCGGTGTGAAATCGGTGCAGAACAGAACCCGGCGGTAGTGGCCGACCCGCAATCCATCCAATGGAACCTGTGTATTCATAAAGGCCTCCTCTCTGCGTTGGTTGCGGATAGTGTACCTCAATCCGCCGCGGGTTTCAAGCCCGAGGATGCCGATGGCGTTATTTCCGGTTGCACCTTTTCTCATAAAAAACACTTTTTTCTAAAGCATATGTCACTTTTTATGCTATACTGGCGGCAAAAACAGGGGGCGATGATGGTTAGACGGTCTTTTCTGAAAACACTGCTGGCCGCCGGCGCAGGCGCGGCGCTGCCGGGAACCGCGCGGGCGGCGGAGAAAGCAAAACGCCCCAATATCGTCCTGTTCCTGGTCGACGACATGGGCTGGCAGGACACGTCGCTCCCCTTCTGGAAGGAAAAAACCTTCCTCAACACGCGCTACGACACGCCGGGAATGTGCGCCCTCGCGCAAGACGGCATGATGTTTACCAGCGCCTACGCCCAGGCCGTCTGCACGCCCACCCGCGTCAGCCTCATCACCGGCATGAACGCCGCCCGCCACCGCGTCACCCTCTGGACGCATTCCTGCGACCAATCGACCGATTCCGCAATGCCCGAGCTGAAGCCGCCCCCCGATTGGGCGATCAACGGGCTTCAGCCCTGGCCGCTGACCTATGAACCGGGAAAGGTTGATTACGCCTTCGCAGGTCAAACCTGGAAGATGAAAAAACCCTTCGCCTCGGCCCTGCCGCTCCCGGCGCTGCTCCGCGAGAGCGGTTACCGCACCATCCTCTGCGGCAAGGCGCACTTCGGCGCCCGCGGCACCCCGGGCGCCGATCCGGCCGCCTTCGGGTTCGATGTGAACATCGCCGGAAGCGCCATCGGTTCGCCTTCAAGCTACTACGGCAAAGAGAATTTCGGCAGCGGCCCCAACCACGTGACCGGGCTCGAAAAATATCACGGCGAACGAATCTTCCTCACCGAAGCGCTGACCCGCGAGGCGCTCGCCGCGCTTGAAAACACCGGTGAAAAACCCTTTTTCCTCTACCTCGCCCACTATGCGGTGCACACACCCATCCAGATGGATCCGCGCTTTGAAAAACAGTTTGCCGGCGTTCCGGCGGAGCACAACGGTTCCAAAACGGAACAGCGCTACGCCACGCTCATCAAAGGCATGGACAAAAGCCTCGAAGACCTCGTCGCCTGGCTCAAGGCGAAAAACCTGTACGACGACACCATCATTCTCTTTATGTCGGACAACGGCGGGCTGGCCGTGACCCGCACCGGCCGCATCGAAAACGCCAATTTCCCCCTTCGCTTCGGAAAAGGCTCCGCTTACGAAGGCGGCATTCGCGAACCGATGATCGTGCGCTGCCCGCCGCGCTTCATGCCCGCCTTCAAACCCGGCTCCCGCTGCGATGCGCCGGTGGCATGCGAAGACTTTTTCCCTTCGATTCTCGAATTGGCCGGTATTTCAAGCCCCGTGCCGCAAACGGTCGACGGCGTGAGCTTCGTGCCCCTTTTGCGCGGCGAAAAACCCGCCGTGCCAAGGCCGCTCTACTGGCACTGCCCCAACATCTGGGGCGAAGGGCGCGGCATATTCCCCGCCTACGATCCTTACAGCGCCGTGCGCCTGGGCGAGTGGAAGCTCATCTACCGCCACGAAAACCAAAGTTTTTATCTTTACAACCTCGATGACGATATCGGAGAAAAAAACAACCTCGCCGGCACGCAGCCCGTGCGCCTGCGCATGCTCGCCGGCCTCCTCGCCGATTACCTGAGAAGCGTCGGCGCGCAAATGCCCACCCTCAAGGCCACCGGCAAGCCCGTGCCCTGGCCCGATGAAACAGCCGGAGGCATCGCATGACGCCGACCCGCCGCGCCTTTCTCGCCGGTCTCGCCGCAAGCGCCTGCGCCGCCGCCTCGGCCCAGGTGCGCATCCCTTCGCCGGACCGCCCCAACATCATCCTCGTTTTGGTCGACGGTCTCGGCTGGTCCGACACATCGGTCGCGTTTGAAAAAACGCCCAATTTTCTCAACAAGCGCTACCGCACGCCCCACCTTGAGCGCCTCGCCCGCGAAGGTCTCATCTTCACCAACGCCTACGCCAACCCGCTCAACACGCCCAGCGTGTCGAGCGTCATGACCGGCATGAACGCAGGCCGCCACCGCGTGATCGGCGAACCGGGCCAAACCCTCAAGGAAACCGCCCTCCTGATCGCCCCCGCCTGGGCCGAAGGCGGCCTTCCCGGCAGCGACGCCGTCACACAGCTTCCCGAATTGATGCGCCGCCTCGATTACACCACCCTTTTATCCGCAGCGAAAATCAATCCCCTGCCCGAAACGCCTCCCGGCGAAAAACCGTTTTTCCTGCTCCGCACGTTCAAATCGCCCTCAACGGAAAAAGGCGACGACCGTTTCATGCCCGACTACGCCTCCCTCCGCCAGCAGCCCGAAGGCGGCCCCGCCGAACAGAGCCACGCCGCCAACATCGCCCGCATCGATGCCGGCATCGGAGAAACCCTTGAGTGGATAACCCGCGGGGCATCATCCCGAAAAACCGTGATCCTTTTCACCTCCACCTGCGGCGGCCAGGCGTTTTCACCCCGCATCGCGCGCGCCAACTTCCCCTTCACCGGCGGCAAAGGATCGTTGCGCGAAGGAGGGATCCGCGTGCCGCTGCTGGCCTGGTGCCCGGATCTGATCGCCAAGGGCGCGCGCAGCGAAACGCCCGTGACGTGCGACGATTTATTCCCCACCCTCCTCGAGCTCGCCGACGAACTCCGCCCCACCACCCGCCAATCGCTCGACGGCCGCAGCTTCGCCCCCCTGCTCAAAGGGCGCACCGTGATCGGCGGCGGCCGCCTGCGGCCAATCGTGTGGCATCAGCCGGCGATCTGGGCCCCGGCGGCCAACGAAGCGCCCTTTTACCAATCGGCCAGCGCCATCCGCATCGGCGATTTCAAGCTCATCCACAACCACACCGACCAAAGCAAAGCCCTTTTCGATTTAAGCAAAGACCCCGCCGAACGCAAAAACCTCGCCGCGGCCGAACCCATCCGCCTGCGCGACATGAGCGTGCAGCTCACCCGCCGCCTCAAGGAGATGAAAGCGCAGATGCCCCGCCTGCGCGCGACCGGCCAATGCGCGCCCTACCCCGACGGCTCCGAATCCGGGGATTACGCGTGACCCCCCCCCGCGTCACCCTCATCGCCTACTGCTTCGCCCCGCCCGAAAGAATCGGCGGAGCCTTCGCCCCCGTCGCGGCGGCGCTTAAAGAAACCTGGCGCCACTGCGGACCGCTCCCCGCCCGCATCATCGTCAACGACATGTTCACCGATGCCGACGCCTTTTGCGACCGCCACCCCTCCGCCGCCTTCATCCGCGCCCCCGGCCTCATCCCCGGCTCCCTCTTCTCCATGAGCCGCGACATGAACGCCCGTTTGGCCGACTACTTTTCCACCGACTACGCCCTCGTGGTGCAGAACGACGGTTTCCCCCTCCGCCCCGGCCTCGACGCCTTTCTCGACCGCTGGGATTACATCGGCGCCCCCTACACCCGCCCCCTCCTCCCCACCCGCCTCCTGGAGCGCCTCGACCCCGGTTTCGCCGTGGGCAACGGCGGCTTCTCACTCCGCTCGCGCGCCCTCTGCCAAGCCGCCAACCGCCTTTGGCGCGACCGTTTCCACACCTGGCCCGAAAGCCGCTGGCTCGCCGAAGACGTGTATCACTGCCTCACCCTCCGCCTCCTCGACCGCGCCTACCGCCGCGCCTTCACCCTCCCTTCCCGCGCCCAAGCCCTGACCTTTTCCTACGATGCGCTCACCGGCCAGCCGCCGCCCGAAGCATTGCCCTTCGGCTTTCACGGCATGAAAGCCTTCAACGCCCTGAGGAACCGACCGTGAAAACAACCGGCCTGATTCTTTCCCTCTTTTTCCACTTCACCGCGACCGCTCAGGAGCGATGGGAACTCCGCGGCGACCACACCCTCGCCCGCACGGTCACCCCGGGCGAATCCTTTACCGACCGCTTCGAAATGAGCGGCCGCCACGTTTCCTTCGTGACAACCTACGGCGTGAAAGACGGCAACCTCGTCAGCGAGAAAGACATCGCCTTTCCCATGCTCCGAACCGTACCCAATAAAACCCACGACCACGCCCAAATCCACTTCGGCTCCGATACCCAGCCCCGCATCACCATCAACGGCACACCTTTCCAGGAAACCCTCCTCACCTTTTTCATCCGAGACGCCCTGACAACAAGCAGCCGCCACCCCGGCGCCGCCCACCTGGAACGCACCCTTTTCCCAAGCATGAACCTGCGCGCCGTTCTTGAGCGGTTCAGCCTGTTCAACGCCTCCGAAGAACCGCTGACCGTTGCCATTGAAGCCGATGAAAAGCATGTGCCCTGCCCAACGAAAGGCGTCTGCGGCAGCTATGAATTCCGCGCGCGCACCGCCCCGACCGGCACCTTTACCCTCGAACCGAAACAAACACTCCATTTCACAACCGTCTACAGCGCGCGAAAAACCGGAGAACCCTGGCCGGTGATCGATGAGAGCGCCCAGCGCGCCTACCGGGCGCACCTGAACCACGCCACCGAAACCGGCCTTGTCTTCGAAAGCCCCGACCCCGTGCTCAACCGCCTCTTCACCCGCGCCCTTTTCCATACCTTTGAAAACCTCTACGAAACCAAAAACGGCCTGATCCATTCCCCCGGCAGCCTCCGCTACTACGCCGCCATCTGGGCCAACGACCAATGCGAATACGTCAACCCCCTCTTCGCCTACGCCGGAAATCAAAGCGCCGTCGAATCCGCCATGACCTGCTGGCGCTGGTACGAACCCTACATGACCGGCAGCTTCAACCCCATCCCCAGCTCCATCATCGCCGAAGGCACCGACATCTGGAACGGCGCGGGCGACCGGGGCGACGCCGCCATGACAGCCTACGGCCTTGGCCGCTTCACCCTCTCCCTCGGCGATCGCCAAACCGCCGAGCGCCTCTGGCCCATGCTCGCCTGGTGCCTCGAATACTGCCGCCTCAAACTCACCCCCGAAGGCGTTGTCGCCTCCGATTGCGACGAGCTCGAGCACCGCTTCCCCGCCGGAAAAGCCAACCTCTGCACCTCCACCCTTTATTACGACGCCCTCCTCTCCGCCGCCGCCCTCGGGCGCGATTTAGGCCTCCAAACCGAACATTACCGAAAACAGGCCCATGCCCTCCGCGCCGCCATCGACCGACACTTCGGCGCCACCGTGCAGGGGTTCGACACCTACCGTTATTACGAAGGCAACTCCGTCCTCCGCTCCTGGATCTGCATACCCCTCACCGCCGGCCTCCACGACCGCGCCCCCGCCACCCTCGATGCGCTCTTCTCCCATAAACTCTGGTCCCCCGACGGCCTCCGCACGCAGGCCGGCGACAACACCTTTTGGGATCGCGCCACACTCTACGGCCTGCGCGGCGCCTTTGCCGCCGGCGACACCGCCCGCGCCCTGCCCCTCCTTCAGGCCTACTCCCGCCGGCGCCTCCTCGGCGACCACGTGCCCTACCCTGTGGAAGCCTGGCCCGAAGGCGACCAACGCCAGCTCGCCGCCGAAAGCGGGCTCTATTGCCGCGTCGTCACCGAAGGCCTCTTCGGTTACCGCCCCGCCGGGCTCAAAAGCTTCGAGCTGCGCCCCCGCCTGCCCGCCGAATGGAACCGCATGGCCTTGCGCGGCCTCACGGCCTCAGGAGGCAAAAAAATCGACATCACCGTAAGCCGGACCGGCGAGAACATCGAGACCCTCGTCGAAGCCAGCGGCGAAGCCATCCTCCGCACAACGGCCGACACCTGCACGATACAGCTCGACCGCCAAACCGCTCCGCCCACCCGCGAATGAACACTGCGCTATGCAGGGCGTTTTTATCGGATGAATTGATTTTGACGCAACCTCGCCGATTGCCCTACAATCACACACAAAAGGAGTGTCGTATGAAAGTGATGATCAGTCTTGCAGCTTCTCTTCTGGCGATCCACGCCATCGCCAAACCCGTGCTTTTCAAACAGTTCGGCGACCACGTCAACACCCCCGACGGCATGGCCGCCGACCCCAAAGGCAACCTCTACCTCTCCGCCCCCAACTACGTAGACCCCACCTACCCCGCCCTCATCTTGAAAATGGACAAAGCCACCGGCAAATGGATCACCCTCACCGGAGCCCGCCTCCACCCCGACACCCGCCGAGCAGGCCCCATGGGCATCGACATGGCCCCCGACGGCAACCTCTATTACTGCGACAACCAGTACTTCTTCGATAAAAACTACAAATCACGCGTCATGCGCATCGTCCTCGACCAACAAGGCGAAGCCCTCCGCATCGAAACCGCCGTCGACCACATCAAGCTCGCCAACGCCATCCGCAGCGACGCCGACGCCCTCTACTTCACCGACACCTGCTTCGACCTCCCCGGCAAAAACCGCGGCGGCGTCTACCGCATCCCCTTCGCCGACCTCGCCCGAGGCACCGTCAGCCTCAAAGACAAAGAAGCCTGGGAAAGCGACCCCTACTGCCTCGGCACAACCGAAACCACCCCCCTGCCCCACCGCAACGATCCCGGCGGCGCCGACGGCCTCGCCATCGACGCCGGCGGCAACCTCTACACCGGCAACTTCGGCGACGGCCGCCTCTACACCCTCCGCAAACTCCGCCCCGGCGCCTACACCCGCCCCGAAACCCTCTTCCACGACACCGCCCGCATGCCCTGCGCCGACGGCATCACCTTCGACGCCCCCCGCAACCGCCTCATCATCGCCGACTCCGAGCAAAACGCCATCCACGCCTGGAACATCGCCGAAAAAAACCTCACCACCCTCTGGATGAACGGCGACACCGACGGCGCCGACGGCCTCCTCGACCAGCCCTGCGAACCCATCGCCCTGGGCGATCAGCTCTACATCGTCAACATGGACATGCTCTTCCCCGGCCTCAAAAACAAAGCCAACGACCCCATCCACACCCTCAGCGCCATCTCGCTCAAGTAAGAAAAGAGGTTTTCCATGAAACGCACCCTGACCCTCGCCGCCGCATGGCTTGCCGCCCTCACCGCGTTTGCCTACCCCCAGGAGGAGCGTCACGTGCAGTGGAAAACACTCGAAGCCGACATCAAGGCGCGCGGCGATTTCAAACACGCCTATGAACAGGCCTATTGCCGCGACGCCACCATCCTCCCCCAAGACCGCGACCCGCTCGACATCGTCCTGCGCCGCACCGCCGCCCTCGCCGACGACCTCGCCGGAATGAAAGCCAACATCCAAAAAGAGCGGAAAGCATTGGCGGCATTGACCGAGAAAGCCGCCCAGACCACCCCCGGAACCCAAGAGCGCCAAACCCTCTTCGACCAAGCCCTCGACCTCCGCCGCACAATCGCCCTCAGCAACCCCCTGCTCAACTTCGATAAAATCCTCTTCATCAAACGCAACGTCGCCCACGTGATGGAACACATGAGCGACCAATACTACGGCGCCCAGCAGACCCCCGGCGGCGGCCTCTTCGTGCTCGACGCCGCCTTCAGCCCAAACCCAACCCCGCGCGACATCCTCTCCACCGCCACCGTCGCCCAGGGCCGCCTCGCCGGCACCAACCTCACCTACGGATCCATCCTCTCCCCCGCCCTCGATTTCAACGCCAGGCGCATCGCCTTCGCCTACGTCGAATGTCAAGGAAAAAAAGGCGGCATCCGCCACCTCGACCACGCCAACAACGGCCACTGGGAGCGAGGCCGATCCTACCACCTCTTCTCCATGAACCTCGACGGCACCTCCCTCACCCAGCTCACCGACGGCACCTACAACGACCACTCCCCCTGCTTCATGCCCAGCGGCCGCATCGCATTCCTCTCCGAACGCCGCGGAGCCTTCATCCGCTGCGGCCGCTACTGCCCCAGCTACACCCTCCACGACATGGCCCCCGACGGCTCCGACATCCGCTGCCTCAGCATCCACGACGTCAGCGAATGGTCCCCCGCCGTCAACAGCGACGGCCGCCTCCTCTGGACCCGCTGGGACTACATCGACCGCCACGGCTGCACCGCCCACATGCCCTGGATCACCACCCCCGACGGCCGCGACCCCCGCCCCCTCCACGGCAACTACTCCCTCCGCTACAAACGGGCCGACGCCGAAATCGACACCCGCCCCATCCCCTCCTCCCGCTCCTACATCGCCACCGCCGCCCCCCACCACGGCCAATCCTTCGGCTCACTCATCCACATCGACCCCGCAATCCCCGACAACGACCGCATGGGCCCCGTCCGCCGCTTCACACCCGAAGTCAAATTCCCCGAAAGCGAGCGCGGCCTCCAAATCTACGCCGCCCCCTGGCCCCTCAGCGACACCTACCACCTCTGCTCCTACGCCCCCACCTACAGCACCCTCATCCCCCGCCACAACTTCGGCCTCTACCTCGTCGACAAATTCGGCAACAAAGAGCTCATCTACCGCGACCCCGCCATCGCCTCCCTCACCCCCATCCCCCTCAAACCCGCACCACGCCCCCGCATCATCCCCGAACACCGCCACCCCAAAGGCACCGAAGCCACCATCACCGTCGCCGACGTCTACAAAAGCCTCCTCCCCTGGCCCCAAGGCGAAACGGGCCAAGTCAAAGCACTCCGCGTCTGGCAGCTCTACCCCATGCCCGTCAGCTCCGACGAAATGAAACGCAACATCGGCATCCAGATCCCCGAAGGGTCCGACTCCGTCAACCTCGCCCGCGCCCTCCTCGGCACCGTCCCCGTCGAGCCCGACGGCAGCGCCCACTTCAAAGCCCCCAGCGGCATCCCCCTCTTCTTCCAGGCCCTCGACGCCAACGGCTGCGCCATCCAATCCATGCGCTCCGCCGTCTCCTTCATCCCCGGCGAAATCCTCTCCTGCATCGGCTGCCACGAATCCAAAACCGAGACCGCCCCCCCCGGAAAAACCGGCAACCTCCTCGCCATGCGCCGCCCCCCCTCCAAGCTCCTCCCCGGCCCCGCCGGCAGCCGCCCCTTCAGCTACCCGATCCTCGTCCAGCCCGTGCTCGACAAAAAATGCGTGGCCTGCCACACCCAAAACAAAGACAAAGCCCCCCGCCTCGACTCCGCCATCATCCCCGGCGACGACAAAAGCTACTACGGCGACAACACCCACACCTTCACCGCCTCCTACCTCACCCTCGCCAAAAAATACGGCTTCACCACCTACGGCGCCGGGCGCGACTTCAACAACCCCAAATTCTACCGCACCACCCCCGGCCAATTCGGCGCCCGCGCCTCCAAACTCTACCCCATGCTCCTCAAAGGCCACCACGGCGTGACCCTCACCCCCGAAGAAATGCAGCGCATCATCATCTGGCTCGATTCCGTCAGCCAGTTCTACGGCGTCTACGAACCCGCCGGCCTCGACGCCCAGCTCCGCGGCGAAACCGTCTGGCCCACCCTGCAATAGCCATTTCAAATCGCATCACCAAAACAGAGGTGCGTTGTCGGGGTATCACTTTTTCAGGCAGCGAGGCACTTTTTTCCGAATCGGGTTGTCTTTTCCTCAATCCGTGTTAAGCTCCCCCTATCAAAGCAAGCGATTTCAACAAGGAGAACAGGATGAAAAACGCGATTCGAAACACAGCATTGACCCTCGCGCTCCTAGGCGCGGCCTGGTCGCCCGGCGCCACGCTCTTTATCGAGACCGAATCATTTAACGACCTCGGCGGCTGGGTCGTCGACCCGCAGATGATCGAAGTCTTCGGTTCGCCTTACATCCTTGCCCACGGCATGGGCGTGCCCGTGGCCGATGCAAAGACCACCGTCGCCATCCCCTCCCCGGGCAACTGGTCGGTCTGGGTCCGCACCCGCGACTGGACCAAAACCTGGAACCGCGGCACACCCGCGGGCCGTTTTGAACTCCTCATCGGCGGCGCCAGCGCCGGAATCTTCGGCACCCAAAAAGAAACCTGGCACTGGCAAAAAGCCCCCAGACCCGTGAAGCTCCCCAAAGGCGACATCACCCTCGCGCTCAAAGACCTCACCGGCTTCGACGGCCGGTGCGACTCGATCCTCCTCTCCAACGACCCCGGCTTCACACCGCCCGAAGACCCCGCCGGCCTCGCCCGCCTCCGCCAGACCGTCATGCAAAAAACCCGCGCAGCGGAAAGCTACGACTGCGTCGTCATCGGCGGCGGAATCGGCGGCCTTTGCGCCGCGCTCAGCTCCGCCCGCTCCGGCCTCAAGACCGCCCTCGTGCACAACCGCCCCGTCCTCGGCGGCAACAACAGCTCCGAAGTGCGCGTGCACCTCGGCGGCAAACTCTACAAAGACCCCTACCCCAAGCTGGGCGAAATCGTGGCCGAAATCGGCCCGCGCCGCGGCGACAACGCCGCCGACGCCGCACGGTATGAAGACGATCTCAAAATGAAAGTCGCCAGCGGCCAGGAGAACCTCACCCTCTACATGAACCACCACGTGACCGGCGTGACCATGAAAGGCAAGACCATCACCGCCGTCCAGGCCCTCAAGCTCGACAGCTCCGAGACCATCACCATCCCCGGCACCTACTTCATCGACTCCACCGGCGACGGTTTCGTCGCCGTCGCCGCCGGCGCCAAATTTATGTACGGCCGCGAAAGCAAAGCCCAATACAACGAACCCTCCGCCCCCGACAAACCCGACCGCCAAGTCCTCGGATCCTCCGTGCAGTGGAACACCGTCGACGCCAAAAAACCAACCTCCTTTCCCGACATCGACTGGGGCCACACAGTCACCGATAAAAACGCCGAAGCCGTCAGCATGGGCGAATGGACCTGGGAAACCGGCATGAAACGCGACCAGATGCTCGAAGCCGAATACATCCGCGACTACGGCATGATGGTCGTTTACACCAACTGGTCCTACCTCAAAAACCACGCCCCCGAAGCCACCCGCGCCAAATTCGCCAACCGCTCCCTCGCCTGGGTCGCCTTCATCGCCGGCAAACGCGAAAGCCGCCGCATCTACGGCGACCTCGTGCTCACCGAAAACGACCTCAAAAAACCCGTGCTTTATCCCGACGCCACCGCCTGCACAACCTGGTCCATCGACCTGCACTACCCCGACCCCGAAAACGCCAAAAAATTTGAAGAACCCTTCAAATCCATCGCCAAACACATGCACATCAAACCCTACCCCGTCCCCTACCGCTGCCTCTACGCACGCGACGTCGACAACCTCTTCATCGCCGGGCGCAGCATCAGCGTCACCCACATCGCCCACGGCACCATCCGCGTGATGCGCACCATCGGCATGTTCGGCGAAGTGACCGGCATGGCCGCCGCCATCGCCAAAAAACACAGCGCCACCCCCCGCGGCGTCTACGAAAACCACCTCCCCGAGCTCATCGAAGCCATGAAAAAAGGCATCGGCGCGGGCCTGCCCAAAACCTCCCAACAATACAACTGATCTAGAGCAGGTTTCGAATGAGATTTCCGAATTTTGTGAAGGTGATTTTGGGTTTTGACAAACTCTTGAAGTGAGCCGTAGCAACGCTACGGCGATCTGAAAGGGTGAAGTTCAAAAACAAAAAGTACCGAGAAAAAACGGAAAGATCAATCGAAATACGCTCTATCCTCCCGGAGATTCTTCACCATGCGCCACCTTCTTTTCGCCACCCTCCTCGGCACCATCGCCTGCAACGCCCGAGCCGGGCTCGAACCCCGCCACTTTCTCACTGTGAAAGAGGCCGCGACTGTCAGCCAAGGCTGGAACCAGACCAAAACCAACCTCAGCATCACCGGAGGCACACTCCGCGTCGCCGGCGCCCGCTACGAAAAAGGCATCGGAACCCACCCCAAAGGCGAAATCGCCTTCAACCTCGCCAAAAAACACAAAAACTTCCGCGCCGAAGTCGGCGTCGACGACGCCGGCGGCCCCACCGGCAGCGTCGTCTTCAGCGTCTGGCTCGACGGCAAAGAAGCCTTCAACAGCGGCATCGTCCGCGCCGGCCAGAAACCCAAACCCATCTCCCTCGACGTCACCGCCGTTTCCACCCTCACCCTCGCCGTGACCGACGCCGGCGACGGCATGCAAGGCGACCACGCCGACTGGCTCAACCCCAGCCTCGACATGATCCTCCCCGACAAACACCTCCCCGCCTACTCCACCGCCGGCTTCCACGCCATCCCCGGCAGCCCCCGCACCGTCGAAAACTTCGGCACCGGCTGGCGCTTCCATAAAGGCGACGCCCCCGGCGCCCAGACCCCCGCCTTCGACGACTCCCAATGGGAAGCCGCCGCCATCCCCCACGGCCTCGAAGTGCTCACCGAAAACGCCAGCGGCGGCCGCAACTACCAAGGCAAAGCCTGGTACCGCAAACGCTTCGACCTCCCCCCGCCCCCCAACACAGGCCGCGCCTTCATCTACTTCGAAGCCGTCATGGGCACATGCACCGTGTGGATCAACGGCAAAGAAGCCGCCCAACACTTCGGCGGGTACCTCCCCTTCGCCGTCGACGCCACCCCCCTGCTCAATCCCAACGGCAAAAACAACCTCATCGCCCTCTGCGCCAACAACGCCGACGACCCCAACGTCCCCCCCGGAAAGCCCCAAAGCAACCTCGACTTCACCTACCTCGGCGGCATCTACCGCGAAACCTACCTCATCCAGACCGGCCCCGTGCACATCAGCCTCACCGAGCTGAGCCCCACCCCCGCCGGAGGCGGCGTCTTCGTCGCCGTCAAAGACATCGAAGGCGCAACCGCCACCATCGAAATCCGCACCGAGCTCCAAAACAGCTCCAAAACCCCCGCCGCCAACCTCACCGTGCGCAACACCCTCGAGACCCTCGCCGGCAAAAAACTCGCCGCCATCAGCGTCCAAAACCTCACCCTCGCCCCCGGCGCCCTCCAGACCTCCAGCCAGACCCTCATCGTCGACAACGCCGAGTTCTGGCACCCCGATTCCCCCACCCTCCACCACATCCGCACCGAAATCCTCAAAGACGGCAAAATCATCGACTCCTTCCTCACCCGTTTCGGCATCCGCCTCTTCGAAATGCGCGGCCAGCAAGGCTTCTTCATCAACAAAAAACAGCTCCCCTACCGCCTCAGCGGCGTCAACCGCCACCAAGACTACGTCCACATCGGCAACGCCCTGCCCAACTCCGGCCAATGGCGCGACGCCAAGCTCCTGCGCGAAGGCGGCGTCACCATCGTCCGCGCCGCCCACTACCCCCTCGACCCCGCCTTCTACGACGCCTGCGACGCCCTCGGCCTCCTCACCACCACCGCCAACCCCGGCTGGCAGTTCTACGAAAAGAACACCACCTTCGAACAACGCATTTACGCCGACACCCGCAACCTCGTGCGCCGCGACCGCAACCACCCCTCCATGCTCCTCTGGGAAACCGCCCTCAACGAAACCCCCCACCAGCCCCCCCACCTCCTCAAAGAAATGCACCGCATCGCCCACGAAGAATTCCCCTTCCCCGGCCTCTACACCGTTGCCGACGTCGACGAAGCCAAACACGGCGGCCTCGACTTCTACTACCACGGCGGCTACCACGAACCCAAAAACTCCTTCAACCGCGAATACGGCGACGGCGGCGAAGTCGACAACTTCGGCTCCCAAAACGCCACCACCCGCGTCAAACGCGAATGGGGCGAACACGCCCTCCTCAAACAAGCCGCCATCCGAGCAAGAGACCTCGGCTACATCTACACCACCCCACCCGTGCGCATCGGCGCCGCCCTCTGGTGCGGCATCGACCACCAGCGCGGCTACCACAACGACCCCTTCTGGGGCGGCCTCCTCGACAACGCCCGCATCCCCCGCTATTCCTACTACCTCTTCAAGAGCCAATACCACCCCGACTACACCCTCCCCGGCATCGAAACCGGCCCCATGGTCAAAATCGCCCACGAAATCACCCAGATTTCCGACCCCAACATCACCATCTACACCAACTGCGAAGAAGTCCGCCTCACCTGGCTCGGAAAAGACCTCGGCACCCAAAAACCCGACCGCGGCTACAAAGGCCTCCCACACCCCCCCGTCACCTTCACCAACGCCTTCGACTTCGCCGTCATCAAACGCGACTGGCGCGGCAAAACCGGCCAGATCACCCTGATCGCCGAAGGCCTCATCGGCGGAAAAGTCGTCGCCAAAGAAATCAAACGCTACCCCGAATACACCCGCGCCATCAGCCTCGCCGTCGACGACCAAAACATCGCCCTCACCGCCGACGGGAGCGACTTCGTCCCCGTGCGCGCCACAGTGACCGATGCCAAAGGCCTCCCCAAAGTCCTCGCTTCCGACTCCATCTTCTTTGAAGTCGAAGGTCCCGCCGAGATTGTCAGCGGCCCCCTCTCCCCCAACAACCCCGTCAAAACCGAGTTCGGCACAGCCACCATCCTGCTTCGCGCCAAACCCGAAGCCGGCGTGATCAAAGTGCGCGCCAGCGCGCCCAAGCTCACAGCCGCCGAAATCTACCTCAAATCAGTCCCCGCGCCCCAGCCCCTGCGCCACGATCCCCGCTACCTCGCCGGATCCAAACCCCTCGCCGTCGGCGCCCCCGTCTTCATCAGCGGCGGCCCAGCCGGCACCGCCGACCAGGCCGAGCTCCAGAAGCTCAGAGACGAAGTCCTGCGCATGCAGCGAGAAGTCACCAGCAAAGAGCAAGACATCATGGATCTGCGCAGCCGCCTCAAATAAAATCCCCCCATCACAGCCGGGCCGCACAGGCCCGGCTCTTTTTGTATACCCTTTCTGCCGCATGCGCGATTTTATCCTTTCTTTTAGGCATGAAATCTGCTAAATTGCCCCCCATTCACATCTGGCTGCCTGCCGTTTTATTTTCAAAGGCAGCGACAAACGCAACCGCGGAGGATTCTTATGAAGTGTACAAAAGCAGTGTTCACAGGTGCAATGGCGGCAGCCGCCATTCTGTCAGGATGCGACAAACACGACACCCCCCCTGTGAAAGACGTGGAAGTGACCGAAACCGTGACCGTTTCGCCCGACGGCGTCAAGACCGTTGAAAGCGAAATTGCCGTCGTCCCCGAAAATTTCAAGGATACCGACATCGCCGCATCCGTCAACGGCAACCAGATCACCTGGAAAGAGCTCAACGACAAAGTCAACGCCATTATCGCCGCCTCGGCCAAAAGCCCCCGCCCGATCCCCGAAGACAAAATCGAAGAAGCCCGCGACTATTTCCGCAAGCAGCTCATCGAGCAGTTCATCAGCGTGAACATGTTCCGCGACGAAGCCAAGCGCCTGAACCTCACCGTGACCGACGCCACCCGCGAAGAAGCCATCAAGAAAATCAACGAAAACATCGCCCAGCGCGAACCGGGCAAAACCATCGAACAAGTCTTTGAAGAATACCCCATGGGCGCCGAAACCGCCCGCAAAGATTTTGAAGACCAGCTCCTCATCGAAGAACTCTTCAAAAAAGAAGTGACCGAAAAAGCCCAAGTCTCCGATGAAGAAGTGAAACAGCGCGTCGACGAAGCCACCGTAATCGCCGAAGAAGCCAACAAAAAATTCGCCGACGCCGAAAAGCTCATCAAAGACGGCACCCCCTTCGAAGACGTCGTCAAAGACTTCTCCGTCGTCAAAGACGAACTGAAGCTCCCCAAAGAACAGCTTTCCAAAATCGACCCCGCCGTCGCCGAAGCCGTCACCAAGCTCGAGCCCGGCAAAATCAGCGAAAAGATCGAATCCAAAAACGGCCTCGCCATCGTCAAGCTCGTCAAAACCGTGCCCGCGATCGACAAAGCCGCCGCGAAAGCCAAAATCGAGGAAATCCGCGAGAAAATCGTCAACGGCGGCGACTTCGCAGCCCTTGCCGCCGAATACTCCACCTGCCCCTCCGGCAAAAAAGGCGGCGACCTGGGCACATTCAGCCGCGGCCAGATGGTCCCCGAATTCGACAAAGCCGCCTTTGAACAGGAAATCGGCGTAGTCGGCCCCGTCATCGAGACCCAGTTCGGCTACCACATCGTCAAAGTCACCGAAAAGAAATCCGCCGGCGATCCCCCCGCCGAAACAGTGACCGCCTCGCACATCCTCGTTGGCGAAGCCCCCGAAAGCGTGGATCTCTACCTCCTGCTGGTTCCTTCGCAACCCGTGCCCACCGCCGACAGCATCCGCGAAGAAATCAAAATGCAGAAAAGCCGCGCCACCGCCGAAACCTTCCGCGAAGACGTCCGCAAACGCACAACCATCACCGCCATCTATCCCGAACTGGCGAAGTAAAGCAGATCACAGATCAGGCGAAGGGATGCCGCTCTTCGGAGCCATCCCTTCCCGTTTTTGAAAGGCCCCCCGAAAAAATGGGCATTAAAGAAATATTCGGCGCAGGAATGGCGGTCTGTTTGTGCGTTGCCGGCGCACACGCCGCAGGCGAATGGCGTTCCGCCGCGAAAGCGGCGGCGGGAGCCGCAGTAAAAG
The DNA here is from genome assembly GCA_031553315.1 of Kiritimatiellia bacterium. Classification (GTDB taxonomy): domain Bacteria; phylum Verrucomicrobiota; class Kiritimatiellia; order RFP12; family DVOR01; genus JAVBLT01. The sequence continues at coordinate 27,886 of JAVBLT010000057.1, forward strand.
AAACGCTTCCGGAACAGGCCGGGAAAGCCCCCGATTCCGTGATCGCCGCCATCGGCGGAACAACCATCACGCAAGCCGACCTCGACAGCCGCCTCAACACATTGATCGCCCTCCAGCAGGCCGGCCTGAAAAGCGACCTCAGCGACCGCGCGAAAACAGCCTTGAAAAACCAATTGCAGAAATCGGCCCTCGGCGACATGATCGACATGGCCCTGCTCGACCAGGTCGCCGCCAAAAAAGGCATTCAAACATCAACCGCCACCGTCGACAGCGGCCTCGAGCCCTTGAAAGCCGCAGCCAAAGCCCAAGGGCTCGATTTCGACGCGTTTTGCACGAACCGCCTCGGCGTGTCGAGCGCAGCACTGACCGATTACCTCACGAAAAAAACCATCGCACAGGACATTCTCGACCAGGAAGTCCGCGACCGCGTCACCGTCGGCGACAGCGAGATCGACGCCTGGCTCAAAGCCAACCCCGACTCCACCCGCGCCGGCGCCGAGCGCGTGCTCCGCCTTCAAAAGACCGCCGCCGCCAGTGCTGAATACCTGGCAGCCCTGCGCGCCGCCACACCGGTATCCACACCGTAAACGGGAGCGGAAAAATGCCGGCAGAACCGTTTGAAATGCCAGAACCGCACGCCTTCGCCCAAGCCGTGCGGTATTATCGGCTCAAGCGCAACCTCAGCCAGCGCCAGCTCGCCGACCGCCTCGCCATCCGCCCCGGCCCCATGAGCAACCTTGAGCGCGGAAGGCATTATCCCTCCTTCGCCCTTCTCCTGGCCTTGACCCGCGCGCTCGACATCACCGCCGACGAACTCCTTCAGCGCGCCCAGCGCATCGCCGCCGAGACCCGCGCCCCCGACAGCCCCCACATCGAAGAAGCCCCCGAGCCCTCATCCACCGTCAAACCCTGCGCCGCCGCCGAAGAATACCCCTTCGCCGGGCTCACGCACTGCCCCGTGCTCAGCGTCAAGCGCCGCACCATCCTCAACCGCCACCTCGCGCGCATCAGCCTCGCCTGGCTCGAGCTGGAAAAGCTCTGCGAAGTGCCCGGTTTCGCCACCGTGCCGCTGATGCTTCCCGTGGAAAAGACCGAGCGCGGCGCCAACGCCCTCGCCCGCCAGATCAGAACCTACCTCGCCATCGGCGACGCGATGGTTCACGACTACACCCTCCTCTTTGAAAACCACGGCCTACGCGTCATACAGCTCAACCTCCCCTACGGCATCGCCTCGCTTTCCTGCGGCGACCCCGCCCGCCTCAACGCCTTCATCTTTCTCCGCGAAGACCTCCCCGCCGAGCGCCGCCTCTTCCTCCTCATCCAGGAGCTCGGCTGGATCTACCTCGCCAACGCCGATCGCCACGGCCTCCAGATCAAAACGCTCAGCCGCGAACGCCCCCTTTCCGACGACAAATTCACCCGCCATTTCGCCGCCTGCTTCCTCATGCCCGAAGACACCGTCCGCGCCGCCTTTTTCCGCACCGGCCTTCACCCCGAAATCTTCGACCTTGAAATCCTCCTCACCCTCAAAGCCCGCTTCGGCGTCAGCGCCCAGAGCTTTTGCTACCGCCTCGCCGAACTCGGGCTTCTGCCCGATTCCCAAGCCACCCTCTTCCGGCAGGAACTCGAACGCCGCTACCGCGAAACCGGCCGGGAACCGGGCCGTTCCCGCCACGATTGGAAAAACGCACGCCTCAACGACCTGATGACCGTGGCCCGCCGCCGCACCGACCCCCAAAGCCACCAACCCATCTTCGACGCCATCACCGCCGGATTCCGCGTTGAAGACGAATAGGAGCCTGCCATGACCGCACACTTCCCCGACCTTCGCCTCCGCCGCCCCCGCCGAACACCCGAGCTCCGCGCCCTCTTCGATTCCCCCCCACCCCCACCCTCCAAATGGATCTGGCCCCTCTTCATCATCCCCGGTAAAAACCGCAAAGAACCCATCGCCTCCATGCCCGGCCAGCACCGCTTCTCGCCCGACACCGCCTGCGCCGCCCTCGAACCCGTCGTCGCCCAAGGCATCGGCGGCGTCCTCCTCTTCGGCCAGACCGAAGGCGAAAAAGACAACGGCGGCTCCGGCGCCTGGGATCCGCGCGGCGCCGTGCAGCAAGCCATCCCCCTCATCCGCCGAGCCTTCCCCCACCTCGTCATCATGACCGACGTCTGCCTCTGCGCCTACACATCCCACGGCCACTGCGGCCCCCTCGCCCCCTGCGGCCAGGTCGACAACGACGCCTCCATCGCCCTCCTCGCCCGCACCGCCCTCAGCCACGCCGCCGCCGGCGCCGACATCGTCGCCCCCAGCGCCATGATGGACGGCCAAATCGCCGCCATCCGCGCCGCCCTCGCCGAAGCCGACCTCCACAACACCCTCCTCATGGCCTACTCCACCAAATTCGCCTCCGCCCTCTACGGCCCCTTCCGCGACGCCGAAAACTCCGCCCCCGGCACCGGCGACCGCAAATCCTACCAAGCCTCCTACGCCAACCCCCGCGCCGCCCTCCTCGAATCCACCCTCGACGAAACCGAAGGCGCCGACATCCTCATGGTCAAACCCGCCCTCTTTTACCTCGACATCATCCGCGACCTCCGCCACCGCACCGACCTCCCCCTCGCCGCCTACAACGTCAGCGGCGAATACGCCATGCTCATCGCCACCGCCGAGCGCGGCTGGGGCGACCTCAACGACCTCATCCGCGAATCCATCTTCGCCCTCGCCCGCGCCGGAACCGACCTCATCATCACCTACTGGGCCCCCCGCTACAGCCAGCTCTTCGGAACCCACCCATGAACATCCAAAACACCCTCATCCTCGGCGCCGGCGCCAGCGGAGAAGCCGCAGCCGCCCTCATCATCGCCAAAGGCGGCACCGCCGCCATCCTCGATTCCGCCTGGAAACCCGAGCGCCGCCAAGCCGCCCAAGCCCTCGGCGCACGCACCCTCGAAACCTTCCCCGAAGGCGAAGCCTTCACCCTCTGCGTGGCCAGCCCCTCCATCCCCATCGGCCACACCTGGCTCACCCAATGCGCAGCCCGGAAAATCCCCGTCGTTTCCGAGCTCCAGCTCGGCGCCGCCCACTGGCAAGGCAAAGCCCTCGCCGTCACCGGAAGCAAAGGCAAAAGCTCCCTCGTCAAACTCTGCACCGATACCCTCACCCGCGCCGGGCGCATCGCCTGCACCGCCGGCAACTACGGCACCCCCCTCTCCGCCCGCGTGCTCGAATACCCCGATGCCCACGAAGTCTGGGCCGTCACCGAAGTCAGTACCTTCCAAATGGAACACACAGCCGCCTTCGCCCCCCAGGCCGCCTGCATCCTCAACCTCCAGGCCGACCACCTCGACCGCCATGCCCACATGACCGAATACGGCGACCTCAAGCGCAAACTCCTCACCGGCCTCCCCCCCGCCTCCCTCGCCCTCATCCCCCAAGGCTTCGACCTCAAAGCCCCCCGCCCCCACCAAACCTTCGGCGACACCCCCCCCGCCGATTGGCGCTACACCCCCGGCCTCGTCCAAAGCGGCAGCTTGCGCTTCACCATCACCGGCCCCTTCGATAACCCCATCCTCGGCCTCGCCGCCGCAGCCGCCTGCGCCCTCCTCACCGCCGCCGGCCTCACCCCCGCCCAGATCGAAGCCGGCTTCGCCCACTACCAGCCCCTCGCCCACCGCATGCAACGCATCCTCGACCACCGCGGCGTCACCTGCATCGACGACTCCAAAGCCACCTCCCTTTCCGCCACCGCCGCCGCCCTCAAAATGTGCGCCCCCCGCCCCGTCCGCCTCATCGCCGGCGGCCTCCTCAAAGAAGAAGACACCACATTTATAAAAACAGACTTGGCGAACCATGCCAAAAAAGTGTATCTTATAGGCGATTGCGCGCAGCGCCTGTTCGACGCCTGGTCCCGCACCCTCCCCTGCGCCCTCTGCGGCACCATGGAAAAAGCCGTCGACCAAGCCACAGCCGAAGCCCTTCCCGGCGAAGTGATCCTCCTTTCACCCGGAACCGCCAGCTTCGACCAATACCCCGGCTACGCCGCGCGCGGCAACGATTTTCAAAACAACCTCCAACGCCGTTGCGTTGGCAAACCGTGAAGAACAAAAGGAAAACAAAAATGACAACCCCAATTCGTTTCACCGCCCTGGGCTGCATCGCCGCCGGCTGCGCACTCTTCCACGGCTGCGCCTCCGACCCCGCCCCCCCCCCCGCCGCCCCCGCCCTCTACATCCCCGCCGCCACCCTCACAGCCCCCGTCCTCCCCGAAGCCCACGCCTACGTGGTCCAAAAGGGCGACACCCTCTCCGAAATCCTCAAAAAGACCGACTCCCGCCTCTCCGACGTTCTCGCCCTCAACGCCACCCTCAAGCCCAACAGCATCTACGTCGGCCAGACCATCCTCCTGCCCCCCTCCGCCAAAACCGCCGGCCTCAGCCAGCCCACCGTGAAAAAGCCCACCGTCACCGTCAAAGACGGCGGCAACACCGTCTACACCGTCGTGAAAGGCGATTCCCTCTCCGTCATCGCCCAGCGCTTCGGCATCAAGACCCAAGCCCTCCGCGAAGCCAACGAGCTCAAGACCGACACCATCCGCATCGGCCAGAAACTCGTCATCCCCGCCAAGTAACGCCCCCATAACGGGCAATCAAAAAGGCAGAAGGATCATTCCTTCCGCCTTTTTTTTTCTGAAAATTGCAGTGAACGCGCTCTTTGATTTTTTCACCGTGTCCTCAGCTGCTCTGTGTGAAAAAGGCGCGTTTGCATGCCCTTGTCGCCAAAACAGACCCCAATGCAAAAAAAAGAGTGCTTTACCAACCAGCAAGCGATATACTATATATAGTAACAATCAGTGCGGGTAAAAATAACCCATGCCCGCATTTTCATTCAAACAGGGTTATGATAGAAAGGCAAGCATATGGCTGTTTACGCACTACGTACAGTTCTCACGCGGAGTGCGCGGAGCTATTTCCACGCCATTTTGAGTCTTATTTAAAGGCCATAGCTCCGCGCACTCCGCGCCTCCGCGTGAGAATGAAATCAAAGGTTTCATTTTCGGGGTTAATCAGTGATTCCGTAATTCACAAGACCTATGAAATTACACTTCATAGGTCTCGTTGCTTTTTTTCTCTGCGGCTCCGCGTGAGGAATCATTGGGTGGTTTGGCGGTAGGAGTCGCGGAAGAAGGCGCTCCAGCGGGTGAGGGCGTCGCGGCGTTCGAGGGGGGTTCTTATCGGGCGGTCGAGGTCGGGGGGGAGGGCGTCGAAGGGGGGGGAGGGATGGGTGTTGAAGTGAACCCAGGCGGCTTTGAGCTCGGGGGCGCTGTCGATGCACATGGCGCGGAAAAGGTCGCGGATGAGGCCGAAGCGGGGGCCAGTCCAGCGGGGAATGTAGGGATAGGCGGCGGCGAGGCGGTAGGGGTCGATGGCGGGATCGCCGAGGTTGTCCTGCAAAAAGGGAAGGTGGGTTTCGTAGCGGGAATTTTCGCCGGGGTAAAAGTCGCGGCGGATGGGAAGGCGGCGGAGGGCGTGGGTGCGGGGGCCGCCGGGGGCGCCGGGTTTGTAGCACCAGAGCTTTTGGCCGGCTTCGCTGAGGGTGAAGTGGATGAAGCGGAGGGCGGTTTCGGGGTTGGGGGCGTTTTTGAGGAGGGCGATGGGGTCGGCGCTGACGGTGGAGCCGCCTTCGGGGGTGCGGTAGATGAGGCGTTCGAGGCCGTGGGGGGAACGGGTGAGCTCGGCCTGGAAACGGCCGAAGAAGTCGATGACCATGCCGGCGGCGGCGAGGCCGGTGGAGACGTCGGCCGGGACTTTTCCGGCGGCGTCGGTGATGGTTCGGGCGTTGGCGCCGAGGCGGCGGAGGAGGTTGAGGCCGGCGAGGAAGCCGCGGCGGAGGGCGGCTTCGTATTCGGGGGGCGCGGCGGGGAGGTCGGCTTCGAAGGCGGTGATGTCGGCCAAGGTGTAGCCGGCGGCGAAGACGGCGCGCAGGCATTGGTCGTGGACGACCATTTCCATGGCTTTGGCGGCGCTGCCGCTTTTGGTGGGATCGGTGACGCCGAGGCGGCCGAAGTAGCGGAAGTCGGCAAGGTCGCTCCAGCGGGTCGGGGGTTCGGCAATGCCCAGGTCGCGGAGGCGGTCGGGGTTGTAGCAGATGCCGAAGGTGCTGAGGGCGGTGCCGAAGAAGCGGTCGGTGCGCCAGATTTCGCCGCCGAGGCGCTCGGGATAGGCGAGCAGTTCGGGAGGAAGGGGGGGAGGGGCTTCGAGGATGCCGAGGCGGTCGGCCTTGAGGTGGTCGTAGGCGCCGCCGCCGAAGAAGAGGTCGATTCCGGCTGTATCGCGGGCCTGATATTCGGCGGCGAGGTAGCGGATGATTTCGGAGGTGCCGCCGATGATGCGCCATTCGATGGCGGCGGGGGTGCCGTGGTTGGCGCGGTGCCAGGCGGCGAACCCTTCGGCGAAGGCGGTGCGGATGGCGGCGTTGTGGGGGGTGACGATGACGACGCGCCGGGCACCGGCGGGAATTTCTTCTTTGCCGAGGCGGGCTTTTAAAAGAAAGGGCAGGCCGATCACCAGCGCAAGCGCGCCGGCGATCAGCAGCATGGCTCCCCGGTTCGAGATGCTCATGGTTTAGGCGTCGGGCCAGAGGCGGGAGGCGAGTTCGCGAAGCTTGTACTTCTGGATCTTGCCGCTGGCGGTCTGGGGGTAGGCGTCGAGGAAGTGGACGTATTTGGGGATTTTGAACCAGGCGATTTTGTTGCGGCAATAATCCTGAACGTCGGTCTCGGTGATGGCGGAGCCGGTGGAGCGGATGACGAAGGCGGCGGGTTGTTCGCCGTATTTTTTGCTGGGGGCGCCCACGACCTGAACGTCTTTGACGCCTTCCATGTGGCCGAGGAAGTCTTCCACTTCTTTGGGGGAGATGTTCTCGCCGCCGCGGATGATGAGGTCTTTGAGGCGACCGGTGATGAAGAAGTAGCCCTCGGCATCCATGTGGCCGATGTCGCCGGAGTGGAGCCAGCCGTCTTTATCGATGCAGCGGGCGGTTTCTTCGGGCATGTTGTAGTAGCCCTTCATGGTGTTGTAGCCGCGGCAGCAGATTTCTCCGGGCGACCCCACAGGGGCGAGGTCGCCGGTTTCGGGGTCGATGATGGCCACTTCGATGCCGGGGAGCGCCTGGCCGATGGTGGTGCATTTGCGTTCGATGGAGGTCTCGAAGTAGCGCGTCTGGGTCATGACGGGGCCTGATTCGGTGAGGCCGTAAGGGATCGAGACCTCTTTCATGAACATGAGGTCGATGCACTGCTGCATGCGTTTCACGGGGCAGGGCGAGCCCGACATGAGGCCGGTGCGCAGGCTGGAGAAATCGAATTTCGGGAAGAGCGGGTGGTCGAGCATGGCGATGTACATCGTCGGCACGCCGTAGACGGCGGTGCAGCGCTCTTTCTCAATGGAGGCCATCACGTGCACGGGGTCGTATTTCTCGACCAGGATCATGGTTGCGCCGTGGTTCACGCAGGCCATCACGCCGAGCACGCAGCCGAAGCAGTGGAAGAGCGGCACCGGAATGCACACGCGGTCGCGGGCGGAGAGGTTTTGGCAGGCGCCGATCCAAAAGCCGTCGTTGCCGATATTGTGGTGGGAAAGCTGCACGCCTTTGGGGAAGCCGGTGGTGCCGGAGGTGTATTGCATGTTGACCACATCGTGGCAGGCAAGGGTGGCCTGGCGGGCGAGGTAGGCCGGTTGAGGCGTCTGTACGGCCAGCGCCCACACTTCGTTGAGCGAGTACATGCCGCGGTGTTTTTCGGGGCCCATGAAAACCACCTGCCTCAAGTGCGGATAACGCTCCGATTTGAGCGCCCCGCGCGGCTGAGTGCGGAGCTCGGGCACAAGGTCGTAGACGATCTGCACATAATCCGCATCGCGGAAACCGTCGATGAGAAAAAGGATTTCCGTGTCGGACTGTTTCAGGGCGAAATCAAGCTCGACGGTTTTATAGTTGGTGTTGAGCGGGAGCAGGATTGCGCCGATTTTGGCGGTGGCGAACATCAGCGTGACCCAATGCGGCACGTTGGTCGCCCAGATGGCCACCTTCGACCCCTTTTCCGCGCCCATGGCCATGAGGCCGCGCGCGACCCGGTCGACCTCTTCGCCGAATTCGTACCAGGAGAGGCGGTAATCGCGGTCGGCGTAGACCACGGCATCGAGAGGGCCGCAGCGGGCGATGGTCTGGTCGAGAAGCTGGCCGAGGGTATAGTCGCGGGTTTTGGGGATGTTGTGCCAAGGTTCGCCCGTCGAAACCGATTGAGCGAAGGGCGGACGCGAGGGCGCTGTGCCGAAAGCGTCGGTCAGCTTGAATTTTTTTTGAGGCATGGCGAAGGCTCCCACAATTAAAACGGCATGAAAACCACGCCGAAGATCGTGGCGGGCTTGTCGCCGGCGGCTGTGACGATGTGATTCACAATGGAATTGTAACAGGCGGTGTCGCCCGGCTTGAGGCGGAAAACCTCCTCGCCGTAGCGCAGCTCCACTTCGCCCTCGTGCACCAGAATGAATTCCTCGCCTTCGTGCGAAGAGGGCGCGGGGGAGGCATCGGGGAGCAGCTCAATGAAACACGGCTCCATGTGGCGGTCGATTTTGCCGGCGCCGAGCCGGAAATAGCGGATATGGTCAGGCTTATCCGTCACGGGCAGCTCTTTAATGGCCTCGCGTTCGCCGGCGCGGACGATGACGGGGTCGGGCTTGAACTGGTCGTCGGTAAACGTGCCGATGCGTTGGCCGAGCGCGCGAGAGAGCTTGATCAACGTGCCCAGAATCGGCACAACATCGCCATTTTCAATGGCGCGAATCACATCGGCGGAGACGCCCGATCTCTCCGCAAGCGTTTCGACAGGATAATCCAGCTGCTCGCGATACGTTCTGATTCGTTGACCCAATTTGCTCTCGTCGGCCATAATGCATCCTTTAATAGGGGTTAAGTTCAACCGCCATAAGAATAACAAACCGCCTCGCCGGTGACAAGTGCAAAGCACGCGCCGGAAAAGCCTTTTCCTTTTTCCGGTTTTCCGCTAAAGTGATGCCGCATTGAAGCAAAGCAACGGAGTTTGAGATGATTTTCAATTTCAAAGGCGCCCCCGGAATGTTTGAAGGCGCCGCCTGGCAAGTCAACCAAGGCGAGCAATGGGTCGTCACCGGCGCAAACGCCTCAGGTAAAACCACCCTCGCCCTCCTGCTCACCGGCAAAGCCCCCCTCAAAGGCGCCGCGCTCACCTTCGCGCCCGGCCTCTCGGAAGCCGACGCCGCGCTCGTCACCTTCGCGCAGCAGGGCGGCGCCGTGGCCGACGGCTGGCTGCAGGCGCGCTGGTACGCCTCACTCGAAACCGACGAGCAAACCGTCGACGCCTTCCTCTCCTACCAACGCGTCAACGGCATCAATCCCTTTGAAATCCGCGATCCCGAGCCCCGGCGCGAGGCCGCCTTCGAAGCCCGCCGCCGCCAACTTTTCTCCCTCCTCCGCCTTCACGAGCTCACCGGCCGCCGCGTCATCCAGCTTTCCAACGGCGAAATGCGCCGCATCCTCCTCGCCGCCGCGCTCCTCAAGCTCCCCAAAATCCTGATTCTCGACGACCCCTTCGCCGGCCTCGACCCGCTCATGCAAACGCACCTGCACACCCTCCTCACCCGCCTCGCAAGCGAAGGCGTCACCCTCATCCTCACCGTGCGCCATGCCGACGAAATTCCCGCCTGCATCACCCACCGCCTCCATCTCGACCATTTCCGCATGGCAGAGCAAGGCCCCCTCCGGCAAAACACCGCGCATCAGACCGCGAAGCTCCCCGAAACCGAACAAGGCCTCCCCCCGGCAGCCACCCCCGAAGTGATCCGCTTTCGCGACGTGACCCTCGCCTACGGCCAAAATGTGGTCTTGAACCGGTTCAACTGGAGCGTCCATGCCGGCGAACGCTGGCTCGTGGCCGGGCCCAACGGCTGCGGAAAAAGCACCCTCATCTCCCTCATCACCGGCGACAATCCCCGCGCATACGCCTTCGACGTGCGCATCTTCGGCCAAGCCCGCGGCACAGGCGTGCCCCTCTGGTCGATCCGCAGCCGCATCGGCCACGTCTCCCCCGAAATGCAGGCCTACTTCACCCCCGGCGCAAGCTGCCTCCAGGCCATCCTCTCCGGCTGCGTCAGCGAAACCGGCGAGATACGCCCCGCCACCCCGCAAACCGAAGCCGCCGCCCGCGCCTGGCTCGACCGCCTCGGCCTCGCCCACAGCGCCGAATGCCCCGTGGGCACACTCTCCGCAGGGCGCCAGCGCCTCGTGCTCGTGGCGCGCGCACTCATGCCCGAGCCCGACATTTTGTTGCTCGACGAACTCTGCATGAACCTCGACGAAACCGCCCGCGCCCACCTCCTCGGCACGCTCAGCGACGTGCTCGACCACCGGCCCCACGCCACCGTCGTCTGCGTCGCCCACCGCCCCGACGACATCCCCCGCGGCTTCAAACGCGTGCTCAACCTCACTCACTCGAAACGAATCACGCCGAAATAATCCGGGTCGTGGAAATTCAGCGCCGCGCCGATCGGGAAAAAGCTCCCCCAATGCGGGTGGCTCGCGGCATCCGCGCACTTGAAGAAATTACCCCGCCAGACCTGCCCCGAAAAATCGCCCAGCGGCCCGAACACCCCTTCAAAAAACGCGCGCGGCACCTTCCAGATGCTCCACCAGCTCATCGGCGCCAACACCTCCGGCTCCACCACCCGAGGCAGGCTCGTCTTGATTTCCACCCGATCGCAGAGCGGCGGCGGCAACAGATTGAAATCGGCAAAGCCGCCCGGCACCCGCCTCCAATCGCGAATATGCGAAGCGAGCATCGTGCCGCCCGCATTCACCTCCAGGTTCACATACCCCTTCCCGATATCCAGCGGCTGAAAGAACCATTCGAGGCAGCTGTCCGTGCAGACCGGGCCATTCACTTCAGTGACCCGCGACCTCACATACTGATCCTCCACGTGAAACAGCGCCGTCACAGCCTCATTGTCATGCAGCAGCCGGAACCTCACCACAGGGTGATGCGCCGTGCTCTCCGGGTGATAATGAGCGATATGCCCCTCCCCCGCCAGGCTCCACCTCGGATCGGCAGGATCAAAACCGGGCAGCGTTTCCGTCTTTGCAATCGTATAAAGCATCGTTTTTCCTTTCCAAGCTTTCTTTTATAATACACGTATTCCCTCTCCCGCGCAACTGGCGATAATAAAAAATCCGCTAATTTGCTTTTGATAAAATTCAGAATCTGGTATAGTGATTATGACCCTGCCTTGTTTGGATTCAGGGTTCAATTGCCATGTTTAAACGTTTTTACATCCTTTTTTCGGGAATTTTAACGGCATTTCTGCCGGTTTCGGCGCAGGATATGCCGGTGGGCGATCCGTTGGCGAAGCCTGTCTACGAGGCGCTCGCCAAGGGAAAATTCGCTTTTACCCCCGAGGTCAAGGCCGCCTGGCTGGCGTATGGCGAGGCGACGGTGCGGGCGAAACAGAAATCGATCAACGAGAAAACCTGGGCCTGGCTCAAGGCGCGCCCGGCGATTCTCTCGGCGGCCTTTTCGGCCGATTTCCCCATCGAGCCCAATATCCTGGTCAATTTTCAGCGGCTGGCGCTGCCGTTTGATCCGCTGAAGGCCGACCGCTACAGCCAGCTCATTCTGGCCTATGCCATCCGTTATCGCGACAGCCGGGTGGCCATCGACCGCCTCGACGAGGATTGGGATCCGCAGGCGCTCATCAAGGGCGTGGCGAAGGACGGTGACTTTTACCTCGCGGAGCAGATGAATATCCCGCTGCCGAAGCTTTCGGAGGATCATCGGCAGCTGGCGGATTACCTCAATGGGCCGCAGCAGCTGATCCGTAAAACAAGGAAGCTGGAAATCACGGATCTGATGAATATCCCGCTGCATGAGATCAATATCCTCACGGAGCTGAAAGTCAAGACGATCCCGAATTGGAACGACATCGCGCTGGCGGGGAAGATGTATCCGCCCTACTTCGAGTATAACCCCACGCATCAGCAGTCGCTCGCGATGAAGATTTACCGCTTTGAGCACCATCCGGCACGCCCGAAGCCGCCGTTTCCCATCGATAAGGCCGATTGGCCGATGATGCTGGCGCTGGGCGATCTCGACCCGCTCGACGAAACATCCTTTCTCTGGAATTATTATGTGGAAAACAAGTGCACGCGCGCGCCGCTGGGGCTTGGCGCGATCCCCAATGTGCTGCCCGGCGAACCGGCCTTCCAATTCCGCCGGAGCAAATGGAATCCGAAGAAGTTTATCCGCATTTACAACGGCAACCCGAAGGATCAGGGCGGCAAGGGCAACGCGTTTGGCTGCCGCGCGATCAATCTGCCTTCGGAGGCTGTGGCGGCGCCGCCCGGCGGCATCTTTGAGATTCACGGCGAACCGGGCAACTATTCGGTGAAGTGGAGCTGCGCGATTGGAGATGACGAATCGACAAGCCCCTTTTACCTCGACAGGATCGAAACGATCGAACAGACCCGCCCGGCCCGCGGCGCCATTTTCCATTACCACTTCAAAGGCCTCGCGCTCACGCTCACGCAAGGCCGAGAGGAGTATGAGGATACCCGCATTGCGCTGGCGCTTCTGCAGCTTTTCCCCACGCTGGCGCGCGAAGAGAAGATCGCGTTGCTTGAATCGATGTTTCTGCGCAACCCGCTCAACAGCGACCTGGTCTACAACCTGGCCTGGCTTTACAAGGCGAAGAGCGATTTCGACGCCGCCACCCGGATGATCGCGGCCATTCGCGGCTATTACGACAACGTTCAGGGCGACGCTGTGACCGGCGCGGCGCGCGCGAAAGGCCAGGCCGAAGTGAAGCGCATTATGCGCGACCGCTTTGCCAACTCAAAAAACGCGCCTTTCCTCAACAATGAATGGGTTCACCGCATCTGCCACGACGTGCTGATGCATTGTTTCGACGACATTCCTTCGGACGTCGACTCCATTCAGCGCAACCGCGACGCCCTCGCCGCCGAGCTCGCCTATCAGAAGAAAACCGGCAACAAAAAACGGATCGCCGCTCTTACCGAATTGACCGGTTATTACAATCAGGATCTCGCGCGAGGCCGCAAGGCCCTCCAAGCCGCCAAGGAGCGGCGCGCCAAGGAAGGAAGCACCCCATGAAACGCTCCGCCCTGAAAGCAGGTTTCCTCTTCCTTCTCGCATTTTCATACACGCCCTGCATCCACGCCCAGGTGAAAGATTTCGGCAGCCGCGACCCCATCGCCGCGCCCGACGACCCCGAGACCCGCTGGCTTTCCGCCGAGCTTTACAAAAACGGCTTCATGTTTTCCCCCGGCGTGAAAGAAGCCTACATCAACTACTGCCTCGGCCTTGTGGCGCCGCAGCTTCAGTTTTCCGGCAGCACCTGGGAATGGCTCATGGCCCACCCGGGCGTGCTTTCCGCCGCCTTTTCGGTGGAATACCCGCCCAACCCCAACATTCTCTACAATTACGTGAAGCTCGCGCTGGCCACCGGCCCCCAAAGAGCCGAGCGTTTTGAACAGCTCCTGCTCGCCAACGCCATCGCCTGCCGCAACCGGCGCATTGAAACCAACCGCATGAGCGACTACGACCACCCCGGCCTCTCGGCGGGCGTCGGCGCCGAAGAGGGCTGGTTCCTCAACAAATACAAAGAACCCGAAAAACTTTCCGCCTCCGACGAAGCCGACGGCGGCAGCGATGCGCTCCTGCGCGTGAAGCGCCAAAAAGAGCTCGCCGCCCAGTATCACATGAGCGACTCTCAGCACCACGACCTGGCCAAATGGTTCAAAGCCAACCCCCGCGTGAAAATCTACACCCTCATGCCCATGACGCTCGACCAGATTTACACCACGACCGGCATCCGGCTCACACGCCAGCCCAACAACGGCGAGTGGATGAAAATCGCCTACAACGCCCACCGCATCCCTCCCCGCCAGCCCGGCGGCATCCACGAAAACCTCATGCTTCACATCGAGCGTTTCGAAGAAGGCCAGCGCATGAACCGCAACCTTTTCCCGCTCGACAAAGCCCCCTGGCCGCTTCTTCTGGGCCTCACCGACCAGGATCCGCTTGATGAAAGCGAATACGCCTGGCTGCTCTACAAAAAAACCGGTTCCGTGCCCGGCTACGCCACCTATACCTTTTCTTACGAGAAGATTGAAAACCGTTACAAAGACAGCGCGTGGCACCCCGATTCCTACTTCCGCATCATCGAAGACGGCGGCGTCTGCGGGCGCCTCTCCACCATGGCCGAATTCGGCCAGCGCTCCATCGGCACCCCCGCCTGGGGCATGGGCCAGCCCGGCCACCGCGCGTTCATGACCTACGAATGCAACAACGGCTCCTACCACGCCGCCATGCACCACTCGGTCGACACCATTGAAGTCTCCACCGTGGGGTGGCGCCTGCCGCCGCCCATCGGCCTCTCTTTCGATTCAAAAGGGTTGACCAACACCTTTTCACGGCTGCACGGCTCTGTCAACGTGCGCTATCACTTCGGCTTGTGCGAAGCCATGAACCGCGGGCTTTCCGGCTATGAAAATTCACGCATGGCCCTGGATCTGCTCGAAATTTACCCCAAGGCCTCCCACGAGCAGAAAATCGCGCTGATGCGTTCGGGCATGATCGAAAACGTCGCCAACACCGATGTGGTCTTCACCCTCGCCAAGCTCTACACCGGCAAGCCCAACAACATCCAGCGCCTGATCACAGCCTTCCGCAACGCCGTGGTAAAGGTCGACGCCGGCACCACCGAAGGCCAGAAAATCAAAGCCGACCAGGATCTCACGCGGATGCTGAAAGACCCGCACGTCAACGTCCGCAATGCTAAAAAAGTAACCAACGAATGGGGGCTCTTCGTTTCGAACAGCCTCTTCATGGGCGCCTTCGCAACTATGCCCGACGTCAACGCCCCGCAGTTCGATTCCCTCGGCGCGGGTGAAAAAATCATGCTCGTGCGGCACTATGCCGACGCCGTGAAAGACGAGCTCGCCTATCAGAAAAAAATTGAAGGCAACGCCAAATACACCGCCCTCGTGCAGGAGATCTTCGACAAATACGAGAAGACGAAACCCGCCAATCTTCAGAAACAGTCCGTCAAATCCGTTTCGACTAAAATCGAGAAACAAAAAGAGGCGGGCAACTGGTAATTTTCAGGAAGGAAAGACATGTTTTTTTTCAGGAACCGCTCCAAACCCATCATTCGTGAACGCACCGAGCACTGCCTCTCGCGCAACAACATCGACCCCGACGCGCTCAAAGTGCTCTACCGCCTTTCCAACGCCGGCTATGCCGCCTACCTCGTGGGCGGCAGCGTGCGCGATTTGCTTCTCGGCCGAAACCCCAAAGATTTCGACCTCGGCACCGATGCGCGCCCCAACGAGATCCGCCGGCTCTTCCGCAACTGTTTCCTCGTGGGCAAGCGCTTCCGCCTCGCGCACATCGTCTTCGGCAACAAAGTGGTCGAAACCGCCACCTTCCGCAAGCCGCCGCCCGAAAACGAAGTGCGCGACGAAAACGGTCTCTATCAGCATGAAGACAACACCTTCGGTTCGCCGCAGGAAGACGCCCTCCGCCGCGATTTCACCGTAAACGGCCTGTTTTACGACATCAAGACCTTTTCGATTATCGACTACGTGGGCGGTCTCAAAGACCTCAAAGCCCGCGTGTTGCGCAGCATCGGCGATCCCAACATCCGTTTCCAGGAAGATCCCGTGCGCATGATGCGCGCCATGCGCTTCGCCGCCAAGCTCGATTTCTCCCTCAGCCCCGGCGATTCAAAAGCCGTGCGCAAACACGCCGCCGAGCTTAAAAACGCCTCGACCTCGCGCCTGTGCGAAGAGATCCTCCGCCTTTTTGTCGACGCCCGCTCCGAGACCTCCTTCCGCCTCACCTGGGAGCACGGCCTCCTTTCAATCCTGATGCCGGAGCTCTCCGCCTACATCGACCGCACCGGAAAAGCCGATTCCCCCGTTTGGAGCTGCCTCAGCGCCCTCGACCGCGACCCCGAAGTGAGCCACCTCACCAACGGCGTGCGCTTCGCCTGCCTCTGCCACGCCTACTTCCAGGAAAGCCTCGCGAAGGCCGCCGCGCGCAACCCGGGCGGCAGGCTCAACCGCCACAAAATCGCCGAAAGCACGCTCCGCCCGATGGTTGGCCGCCACCGCCTGCCCAAAGCCGTGTGGATGACCGCCGGCGACGTGATGGAAATGCTGCCCCGCTTTCAGGAAGAGCCCACCCTCGCCCACGGCCGCCACGCCCGCTTCGCCATGCACAGCATCTTCCCCGACGCCCTCTCCTTTGCGCGCATCATCGCCGGCGTCGACCCCGCAGGCGGCTACCGGGTCGAAGCCTGGGATGCGTTTTACCGCCTGATCATTGAGCAGCGCCGCCAATCCCGCGAAGCGCAGGAAGAAGGCGCCGACCCTCAGAAAGAGCTCTCCATTACCGATGAAAACGGCGAAACCCATGTGATCCCCAATCCCCGCCGCCGCCGGCGCCGCCACCGGTTCCCCCCGCGCGGAGGCGCTCCGGCCCCCGCGCCGGCATCCGCCACCGATGCCTAGAGCACCCCGCACATGAAATTCCGCAAACCCGCCCTCAAGGGAGGTCTGGCCGATGTTTCGGCCGTGATCCTTCCTCTTGCTTTGGCAATGGCCTCCAACGCGATCATGCACTTCACCGACCGCGTTTTTCTTGCCCGCCACAGCACCACCGCCATTCAGGCCGCCCTTCCCGGCGGCATTCTCGCCTTCACGGTCATTGCCTTTTTCCAATCGATGGTCGCCTACTCGGGAACCTTCGTGGCGCAATACCACGGCGCGAAACGCCGCGTGGCGTGCATCCGCGCGGCGGCGCAGGGGCTTTGGCTTTCGCTGGCCAGCGCCGTGCCCATCGCGGCGCTGATTCCCGCAGGCATCTGGTGCATGCGCCTGGCGGGCCACGCCCCCGACGTGATCGCCGAAGAAAAAACCTACTACGGCATCCTGATGCTCGGCGGCCTGACACTGCCCTTCTCGGCGGCGATCACCGGTTACTTCACCGGGCGCGGCAAAACGCGCCTCACCCTGGCAGTCAACATCACCGGCAGCCTCGCCAACGTGCTGCTCGATTACCTCATGATCTTCGGCCACTGGGGCTTTCCCCGCATGGGAATCGCCGGCGCCGCCTGGGCCACGGTCATTTCCGGCATGGTCACACCGCTCATCCTCATTGCGGCGGCCCTCCGCGAACCGTTTCTGCGCCGCGTGCGCCTCCGGCGGGCAATGGCCTTCGACCGCCCGCTGTTCACAGACATTGTGCGCTACGGCGCCCCCGCAGGCCTGCACACGCTGATGGACGTCAGCCTCTTCACCGTCTTTGTGATGATGACGGGGCGGCTCGAATCCATGGAGTTTGCCGTCAGCAACATCGGCTTCAGCATCAACCACCTCTTTTTCGGCCCCATGATGGGGATCGGCATCGGCGCTTCGATCGTGGTCGGGCAATACCAGGGCGCCCGCGATCCCGTTTCGGCGACGCGCGCGGGATGGTCTTCCATGAAAATCGCGTGGATCTACATGAGCGCCTTTGCCGCCGTGCTCCTCCTCTTTCCCCATACGCTGATGACGCTTTTCAAGTCGCCCGATTCCAACTTCCCCCCCGAAGCCTTCCTTTCCCTTGGCCGATCACTCATGATCCTCATGGTCGCCTGGGGCTTTTTCGACGCCATGACCCTTGTCCTCGGAGGCGCCCTCAAAGGCGCCGGCGACACCCATTTCGTGATGTTCTACATGATCCTCATGGGCTGGCTCCTCTGGATGCCGCCCAACGTGATCATCCTCCGCGCCGGCGGCGGCCTGCTCGCCCTCTGGCAGTGGATGACCCTCTACACCATCATCCTCTCCTTCGGCATCCTCGCGCGCTGGCTCAGAGGCAGATGGAAAACCATCGGGCTCGTGCGGGAAAAGGCACCCGCAAGACCGCCCGCGCCCTGAAAACAATTCTTTTTGAACCACCGCTTGACAGCCGCGTCGATTTAAGCAAGAATACACCCACTTTGAAGAAAGGCGATTTATGCAGAGTATTGTAAACCAGCTGTGCCAACTCCAGGATCTGATCCTGATTCGCGACGAGCACCGCGCCACCGGCGATGGCGGCCATCTGTCGCGCCTGAACCAGTCCATTGATGAAATGACCGCGCTTTTGCCTTCCGACATCCGGTCCTTTTTCCAGCGGCTTTACAATCGAGACCACGTCGTCATGTCACCCGTGCACAACGGCTGCTGCGCCGTGTGCGGCATGCGCCTGCCCATCAGCCAGGTTCAGGCCGTGCGCATGTGCAAGCAAATCCAAAACTGCCCCGGCTGCGCCCGCATCCTCTATGAAGAGCTCGACGCCCCCCAATGGGTCGGCAACGCCCCCAGCCGATCGGAGCCCCGAAAATCGGGCGTTTCGCGTTTCTCCGCCGAATCGCTCATGATTCCCGACCTCAAGGCCGCCCATGCCGCCGACGCCATCACCCAGCTTGCCGAAAAGATGGAAAAAGAGCGCTTCATCTCCCATGCCGACAAACTCATCGCCGGCGCCCTCGAGCGCGAAGCCGTCCTCAGCACCGCGATGGACAACGGCCTTGCCTTCCCCCACGTCCGCGGCGTGGAAGGCGGCAGCCTCACCCTCGCGCTGGGCGTCTCCCGCCAGCCCTTCGCCTACGACGCCGAAGGCTCCCAAGTGAGCATCGTCTTCCTCATCACCATTCCCTCCGCCGTCAGCGCCTTTTACCTGCGCCTCATGGCCGGCCTGACCGAATCCTTCCTCAAGGAAGCCAACCGCGAAGCCCTCCTCGCCGCCGAAACCCCCGAAGCGCTCTGGAAAGCCCTCGTGAAAACCACGCGCTACTCCGTGAAATAGGCGCGTTTGGGCCGGTCGGCCCGCGGGGGGAGAGCCGCCGCGTTCTCTCTCCGCGGAACGCTTGCTTTTTCAGCCGAAAGCTGATATCCTCTGTCACCTAATGGAAACACAACCCGACACCCATCCGGCGACAGAAGTCACGATCCACGGCATACCGGGCGACTATGCCCGCATGCGCGGCCTTCTGCTGGCCTCCATTCCCCTGCTTTTTTTCGCCGGCCTGGCCGGCCTCTGCCTCGGCTGGATCCTTCACGCCTGGCTCCATTCCGCCGCCTGGCTCCTGGGCGCCACAGCCCTGCTCGGCCTGGGAACCCTCTGCTACATTCTGCGCATGCCCGCCATGCTCCGGGCCTACATGAAAGGCGCGCGCGGCGAAGAAGCCGTCGCCGCCGAGCTCAACCGCCTGCCCGCCGGGTGGCACGTTTTCCACGGCTTCATGCTCAGGCGCGGCGCCGAAGCCGACCACATCGTCATCGGGCCGCAAGGCGTGTTCCTCATCGAAACCAAATTCTGGAGCGGCCGCATCCGCGTGGAACACGGCAGCATCCGCGTGAACGACAAAGCCTCCACCCGCTCGCCCGTGCTCCAGATCCGCAGCCTCGTGATCGCGCTGGCCGACCGCCTTGAAAAAGAAACAGGCGCCCGCGAAAACGCACGACCCGTCATCTGCTTCGCCGGGCGCAACTTCGAGCAAAACCTCACCCGGAGCGACGAAGTGACCGTCTGCAACCAGCATTACCTGCTCGACGTGCTCACCCAAGGCCCCGCCCGCCTGACCGAAGACCAAATCGCCCACCTGGCCATGAGCCTCGCCTAACCCGAAGGACCCCCGCCGATGAAACGCCTTGTGACCGTGCTGACCCTCCTCCTTCTCGCCAGCCTCGCCCGCGCGCAGAACACCACCGCCACCCTCCTCACCGCAGCCGCCGCCTGGCAGCCCCAAAAACCCGAAGCGCATTTCGCCGACATTGCCCGCCAGCTCGCCCGCATGCTCCCCGCCAAACACCTCTCACAAGCCCCGTTTGGCGACGCCATCTCCCAAAAAGCCTGGACCAATTTCCTCAACTCGGTCGACTTCGACCGCACCTTGCTCACCGCCGCCGACATCACCCGCCTCCAACCCATGCAGACCCAGATCGACGACCAGATCCGCGCGGGCGACGTCTCCTTCGGTTTCGACCTCCACAACCTCATCATCGAGCGCCTCGAATCCCGCCATCAATTCGTCACCAACGCCCTCGCCGCCGGCCTCGACTTCAGCCTCGATGAACACTGGGTCTGGCAGCGCAAAGACCTCCCCTGGCCCAAAGACAAAGCCCAACAACACACCTTCTGGCGCCTCCAGCTCAAAAACGAATACCTCTCCTACATCCTCGGCAAAGAAATCGACGTGGCCGAAGCCGAACGCAAAAAGCAGAAAGAAGCGCAAAACCCGCCCGCCGAGAAACCCGAAACCGAAAAACAGCCCGGCCAGACGATCGACCTCCCGCCGCAAACCCCCGAAGAAATCATCGCCAAGCGCTACCAGCGCCTGCTCGAAGCCTTCCGCGAAATGGATTCCGAAACCGTGCTCCAGCGTTACCTCTCCGCCGTCAGCCAAGCCTACGACCCGCATACCGACTATATGTCGCCCATGACGGCGGAAGACTTCGCCATGGGCATGAACCTCACCCTCTACGGAATCGGCGCCACCCTCCGCTCGGAAGACGGCCTCGTAAAAGTCATGGAGCTCATGCCCGGCAGCCCCGCCGAGCGCGACGAACGCGACATCCGCCTCGTGGAGGGCGACAAGATCATCGGCGTGGGCCAGGGCGACGACCCAATCGAAGACATCCAGCACAAGCCCCTCAACCGCGTGGTCCGAAAAATCCGCGGCCCCAAAGGCACCAAAGTCGTCCTCCAAGTCATCCCCGTGACCGACCCCATGGGCACCACCACCAAAATCGTCGACCTCATCCGCGACGAAATCAAGCTCGAAGAGCAAGCCGTCACAGGCCGCGTCGAGACCGTTTCCCTCCCCGAAGACCGCCAGCGCCGCCTCGGCTACGTCCGCGTGCCCACCTTCTACGGCTCTATGGACATCCGCCCCGGCAACCCCGGCTACCGGAGCATGACCGACGACCTCCTGCGCTACATCACCGAGTTCAACGACGCCAAAGTCGAAGGCCTCGTCATCGACCTGCGCAACAACGGCGGCGGCAGCCTCATTGAAGCCGTCCGCATGGTCGACCTCTTCGTGAAAGGCCCCGTAGTCCAGATCCGCGAACCCCTGCGCATCACCCCCCTGAGCACAGCGGGCTCGAGCGGCGTTTGCGCCTTCCGCAAACCCGTGGTCGTGCTCATCAACCGCGTGAGCGCCTCCGCCTCCGAAATTGTGGCCGGAGCCTTCCAGGATTACGGCCGCGCCATCCTCGTGGGCGACCGCCGCACACACGGCAAAGGCACCGTGCAAACCGTCCTGCCCTTCAACGAACGGCAAGACGGCAGCGAACGCCTCACCACGGCCAGCTTTTACCGCGTCAACGGATCCTCCACGCAAATGAAAGGCGTCGAGGCCGACATCATCATCCCCTCGCCTTACGACGTACTCAAAATCGGCGAAGACACCCTCACCGGCGCCCTCCCCTGGACTGCCATCCAGCCCGCCTACTACGGCAAAATCTCCGATCCCTCCAAGCTGATCCCCGCCCTCCGCGAAAAAGCCTGCGAACGCCTCGCCGAAAACGCCGAATACGCCCGCCACTGCCGCCTCATCCGCCGCATTGAAGAGATGACGAAAGAAACCTCCGTGCCCCTCGAAATCAACACCCGCCGCGCAAAAATACAGGCCGAATACGAAATCCGCCGCATTGAGGAAGAAGAACTCAACGCCGAAACCGAAGGAAAGAAACCCCAAAAGGATGACCGGGCCGACATCATCCTCACGGAAACCTTCGCCATCCTCTCCGACTACATCGACCTCTTCGGCAGCGGCGACGTCGTCACCGCCGCCGAAGACGACCTGCGCTCCCGCATGTTCCGCCTTTTCGGATTTTAACCTATGCCCCCCTGGCTCGACACCATTGAAACCCCCGCCTTCGTCAAAACCCTCCTGGCCGACGAACTCCCCACCCTCGCCGCCGAAATCCGCACGCGGATGATCGAGACCGTCGCCAAAAACGGCGGGCACCTCGCCTCCAGCCTCGGCACCGTGGAGCTGACCCTCGCCCTGGCCCGCGTCTTCGACTTCCCCTCCGACCGCCTCGTGTGGGACGTCGGCCACCAGGCCTACGCCTGGAAGCTCATCACCGGCCGCGCCAACATCTTCCACACCCTGCGCACCGCAGGCGGAATCGGCGGGTTCCCCCGCCCCGGCGAAAGCCCGTTCGACGCCTTCATCGGCGGCCATGCCGGCGTGGCCATCTCCGCCGCGCTGGGCATGGCCGTGGCCCGGGACCTCGGAAAAGAAGAGACCAACGTCATCGCCGTCGTGGGCGACGGCGCGCTCACCAACGGCATCTCCCTCGAAGCCGCCAACCAGATCCGCCACAGCACCCGGCGCTTCATCCTCGTGATCAACGACAACGAAATGTCCATTTCAAAAAACGTCGGCGCCTTCTCGCGCCTGCTTGGCCGCCGCCTGGGCAGCATCCGCTACAACCGCATCAAAGCCGCAGCCGAAGAAGCCGGCCACCGTATGCGCATGACCCCGCTGCGCCACTTTTACCACGCCCTCGAAAGCGCCGTGAAAAGCCTCATCCTGCGCAACAAAAGCGCCGTATTCGAAGGGCTCGGCCTGCGCTACGTCGGCCCGATCGACGGCCACGACCTGCCCGCCCTCGAAGAAGCCCTCACCATCGCCCGCGAGAGTAAAATCCCCATCGTCCTGCACATCGCCACCCAAAAAGGCCGCGGCTACGCCCCCGCCCGCCGCGCGCCCGGCCGTTGGCACGGCGTCGGCCCCTTCGACCCTGAAAACCCGCCGCCGCGCGCCGACCTCGCCCTTCCGCCCGCGACCTACTCCGACACCTTTGGCGCCGCGCTCTGCCGCATGGCCGAAACCGACCCCGCCATCGTCGCCGTCACCGCCGCCATGCGCGACGGCACCGGCCTCACCCCCTTCTTCCTCCGCCACCCCAGGCGCGCCTTCGACGTCGGCATCTGCGAAGAACACGCCTGCACCTTCGCCGCCGGCCTCGCCGCAAGCGGCCAGAGCCCCTTTGTCGCCATCTACTCCACCTTCATCCAGCGCGCGGTCGACAACGTGATGCACGACATCTGCCTCCAGAATCTCCCCGTCACACTCTGCCTCGACCGCGCCGGAATCGTCGGCGCCGACGGCCCCACCCATCACGGCGTCTTCGACATCCCCATGCTCCGCTGCCTCCCCAACCTCACCATCATGCAGCCCCGCAGCCTCCCCGAGCTCACCGCCATGCTCGAGGCCTCCCGCGCCGCCGCCACACCCTGCGTGATCCGCTACCCCCGCACCAGACCCCCCGAAGCGACCGGCTGCGCCCCCCTTGTTTTCGGGAAAGCCGAAGTGCTGACCGATCCCCCCGAAGCCGACTTCGCCCTCTGGGCACTGGGCGACATGGTTCCCCTCGCCCAGGCCGCCGCCGAAATCCTCCGGAGCCAAGGCCGCCGCGTCATCGTCGTCAACGCCCGCTTCATCAAACCCCTCGATACCGATTTGCTTCTCAGCCACGCCCGGCGCGTAAAGCTCATCGCCACCTTTGAAAACGGCGCCCTCGCCGGCGGCTTCGGCTCCGCCGTTTCCGAAGCAATCCACACCCCCACCCTTGCCTTCGGCTGGCCCGACGCCTTTGTGCCCCAAGGCGAAACCGACCGGCTTTTCGCCGATGCCGGGCTCACCCCCCAAGCCGTGGCAACCGCTCTAACGAAAGGAATCCAATCATGACAGACCCCGAAGTGCTCGCCATTTTCCAAGAGACCAAAGCCCTCCTCACCGGCCACTTCGAGCTTCGCTCCAAGCTCCACAGCAACCGTTTCTTCCAGTGCGCCAACGTGCTCCGCTGGCCCCGCCACGCCCAAGCACTCTGCGCCGAGCTCGTCGCCCGCATGAAAAAAGAAATCAGCCTCGGCAGGATCGACGGCGTGATCTCCCCCGCCCTCGGCGGCCTTTTCGTAGGCCATGAAGTGGCCAAAGCGCTCGACACCCAGTGCATCTTCGCCGAGAAGAAAGACGATGTGCTCGTGATGCGCCGCTTCAAAATCAATCCCGGCGAGCGGTACATCGTCGCGGAAGACGTCATTACCCGCGGCGGCCGCGTGCAGGAAACGATCGACATCGTCAAAGCCGCCGGCGCCGAAGTGGTCGCCATCGCCCTCCTCGTGGATCGCAGCGGCGGCGAAGTTCAATTTGAGCACCCCACCTTCTCCCTCCTGCAGATCACCCCCGAAGTGTGGACCGCCGAAGCGTGCCCCATGTGCGCCGCCGGCGAACCCTTCGTGCACCCCGGCAGCTAACATGTCATCCGTCTCGCTGAGAAACGTCCGCAAGGTCTACCCCAACGGCTTCGTGGGGGTAGACGATTTCACCCTCGACATCCGCGACCGCGAATTCCTCGTGCTCGTGGGCCCCTCCGGGTGCGGCAAATCGACCACGCTGCGCATGGTCGCCGGCCTCGAGACCGTGACCTCCGGCGAGATTGTGATCGACGGGCGCGTCGTCAACACCCTCCCCCCGAAAGACCGCGACATCGCCATGGTTTTCCAAAACTACGCGCTCTACCCCCACATGAACGTCTACGAAAACATGGCCTTTTCCCTCAAGCTCCGCAAGCGCCCCCGCGCCGAAATCCGCCAGGCCGTGGAAGAAGCCGCCCGCGTGCTCGGCCTCACCGCCATGCTCGACCGCCTTCCCCGCCAGCTTTCCGGCGGCCAGCGCCAGCGCGTCGCCCTCGGCCGCGCCATTGTGCGCAAACCCAAAGTCTTCCTCTTCGACGAACCCCTCTCGAACCTCGACGCGAAAATGCGCGTGGAAATGCGCGCCGAAATCCACCGCCTCCACCGCCAGCTCCAGGCCACCGTCATTTACGTGACCCACGACCAGATCGAAGCCATGACCATGGGCGACCGCATCGTCGTCATGGAAAACGGCCTCATCCGCCAGATTGCCGACCCCCTCACCCTCTACAACCAGCCCGAAAACCGTTTCACCGCAGGCTTCATCGGCACACCGCCCATGAACTTCCTCAGCGTGACCAGCCAAAGCGGCCAATTGACCAGCCCCGCCGGAACCCTCGCCTTCCCCAGCCCGCAATCGGGACCGCTCATTCTAGGCATCCGCCCCGAAGACCTCGTGGCGGAACGCTTCACAGAACCCGCCCCCAACACACTCAAAGCCACCGTTGAAATCATCGAGCAAATGGGCGCCGAATCCTACCTCCACCTCACCGTGGCCGAAACCCGCCTCACCGCCCGCGTGCCCCCCCACTTCCCCACACGCGAAGGCCAAACCCTTTTTATCCGCCCCAACATCGCCAAGGCACACCTTTTCGACGCAGAGTCCGGGAGGACTCTGGTCTGATTAACCCCCACCACAAGGAGAGATCACGATGAAAAAATACGTCTGCCAAGTTTGCGGATACCTCTACGATCCCGCCCAAAACAACAACGTGGCCTTCGAAGACCTTCCCGCCGACTGGACCTGCCCCGAATGCGGCGTGGGCAAAGACCAGTTCGAAGAACAGCATTGAGCTTTCCACGGCTTCGCAGCCCACCCTGCGAAGCCGTTTCCATTATGCGCCCCGTTATCCTGATCACCCCCCCGGCGGTTCAGCTCAACACCCCCTACCCCGCCACCCCCTTCCTCACCGGTTTTCTCCGGCAGCAAGGCTTTCAAACCGCACAGCACGACCTCTCGCTCATGCTGGCGCTGCGCATCTTCTCCCGGCCCGGGCTTGAGGCCGTTTTCACCGCGCTCAAA
Source organism: Kiritimatiellia bacterium (assembly GCA_031553315.1). Taxonomy (GTDB): domain Bacteria; phylum Verrucomicrobiota; class Kiritimatiellia; order RFP12; family DVOR01; genus JAVBLT01. The sequence continues at coordinate 53,758 of JAVBLT010000057.1, forward strand.
AACCGGCGCCCAGCCAACATCCCCAATCACTTCATCCAAAATCGCCAAGCCTATCTCGACGCCATCGACCCCGTCATCCGCTTTCTGCAAAGCAACGCCCCCACCTTCCCCGCCCCCATCCCCCGCGGCCCCCGCTTCGCCTTCCTCCGCGAACTCAAACGCGCCCGCGTGACCGCCCAAATCGACGACCGCCTCCTCTGCAGCCTGATGGTCGACGACCTCGCCGACCTCGTTTCCCTCCTCGACCCCCGCTTCGGCCTCGCCCGCTACGCCGAACACCTCGCCCTCGCCGCACCCGACTTTTCCCCCCTCTACCAGGCCGCCCAAAACCCGCCCGGCCTCCTCGACCGCTGGCTCCTCGAAGAGGTCGACACCATCTTGCCGCCCGCCCCCGCCGACGTCATCATCACCATCCCCTTCCCCGGCTGCCTCTACGGCGCCCTGCGCATCGCCCGCCGCATCAAAGAAAAAAGCCCCCAAAGCCGCATCATCTTCGGCGGCGGCTACGTCAACACCGAATTACGCGACCTCACCGACCCCCGCCTCTTCGAATTCTGCGACTTTTTGTGCTATGACGACGGCGAAGCCCCCCTCCTGCGCATCCTCCGCGGCGAGCCCCTCCTGCGCACCCGCACCGCCACCCAAGCCCCCCTCTTCACCCACGGCGAACGCCGCCACCGCCACCTCCCCGCCCCCGACTATGCCGACCTCCCCCTCGACCGCTACCTGCGCATGGCCGAATCCGTCAACCCCATGCACCGCCTCTGGAGCGCCCGCCGCTGGAACAAACTCATGCTCGCCCACGGCTGCTACTGGGGAAAATGCGCCTTCTGCGACACCTCGCTCGACTACATCCGCCGCTACGACCCCGCCCCCCCCCGCCACATCCTCGCCCACATGGATTCACTCGCCGCCGCCACCGGCGAAAACGGCTTTCACTTCGTCGACGAAGCCGCCCCACCCGCCCTCCTCTCCCGCCTCGCGGATCTCCTCATCGCAGGCCGCCGCCCCTACCAGTGGTGGACCAACATCCGCTTCGACCCCGCCTTCACCGCCGAGCTCTGCCAAAAGCTCGCCCGCGCCGGCTGCATCGCCGTGACAGGCGGCGCCGAATGCCCCTCCCCCGCCGTGCTCGCACGAATGAACAAAGGCGTCACCCAGGAACAAATCCGCGCCGTCGCCGCCGCCTTTTCCGATGCCGGCGTCCTCGTCCACGCCTACCTCATGCACGGCTTCCCCGGCAGCACCCGCCGCCAGCTCCTCGACGGCCTCGACTTTGTCCGCACACTTTTCCGCGACGGTTTCCTCCACTCCGCCTTCTGGCACACCTTCGCCCTGACCGCCCACAGCCCATTATACGCCCAAGCCTCCGGGCACGGCATCAAGCTCCTTCCCGAGCCCGCCCCCCCCCGCCGCTTCGCCCGCAACGAAGTGCCCTGGTCTTCCGAAAGCCGCCCCGAACCGCCCGACACCCACGCCCGCCTCACCGCCGCCACCTACAACTACATGCACGGCATCGGCCTCGACGACCCCGTCGGCGTTTGGTTTTCGTGATACTCAAAAAGGGAAATTGTCAAAAAAAGGGATAAATCAATCGAAATATGCACTAGAGCAAGTTTCTAATGAACTTTCCTAATGTAGCATGATTCGAAAAACCCTTTGGTATCATTCGGCGTAATGCCTGCAATCGCTTCCGTAATTGCCGCCGACAACCATTCCTTCGTTCTGGCTGCCAAGCGCCGGAGCGTTGTTTTGACCTTGCTCCACATCTTCTCAATCGGATTGAGATCGGGGCTGTAAGGCGGAAGAAAAAGAACGCGGGCACCACGGCCTTCAATCAGATTTCGCGCATGAACATCAAGATGCGTGCTGAGATTGTCCATCACAACGACATCGCCCGGGCGTAATTTGGGTAATAAAATGTGTTCAACATAAGCGCGAAACGCAGCGCCATTCATGGCTCCCGGCAGCTCCATCACAGCCGTTGAACCATCCAGCCACACCGCTCCAATCAGGGTGGTCGTACACCCATGCCCGTGCGGAGCGTGTGCAAAAAGGCGATTGCCGCCCTGCACCCACCCCCGAAGGCGGGTCATATTGGTTTTCGCGCTGGATTCGTCCAGGAAAATCAAACGCTCGGGATCCAGCGTGGGAAGCAACTCAAACCAGAG
>JAVBLT010000011.1:0-124098 GCA_031553315.1 Kiritimatiellia bacterium
CGCGACACCGGCACCTTCGGCGCCGCCCTCGCCCACGCCACCGAACGAAAAGGCACTCCCGATGGAGCCGCCATCGCCGATTGGAACACCGCCGCCTCCCCCGAAGGCTGGCAGGCGTTGACCTCCGGCACCAACGAAGCCCAAATCTGCGTGCGCAACGATGCGGGGCTGGCCGTTCACGGCGGGCGCCTCGCCGCCTCGGAAACATGGCACGCCGGCCAGACCCACATTCTCAAGCACTGGGTCACCGTCCCCAAAGGCGTGACCTTGACCATCGCCCCCGCGGCCGTCGTCAAATTCACCGAATACAGCGGCTTTCATGTGGAAGACGGCGGCAGCCTCATTGTGGAATCCGCACCGGGGCATCCCGCGCCCGTTTTGGCGCACATCGCCGACGACCGAAGCGGAGGCGACACCGATTTGCGCGACGGGAACGCGACCAACGGCTGGTTCAGGCTCGTTTACTCCCCTTCGCTCGCAACAGTTGAAGTTAAATCAAAACTGGAAAATGTCGCTTCTGCTTCCTCCCTCTCCTCTCCCTCGACCCGACTGTTCCTTAACGATACGGAGATCTCTTTATCGGTGTTTTCGCCAAATTCAGAAAAACTCGTTTACGATCCGGCCTGGGCTTCTGCGAGCTCCATAAAACTTTTTCAAAATGCTTCACTTTTGAAAAACTCCAACACAAAAGGTCTTTACCCGTGGTATCCGGAAAAGCCTGGCGCCTATAACCTTTTCCATCGTTCTTACGATGCAGCCGAAAAAGAAATCGATGCCCTTTCCGCCTCCATCACCCTGCTTGACCCGGCGCTTGTCACCCTCCATCGCGGCACACTGATCACAAATGAAACCTGGACAGCCCAGACCGTCCACCTCATCGACGGCGCTTTCACCGTGCCCAAGCCCCTCACGCTCACCGTCGAACCCGGCACGATTGTCAAATTCATGCCCGGCGCCAGCCTTGTCGTTGAAAAAGAAGCCATACTCACGGCAGATGGAGTTACTTTCACCCCTGTTGCCGACGATACTACCGGTGGTGACACCCTCATGGATGGCAACGCCACTCAACCAGCCGCCAATACCTATACCTTGAAACTCCTTGGCACCTGCAATCTTGAAGGAGCCGATGTGCGCCATTTTCTCAAAAAGATGAGCGGGACTATCGATACATCCACCATCTGGCGCGGGCACCAGGTTTACCATGTGACCGGAAACCTCACCGTCGCCAACGGCGCGACCCTCACCATCCTTCCCGGAGCCATCGTGAAATTCGCCTCCGGCACCTCCCTCACCGTCAACAGCGGCGGAACCCTCAACGCCACCGGCACCCGCGCAGCCCCCATCGTCTTCACCTCCATCAAGGACGACACCCACGGCGGAGACACCAACGAAGACGGGTCGGCAACCAGACCTGAACCTGGTGACTGGAAAAAAATTGCCATCTCAGGTAAAGCCTCATTCAATTATGCTTCTATTCTCTATTCTGCTGCTGGAACAAGCACAGATGACGCACTTTTGGTTAGCGGCGGAATAGTCGATTTTTCGAACAGCACAATAGCTCATTCGCAAAGATACGCGATGGGGTTAGATGGCGGTCATTTTTACATGACCAATTCTATCATTAACGATGCCTTTTGTGCATTTCGGCATTTTCCTAGTGATCCAATCGTTAACTCAGTCATCTACAAATGTACAAGACTTTCAAACAATGACAGTCAAAAATTTATTAACTGTATTATCAATGAAATCGAAACTCATTGGGATTGGTCAAATGGCAACGGCAATATATATAGAAATTGCGTCATCTACAATCCACTTGATAAAACATTGTCAAAGCCGGCGGCAATCGGTAAAAACGGCAACATTTGGGATGATCCACTTTTCATCGATGCTCCCAACGGCGATTTTCGCTTAAAAGACGGTTCCCCCTGCACGGATGCCGGCGAAGGCTCCGCCGCCCCCGCACTCGACTATTACAACCAGCCGCGCCGGAATGTGATTGTTGAAGATGAGAAAAAAGGAATAAAACGCCCCGGCACGCCCAACGCCAACGGTCAGTGCCCCGATATCGGCATCTATGAGATTCAGCCGCGGGGAGCCACGGCCGACATTGACCTCGTGGCCTTTAATGTGATGGTTCCCGAATCGGCCACGGTCGGCCAAAGCGTCGACCTCGCATGGCAAATTCGAAACACCGGTAACGAAATTGCCAGCGGTTCCCGCCGCGATGTGATTGCGCTTGTCTCCGAGTATGGCGAGGTGGTCGAGGCCGCTTCCTTGGTATTTCCCACCTCGATTGCCGCCAACGGCCAAACCACCGCCACGGCCTCAATCATCGTGCCGCCGCTTTCGGAAGGCAACTGGCGCGTGCAGGTCACTGTCAACGCCCTACGCACCATTTACGAAGGTTCCCTCACCGCCAACAATATCTGTTCATCATCAACAACAATTCAAATATCCCTCCAGGAGTTTACCTTCTCTTCGGGAGGCTTTTTAACGCTTTCCGGTAATGCTGACACGGCCTATTGGCTGAACGACCTTCCGCAAGGGACATCCGGTTTATTGATTTCCGGTGGCGATGTTCGTGTTCACGCCACGACAAACACCTTGATTTCCGCATCTGCACTGGGATGGAAAAGTACCAAATTACCCAATGGGGCACTTCTGCTTGTATTGCCCGCAGATCTTTCCGATCCTGTTTATTTGACACTTCTCAACAACCTCTCAACGCCCCAATCCATTACAGTTCAGCCCATCCTTAAAAGCCCTGAAATCTTCGGGATCTCCACAACGCGTATTTCCAACAAAGGAAAAACGACCCTCAGCATGTATGGAACCGGCCTTGCATCGCCCAGCCGCGTTTATCTAAAGCGCGGTACAACCACCATCAATGCCACACAAACCGCCACGCTTTCAAACAGTGAAATCAGCGCGACATTTTCGCTCACATCCGCCTCTTCCGGCCTTTATGAACTTTGCGTTGAAGCAAATGGAAAGACGGTCACATCTGAAGAAAAAATCGACGTGTTCAGCGACGGCAAAGGGGCACTCCTGAGCGTTAACCTTGAGTTACCCTCCGCAATTCGCACCGAGCGTTGGGGAACGTTGATTGTCCATTACAAAAACACCGGCGATGAAAATGCCCATGCCCCCATCATCACACTCTTTGGAGGCGGCGTAACCTTTTTAAATCCCGATAACGGCGTTGAAGAAATCCAAGATTCCATTCGTCTGTTCGGTCTTGCTCAAACAGGCGATCCGCTGGTGATTGCCCCCGGCAGCCATTACTCGCTTTATGTCAATTTCAAAACCAGCAGCACCGGATCGAAATGCAATGTGTTCAGCCAGACCTTTAAACCTGATGTAGACAGTATGGCTTGGTCATCGCTGTTCTCTGGAAATGTGGACTCCCTCAAAACGAAATACGGTGCCAATGCCAATGCGTTTGTCACGGCATTGTTCGCAGATGCCGCCTATTGCTCAACCTTGGGGTATCGTTTTGCCTGTGCGGATCCATTCTATCAGGCGCTTGCCGGCGTTGCCACCGGAAGCTCCTACGGTGTAATCCAAGGTACCGTGCTGAATTCAAAAGGAAACACCCCTCTTTCATCCTACACTCTTGCATGGATGAACAAAGAGACCTATCAATCACACGTGGTTCGCACCCGGGAAGATGGTTCCTTCCTCGCCTATGGGATTCCCTATGGTTCATTGATTGCGCTTCCGAAACAAGAAGACAAATTTGTTTCCACAAATACCGTCTTTCAGCTTCAATCGTCATTTTATGATGTCGGAAAACTGATTGTGCAATTCCCTGAGGAGAAAATTTTAATTGAATCGGAACCCGCCCCACGCCGGATGAGCCAATTCAAGATGCGCACAACAGCACAGGGAAGATTTTTGTTCTGGCTTGAAGCCGGTCAAATCCATGTAGCCGAAATGCAGAATCCAAGCTGTTCATCCGTACTCCGAGTCAACGGCGGTTGTACGCAGTTTGAAATCGTTAACATGGAGGATTCTAACGAATTATTTCTTGTAGCAAATGCAGTGGTCGATGACGAAGAAGGTCTCTATTACGCCATTTTGGAACTAACAAAAAACAAAATATCCTCAAGTCCATTCTGCCAGTTGACAACCACGCCAGCCATTGATTTTTCAGTTGGAATAACCGGAAATACCGGAGTACTTGTTTGGTCTGAGTTATCGGATAAAGAAATTGATTCGAGTGTTTCCCTATATAAAACAACTTTTGAAATACAAAATGCCGGTTATCAAACAATGAGCATTATCGATACCATCTTTGAGAACATAAACGGCAGCGGAAAATTCAACGCCTCCTTCACATCACCATTTATATTCCCAATCGGAAGATTAGGTATGAAAATTTATGGAGAAGCAGGGGGGCATCCGATTCAAAAACACAATACAATTTGTTGTAGGTGGGAAGACGAATTTTCCTTAAACGCCGGGATTGCGGTATCTCTTGAAACATTGGCAAAAAAAGGAAAAGACAACGCAAAAGCAGCAATTGATGGAAAACTTGTTTTCAAGGGCAACTCAATCTATAACTGTGGCTACGACTCAACACATAGTTGTTCAATTTACAATCCAAAACCAAGTGGGAATTCGATATCTCACGGTTGGTCAATTAAAGCAACACTTTCCAGTAGTGATGTATTTTTGGCTACAAGGCCATTTTTGAAAGTAAGCGGAGATGTCTTTGCGTCAGTTTCATACGATTTGAAAAGTATGATTTACAACGATGAGAAAAACGGATACTGGGCTTCCGCTCCCGATAAATCACTCTATACAATACAGCTTTCAGGAAAAATTGGAGCAACACTTGATGCAAAAATTATTAAATTTAAAGATGTTGTAACGCTAAGTGTGGGCGGGATCATACATCATGATGAAGTGACTGGAAAAGTTGACGGTCATGTCAAAGGAAGTGGAACAGTTGCAGGATGCGGAATTTGGGCGAAATGGGAATATGAAAACAACAAATGGGTTTACGATTGGAATTGGAGCTTTAAGCCAGCTCTTGACATTGAAATTCCATTTTCCGAGGGAGTCAACTTAGGAGTAAAGGGTGAAGTTCCCATGTATACCGCTTTTTCTTCGTTGGAAGTAACATCTCCGCTTTGCATTGCCCCTGCCGTTTCGTATTCAACGGAATATTATTTACAACGCAGAAAACCGAATTTGCTGACTGATCCAACGGGGGCGCAATCACTTATCTTCATTTCTGAATATTCTGAAAATGCCAGAATCAAATCGGGACTTCTTTTCGGGCCATTCGAAGACGCCACCGGCGTGAAGATGATCAGTCGCAATGACATGCAGGTCTTGGACAACAAGTCGGTCGCGATGAAACCGGGACAATTGCTTTCCGTCTTTTCTGCATCGTTGATTACTGGCCAGACCAACACACTCGAAGAGCTTTTCGATACACGGTTGTATTTCACCGCATCAACAGGAGCGGATTGGAGCGCCCCGCTTCCGATTCATACAGCAATCAATAAGACGCAAAGAATTCTTCTTTTAAATCATGAAAAAACAAACGGAGAAAGTTATCTCGCTTGGGAATGTGCGGATGAATCAACTTATGATATATACATTTCAAAGTATGATGGCGCTAACTGGGAACATCTGGGTTGTATTCTTTCATCCGATTCTCATTGTGATTCATTGGCCTTGGGCATCGGAAGCGATGGCAAAACACTTGAAGTGCTCGTATCTTTCAACCCTCAGAATTCGGAAGATGAACAAACAGTACACATATTTACATATGCGAACTCCAAGTGGAGTCAAATCGCTTTCGATATTCCGGAAATTGAAGAGACTGCTTCCGCAGAGGCACAATCACTTCAAGTTAAAACATCTCAAAGTATTCTTGACGCTGTTCAGAAGTTAACTGTAACGGATGTTAAAACTACTGCAAGTTCTCAAGTTTCACGCGGTGATGGATGCAAAATCGATTGTATGTGTAATTGCCGTTTCCATTATGCATGCGGATGTCCGCAGACATGCCCTTGTGCGGGTAATTGCAAAGAAAACACAGCCTGTTGTTCATGTGTGAATGTGTTTGGTGTGCCGATTCACAAATCTGTTGACCCGAATGAAATGGTAGGCCCCGGGGATAAAGATGATCTGACGTTGCGGCCGGTGAAACCGGGGCAATGGATGAATTACACGGTCTTTTTTGAGAATATGCCGAGCGCCACGGCTTCCGCACAGGAGGTGTGGGTAACCAATGCGCTATCCAGGTGTTTGGATTGGTCCACGTTTGAGATGGGAGAAGCCGTCTACCACAATCAGGTGGAGGCGGGGCTGAGCGGGAAAAAGAATGGTTCGGCGACTTCGGCGCTGAAGGAAACTGGCTATCAGGTGAAGACGCAGATTGAATTCGATGAGAAAATGGGCGAGGTGCGGTGGTATTTGCGCATTGTTGACCCGGCCGCGCCCGATGGGTGGCCGAGCGATCCGTATGCGGGATTTTTGCCGCCGAATGATAAAGAAACGCATGTCGGGGAGGGGCATCTTTCGTATCGCATCCGCCTGAAAGATGATGTGCCGCCGATGACGGTGGTCTCGAATGAGGCGACGATTGTCTTCGATTACAACGAGCCGATTTCCACGGTTCCTTTGTGGTGGAACACGGTGATCCCCCATGCCTTTGCGGCGGAGTTTGCGAATGCTCAGGCCGAGGTGAAGGAGGGCGATGAGGTTGAGCTTTGGGTGGAGGGCGGAAACCTGACTGAGGCTTCTTCCGTAAAGGCGTGGATTCTGCCGGGAACGGCGGGAACCACGGATTATGCGTTGCCGAAACCGTACCCCATCGTGTTGAATTGGGCAAAGGGAGATATGACCGCCAAGCGAATCCCGATTCAGACCAAGGCGGATAAGGCGGTGGAGGATGACGAGATCTTCACTGTGATGCTCGGGGATGCGGTGAATCTGCAGATCGGGGAAATCGCGGCCTGCACGGTCACGATTCGCGATGCCAATACCTCCGAAACGCTACCCAATGCGTTGACCTGCCCCATGTTGAAGTGGACGACTGGGGGCGCGGCGAAATGGACGCCGCAACCCGCATTTGAATTCGGGCGGGCCTGGGTTGTTTCCACGCCAACGGCAAAAGGAAAAACAAGCTATCTCCAAACGATGACCGCCACGGGAGGCGTCATGATATTTCGCATCAGAATCATCGATAAAATCGGTGATTCCGTGCTCACGCTGTTTGACAATGGCAACGTGCATTCCCAGTGGGCGGGGGCAATGAATTGGGATATGATTCCACTTACACTATCAACGGGAAAACACACCTTGAAATGGCAATTTACACAAGGTTCGGATCCACAGGCAAGAGCGTATATCGACAACGTTTCCTTTTCACCCGACGGCATAATCACTCATAACGTTTCACTCCACGCGGCTGAGTACACAGGCGGCTCCGTCTTTGGTCTCGGTCGTTATCCGAATGGTTCAAAGGTCTCAATTTCTGCAAAAGCGACACCGGGATGGATCTTTACCCAATGGACTGGATACCCTCTTGAAAATCCGGAAAAAATAAACCAGGTTTTTGTTTTAACCAATGCGGTTTCTATGGTTGCCCATTTCAAGAAGGTGCCGTTTGTCTACGGCCTGCCGTTGCCGCCCAATGGGGGCACGGTGAGCGGTTCGGCGCTGTGCCCGGCGGGCAAGACGATCACGCTGACGGCGAAGCCGGCCAGGAATTTCACCTTTGAGGGGTGGAGCGATGAGGTGGCGACGGCGTCGCGGAAGATTGCGGCGACGGATTCGGTCACGGTGTATGCGCGCTTCAAGCCGTATCCGGAAATCCGGGTGGCGAAGGTGGGGAGCGGTTCGGTCTCGGGGGCGGGGCCGTATCTGCCGGGGAAGAAGGTGACGCTCAAAGCGTCGCCCGCCAAGGGTTTTGCCTTTATCGGCTGGGAAGACGGCGATCAGACCCCGTCGCGCACGGTGGTAACCGCAGCGGAGGATCAGTATTTCACGGCGGTGTTCAAGGCGATCAGCGAGATTGAGCTGCCTCGGATCACCGCGCCCGGCGATCAGGCGGCGATGGTCGGGATCCCCTTCGCGCTGGCGCTGGCGATTGATTCGGAAACGTTGCCGACGCTGGCGGTGAAGGGCTTGCCGCCGGGAATCTCCCTTGGCAAAGCCGCGCCGGTTCTTGAGGGGCGCGCCACGAAAGCGGGGCGTTTCCCGGTTGCGATTACCGCGAAGAATGTGAAGGGCAGCGCGATGGTGTCTTTCGTGATGGCTGTTGATCCCCTGCCCGACTGGGCTGTCGGGACCTTCGCGGGCCTGGCCGATTTCGGGTTGCCCTCCCTCGGCGGACGGCTCGACCTCACGATCGGCAACACCGGCGCCATCACCGGATCGCTCGACAGTGAAGCCGCGAAGTACACCTTCAAAAGCGCTTTCGACGATTCATTCGGCATCAGCGCCGAGCTCAGCCGCGGCAGGAACCGCCGACCTCTTCTTCTCGCGCTCCGGCTCAACGCGGAAAACACCGGTTTCGGCACCCTCGCCGACCCTGAAGCTCCCGAACAAAGCTGCGAAATCGCGCTCTGGCAAAAACGCCCCGCCGACCTCGCCGCAGGCGTGTGGAACATCCAGCTGCCCCAGAATAATCCGGCCGACGGCATCGGCTACCTCACCCTCGCCGTCAAAACAGGCAACTCCGCGGTGACTCTCGCCGGCCGCCTGGCCGACAACACCGCCCTCTCCGGCTCAAGCATCCTCGTGCCTCAGGCCGACGGTTCCTTCCTGGTTCCCGTTTGGCTTCCCGTGAAGAAGAGCGGCATTGTGCTGACCGGGCTTCTGCGCCTCGAGGGCAGCCGCCTCGCGGGCGAAACCCTCATCTGGCTCCCTCCGGAGACCGAGCTCACCCCCGAGGGCGGCCTCTACACCGCCCCGGCAACCGACTGGCCCCTCCACACGCTCGAAACCTACTGGAGCGACCCCGTCGGCGCCTATCTCTTCGCCTTCACTCGCGACGCCGCCAAAACCGCCGACCTTCCCGGCGCCACGCTGACCATAACCCGCAAAACCGGCCTCTTCAGCGGAAAGCTCCCTTCCGCGGGCGTTTATCAGGGCATTCTGGCTCCCGGCACAACCGGCCTCCACGGCGCAGGGTACCTGATCGATGCCTCAAAAACCTCGCACGCCATCCGCCTCACCGAGGCGGAATAGGATGCGCCAATCAGGAAAAATCATGAATTTGCATTTTAGCGTTGTATTGCGGCGCGCAATATGCTAGAGTGATAAGACTTTTTTGACGGTACAGTCGTTTATTTGGAGAGAGACATGAGCCAGCACAGCAGTTTGAGAGGTTCCAGCAAAATCACCGCCAAGCGCAACGTCCTGAAACGTTTTGAGCGCATCGACCTGTTGACCAAACGCGGTCAGTGGAAAGACGGCGACCGCGGCCAGGGCCTTCGCAAGACGAAGCCCGAAGCGTAATCGCGCGTTTTTTTGAAACCGCGTCATGAAAGGGCCAATTTAACCTGGAAGGGTTGAATTGGTCTTTTTCTGTGGGAGAAATGAAGATGTTACAGTGCAAACGACGAATCCTTACGCTGATCGGGTGTTTTTCGGGCGCGGTGATGCCCGCAACCGGTGCGGAAACGGCAGCGACCAATACCTTCAGCCGCCTTGAATGGAAATTCGGCGGCGATTTCCGTGCGCGCGAAGAATGGCTTTTCGATGTGCCCACAGCGCTGGGCCCCGCGGCCGATCAGGATTATTACCGCTTCCGCACTCGCATCTTCACCGAGGTGGCGGATCCTGAAAACTGGGCGTTTCGCCTGCGCCTCGCCAACGAGGTTTTCGAGTATAAAAAGCCGAAAAACAGCGAACGTTATCACTTCCCCGATCAGCTGCTGGTCGACAACCTCTATTTTGAGTTGCGCAATCTCTGGGGTGATCGCTTCAATGCGCGCATCGGCCGCCAGGATCTGAACCTCGGCTCCGACCGCCTGTTTGGCGACGGCACGCCGGCCGACGGTTCCCGCACGTGGTTCCTCGATATGCTCCGCGTGACGCACCGGATCACCCCCTGCCTCAAGGCCGATTACCTGGCGATTTACAACTCCCCGACGGTCGACAATGCCTTGGCGGTCGGCCGCGCCCGCGGCGTGCCGCCCTATTTCAAGGGCAACCGGCCGCTGGTTGACCTTGAGCCCACTGCGCAAGACACAACGGAATCGGCCCTTGGCGCGTATTTCACATGGGAATACGATCCGGCGTTGACGTTTGAGTTTTACGGCATCTGGAAGCACGACAGCGACCGGAAAGTGGGCCCCTCTGAGGCGGTCGTCCCCGGGCGCGATGTGTTGACCGCCGGTTCGCGCATCCTGCCGCGTTTCACAAAGACCCTTTCCGCCGAGCTCGAAGGCGCCCTCCAAGGCGGCCGCACGGAAGACGGCCGGCCGCTCTTTGCCTACATGGCCTACGGCGCGCTGAAATGGGAAGATTCGCTTTGCGCCGGATTGCGCGGCAACCTGTTCGCGGCGACCTACCTGCTCTCGGGCGACGACGACGCATCGGACGGGCGCGACACCAATTGGAACCCGCTCTGGGGGCGCTATCCGCAAGTCAGCGAGCTGCTTTGCGCACGCGGAAACAGCGTCTACGGCATCGGCTACCTGACCAACCTCGTTTATCCCCACATCGGCGGCAAGCTCACGCTCGACAGCGGCTACACCGCACAGCTGCAGGTGGGCTATGCCCTCGCCGATCAGGCCGACGGCCTCGGCGGCGGCTCGGGGCACAACCTCGGCTGGCTTTCGCAGTTTATCGTGACGGCGCCGATTTTCAAAAAGAGCGAGAATCAACCCTTTTCGCTCAGCGCGCGGTTTCACGGCGAAGTCTGGCGTCCCGAAGATTATTTTCTGGAGGACGACTGGGCCTACTTCGGCCGCCTGGAATTCCTGCTGACTTTTTAACCGACGCTCCCGGGGAGCGACCAAAGCTCACAGGTCTTTTGAAGCTCGTCGAGAACGGCGAGCTTCAACGCATCCAGGCCGAATCCGGTCTTCGCCGAAACGGGAACTCCCTGCGGATACTCTTCGGGAGCATGGGTGACGACGGGCGCGGAATCGGGGTCGTCGCACTTATTGAAGACCAGCAGCGTGGGCACATGACCGGCGCCGATGGCCTTCAGCGTGTCGCGGCACACGCGGATCTGGTCGCCCACGCGAGGATGCGAAGCATCGACCACGACCAGCAGCAGATCCGCCTGCGCCACGCCTTCCAAGGTAGACCGGAAAGAGGCCACAAGCGCGTGCGGCAGGTTGCGGATAAAGCCGACGGTATCGGTCAGCAGCACATTGCGGTTGGGGGCGAGGTGCATGAGGCGCGTTTTGGTATCGAGCGTGGCGAAAAGGCGGTCGTCGCTGTAAGCGCCGGCATCGGTCAATGTGTTGAGGAGCGTTGATTTTCCCGCATTGGTGTACCCGCACAGGCAGACCGAAGGCCATTCCCTGCGTTTTCCCCGCTGCACCTGCGCCTGTTTTTTAAAGCTTTCGAGGCGTTTGCGCAGCTCGGCGATGCGCCGGCGAATCGGCATGTTGCGCAGTTGCAGGTGGCTTTCGCCGGGGCCGCGCACGCGCATGCCCCCGCCCGTGCCGCTGAAACGCTGCTGCGCGGCGAGCTCGGGAATGCGGGAAAGCAGAAATTCGGTTTTTGCCAGCTCGACCTGGGTTTGGGCCTCATTGGAACGGGCTCGGCGCGCAAAGATTTCAAGGATCACCTCGGTGCGATCCATCACGCGCACGCCCAGCTCCCTGGCGAGATTGTGCGCCTGAATGGCATTGAGCGGGTTGTCGAAGAGCGCAATCCGCGCGCCGGTTTCCTCCAGCAGCAAATGAAGCTCCTCCACTTTTCCGGATCCGAAAAGCGTGCCGCCGTCGGGCTTATTCCGGCATTGCGTGAGCTGCCCGGCGACCTCGAACCCGGCGGTATCGGCCAGGCGGCCCAGCTCAAGAAGGGAATCGGCCGCTTCGGCGGCATCGGCGGAAGCGGGGATCATTTGCGCCAGCACGGCGCGCTCGACATGTGCGGTTTCGTAAAGCATGAAAGAAGTATAACACTGCCCGCGCCCCAGCGTCAACGGGCAAACGGCAGTTAACAAAAATACCAAAATTCCGCCCCGCACGTTTGTTTCTGGTCAATTGAAGGGCGAGTGTGGTAGTATGCCCCTGTTCTTGATGAAGGAAAATACCTTGCACGGAGGTTCTTGAATGGGCGGTTTCTTTGGCGTCGTTTCGAAGACGAATTGCGCTTCGGACGTTTTTTTCGGCACCGATTATCATTCGCATCTAGGCACATTGCGCGGCGGTATGGCCTTTTTGGCCGGCGGGCGATTCCACCGCTCAATCCACGACATCTCCAACGTGCAGTTCCGCTCGCGCTTCGACCAGGATTTCAAGCGCTTCCTTGAATTGGATCCCAATTACGGCCTGGGCGTAATCAGCGACAGCGACGACCAGCCCATTCTCGTGCGCTCCCACCTGGGAACCTATGCCCTCGTCATGGTCGGCCTCGTCACCAACCTGGAAGCGATTATCGAGAACCTGCTCATCAACCACCGCGTCCATTTTTCCGAGGTGGGCCATGAAGGCATGACCAACACGCTGGAAGTGCTCGCCACCCTCATCAACACCCAAGACACATTCGAGGCCGGCATTCAATACGCCCAGGAGAAAATTGAAGGCTCGGCCTCGATTCTTTTACTCTCCGACAAAGGCATCCTCTACGCCGCCCGCGACCGCTTCGGCCGCTCTCCCGTGGTCCTCGGCCAGCGCGATGAAGACAGCTACGCCGTGACCTTCGAGACCTGCAGCCTGCCCAACCTCGGCTACGAACACCTCCGCGACCTCGGCCCCGGCGAAATCGTCGCCGTCAGCCTCGACGGCGTCACCCCCCTTTGCCCGCCCCGCCCCGAGAACCTCGCCATCTGCTCCTTCCTTTTCGTTTACTACGGCTACCCCGCCTCCGCCTACGAAGGCGTCAGCGTCGAAGCCGCCCGCTACCGCAACGGCGAGCTCCTCGCCCGCCACAACAGCGTGGAGGCCGACAGCGTGGGCGGCATTCCCGATTCCGGCGTGGGCCACGCCCTCGGCTACGCCGCCGAAGCCCGAATCCGCTACGCCCGCCCCTTCGTGAAATACACCCCCACCTGGCCCCGCAGCTTCATGCCCACCGATCAGGCCATCCGCCAGAAAATCGCCCAGATGAAGCTCCTGCCCGTGCCCGCGCTGATCAAAGACAAACGCCTCATTTTCTGCGACGATTCCATCGTCCGCGGGACCCAGCTTCGCGACCAGGTTCAGCGCCTCAACGAATTCGGCGCCACCGAAACCCACATGCGCATCGCCTGCCCCCCCCTGCTCTACAAATGTAAATTCCTCACCTTCTCACGCACCAAAAGCGTCATGGATCTCATCACCCGCCGCCTCATCCGCGAGATCGACGGCGAAAACGCCAACATCGAGCAATACCGCGACCCCGACAGCGCCGCCTACAAAGCCCTCGTCGAGCGCATCCGCCACCGCCTGGGCATGACCTCCCTCGCCTTCCAGCGCCTTGACGATCTGCGCGCCGCCATCGGCCTGGGCAGCCGCATCTGCACCTACTGCTGGAACGGCGAAGATATCTCCTTGCGCGGAAAAGGCAACTGCGCCGGCGCCTGCGAAACCTGCGCCGACACCTGCGCCATGAAACGCCCCTGACCCGGCCCTACTGCGCCCTAAACAGCGCAGCGCATACATTTGTCTTCTTTTTGGTTCGACAAAACCACTTAAATATGGTTTCATACCCACCGTATCACGTACATTTTCACTTAAACAGAGGAGTAACGACATGAAAACCGCCCTCACGAGCGTCGCCACCGCGCTGACCCTCTCGGCAGCAATCGCCGCCGCCCCCCTGCCCGATTGCGCCGACACACTCAAAATCATGGAACGCGTGGCCGATTGGCAGCTTGAAAACCCTTCCAAGCACCACCAGCTCGATTGGACCCAAGGCGCCGGATACGCCGGCTTCATGGCCCTTGGCGACATCACAATCAACGCCAAATACCGCGAAGCCATGCGCGCCATCGGCGAAAAGCACCAATGGAAATTCGCCCGCGACAGCTACCACGCCGACGACCACACCGTCGGCCAAATGTACGCCGAAATGTACCGCCTCTACGGCGACCCCCGCATGATCGCCCCCCAAATGGCCTGCTTCGACAGAATCATCGCCGACCCCGACACCGACCCCGCCGACAAAATAAAAGGCGCCCGCATGAAACCCATGCGCTGGTGGTGGTGCGACGCCCTCTTCATGGCCCCCCCCGCCCTCGCCGACCTCACCGCCCTCACCGGCGACGAAAAATACCTCAACTTCGCCATCGCCGAATGGAAAGCCTCCAGCGAAAAGCTCTACCACCCCGAAGACCGCCTTTATTTTCGCGACAGCCGTTTCTACCCCGAAAACAAACTCGAAAAGAACGGCAGGCGCATCCACTGGAGCCGCGGCAACGGCTGGGTCTTCGGCGGCCTCGTCCGCGTGCTGCAGGTGATGCCCCTCAACCACCCCGAGCGCCCCTGGTTCGAAAAACAATTCAAGGAAATGGCCGGCGAGCTCGTCAAAATCCAGCCGGAAGACGGCGCCTGGAGAGCCTCCCTCTACGACACCGGCGCCTTCTCCCTCCCCGAAGCCAGCGGAACCGGCTTCTTCGTCTACGGCCTCGCCTGGGGCGTGAACCAAGGCCTCCTCGGCGACGTGCCCGGCGCCCGCGAAGCCGCCCTCAAAGGCTGGGCCGCCCTCTGCTCCTTTGTCACGGAAGAAGGCAAACTCACCCACGTGCAAGTCATCGCCGCCGACCCCACAGCCTCCGTGAAACCCACCTCCACCGAAATCTACGGCGTGGGCGCATTCCTTTGCGCCGGCAGCGAAATCTACCGCATGCGCCTGCTCGGCGACAAACCCTCCGCCACAATTAAAGTAAAAAACAACGCCAAAGAATTCAAAGGCCGCGCGTTCATGCCCGTCAAGCTGAAACAAATCACCGACAAACTCCCCACCTTCATTGAAAACGGAGCCATCATGGACGGTTCGGCCGCCCGCTGGATCCCCTTCCAGCTCCCCCCCAACGGCGAAGACGAAATGCTCATCCTTGTGGATATGCTCCCCGGCGGAGAATACAGCTTCAAAGCCGTGGCCGGCCTCGACAAAGCCGCCATCCCCCAGAGCCCCGTGCGCACCTTCGCCCGCTTCGTGCCCGAACGCCTCGACGACTTCGCCTTCGAAAACGACCGCACCATCTTCCGCATCTACGGCCCAGCCCTCGAAAAGACCGACGGCCTGACCAAAATGGGCGCCGGCGTCGACATGTGGGCCAAAAACATCCGCGAGCCCGCCATCGACAAAATGTACGCCTCCAAAAAATACCACAGCCCCTCGCTCGGCTACGGCATCGACGCCTACAAAGTGGGCACCGGCCCCGGCTGCGGCGGCACCTTCCCCTGGGTCAACGGCAAACCCGTCAACATGGGCGCCTTCAAGACCTGGAAGATCATCGCCAACGGCCCGATCATTTCAAAGATGGCCTTCACCTATGAATCCCCCGACGGTTCCCTCAGCGGAACCAGCACCTACACCCAGATGCTCGGCGCCGACGGTTACCTCGTGGAAACCACCGTTAAAGCCAAAGACCCCGCCACAGTCATCACCCCCTCCGTCGGCCTCAGCCTCTTCCACTCGACCCATGAGGTCGAAGAACCCGGCATGATCCTCTGCCTGCAAAACGGCGACGGCAAAGACGGCGACGGCATGAGCTTCGGCGCCGCCGCCCTCGTGTTCAACGGCAAAGCCACCCCCGTTCGCGATGCCTCAGGCCTTTACCTCCAAGGCGCCCCCGAAACCGGCACGGCGACCATGCGAGCCTTTGTGGGCGCCGCCTGGAGCAAAGGGATCGACTATCCCGAGCTGAAAGGCTTTGAAGAAACGATGCGCGCGCGAAGCAAAAGCAAATACGGCGTGATTAACGCCGTCATTGAAAAAACCATCACGGTTGATTAAGACCGAAGAAAAAGGGCCGGAGCGATCCGGCCTTTTTTTATTTGCTTTTCAGCCGAAGGCTTCGCAAGCGAAGCGCCTGCGAAGCGACCGGTTCGCCCACGCGAGAGTCGAACAAAACGGCGAAACGGTCAAACCCGGCACGGTCGGCGGGAAGCGGCACGCTCAGCTCCGTTTTTTCAACCGGGAAGTGATCCAGAAGGCGAATCGCGGCATTCTCGCCGACCGCCAGCGGAAACTCCTTGAGAATTTCGGAGCGGTAAAGAAAAATCCTGCAATCCAATGCGACCGGTCGGTCGACCGTCAGCGTGATATTGGTGGAAGCCGGCGGAAGAGACAATCCCGTGTAATCCAGCAGCAGCGAATCAAGCCCGCCCGTGGTGAAATTCCAGAGCAATCCTTCCGGCGTCAGCGAAAAAGTGGTGTCGCCATCGGCAATAATACGGCGGATGTCGGGCGAAACACGCGTAAACTCATCCTGAAACGCGCCGGTGAGCGAAAAGGTCAATTCAGAAACAACGGTGTCGACATGCGGCTTCACGGCGACCCAAATGAAGGCACCCGCAAAAACGAGCCCGCACCCGAGGAGGATCGGTTTGAGCAATTTGTTTTTGAGAACCGGGTTTTCCCAGTCGTGCTGAAATTGGGCAATCGAATGAAATTGATGCTTCGCGCGCGGTTCGCAGGCTTTGAGAATCGCATTGTTGAGCGGCGCGAAAAACGGTTCCTTCAGAACCTCCGGCGGCATCATCGGAAAACGCGAAACCGGATAACCGCTCATCAGGCAATAGAGCACCTTGCCCAGCGCGAAAATATCGCGCCGGGGGCCGTCGCTGATCTCGCGCGGCATATAGTCGGGCGTCCCCACAACGCTCATCTCGCCGCGCAGCACCGAAACAAGGCCGATATCGCCGATTTTGATTTGCCCGTTCACAAAGAAAATATTTTCCGGCTTCAGATCCCGGTGCACCAGACCCGTTTCATGCAGGCAGCGCAAACCGGCCATCAGCGCGGAACCATACGCGCGCACCGTATCAAAAGGGACGCGGCCCTTCAAGAGGCGCGAGGCGAGCGTATCGGGCTCGTAGTCCTCGCCGTTGCCCCAGCGGTTGTCGGCGGCCTCCATGGAATAGCAGATAAACCGGGGGCATTCAATCACATGATAAACAACAAGGAGCGCTTCGTGCCCGTTTTTCATGTGCGAACAAAAGTATTTCACCCCCGCATACTCGCGCTTCCATGCCTCCCCCGGATCCTTGAAAACGATTTTGACCGCCACCCGCCTGCCGGTCACATCGGTTGCGCTCCAGACCGTGCCGTAGGCGCCTTCGCCGCTGCGGCCTTCACGCGTCAACCCGCTCAGCGCTAAAAACGCCTCTTCGGCCAACGCCTCGAAATCGGGTTCTTCGCTCTGTTCTTCCGCGTCACTCATGGCGGCCTCCGCGCTGCGCAACGGAGGCGCGCTTGATCGTTTGCTCGAGCGCCTCAAATTCCCGGATGCTCCGCCCAAACTCGGCCAGAAACGCATCGCCGGCCTCCGCGCCGGCAAGAAACGCCCTGCACGCCGCGCACCGGCGCAAATGCCGGCGCACGCGCAACCGCTGAAACCACCCCAGGTTGCCGTCTCGAAAACACTCTGCCTCTTCACGGGTAATATGCATGGCTCACTCCTTCTCCAGCGCGGCGACGGCGCTGCGAAGCGCATCAAGCACCGTGTTGCGGTAATTGTAGACCGTCGTCAGCGAAATGCCGAAATCCTTCGCGATCGTTTTCGGATCCAGCTCCTGAAAATGCCACATTTCAAAAACTTGAATCATCTTGGGCGACAACACCCCCCGGATCTCCTGCCTGGCCTCTTTCAGCACATGCATCCGCCACTCTTCTTCCCACAGGCGCTCAAGCTCCGGAGGGGCTTCATCGGGCCAGTCGCCGAGCAGAGGCGCGGGCCGTTCATTGCGGCGCCGTTCCTTGGCCTTCATCTGAAGAATGCGGCTTTTGATGATTTTTCTGAAGTAATCCCGGAAGCGCCCCTTCGAACGGTCGTAAATGAAATGACTCTGCGCATTGAAAAAATCACGCATCACCTCCTGCACCAGGTTTTCCTTTTCCTCCGCGGAAAAGTTGAAACGGCTGCCCATCATCCAAATCAGCGGGCGGTAGGTCGTGAAAAACACCCCCCAGGAAATATCGTCATTCCCCTCCTTGATTTTGAACAATAAACTTTTCTTGGTGGTAAACGCCATACTCGCCAACCTCCGAAACTCAATACTCAAATGTTTCAATAAACTGATAAAACCAATAAGAAAAGGAGCTTTTCGATTTCAAAAATTCCAAATACATCTTTCGGATGCCAGGCAGCGTGACCGGCATGTAAATCCTCACGCGATCACCCGCGAGCGCGACGTCGATATTTTTCAAAAAGCCGAGTGAGGCAACCGGCAAGTGGCTCGGGCAAAAATCCTTGGAAGGCGTTTTCCAGCCGTCAAGCGTTGCCTGGATCAGATCCTTCACCGCGCCGGCCGCCTGCGGGCTTTTGCAGTGCAAAACCATCGAGCAGTCACGCAGCAGCATATCCACGATCCGATACTCTCCCTCGACAGACACAACCTCATGAAAAGGCACGGCGGCGCGCAAAAAAGCATCCATTTTCGATTTCGTCTCAAACCCGTACACATCGGCGTAAAATTTTGAAATCATCGCCAGGCTGACCGGCTCAAGGCGGAACCGCTTGAATCCATCGCCGGGAATCAGCAAATCGGAAAAGACGCTTTCCCGATCCAGCGTCTGCCCCTTTCGAAGGGCTTCAAGCGGCGCCCTTGTCGCAATGCGAATGCGGTGGGGCGCCGGAGCCTCCCAGGTCACATCGTGCCCGGAACCGATGTAAATCAGATGGTTCCCGTTTTTGAAAAGAAAACCCGTTCCCAATTCCGATTGAATCATGTGGGTGGTGTGAAAAGCCCCCGGGGCCAAACAGCTCAGAACCTCCACGGCATCGAAATCGCCATCGATCAGAATCACCTGGCCATTGACCAGGCCGTCGGAGCCGGCGGTCAGCCCCAGAACCACGCTTCTGACCCGATGCTTGAAAAACATCTCCAGATCGATATTCCGGAGATAATCGGCCACCTTCATTCCAATCCTGTCGCGGCCATTCCACCCCAACTCGCTTCGCAGGGCGTAATAGTCGCTCAGCCGGCTGTAATCTTTTGTTACGCTTTCAGGAAAAGCCGCCTTCCCATATTCCGACACGGAAAGAAAGACAAGGTTTTCGGGTAAATCGCGGTGCGTGGGCAACGCATACGCCAACACCGGAAAGGCAAACAGCCACATCGCCGCCTTCATTCTGTTTTTCATCGTCATCGCCCTTCCTTGAGGCATGCGTGAAGCTCAGCCTCGCTCAACGCCAGATCCGGAATGGAAAAAACAACCGTGTGCACCCACTCTCCCGAAGGGTCGATCCAGCGTTTGGTTTGCAGATGAAGAATGGAGGTTTCGGGGTTGAGATTGCGTTCGGCGCGGCGGAGAGATTCATTGGAGGCCCGCCGTTTTTCAGCCTTCATCGTCTGACCGTCGCGGTTTTTCCGAATCAGCTCGGAGGCGAATGCCGCGTCGCACAGTTTGATTTTGCCATTGCACCACACAAAAAAGCGCAGCCGCCCCTCTTCAGGCAGCATGCCCGCCTCCAGGCTTTCCGACAACGCCATATCCATTTCCCGCCAGGAAGGCATCACCTGGCGGTCACCCGCTCCCTGCGTGAATGGCGTGAAACGCAGCGACACAAAAACGCGAATCCGGCCGCTGGAATCGTCTTTTTTGATTGTCTTGGAAAAAAACGAGGAATTCGCCGGATATTTTTCGCGCAACACCCACGCCTCCTCATTTTTAAACGCTGAAAACCAACGGCGATACGGCTGAGATTTCTCATAAAGCCACGTTAAAAACGAGTCGCCACTTTTCAGTTTTTCAGGCGATGTGAAAAAATCGAACGTGATCGTGCTTTTCTCCCGCCACAATTCAAATTCCGATTCCAAATTCTGAATGTCGTGCGTTGAATACGCCGTCAATTCCCGTCTGAGCCCCGCTTTGGCCGACTGCGCCGCCGCCAAAAGCGCCTTTCGCTCCGCGATCCGGGTGGCGTTTGGGTTCAGCGAGGCCTTGTAGAAAGCCACACCGGTGGAAACAAACCCCGGCGCCTTATGGGAAAACGCCCTGACGGCAGATTCTTTTTCGGGATTTTTTTGCAGCTCCGCCAAATTGAGGGAAACGGCTTTTTCAGGCGACCCCGTCACGACCGATTCATTGAAGCGTTTGGATGCCTCCAAAGCCCCTGCTTGTTTTTTACCTTCGATCTCCGCTTTAATCCCGCCGGCCAGGATATGGCGATACGCCAACCCGCACCCCGGAACATATGCGCTGACCAACATGCACCGTGCATTTTCACTTTCAACATGGCCAAGATAATACGTCAGCGCCAACACCGGGTCGGGGCTTTGATTCTGACCGTCGCCGTAATACAGAGCCACATCGGAGCAGGCATTGTCGGGAGGGCTCTCGCAGTAATCAAAAAACGAATAGCCCGGAACGGGATCCGGCAATGGGTGGTGGGCGCGTTCATGGATGAAGCGATTCAACCATATGATTGCCTGATTGGTGTTTCTTTTTGCCCAGTAGCCTTTCAAAAGGCAGTATCCGTAATAGTATTGCGCCCATGCGACCTTTTCTTCGGCGGCTCTTTCCAAATAGTCGAGGGCTGCTTTTTTCGATTCGTTTTCGTCTCGAAAAACAAACCACTCCTTCAGCATAATAATTCCAACCGCGGCCATGCTTGGCGGATAGGCGTATTTCTGAATTGCAGTCATGTGAAAGTCAAGTCCCTTTTTTTTCACTTCAAGGATGGGCTTTCGGCAATCTTCACAATTCGTTTGACTGCTTAAAAGCGATTCGCCCTGTATGAACAACCCCTCCGCGGAATCAGGGTCGACGCCTCTTTCAGCCAATGTCGCGCGCAGTTTTTCCAGCGTTTCCTCCATTTTTTTTCGGTCATCGGCATGCGTATGCTCATCGGGCTTTTTCTGTGCCAGGGCGGGATCGTCCGCATAGGCGAAAGCCAAAAAACAAAAAAGAAACACTGATAAAAGCCGTAACCGCATGGTGCGCATCCTTTCTACAGAATAATAGCATGACGGAAGGACTTTTTTCAAATTTTATCTAAAAAAGTTTTTATCGAAGCGTAAGAACGCGCAAATGAAGGAGTTAAAGCGCGCCGAGGGAAACGATTCGCCGATTGAAATGAAATGGGGGTTGGATCGCCTGGCACACCGCACGTTGCCCGAATTCTGGATTGAAAACACATGCCGTTTATGTGATAATAAGGGGCGTTGCGGGTTTTTCCCTTTTAACACTTTACGGAGTCGCGCATGCGATATGGTCTGGCAGGATTGTTGTTTTTGTGGGTGTCGCTGACAACGGCGCACGGCGACGAAGCGCGCCAAGGGCCCGAAGCCTGGGCGTTCAAACACCCTGAAGCCGTCGAAACCTGGCGCAAGGCGCAGGAACCCTCACTCTGCGAAACGCGCCGCCTTTTCGGAAAAACGCTCATCGCGGATAAGGCGGCAGGCACGGTTGAACTGCTCGCCGAATCGACCGGAATCGGCGCCAACTACGAAATCGAGTTCATTTTGCTCGGGCCGCTCAGCGACCGCGCCTACGAAGCCCTGGCAATGGCCTTCGACCCGCCCTCCGAGATCGCCAAAGCCATCGCCTTCCTCGGCGTGGCGCCCGGCGAAGGTCCCGACCTTTTCAGGAACCGCGTGATTTCAAAGGGCGAACGCTTCGCCCTTTCCATGCGTAAAGCCGGCGAACCGCCTTCCGCAGACCGCCCGGCCGACGAATGGATTGCCGATCGTGAATGGAAAACGGGCCCCGGTTTTCTCACGCGCGGCCTTCCCTACATCGGCATGCGCGCGGAATCGCCCGCGACCTTCGACCGCGCCATGCCCGCCGCCGTGCTCGCGACCTACGACGAACCCATTTCGCTCTTCGGCCTTCCTTTCCCCGCCGACAAAAGCGCCACTTACGGCCGCTTCCGCGCCAAAACCGCGCAAGAAGAAGGCGCCTCCCTGGTCTTCACCCTGAAACACCTGCGCGCGCCGGGCGGTCTCTCCCGCGTGCTCCCGGCAACCCTCACGGTAACGCCCGGCGGTTTCGAGCGCTCGGCCGACGCCTCTCCCCTACCCGCCCTGGCCGACCCTCAGGAACTGGTTCCCTGGTTCAAGGCACTCTCCGAAACGGGCCGCGATCCCTTCGTCCGGGTGGCATTCGCGCCGGAAGTCACCGTGGAGCGCGCCAAAAAAGTGGCCGGTCTCCTGATGATGGTCGACAGCGAAGAGGGCATCCGCATCGATCATCCCTCCCGCGGCCAGCTTTACCCCCGCGCCTTCCTTCCCCCCGAAGCCTGGCGCGACCGCGCCAGGCGCACCTATCAGCCTTGGGAAATCCACATTGCGCCCAAGCCCGAGACCCCCGGCGCCTTCGCCAAAACACTCGTGCAGGTCGAGGAAGACTGGTCGGGCGAAGGCATCGACCCCATCTTGACCCCCAAGAGCTACCCCTTTGAAACCTGGGCCGAAGCCGAGGCGCTCGTCAAACGCCTCGATCGCTCCGACGGCTCCATGCGCGCACTCCTTTTTTTCGCGCCGGCGGATGCGCCGGTTTCCGTCATTCTTGAAGGAGCCGCGGCGCTCGGCGAGCGTTTGCCGCTGATGTGGGTATTCTCATGAACCGGATTTTCAAACGAACGCTTTCCGTGCTCGCCGTGCTGCTGATTTTCGCAGGCGCGGCGGTGCTCCGCCTGCCGGATCTCGGCCAGCGCCCCGTCCACAGCGACGAAGCCAGCCACATGTTCAACACAGGCCGCCTCGTGGAACAGGGCGATTACACCTACAATCCGGCGGAAGACAACGGCCCCTTGATGTATTACGCCTCCTGGCCGCTCATCCGCCTGCTCGACGGCACGCGCTACGCCGATACGAAAATCTCCGACTACCGCCTCCTGACCGCCGCATTCAGCCTGGCTTCGCTGTTGCTCATCGCGGCGCTCGGCCTCCGGCGCCGGGGCGGTCTTTTCATGAGCGAAACCGGCCTTTTCGCCGCGTTGATTTTTACCGCGTTTTCACCGATCCTTTGCTACTACAGCCGTTACTACATCCAGGAAAGCGTCGTGCTCTTTTTTCTGGTTGCCCTCGCCGTGGCCGCCAGGAGCTACGCGCAGTGGCCGGGATTGTGGCCCACGTTTTTCATCGGGTTCTGTTCCGGCTGCGCCTTGGCCACGAAAGAAACCGCCGTCATCAACCTCGCGGCGATGGTTCCCGCCGTGCTCGTGGGCGTGGGCTGGTCGCGCCTCTCAATCTACTGGCGCACCCGGCACATCCTCTTCGGGCTCATCGTGTTCTTTTTCACGCTCACGGTGATTTACAGCGAAGGCTTCACCGATTTCTCCGGCCTCAAAGCCTTTGTTTTCGAAGCCGGCCCCAATTATTTCAGCCGGGCCATGAGCGGCGGCGACCAGCCGCACCCCTGGTATTATTATTTTGACGTGCTCTATGGGGCGCGCAGCGGCGAAGGCCTTTTCTGGAGCGAAGCCTGTGTGTTTCTGCTTGCGGGAATCACATTCATCTGGAGCTGGCTGCGCGACGAACGCCGCTTTACCCGCGTGTTCGGTCTCTACATGGCCGCGCTGATGGCGATTTACTCCGCGATCCCCTACAAAACGCCTTGGTGCGCGCTTTCCATCCAGCAGGTCGTCGCCGTTTTGGGCGGCGCCGGCGTCGGCATTCTGTGGAGCTGGGGCGCGACCCGGTCGCCGGTCAGCCGCATCGTGTGGCGCTTGCTGCTGCTTGCCGGGTTCGCCTACCTGACCTTCCAGCTCATCAATCAATCCTACGCCGCCTCCTTCCTCAAGCCGACCGACGCAAAAAACCCTTATGCCTACGTCCACACCACCAGCGCGGTCGACGATCTCGAAGCCACCATCCGCCAGACGATTTCCGATCACGAATGGAGCGACCCGCTGATTGCCGTGGTCGCGCACCGCACCTCCCGCTGGCCTGTGGCCTGGTACCTGCGCCGCTACCGTTTTCAGGCCTTTCAAAGCTTCGCCGCCATTCCCGAAGAGACCGCTCCCAATCTGCTCATCACGCCGTTTGACCTTTACGATAACGCGACGCGCCGTTTCCCCGGCATAAAAAAACAGCGCGAATTCACCGTTCGCCCCGGCCTCATGGTCGGGCTCTTCACCTTCCCCTCCCCCGCGGCGGACCCCGCCGAGAAAGAATAACCGGCATGACGCTGAAAAACTTCCGTCTCTGCCAGACCGGCCTTTTCCTCGCCGCCGCCGGCGCCGCCGTTTGGTTCCTGCGCCCGGCAATATTATTTTCAATCGCCATGTTTCAGGATACGACCGAGGAAATGAGCTACGGCTGGTTCATCCCTGCGGGCACCGCCTATATGCTGTGGAACCGGCGCGAAAAGCTTCTGCATTCCCGCGGCAAGCCTTCCTGGGCCGCCTGGTCGCTCATCATCCTCAGCATTCTGCTTTTTTTCACGGGCGCGCGCGGCGGCCAGGATCGCCTCACGCAAATGGCGATTGTGGGCCTGACCGTGGCCATTCCGTGGGCGGCGTTCGGCTGGCGCATGGCGCAATGGATGATCCTCCCCGCCGCCTACCTCATTTTCGCGATCCCGATGGGCTTCCTCGACACGCTCACGTTTCACATGCGCCTCTTCTCCACCGTGCTCTCCTCCGTGGTGCTCAACGGCTGCGGGTTCGACGTCGTCCGCGTGGGCACCGCCCTGCACTCGGGGCCCGGCTCCGTTCACGCCTTCCAATTCGGCGTGGCCGACCCCTGCAGCGGCATCCGGTCAATCATCGCCATCATGGCCGTCACGGCGATTTTCGGTGAAATAACCCTGAACCGGACCTGGAAAAAATGGGTGCTTTTCTTTTGTTCCGTGCCCCTGGCCGTCATCGGCAACCTCGTGCGCCTGGTCACGACCGCAATGGCCGGTTCCTTCTGGGGGCAGGACAAAGGCATCGCCTGGCACGACCAGGCCGGCTTCCTCGTTTACCTCGTGGTGCTTCTGCTCGTTTTCGCGCTGAGCGACGCCCTCCGGCGCGCCGGTCCCAAAACGGAAAAGGCGCCCTTCACGCCCGTGATTCCCGCGCTGCCGCGCTTTCCGTTTCTCTCGCTGGGCATAATCGCCGCCATTCCCGTGGCGCTGGTCGCCGCCTCCGCGCAGATCGCCAGGATACCGCCCGTCACTTACGAGACCGATTCCTTTATGGCGCAAACCCTTCCCGCCGCCGTGCTCAACTACACGGCAAGCACGCCCTTCTTCTGCCAAAACGAAAACTGCCTCTTCGGAACCGATTCCGAACCCGCGGAAAAAACCTGCCCCCATTGCGGCGCCGCCGTGAGCGCCGACAGCCCCGCGGAGCTCCGCGCGCTCCCCAAGGATACCCGCATTGAAAAGGCCATCTACCGAGCCCCCGGCGAACCCTCCTTTTCGATCTCGGCGGTGATGAGCGGCAAATCGCGCCTCAGCATCCACCGACCCGAAATGTGCCTTCCCGGACAAGGCTATGTGCTGACTCCGGCCCGGGTTTTGCGCATTGACCTCGGCGGAGGGCGCAGCCTCAAAGTCAACGCCATGCGCGCCGAGCGCGCCGGTTATCCGCCCGTCGGCTTCGTCTACTGGTTTTTCAACTCCCGCGGCGAAGCCGCCACCCACTGGGAACGCATTTTCACCGACATCTGGTGGCGCACCGTCAACAACGAAATCAACCGCTGGTGCATGGTCACCCTGCGCTCCGACATGACCTTCGAAAGCGCCGCCGAGATCGAAAAGCTCCAGACCTTCCTCCGCGCGTGGTATCCCCAGGTTTGCCTCCGGGAGAAAACCGAATGACCGGCGCTTTTTCGAGAGCCGACGGGCGCCCATTCTGCACCGCCACCCTTGCCTGCACCCTCTTCGGGCGCATGAAGGGCCTTCTGGGCCGCCGCGGGCTCCCCCCCGCAACGGGCCTCTGGATCCTGCCCTGCTCCGCCGTCCACACCTGGGGCATGCGCTGTGCAATCGCCGCCGTTTTCCTCGACGACGCGCTCACCGTGACCCGTGTTTTCCACCGCCTGCCCCCCTGGCGCCTCTGCGCCGCCGGCGGGCGCCGCGCCGCCAGCGTCATCGAGCTCCCCGCCGACGACCCCTCCCTTGCCGGTCTTGAGCCCGGCGAGCGCCTCATCTTCACCACCACGCGTTAAGGAATCGCCATGTTCTCCGTTTTTCTCGCCCTGAAATACCTCAAGCCCAAACGCTCCATCACCTCCGTGATCACCATTCTGACCATTTGCGGCGTGATGCTCGGCGTGGCGATCATGATCATCGTGCGGGCCGTGATGACCGGTTTCGGCCTCGAATGGGAAAAAACCATCCTCCGCTTCAAGCCCCACATCGTGGTCTCCGCGGATCGGGGAACCATCCGCAACGAAGAGGCGCGCTGCGTGGCGCTCGAGGGGATCGAAGGCGTGGAAGCCGCCTCCCCCAGCGTCAACACCCGCGTGCTCATCGAGCACCAGCGCCTCATCCAGGCGCCCATCCTCATCGGAACCGACGCCACGCGCATTCAGCGCATGGCCCCCCTGACCATGGTCGCGGGCGAGTTTGACCTTTCCGACGACGGCGTGGTGATGGGAATCGACCTGGCCAACAGCCTCAATGCCAGAATCGGCAGCGAAATCCTCATCTACTCCCCCGTCAACGTCATCAAGCGCGACGAAATCTACCTTCCCGAGCGCACCTATCTGCGCGGCGTTTTCGATTCAGGCCGCAGCGAATTCGATTCCAACTTCATCTTCGTTTCACTCGCCCTGGGTCGCGACATGCTCGACCTTCCCGGCGGCTGCCACACCATCAGCATGCGCGTGGATCAGCCGCAAAACTTCCACCGCCTCGAGAAACAGATCAACGCCGTCCAGGCCGCCGTCGGCCCCGGTTTTGCCGTGCGGACCTGGCAGGAAGAAGACCATGTGCTCTTCAGCGCCCTCGCGACCGAGAAGAACATGATGGTTCTGCTCATGGCCTTCATCACCATCGTGGCGATCTTCTGCGTGATCAACACGCTCATCGTGATCACCGTGCAGAAGACCCATGAGATCGGCCTGCTCAAAGCGCTCGGGTTCTCCTCGCGGCAGGTGATGTTTACCTTCGTCTTCTACGGGTGGTTCCAGTGCATCGTCGGCACCCTGCTGGGCGTGGGGCTCGCCTTCCTTGTGCTTTTCAATCTCCAGAACCTCATCAATCTCCTGGGTTCGCTTGGCTTCGAGGTGTTTCCCAAAGAGATCTACGGCCTTTCCAAAATGCCGTGGAAAGTCAACCCCGGCGAAGTGTTCCAAGTGGCTTTTCTCGTGATTTTCTTCTGTTCGCTCGCCAGCTTCCTCCCCGCCTGGCGCGCCGTGCGAATGGATCCAGTGACAGCCCTGCGCAAGGAGTAACGCAATGATTCAGGCCAACGGACTCTTCAAACGCTACACGCTGCCGCATAAAACCGTCGATGTGCTGGAAGACGCCGCCCTCTCCGTGCAACCCGGCGAACGCGTCGCCATCATCGGCCGCAGCGGTTCGGGCAAAAGCACCCTCCTTCACCTCCTCGGCGGCCTCGACCGCCCCGACAAAGGCCGGGTCGACATCGCCGGCCACACCCTCTACGCCCTCTCCGCGCGCCGCCGCGCCCGCATCCGCGCCACGCTCATCGGCTTCGTTTTTCAGGCCTACCACCTGCTGCCCGAGATGAACATCCTCGAAAACGTGATGCTCCCCGCCATGGCCGCCGGCGCACTCGGCCGCCGCGACATGCGCCGCCGCGCCGAAGAGCTCCTCGTGCAGGTCGGCCTCAAAGACCGCCTCACCCACACCCCCCTCGAGCTCTCAGGCGGCGAACAGCAGCGAGCCGCCATCGCCCGCGCCCTCATGAACCGCCCTCCGCTCCTGCTGGCCGACGAACCGACCGGCAACCTTGACCGCGACACCGGCAGCCAGGTGCTCGACACCCTCTTCGGCCTCTCGCAAACCCGCGAGCACGCCCTTGTGATGGTCACCCACTCCCCCGAAATCGCCAGGCTGTGCGACCGGGTTCTCATTCTCGAACACGGCCGCCTCCAGCCCTACGAGGAACCGGCTCCATGAACCCCCTCCGCAACCTGCGGAACAGCACCCCCCGGCGCCCGCCGCTCAGGCGCCTTCATTTCATGCGCCCCCAGACCATGCTTGCCATCGGGTTTCTGATGCTCTGCATCGCAGGCACCGTGTTGCTGATGATGCCCTTCGCCGTGACCGCAGGCAGCTGGGATTCCGTCAGCACGGCCAGCTTCACCGCCGTGAGCTCCGTGTGCATCACCGGGCTTTCGGCGGTCGATCTCAATGCGCACTATTCACACGCGGGCCTCGTGATCATCCTCCTGCTGGTTCAACTGGGCGGATTGGGAATCATGTCGATCGGGTCTTTTTTCCTGTTGCTCATCGGCGGAAAAATCAGCTCGCAGGGCGAATCGACCATGATGGTGACCTACGGCACCCCCCGCTCCGGCGATGTGCGCCGCATCGTGCGCCACGCGATGGAGTTCGTATTCTTCTTTGAAACCATCGGGGCGCTTGTGCTTTTCTGGCGCTATCTTCACTACGGCTGGCCGGCGCCGCAAGCGGCCTGGCATGCGGTTTTTCACACCGTCTGCGCCTTCTGCAACGCCGGTTTCGCGCTCTACTCCGACAGCCTCCACCCTTTCCGCAACGACCCCGTCTACCTCTCCTGCGTGATGGCGCTGATGGTTTTCGGCGGGCTTGGCTTCCTGGTGCTGACCAATCTTTTTTCCATCAAATTCTGGCGGCGCGATTTGCGCACCCGGGGCCGCCTCACGCTGCACAGCAAGGTCGTGCTGAAAATGACGCTGGGCCTGATTCTTGCGGGAAGCGTGGCCTTTGCCGCGCTCGAATGGAACAACCTTCTCTCGGGGGAATCCCTCAAGGATAAAATAAGCATCTCCTTTTTCAGCTCCATCGCCACCCGAACCGCCGGTTTCAGCGCCTTGCCTCTGCACCTGTCCACCCCTCCCACCGCCTTCCTCAACGCGCTGCTCATGTTTATCGGCGGCTCTCCCGGCTCCATGGCCGGCGGCCTGAAGACCACGACAATCGTGGTTCTTTTCCTCACCGTGCGCGCCATGGTCAAAGGTCACGCCGAAGTGGAGCTCGGCCAGCGGACAATTCCCTCCTCCATCGTCCGCGAAGCCACATCCATCTTCGTTTTTTACCTGATGATGATTTTTTCGACCTACCTCGTTCTTCTGATTGTTGAACCCGCGTTGGCGAAAACAAGCGAATCGGCTTTGTTTTTTGAGACCGTTTCCGCTTACGCCACAGCCGGGCTGTCACTCGACATGACCCATCGCCTTTCAGAAGCCGGGCGCGCCGTCATCGTCTTCGCCATGTTTGCCGGCAGGCTGGGGCCGATTACCCTCGCGCTTCTTGTCGGCAGCCGCGTCGTCACGCAATACACCCGCTACCCGGAAGAGGAAATCACTGTAGGGTAGCCAAATCGCCGACGATTTCATCGGCGCGGCTCAGATCCTGCGGGTGCGCCCCGGCTCGGCAAAGCGCCACCGTGTAGAGACCGGCCTCTTTCGCGGCGGCCACACCCACTTCCGAATCTTCAAAGGCCGCCGCATCGGCAGCCGAAACGCCAAGCAGATCCAACGCGCGGAGATAACCCTCGGGGTGCGGCTTTCCATGGAAGCAATCATCGCTGCTGACCACCGCGCAAACACGGTCGCGAATGCCCAGGCGGGTCAGGATGCGCTCAATATCGGGTCCCGGCGAACCGGAGACCACGGCAACCTTCACGCCTCGCCCGGCAAGGGTGCGCAACAGCGCCACGGAGCCGGGAATCACCGGGCATTCACGGTCGAAGAGCACAGCGAACTTCGCGCGAAGCAACGCCGCCATTTCATCGGGCGGGGCCATAAAAGCCGGCCAGCGCTCGGCCAGCGTGCGGCAGGCATCGCGCCAGGATCGGCCGTAAAGCAGGTCGAGGCACTCGGAGGCGGAAGCATCGGCGGCGCCGCGCTCCGTGAGAAGAAGCGCCAGGGCTTCGGCCCACAGGCGCTCGGTATCGACCAATGTGCCGTCCATATCGAAACAGGCGGCCTTAAGCGGGGGAAGGTGCATGGCGAAGCTCCGCGGGCAACAGAAACCTGCCGCCCGGCGGCGAATTCAACAGCGGTTTAAACCGCGCAGCACTTCTTGTATTTCTTTCCGCTGCCGCAGGGGCAGGGTTCGTTGCGGCCCACTTTGGGCTGATCGCGGCGGATGGGTTCGGCGGTGATGATCTGCCCGTCGACGAAAAACCATTCGCCGTCGATCTTGGCGAACTGGGCCTTTTCGTGGTGGTCGAAGGGTGTGTCTTTCACCGTGTAATGCGCCACGAACTCGACCGAGCCTTCCGTATCGTGCTCGGTTCCGGCGGAGGTGGAGATCACATCGAGCCCCGTCCAGTCGGCCGATTCAGACCAGGTTTTGCTGCTCTTGGCGTCGAATTCCCGCTTCACGGCCTCGCCGGATGTTTTGTAGAGATAATCGATGTCGCTCACGGCGTAGGCGGAGTAGCGGGCGCGCATCAGCGCTTCGGCGGTTTTGGGCAGTTGCGCGCCGGAAAGATAGGGTTCGCAGCAGGCGCTGTAGTTTTTTCCGCTTCCGCAGGGGCAGTTTTTGTTCATAATGGGAAACCTCTTTCTGTGATTAAATCAATTTGCGTTCGATCAGTTTTTCGGCGATCTGCACGGCGTTGAGCGCCGCGCCTTTGCGGATATTGTCGCCGCAGGCCCAAAGGGCGATGCCGTTTTTGACGCTGGGGTCAATGCGCACGCGGCCGATGCCCACATCGTCTTCCCCCTGGAAATCGATCGGCATGGGGTAAACGCTCTTCGAAAGATCGTCGACCACGCGCACGCCGGGCGTCTTGGCCAAAATGGCATGTGCCTCCTCGACCGTGAAAGGGCGCTCAAACTGCGCGTGAATGGCAATGGAGTGCGCATAGAAAACGGGCACGCGCACGCAGGTGCAGCCAATCTGGAGATCGGGCGCGCCCAGAATCTTGCGCGATTCGAAGGTGAGCTTGGCTTCTTCAGAGGTGAAGCCGGGCATTTCCTTCTTGGCGCCGCCGATCTGCGGCAGCACGTTGAAGGCAATCTGGTGGGGATAGGTTTCGGCCTTGAGCGGTTCGCCTCCGGCATAGCTCCGCACCTGCCGCTCAAGCTCAACAATGGCCGAACGCCCTGTGCCGCTCACGGATTGGAAGGTCACGGCGGTCATGTGCACAAGCGGGTTCGCGCGGTGAAGCGCGGCGATGCCCATCAGGGTGATGATGGTCGAGCAATTGGGGTTGGCGATGAAGCCCTGGTGCGAATCAAGCGCTTCGGGGTTGATTTCGGGGATCACGAGAGGCACATTGGGCTCCATGCGGAAATCGTCGCCGTTGTCAATCACCACCGCGCCGCGCTTCACGGCCTCCGCGCCCCACATTTTCGATGCGCCCTTGGAACCTTCGGTTCCGGCAAAAAGCACGATGTCGAGCCCGTCGAACGCTTCGGGGCGGGTCTCAAGCACGTGGAAAGTTTCCCCTGCGATTTCCTCGTCGCGCTCACGCGTGGCAAGCACGCGGATTTCAGAAGCGGGAAAATTGCGCTGGCGCAGGGTCTTGATCATTTCTGTTCCGACCGCGCCGATGCCGACCAGGCCGACTTTGTACTGCTTCATCTTCAGGTTCTCCACAAGGGGTCCGTTCAAAACTCGCCTTCTCTCAATTGGAAAAGGCGGTCATCAGTGTAGCAATTTCCGGGCTCGCAAACAACAAAAACTATGGCGTTATTTCGCCGCCGCCCCCTCGCCGGCCTTTTTGTTCCGCGCCGCCGCCTCTTCGATGCGTTTGATCTGCACGCGTGCGCGCGGGTCGCCCTGTGCCTCGGCCTTGCGAAACCAGACCAGGGCCTCTTCGATATTCTCAGCCACGCCGACGCCGTTCATGTAGCACACGCCGAGGTTGAACTGAGCGTCGGCCAGGCCTTGTTCGGCGGCTTTGCGGAACCAGCCCAGCGCCTCCTCATTGCTCCTGGCCACGCCTTTGCCCATCGCGTAAAACGCGCCGAGATTGTTTTGCGCCAGCGCATACCCCTGCCCGGCGGCCTTCGAAAGCCAGCGGATTCCCTCGGCCTCATTCTTAAGCACCCCGGCGCCGTTCATGTAGGCCAGAGCCAGGTTGTGTTGCGATTTCGCATCGCCCTGCTCCGCCGCAAGGCGGTACCACTTCACGGCCTCAACCGGGTTTCGCGGGGTGCCGATCCCGTTTTCGTGGCAGATTCCCAGATTCGCCTGCGCTTCCATGTGCCCCTTGAGCGCGGCCTTCTCAAACCAGCGCATCGCGTCGGAAGGCAGGCGGGTCACCCCCGTGCCGTTGAAATAACAGCAGCCGAGGTTAAACTCCGCCTGCGTAAGCCCCTGATCCGCCGCCAGGCGGTACCACTTCACGGCCTCGGCGGGGCTTTTCAGCACCCCCTTGCCATTCTCATAACAGGCGCCCAAAGCGTTTTGAGCCTGCGCGCTGCCCATATCGGCGGCGCGGCGGTAAAGCGCGAGGGCCTCATCCATATCGGCGGGCAGGCCCAAGCCGCGCTCCGTGCAATTCCCCAGCGCGTAAACCGCCGCCGAAGCGCCCTGCGCGGCCGCCTTGCGGTACCAGCCCAGCGCCTCGGCCTCATTCACCGCCATGCCCTGCCCCTTCTCGGCGTAAACGCCCATCATAAACTGCGCGCCCACTTCTCCCTGGTCGGCCGCCAGCTTGAACCAGCGCAGCGCCTCGGCGTAATCGACCGGCACGCCCCGCCCGGCATCGTAACAGGCGCCCAGATTCGTCTGCGCCGCCAGATACCCCTGCTCGGCGGCCCTCCGGTACCACTTCGCCGCCTCCGCCGGGTTCACCGGCGTGCCGCGCCCCGAGGCGTACAGCGCCGCCAGATTAAACTGCGCCTTCACCACGCCCTGATCGGCGGCGCGCCGAAACAGGCGAAAAGCCTCCTCGTCGCTGCGGGCGACGCCGTTCCCCGCCATATGCGCCACAGCCAGGTTAAACTGCGCGTTCGCATCGCCCCGCTCCGCCGCCTTGCGATACACCTCAATCATCTCGCCGCTCCCGGCGCCCGAGTCTTCCTTCCGCAGCAGCTTCAGGTTGTGAATCGCCATCAAATGCCCCTGATCCGCCGCCTTTTGATACCACGTTTCCGCTTCGGCAAGATTCTGCCGCACCCCGTTGCCGCTTTGATAGCTGAGCGCCAGATTAAACTGCGCGTTGGCATCGCCCTCCGCCGCCTGCTTCCGGTACAGCGCCACCATCGGCGAATCGCCCTCCTGGGCCGGCACAGGCTGCCCCGCCCCCTGCTCCGCCGGAGCCATGCCCGGCGCAATCATCAAAGCCGCAATCAAACCCATCGATCGTATTTTCATCTGCCGTTCCTCGCTTGATTCAAAAACCAGGCCAGTTTACCACAGATAAACGCCAAACGCAAACCCTGCTTAAACGTCAATTGAAAAATTTCACTTGTCTAAAACAACTCCATTTCATTGACAAACTAAAATCAAAACACCCCGTCTTAAAATCAAACCGTATATTAGTGTAAAACAGAAAAAAAATAAAAAATTGAATTCATTTTTCAAACACACCATTGACATTTTACAAAAAACGGAGTACATTGGTTGACGTGTAAGGGGCAAAAGGCACGTGAAATCGCTCGGAAATTTCAGCCGGCTCCACATATGAGTAAGGAAAAAAATGAAAACACAGATTCAAACCTTGATCGCCGT
The DNA here is from genome assembly GCA_031553315.1 of Kiritimatiellia bacterium. Lineage (GTDB taxonomy): Bacteria > Verrucomicrobiota > Kiritimatiellia > RFP12 > DVOR01 > JAVBLT01. The sequence continues at coordinate 34,051 of JAVBLT010000011.1, forward strand.
TTGCACGATGAGCCTCGCCTCCCTTTCCGCCACCGCCAACACCATGGATCAGTGGCACAGCATGTTCAACCTCAACGACACCAACCAAGGCGGCACCTACGTGGAAATGAAGGGCTCCGCCGAAGTCTCCCTCTACCTCCAGAGCGGCATGCCCAACGGCGCCGTGGATTTCGGCTACGTGGTCTTCAACGAAAGCACCGGCAACCAGGGCGGCGCCACCCCCGCGGCTCTCGTCCCCCTCACCTTCAACGACGCCGGCTACGCCACCATCGGCGGCTTCAACGACGGCGACACCATCGCCTTCTGGACTCGCGACGCCGAAGGCAACGTGACCTACTCCGCCGAAATCGCCGGAGGCGAAGGCAATTACAACAGCGCCTTCTTCGATCAGGTCAAGCAGAACGAAGTCTTCGTGCCCAACTACGACCACAAAATCAACCAGCTCACCATGACCTCCGCCGGCACCACCTTCAGCTTCTCCGTGGTGCTCAACCAGGGCGGAGCCGGTTCCTCCCCCTCCGGCCAGCCCCTGCCCGGCATCCTCGCCACCGCCGGCGTGGGCATCGCCGCCGCCGCCGCCACCTACAGAAAGCGCCGCAACGTCAAAAAAGCCGCCCCTCAGGCTTAAAAGACAGGCCGCACACGCGCCTTGCGAACCTCCGGCAAACCGCCGGGGGTTCTTTTTTTCAAACCCAACCGAAATGGTGTCAAGCCAAACAATTCACTTGATGAAGCGCAAATCATTTACTTTACAATCAGATGTGATGAAAAGACAAAAAACTGCATTTCAAATTGTCAACAACGACCTTTTCAATCGACATGAAACAGCAAGGTACAGCGCCTTGTTTGACAGAATAAAATCATCTTAACAACCGTCAACCCCGCTGTTTTTATTCTTTTCACCGTCCGGAAAAATCCCGCAAAATAAAATTTCAAATTCCCTGTTGACTTTTTACAAAGTTAGCCCTATCATACTTGACAAATGCCAGAAATCCGTCGATAAACACGACGCCGGAGCCTCCCGGAACATACTGTGATTTCCCTTTAAACAGGCATTTCAATGGAGATGTGACATGACCACCTATAAAAAGACACTCGCCTTCGTGGCGACAGGCATCCTGGCGTGCTCAATCCAAGCTGCGAACATGGATCAGTGGCACAGCATGTTCAACCTCAACGACACCAACAAAGGCGGCACCTACGTGGAAATGAAGGGCTCCGCCGAAGTCTCCCTCTACCTCCAGAGCGGCATGCCCAACGGCGCCGTGGAATTCGGCTACGTGGTCTTCAACGAAAGCACCGGCAACCAGGGCGGCGCCACCCCCGCGGCCCTCGTCCCCCTCACCTTCAACGACGCCGGCTACGCCACCATCGGCGGCTTCAACGACGGCGACACCATCGCCTTCTGGACCCGCAATGCCGACGGCTCCATCAGCTACTCCGCCGAGATCGCCGGCGGCGACGGCTCCTACGACAAAAATTTCTTCGACCGGGTCAAACAGAACGAAGTCTTCGTGCCCAACTACGACCACAAAATCAACCAGCTCACCATGACCTCCGCCGGCACCACCTTCAGCTTCTCCGTGGTGCTCAACCAGGGCGGATCCGGCAACTCCCCCTCCGGCCAGCCCCTGCCCGGCCTGATCGCCACCGCCGGCGTGGGCCTCGCTGCGGCGGCCGCCGCGGTGCGCAAGCGCAGAAACGGCAAGAAAACGCAGGCTCCCGAATAAGATCCCGCCGTATTTTCGCGCCGCATGAAAGAAACGCTCAGGGCCTGCCCCCGGGCGTTTTCTTTTTTGGCGGTTTAGGCTTGCAACTCCTGCGAAAGCGGGCATAATAGCAGAAGTTTCACCGCAGTTGGCACTCTTCTTCAAAGGATTTCACTTATGAACGCACTCGAAGGCATGTTGAAAAAAGTCAAAGGCACAGGCAAGCGCATCGTCCTGCCCGAAGGCCAGGATCCCCGCGTGATCAAAGCCGCCCGAATGGCCGTTGAAAACGGCGTCTGCGAAATAACCGTGCTGGGAACCCCCGTTGAAATCGCGGCCGCGGAAAACCTGGCCGGCGAAAAGCTCCCCGCCGCCGCCAACGTGATCGACCACACCCGGGGCGATCTCCTCGAACAGCTCGCCATCGGCTTCAACGAAAAACGCAAATCCAAAGGCATGACCCTCGAAGAAGCGCGCAAGACCCTCGTCGAAAAACGCATCTACTTCGGCGCCATGATGCTCGCCCTCGATCTGGTCGACGGTCTCGTGGCGGGCTCCATCGCCTCCACCGGCGACATGCTCCGCGCCGCCTTCCAATGCGTCGGCACCGCCAAAGGCATCAAGCTCGCCTCCTCCACCTTCATCATGGATCTCAAAGAGCCCACGCCCGCCGGAGACGGCGTGCTCTTCTTCGCCGATTGCGCCGTGAACCCCAACCCCACCGCCGAAGAACTGGTCGACATCGCCCACGCCACCGCCCTCACCTACCAGGCGCTCATCGGCGGCACCCCCCGCGTGGCCTTCCTCAGCTTTTCGACCAAAGGCAGCGCCCGGCATGAACTCGTCGACAAAGTGCAGCTCGCCGCCGAAATGGCCCGCACCCGCTTCGAAGGCCTCGGCCTCGCCGCCGTGGTCGACGGCGAAATGCAGGCCGATGCCGCCCTCGTGCCCGAAGTCGGCCACAGCAAAAACAAAAACGGCCCCATCAAGGGCGACGCCAACATCCTCATCTTCCCCGACCTCCAGGCCGGCAACATCTGCTACAAGCTCGTGCAACGCCTCGCGGGCGCCGACGCGATCGGCCCCGTGATCCAGGGCGTGGCCAAGCCCATCAACGACCTCTCCCGCGGGTGCAGCGCCCAAGACATCTACGGCAACATCATCATCACCGCCGCGCAAGCCCTCTAAAAACACCCAGCGACCGGGTCCCCCAAGGCCCGGTCTTTTTCTTATGCCCAAGCCCGATACCTTCGCTCTCTTCACCGATTTCGAGCGCACCTTCACCGAGCGCTTCGCCCACCTCGATTTCGCCGCCCTCCGCGCCGACCTCTCCTTCTGGCACAACACCACCAGCCACGCCCAGCCCCTCCTCGAGACCCTCCTCCCCCTGAGCCCCGACCTCCACCACTACCGCACCGATTACCGCGACAGCCTCGCCGCCCTCAAACACGACCTCCTCCCCACCCTCCGCGCCTGGGATGCCGGCACCCCCCACTCTCCCTCCCACATCACCCTTTGCCACTCCACCACCCTCGCCTCTCTCTCCATTCTCCACATGCTCAAAGAAAAAGGCATCCGCGAGATCCAATTCACCACCCCCGCCTACTTCGCCTGCCCCACCCAGGCCCGCCAGCTCGGCTTGCGCGTGACTTTCCTCCCCGCCCGCCCGGCCGACGCCTACGCCATCCACCTTCCTTCCGCCGGCGCCCGCCCCAAAGCCCTCTGGGTCACCCAACCCCGCTTTTGCGTGGGCACCGACCACACCCCCGCCGAAATCCTCGCCCTCCACGCCGCCCTCGCCCCCCGCGATTTTCTCATCATCGACGAAGCCAACGAACAGCGCCACCCCACCCCCCTCGCCGCCATCGACCCCGCCCGTTTCCCCAACATCGTCAAATACCGCAACCTCTTCAAACCCTGCGGCATCCAAGGCCCCCGCCTCGGCTACCTCATCCACCACCCCGGCCTGAGCCCCCTCCTCCAAACCCAGCTCGACATCCTCCAGGGCGGAATCGACTGTTTCAGCCTTGAGCTCGCCCGCACCCTCTGCTCGCACGGCCACCACCCCCGCCTCCTCGCCCTCGCCCGCAGCCAGGTCGCCGCCCTCCACCGCAAAGCCCAAGCCCTCCTCCAAGGCAGCCCCATCCGCCTCAGCCCCATCGCCAACAGCTACCTGGGCAGCCTGCTCATACCCTGCGCCGACCGCAACGCCCTCCTTGACCACTGCGCGGCCCGCGACCTTCCCGTGATCCTCGGCTCCAGCCTCTTCCTCCCGCCCGACCCGACCTGTGAGCACATCCGCCTCGATTACCTCATCCGCGAAGACCTTTTCCTCAACGGCCTGCGCATCCTCCTTGATTTCACAAGCGGGTTCGGGGTAAAATGACGGCATGCAAAAAAGGGCGATACTGCATGTGGATATGGACGCGTTTTTCGCGGCGATCGAGCAGCGCGACCATCCGGAATGGCGGGGAAAACCCGTCATCATCGGCGCGGGACCGCATGAGCGCGGAGTCGTCTCCACGTGTTCCTATGAGGCGCGCGTTTTCGGCGTGCGCTCCGCAATGCCGTCGCGCGAAGCCTACACCCGCTGCCCCCACGGCATTTTCGTGGCGCCGAGGATGCGCGGCTACAGCGCGGTCTCGAAAGAGGTGTTTGCCATCTTCGAGCGCTTCACGCCGCTGATCGAACCGGTTTCGGTCGATGAAGCGTTTCTCGACGTCAGCGGCGTGGGTCAACTTTTCGGCAAGCCCGAGGAAATCGCGGCGGCGATTCGCGCGGCGATTCAAAACGAGCTTCGCTTAACGGCCTCCATCGGCGTGGCGCACAACAAATTCCTGGCGAAGCTGGCAAGCGATGAAAAAAAGCCGGATGGTCTCTTCGTGGTGCCCGAGGCGGAGGCCGAGATCGCCCGCTGGCTCGCGCCCAAAAAAGTGGGCGCGCTGATGGGCGTGGGGCCGGCGACCGTGGCGGAGCTGGCGAAAATCGGCATTCACCGCGTGAGCGATCTGCAAAACGCCGATCGCAAACGCCTCGCGGCTCAGCTCACCCCCGATCTGGCGGAGCACCTAGCCGCCCTCGCCTTCGGGCATGACGATCGACCGCTTGAACTGGAGCAGGAAGAAAAATCGATCTCCCGCGAGGTCACCTTTTCCGAGGATTGCACCGACCGCAACGCCTTGCGCCAAACCCTGCTTTCGATTGCGGATGACGTGGGCTTCCGTTTGCGCAAATCGGGAAAATTCGCGCAGACGGCGCGCCTGAAGCTACGCTGGAAAGATTTCAAGACCATCACGCGCCAATGCCCCTTCGGTGAAGCGGTTATGGATGATTTCACCCTCCGCCATACCGCCCTCGCGCTGTTCGCCAGGGAAACCCTCATCGCCCCCGTGCGCCTCATCGGCTTCGGCGTGACGGGGCTCTCGCCGCTGCGCGACGAAACGCCCGACCTTTTCGCAGCGCAGGATGCCGATCACGCCTTGCGCGAAAAATATGAACGGCTGAGCAAAACCGCCGACGAGCTCCGCAGAAAACTCGGCCACCCGGCTTTCATCGACCCTGACAAAAAAGGAAAATCATGACACGCGATTCCATTTTGATTACAGGCGCATCGGGTCTGCTTGGTCGCGAAGTGCGGCGGATCTTCACAGCGGCAGGCTTCAACGTCGTCGGCATCGCGCACCGGCGGGCGGAGCCGGGTTTGCTGCGCGTGAACCTCTCGGACGAGGAAGCCGTGGCGCGCATGATCGAAGAGACCCGCCCGGGCACCGTCATCAACTGCGCGGCGGAGCGCAAGCCCGATGCCTGTGAATCGGAAAACGCAACCGTCACGCGCCTCAACATCGGCCTTCCCGGGCAGCTGGCGGCGCATCGGGGATTCCGCCTGATTCAGATTTCAACCGATTATGTGTTCGACGGCACGCTCCCGCCCTATTCCGTCGACGCACGCCCCAATCCGCTCAACGCCTACGGCCGCCAGAAGCGCGCCGCCGAGGAGGCCATACAAAGCGCCAACCCCGAAGCCGCCATTCTGCGGGTGCCGATTCTTTACGGCCCCGCGAACGACCTCGCCGAATCGGCCGTCACGGTCATTGCGGCGAACCTGTTGCGGGCGAAGGGCGGAAGCGTGCCGATGGACGACCTGGCCATTCGCTGCCCCACGCTCACGACCGATGTGGCGCGCCAGCTGCTGGCCTTGGTCAACGATTATCAGCCGGGGGTGTATCACTATTCGGGAAGCGACCCGATGACGAAGTATACCATGGCGCTGACGATGGCGCCGCTCATCGGTTGCCAGGCGGAGCAATGCGTGCCGGATCACAGGCCGCCCACCGTGCCGCGGCCGCGCGATTGCCGCCTCGACACGGCTCGCCTGCGCGAACGGGGCATCTTCGTGGAACCGGTCTCATTTGCCGCCGGCATCGCCACGGTGCTGTAGGCGCCAGGCAAGGTAAACCGGAAGCGGCAGGAAGAAAAACGAACCGACCGTTTGGTGCATCAGGCGTTCAAAACGCATCAGGCCGGCATCGGCTAAAAACAGCGTGAGCGGAACAACGGCAATCAGGCGGAAGGCATTGCACAGCAACAGCGTGACCCAGCAGCCGGGCAACCAGACCGGCCACAAAAACCGATGCCGGGAGACCAACGGCGCCGAAAATCCGCAAAGCAGGGTGAAAGCCAGGATTCCCGCACAGCTGCGCCCGACCTCGAATGTGATTCCCCCGACCTCGAAAAAGGGAGGGTGGCCTTCCAGAGCCGCACCGTGAAAGGCTGCGGCAAAAAAAGCGGGAATCCGGCAGAAAAGCGCAATCACCGCGCTTTCGGGCAACAGAAACGCGGCGCGGGAGGCCAGCCACGCAAGCGCCGCGATGATCGCAACCTGAAGCATGTCAATCCCGGCGGTTGCCCAGCAGACCGGAGCGAATCAGGTAATACAGCAGCGTGAGAAGCGCCGTGACCGCGCTGGCCACGTAGGTGAGAAACGCGGCGTTGAGCACCTGGCCGGCGGCGCCAGCCTGATCGGGCGAGACAATGCCTGAAGCTTCCAAGGTGCGTTTGGCGCGCAGGCTGGCATCCCACTCGACCGGCAGGGTGATCAGCGTGAAGAGCAGCGTCACGCCGAACAGCGCGAGCCCCGCGTAGACCAACCCGGTCGATTGCAGGAAAAGCCCCGCGAAGAAGACCCAGATATAGGTGCTGCTGCAAAATTGCGTGGCGGGGACAAGCGCCGAGCGCATCTTGAGCGGGCCGTAGGCCTCGGCATCCTGAAGCGCGTGGCCGGCTTCGTGGCAGGCCACGCCCACGGCGGAGAGGGAGCGGCCGCGGTAGACGTCGGGCGAGAGGCGCAGCACTTTGCCGCGGGGATCGTAATGGTCGGAGAGGAAGCCGGATGTTTCCTCAATCTGCACGGAAAAGACGCCGCCGCGCTGAAGCATCTGCCGCGCGGCCTGAGCCCCGGTCATGCCGGAAGCGGCGGCCACAGCGGAATAGCGGTGAAAGGTCGATTTGACCATCCAGGCGGCAAGCCCGGCCAGGAGCATACCGGGCAAAATCAAAATAAAATACAGGGGATCCATCATCATAAAAACCTCCTATGCGTCAAGTGCCCAAAGAGTATACCCGAAAGCGGGGTCGGGAGGCCAGTGTTTTTATCCGGGGTCTGTCACGCGGCCCATGAAAAGAATCGCGCCGCTCTTTTTTTCGATGATGAAGAAAAGAAAGGGGCGGTCGACCGTGAAGACCGTTTCCGCCATTCCGCCGAAGGATATGGCTGCCTGCGTGGCGGCGGCGGCAAAGGTTCCGCGTTCGGTCACATCGACAAAAACCTGCTGGTCAATGGAGGAAACAAAGAGGGCTGAGGCGCAAAAGCGGCTGAAATCGGCTTTGCCCGAGAGGAAAGCCTCGGTCACGCCGAGCTCGCGCAATGGCGGAATGGCGGCGAAGCGGTGTCTCAGGCGGAAGCGCGGCAGGCGCAGCGTGAGCGGTGCTTCCTTGAGCGCGGCGCGCCAGGCGGCGAAGGTTTCCGCGCAGAGCGTTTCCTCCAAACGATCCAAGGCGCCGGCAGTCCGGTCGGAGGGCAGCGCCACAAGCATGGCGCAGGAACCGCCGCGATAGGGCAGCTCAATCACGTGCGCCCCGTTGACAAGCGCCGCCGGAAAATCGCTTTTGGCCGACATGAACGTTCTGCTGACCGCGTGCTCCGGCGTGATGAAAAAGGATCGGAGCCGGGTCAGCTCGGGTGCGAAATAGAATGCCCAGCGGCCATTGAAGGAAACGGCATCGACCACGCTCAGCACGGTATCGGGCGCGGGCGGCAGGGCGACGGCAATCCGGTTTTTCGTTTGCCGCGCAATCCAGGCGGCAATTGCCGTGCGGGCGGCAGGGGTTGCGTAATCCACGGGGATCAGCTCCGCGCAGGCGCTTTCCCGCAACAGGCGGATCGCCTCGGGTTTAAACGCATACCCGGCTTGCGGGAAAAGAGCCGCCGCCATGGTGATCCCGCTTTCGCCCGCATCGGCAATCACGGTTTTTTTCCAGGAGGCAAAGGCGGGGGCGGCCGCTTCCGGCGGCAGGGAGGTTTGAAGCGCCGTTTTCAATTGCGCGGCGGTTTCGCCTTCCGCGCCGGTGTAAAGGGCGGTGAGGTTGCCGGTCAGGCTGGCGGGGGAAAAAAGGAACGTGGCGTGGTTTTTTTTGAGTATGCCGTAAAGGGAGAATGCAAAAGCATGGCCGGTTTTTTCAAAACCGCCCTCCCCGCGCGCGGCGGGGAGGGCGAAGATGAAGGTCAGAATCAAAAACCAGTGTTTCGCCATGGCGCGGGCAATCAATAGAGGTAGATGCGCAGCGGCACATAGGTCTTCAGGCGGTATGCTTTCGCCGCGGCGTCTTTTTCAAGATACCAGCCGGCAATGGCGGTTTTGATTTTTGCGGCGGGGGGCTCGGTGTCGCCCGTCCAGCACAGGACGGGGGAATCCGAGGCGGCGGCGTGGGGGGTGGCGGCAAGCGTGATGACGGCGCCGTCGGCGATGTTGAGGGTTTTGACGGTGATGGCGCTGACGCTGTTTCGATCGGCGGAGACGCCCAGTGTGAGCCTGGCGCCGGAGGCGACGGTGAGCGTGCCGTTGGCGCTTGGCGCGGTGTTGGCGGTGGCGGTGTTTTCCGCGCCGAGCACCAGCGTGCCCGCCTCGACGTTGATGCCGGCGGGGTTCATGTAGGGTATTTCAAGCGTCATCGTTCCGGGGCCTTGTTTGCGCAAAACCGCAGAGTTGTAGATCATCACCTGCACGCGGAGCATTCCGGCGGGGTCTTCCACCACAAAGGCGTTGTTGGCGCCAAGGGTGATACCGCTGTTGGTGGTCTGAAGATTAGTGTCGGAAGGCCAATAGATGCGGTTTTCGACCGTTCCCTTTGAAATGAGCCTGGCGCCGAGATTGAGGGATCGAACGGTTGCCCCAAAATAGGAGCTGCCGGTGAGATACATGCGTGCTCCGGCGTTCAGGGTCAGATCGGCGGATCCGGTATTGGTGTAGCGATTGATCTCAACGAGGCTGCCGTTGGCGGTGATTTTTTGGCCGCTTATTGCCTCGTGGTTATCGGAAAGAAGCGTGGCGGGGGCGTTGACGACCAGCTCGGCGAGCTGGGTAAACACGGGCGTGTTGTTACCCTGCGCGGAACCGGCGTGGAGTGTGCCGTTGTTGACGACGAGGCGGCCCGTGAAGGAACCTCCCGCGTTTTTATGCGGGAACTGAAGCGTTCCCGTGCCTTCTTTGACGAGTGTGCCGCCGCCGGATCGCGGGCTGTTTATCTTTTGGGAGACGCCGCCGGGCGTATCAAAAACCAGCGTTGCTCCGGTTTCAACGTGAAGCGAACCGGTGTATTCGGGTGTGGCGGTGGGTTCGGCCGCGCCGATTTCCTTGCTCACCGTCAACGTACCGGCATTGACGGCGACGCCGGGAAGTGTGGTGCGCAGATCCAGCCGGGTGTGCCCCGTGCCGTTTTTGATCAGGCTTACCGCGCCGGAAAGGGAACCGGTTCCGGTCAAGGTGTAATCGGAGGCGGCATCGAACACGAAACCGGATACGCCGAAGGCTTCATCGAGGGTGACGGTGATTTCATCGCCGCGCGTGGGGAAGGCCACGGCGTCCATGGGCGTGAAGGCGGCGGGGGAAGCGTCGGCAAGGTCGGTCCAGTTCATGGTCTGCGTGTCCCAGGCGCCGGTTCCGGTGTTCCAGGCGAGGGATTTCGCCACGGCGACCCCGCCGACGGTGGCGACGAGGTTGCCGTCTTTCACGGAAATGGAGACGTTGGGCGTGGTTTCCAACTCTTCGGGGAAGCGGCTCTCAACCTGAATGGCTCCCAAAACGGGCGCCTGCCCGGTCGCGCCTCTGATGAGGGTGTAGGTGCCGGCGAAGGTGGTTTCGGTGAAAACGAGCTCAAGGGTGGCGCCATCGTCGAGGCCGACTGCGCCGGCGGCGGTGTAGCTTTCGGAGTTGTCGGCGCCGGATCCGAGGGTGAGGACCACTTTGGAGCCGCTTTTCGCGGTGAGGGCGCCGATGGCGTAGGCGGTGCCGCGCACGGCGTTGGTGAGCGTGGCGCCGCTTTCGAGCGTGATGGCGGCAGCGGCTGCCGCCGTGCTGTGAGCCAGGGCGAGGGAGCCGGTTTCCACGGCGAAGGCGCCGGTGAAGCCGGTGTTGGCGGCGGCGAGCTTCAGGGTGCCGGGGGCGGCGTTGGTGGTGGCGATCGTCAGGGTGCCGGCGCCGGTGAGGGCGCGGCTGAAGGTGACGGTCTTGTCGGCGGTGTCGAGGGTGACGGCGCCGGAGAGGATGGCGGCGGCGCCGCGGGTGCCGGTGCTCCAGTTGGCGTCGCGCGTGGCGATGGTGCCGCCGAGCAACTCGAGGCGGGCATGGGTATCGATACCCAGATTGCCGAGAATGAGGGTGCCCGAGGCGAGGCGGAGCACGCCCGATTCGGTGGTGCCGGCGCTGTCGCCGCTGATGCCGCGGGCGATGAGGGTGCCGCCGTCGATATTCACCAGGTTGTCGTCGGGGAGGCGGCCGTTGGGCACATCGGGGGTGAAATCGCCGCCGATTTCGAGTGTGCCGTTGGGCACGCTGAGGGTGCCGCCGGTGAGGTTGTAGTAGCACTTGGTGGCCGTCCAGTGGCCGGTCATCATGGCGCCGCCTTTGCCGAAGGTTGAGGAGTCGTTGCGGGTAAGCACGGTGATGGCGCCGCCGCTTTGGTTGAAGGTGCTGACGGCGCCGCCGGCATCGCCGGTGATGAGGCGCTGCAGGGCAAGGGAGCCGGTGGAAAAGGCGATGGTGTTTTGCCCGGTCATGCCCAGGTGTTTGATGGTGAGCGTGGCGCCTTCGGCCACGCCGTAATTGGGAAGCGGGTTGACGTTGTATTCATAGCGGTCGGTGAAGGTGGTGTCTTTCAGGATCTGAAGCGACCCGACGGCAGGCCAGGCGGAGATGTTGGCGAAGGTCATGGGCGCGTCGACCACTAAAAGCCCTTCTGTGGAGGTCAGCATTCCGGCGGTGCCGCCGGGGCCGGTGATGATGAGGGTGCCCGTGCCTTTTTTCGTAAAGGCTCCGGCTCCGGAAAGAGCGCCGGAAAGCGTGAGCGCAGTGTCCTCAAAGGTTTGGAAAGTCGCGGCTCCGGACAACGTGATTGGCGTGCCGATGGTCTGCTCGGGCGCGGTGGTCGCGAGGCCGGCGTTTTGAAGGGTCAGGTTCGCCGCTCCAGTGATGGAATCGGCGGTTAAAAAGCCGCTGATCAGGTTCAGGGAACCCAGGGCGTTGGCGCCGGCGAGGCGGGTGGCGGCGGCGGCGGTGGCGCCGGTTCCGGAGGCGTAAAGGTTCAAGGTATCGCCGGAAAGCGGAGCGGAGATGGTGTTGAGGGCGGTTCCCGGCAGCAGTGAAAAATCAATGCTGGAGAAGCCGGAAAGATTGAACGCTCCGGGGCCTGCGAGGGTCAACGATCCGCTGCCCATAGCCTTAAGCGAGCTCAGGGGCGCGTCGGCGGCAAGGGTCAAGGTGGAATCGGCGGCGGTGGTCACCAAACCAACCGCGGTTTCAGAGTTTTCAGGCCAGGAGAGATCGGTTTCGCCGCCTTTGCTCCACGGTGTTTCCCATGCTTCGCCACCGTTTGCGGTGCGGGTGTAAAACAGCGAGTCGGGCAAGTCAAAACCGACAATCTGAACGGCGGCAAGCGGTGCGCGTGCGCCGCCGCCGCCGCTTTGAAGCTGAATTTCAAGGGTGGCGTAGTGGTTGGTGGTCACGTGGATTTTCAGGTAGTTTTTGCCTTCGACGAACGCATCGCTCGTCCAGCACTCGGCGACCCAGTTGGCGCTGCCGACGACGGTGGCTGTGCCTTCACCGCGATAGGAGACGCCGTTGACGCTGATGGATTTGGTGTTGAATGTGCCGTGGTTTCCGCCGTTTTGGTCGGAGCCGATAATGAGGTAAACGTCGTAAGTGGAATAGGGTATGTTTCCGACCACCACGCGCGTGCCGGATCCGCCGTCGTCGGCATAGCCCTTCATGAGGGAGCCGGCGGGAGCGCCGCTGTAATACATGGTGCTGGTGTTGACGCTGGCCGAAACGGGCCGGGTGATTCCGCTGCTGGCCAGCAATTCCGATCGGGTCACCGTGATTCCGCCCGAACCATCCATCACGAGGTTGTTCCAAAAATTGCCTGCGACCTGCACGCCGGGCGCGCCCTGAGGCGTGCTTCCCGTGACGCTGTACTGGGGACCCGTTTTCCCGAAGTTGAGGTTGATGCTCTCGTGCGTGGAAACGCCTTGCTCGACAATCTGGAACGCGGCGACCGTGGTGCGCACGCCGGTGGCGTAGGTTCCCGTCACGGAAAGGTCGCCTCTCAGCCCGGTGACGACGATGCAGTTGCGGCCGTTTTGCAGCGTGAGCGCGCCGGCGGTTTCGCGGGTCGCGCTGTTGGCGCCCCAGCTGGCCGTGCCGGGAACGGTCACGCCGTTGACGACCGTGTAGGAAACGCCGTTGACGACCGGCGGAGCAAACACACCGCCGCCATCGGAGCCGTAATAAAGAATCAAGGTGTAGTTGCTGTAGGGCACGGTGGCGCTGAGCTTCACAGGCCCCCGCACGCCGTCATCCAAATAACGATAAAGGAGCTTTCCGGCAAGCGACGTCGTCGTACCGCCGGTATGCCACGTGCCGCCGTGCGAAGCCACGCTCAGGCCGAAACCGCTGACCTCGGCGCCGGCGGAGTCGACGATCGCGCCGTCGAACGCCGCGACGGTGAGGGCGTTATCGCTTCCGCCGATCGTCGCCGTGCGGTTCCAGCGGTCGGTGCGCACCTCATACCCCGCAAGGCCCACGGTTTGCTCATCGGAGGGCAAATCTGCGGTGCTGCCCAGTTTCACGCTGATTGAAGCGCCTTGCGCCAACGACGCGAAACAGATCGTGCCCACTATAAAAAAACTTCGTACAACGCTCATCGCATTCATTTTTTTCTCCTCAAATCAAACCAGTGACAACAAAAAGCCATTTCTATGGCGTTTAGAATATCGATTTCAGCAACTCAAAATCAAGCTATTTTTCATTTCGGAAAAAAGATTTTATTTTCTCCGATTCTTCTTGTTCTAAGAAGCCTGTTCGTGTATATAATACGGGGAATGCAAATCATTGGAGGCCACGCAAATGAAGAACGCTTATGTAAAAGCTTTCATGGATCATTTTCCCTTTGAAGGGTTGACGTATGACGATGTGTCGCTCGTGACGCAATACGCCGATTTCCTCCCCGACGCCACCTCTCTCACCACCCGCCTGACCAGCCGCCAGACCATGAACCTGCCCTTCATGAGCGCGGCGATGGATACCGTGACCGAAGCCCCCATGGCCATCGCGATGGCGCTCATCGGCGGCATCGGCGTGATCCACAAAAACCTCACCGAGGAAGAACAGGCCGAGCAGGTCCGCCGCGTGAAGCATTACCTCAACGGCCTCATCATGAAACCCGTGTGCTTCCACGAAAACGACACCATCGACTACCTCCGCGAATACAAGCGCGACAACCGCCTCAAATTCGGCGGCTTCCCCATCCTCGATTCCCAGGAGAAGCTCGTGGGCATGCTCGCGGGCAGCGACCTGCGCTTCCTCAGCCGCGGCGCGCAAAAGCTCGCCGAAGTCATGACCCGCAACCTCGTGACCGCCCCGCCCGACACGAACCTCGAAGCGGCCTACAAAATCATGATCGACCACAAAATCGGCAAGCTTCCCCTCGTCGACAAAGAAGGGCGCCTCGCCGGCCTCTACTCGTTTACCGACGTGCAGCAGCTCATCGAAGGCCGCACCCCCATGTATAACCGCGACGCCAACTACCGCCTGCGCGTGGCGGCGGGCGTCAGCGGCGGCGACCACCGGCGCGTGGAGCAGCTCGCCGCGCAGAATGTCGACGTCGTGGTCATCGACAGCGCCCACGGCCACTCCGCCGGCATCATCGACATGGTCAAATGGGTCGCCAGGCATTACCCCGACATCGACATCATCGCCGGCAACATCGCCACCGGCGACGCCGCCCTGGCCTTGCGCGACGCAGGCGCACACGCCGTCAAAGTCGGCATCGGCCCCGGCTCCATCTGCACCACCCGCGTGGTGTGCGGCGTGGGCATTCCCCAGCTCACCGCCATCTACAACGCCTCCTCCGCCCTCCAGGGCTCCATCCCCGTGATCGGCGACGGCGGCATCAAACTCTCCGGCGACGTACCCAAAGCCATCGTCGCCGGCGCCGATTGCGTGATGCTCGGCTCCGTGCTCGCAGGCACCGAAGAGAGCCCCGGCGAAAAAATCATCAACGGCGGCCGCCAATACGTGATCTACCGCGGCATGGGCTCCCTCGCCGCCCTCAAAAACGGCAAAGGCTCCCGCGCCCGCTACTTTCAAGACGCCGAGGCCGAAGACGAGCTCGTTCCCCAAGGCATCGAAGGCATGGTCCCCTACTCCGGCCCCGTGCACAAAATCATGACCCAGTTTGCGGGCGGCCTCCGCTCCTCCCTCGGTTACTGCGGCTGCAAAACCATCGACGAGCTCCAGACCCGCGGCCAGTTTTACCGCGTGACCGCCGCCGGCATGCGCGAAGCCCACCCGCACGACATCACCATCACCAAAGAAGCGCCCAACTACCGCTCCTAACCCGGAAAGGCCCTTCGATGGTCACGCTCGAAACCGCCCCGCAGCCCCCGTTGCTTGAAGTCCGCAACCTCAACACCTGGTTCCCGATCCGAAAGGGCATTTTCGCCCGAACCGTCGGCCATGTGAAAGCCGTCAACAACGTCTCCTTCACCCTCGCGGCGGGGGAGACGCTGGGCGTGGTGGGAGAATCGGGCTGCGGCAAATCCACGCTTGCGCGCACAATCCTCAAGCTGGTTGCTCCGGTTTCGGGCGAGATTCTCTTCGAGGGCCGCTCCATCGGCAGGCAAACCTCCGCGCAGGCGCTGGCCTACCGGCGGGCGATGCAGGTCGTGTTTCAGGATCCGCACGCGACCCTCAACCCCCGCCACTCGATTCTCGACATCATCACCGAAGGCATGCTCGTGCACGGCCTCATCCGCCAGCCCGAAGCGCGCGATGCCGCCGCCCGCCTGTTGAGCGACGTGGGCCTGCCGCCCGACACGATGGATCGCTACCCCCACGCCTTCTCCGGCGGCCAGCGCCAGCGCATCTGCATTGCCCGCGCCCTTTCCCTTTCCCCCCGCCTGCTCATCTGCGACGAAGCCGTCAGCGCCCTCGACCTTTCCGTCCGCGCCCAAGTCCTCAACCTCCTCGCCGAGCTCAAAACCAAATACGCCCTCTCCTATCTCTTCATCACGCACGACATCGGCGTCGTCGAACACATCGCCGACAACATCATCGTGATGTACAAAGGTGAAATCGTCGAGCGAGGCCCCGCCGAAAAGGTATTGGTCTCCCCCGAAAACGACTACACCAGGCACCTCATCTCAGCCGTGCCGCGCATTCCGCAGGCCGCGCTCGCCCCCGAAGCCTAAGAGGTCCCGTGCAAACCGTCCCCCATCGCGTCTGCCTCAACATCGACCTCGCGGCGCTCGCCCGGAACCACACCCGCATCCGCCACGTGGTTTCGCCCTGCGCGCTCATGCCCGTGCTCAAGGCCAACGCCTACGGCCTGGGCGTGGAACCCATCGCGGCGGCGCTCGTCGCGGCGGGAGCCGGGCGCATCGGCGTGGCGGAGCCCTACGAAGCCCTCCAGCTCAGCCGCCTGGGCGTGCCGATTCAGATCCTCAGCTCCATCTTGCCGGATGAGGTCGAAGCGATGGTCGAAACCGGCGTGATTCTCCCGGTGACCGACTTCGAGACCGCCGCCCGCATCAGCCGGGCCGCCGTGCGGCAGAACCGCAGCGCCCCCGTCCACATCAAAGTCGACACCGGCATGGGCCGCGCCGGCATTCTCTGGAGCGAAGCCGTCGAAACGATCCGCCGAGCCGCCGCGCTCCCCGGCCTTCGCCTTGAAGG
This sequence comes from Kiritimatiellia bacterium, assembly GCA_031553315.1. Classification (GTDB taxonomy): domain Bacteria; phylum Verrucomicrobiota; class Kiritimatiellia; order RFP12; family DVOR01; genus JAVBLT01. The sequence goes on from JAVBLT010000011.1 coordinate 50,264, forward strand.
CATCTTCACCCACTTCCCCCTCGCCTACGAAACCGGTTCGCGCTTCACCTCCCTTCAAGTGAAACGCCTCAAAACCATCGTCGCCGAGCTCGCCGCCGGCGGCATCGCCTTCACCTACATCCACGCCGCCAACAGCGACGCCGTGAACAACGCCCCCGAAACCCTCCGCGCCCCCTTCAACCTCGCCCGCAGCGGCATCAACCTCCACGGCTCGTTCGACGCCGCCGGCTCCCTCATCGTCCCCCTCGAACCAGTGCTGACCATGACCACCCGCCTCGCCGCCGCGCGCACCCTCCCCGCCGGCATGTCCATCGGCTACGGCCACACCTACCGCCTCCACCGCGACCTGCGCGTGGGCACCGTCTCCGCCGGCTATGCCGACGGTCTCCCCCTTGCGCTCTCCAACCGCGGCCACGTGCTCATCCGCGGCGTGGCCTGTCCCATCCTCGGGCGCCTCTCAATGGACTACACCACCGTTTCACTCGCCGACGTGCCCGACGCCGCGCCCGGCGACACCGTGACCCTCCTCGGCAGCGAAGGCGAAAGCGCCATTCAGGTTCAGGACTGGGCCGCCATCAAAGGCACCCACGCCTACGACATCATCTGCGGCATCGGCAACCGCGTGCAGCGCCGCTACACAGGCGCCCCCACATCATGACCGCCCGCGGCCGCCTCGCACCCAGCCCCACCGGCGCCCTTCACCTGGGCAACATCCGCACCTTCATGGCAGCCTGGCTCAGCATCCGCGCCCAAGGCGGCCGCGTCATCCTGCGCATTGAAGACCTCGACCACCCCCGCCACAAACTCGGCGCCGAAGCAGCCATGATCAGCGACCTGCGCTGGCTCGGCTTCGATTGGGATGAAGGCCCCTTCATTCAATCCACACGCAAATCCCTCTACCGCGCCGCCCTTCACGACCTCCTTCGCCTGCGCCGCGCCTACCCCTGCACCTGTTCCCGCCAAGACGTGGAGACCGCCCAATCCGCCCCCCACACCGCCGACATCCTCTTCTACCCCGGCCATTGCCGCGACCGCTTCCCCACCTGGGAAGCCGCCCGCGCCACCCTTCCCCCCGGCCGCCTCCCCGCCTGGCGCTTCCGCGTGAACCCCGGCGAAGAGACTCCCTTTATCGACGGTTTCACCGGCTTTTGCCCCCTCACCGCCGCCGAAACCTGCGGCGACTTCGCCTTCGCCCGCGACCCCCACGGCGCCGGCTACACCCTCGCCGTCGTCGTCGACGACGCCGCCATGCGCATCACCGAAGTGGTCCGCGGCGACGATCTTCTACCCGCCACCCCCGCCCAGCGCCTCCTCTACCGCGCCCTCAACCTTCCCGAACCTTCCTTTTACCACATCCCCCTCGTGGTCGGCGAAGACGGCCGCCGCCTCGCCAAGCGCCACGGCGATACCCGCATCGCCCTCTTCCGCGAAGCCGGCGTCGCCCCCGGGCGCATCATCGCCCGCCTCGCCCAAAGCTGCGGCTGGGCCACCCCCGCCCAAACCGACCTCCCCCTTTCCGCCCTCATCCCCCGCTTCAACTGGGCCAGCATCCCCCCCACCCCCTGCGTTTGGAAACCCACCGATACCGAGGCCCTTCTCCATGCTTGACACTCTCCCCCTTCACCCCTGCGCCCTCACCATCGCCGGAAGCGACAGCGGCGGCAACGCCGGCATCCAGGCCGACCTGCGCGCCTTCCACGCCCTCGGCGTACACGGCTGCACCGCCATCGCCGCCCTCACCTCGCAAAATCCCTTTGGCGTGCGCTCCGTTCAATCGACCGAGCCGCCGATTCTCCGCGACCAGCTCGAAGCCATTTTTGAAGCCTACGCCGTGAGCGCCGCCAAAACAGGCATGCTGGCCGAAAGCGCACTGATTGAAACCGCCGCCGAAGTGTTGAGCCGTTACCCGGTCAGGCTCGTGGCCGACCCCGTCATGATCGCCACCAGCGGCGCGCGCCTGCTCCGGGAAGACGCGGTCGACGCTCTGACCCGCCGGCTCCTTCCCCTCGCCACCCTCATCACCCCCAACCTCCCCGAAGCCGAAGTGCTCCTCGGCGCCCCCGTCGCCACCCTCGCAGAAATGGCCGCCGCCGCCCAAGATCTGGCCGACCGCTTTTCATGCGCGGTCTTGTTGAAAGGCGGCCACGCGCAGGGAACCCGCGCCCGCGATGTCTTTTTCGACGGTTCAAAAGTGATGACCCTCTCCACGCCCCCCGTTGAAGACCCCGTCTCCACCCACGGCACCGGCTGCACCCTCAGCGCCGCCATCGCCGCGGCTTTGGCGCTCGGCCAAACCCTCACCGAAGCCGTGATTACCGGCAAAGCCTTCATCTACGAATCCATCCGCACCGGCATTCGCATCGGCCCTGCCTGCGGCGTGCTGGGCACCCCCGCATCACTGCCCCGCGAAAACGTCATGCTCGATTAACGGAACCTTCTGTTTTTTGCATGAGAGATTGCAACCGGGTGCGGATAATAGTGCATTTCGGATGGCGGCAGGTCATATTTGAAAACCGCCTTAATCACATTCCTTCTGCTGTCTTTCAATGCAGGATGATTCAAATTAAAGAGCTCGATTGTACGACTTGCCCGCCGTTTATCGGCATCTGAAAGTGATTCAACCGGAACAACCTCTCCGTTGAAAACAAACTTCAAAAAATCCTCGGGGTCATCAAGGGTCGGATCAAGAATAATCGCATAATCATCTGTTTCAATTATTTTATCTTTGTGTTTTCCGCATGTATTTTCCACGCAACAGGAAAGAAAAAGATTACTCCATTGGAAAACAAACGCGGGAAAAAGCGCTTGCTTGCGAAAATGTTCAATATGGCTATCTTGATTATTTGCCGAAATTTGACAACCACAATAAGCACACCATCCGGTTTGCATTTTATGCAACGCATTCCTAATGGGTTCGCGGTGTTCACCCGAGAGCTCTGACCAGTGCTGAAAAGTATGTCGGCACTCAACCAGAGCTTGAGGTTCGCCCGGGCGGTTCAACTTATGCATGACCACCTCGTTCAAGATAACGCCGATGCATATCGACCTCAACCATCAACGGATGGGTTTCGCCAAAATGCGCCAGAAGCTCTTCCCTCAAGCGAGTTCCTTCCGGCCCCGAATCAAGCTGTTGAGCCACAAGCGCACAATAACGCGTATAGGCTTGCCGCTCTGGAAGAGCTTCGTCGACAGGTGAGGTGTCGAAAACAACCGCCAATACACGCTGTGCATCACTTCCGCGTGTTTGTTCGGGAATGGAGCGGACAGAGTCGCCATCCAGCACGCGAATTGATTCCTGATTTACTGCGGAAATCACATGCGGGCTATGCGTGGTGACAATGAATTGAATTGAAGGAAACGTTTCCAGCAACAGCGGTAAAATCTGTTGTTGCCACGCAGGGTGAAGGTGAAGCTCAACTTCATCGATTAAAATGATTCCCGGTGTATCTTGCAAGACGTTTTCCGAAACATCCGCATTCAATTGCCAACAACGATAGGCGATATCGGCAACGACGCCCAAGGTGATTTTCACACCGGCGCTCAATCCTGAAAGGCGGACGCGGAAATTATTATGATTGTCTTTTACTGTCAATGTGTCGTGTGCGGAGTCAAACCCCAGATCAGAAGCTCCGGCAGGGGCAAGAATGCGATCCACGGCGTTATGAACAATATTCCAGGCATTTTCATAAACGTGAATTTTTCGTTCGTCGTGCGATTCGCCGCGATCGCGCTTTGTCCGCTCCTCAAAAAGAACGCGTTGCACCTTATAGAGCCAATAGGCAGCCTCGCTGTACCCTGAAGCAGGGTTCATTGATTCCGCATATCCATAGATACGGGAACGTGAAAAAATGGCATGCTTCCGCCCGGCTGTTAAATTCGTAAGCGGTCCAAGGCGGTTCTCACCGTAATAAGCGAGGATGGGATAAAGCGAATTCTGAGTCGGTCGGTCACGAAGTGTTTCGGCATAGGTGATTAACGGACGTGCGTCACGAATGGTGGTTGTGGGTTTTTTAAGGGAGGCCGTCAACGCACGCCGAATGTGATGGTTGGCGTTCTCCCAAAAGAGCAAAGCTTCAAGAGCGGCATTACCGAGTTTTTCATCTTTCCCCGAAGGCATGGTCGTCATCTGACAATCAGAAACTGAAAATCCGGAACCTGATGAATGAGGCATTCGAGAGATAAACGGCCCTAACGCAATGCCAATGGCATCAAGAACGGTTGTTTTACCTTCACCGTTTTTGGCGACAAACACGGTTAATCGATTTCCAGGCGAGTTGCAAAAACGAATCGCCAAGTCGGAAAACCGGCGAACGTTATAAAGGCGGAGAGATTCAATGTACATAAAAACTCCTTATGTTACTTCGCGGTAAACGGCCAGGGTCTTTTCCACCATCCGGTCAAGGGAGAAGTTTTCGAGGATATAGTCGCGCAGGCCGGTCATGTGGGGAATCTCGGCGCGGGCGGTCAGGATGGCGTTGGCCAGCGCCTCGACGTCTCCCGGAGGAACCAGCCAGCCCACGCCGGGTTTGACGATGTCGAGCACGCCGCCGTGGCGGGAGGCAATGACCGGGCGGTTCATGGCAATCGCTTCGGCCACGTTGCGCCCGAACGATTCGGGCGTGCCCACCGTGCTGGAGACGACGACGTCGGCCAGCGCATACAGCTCGGGAACCTTGGTCTGGCTGCCGGTGAAAATCACCTGGCCCGCAATGCCGCGATCGGCGGCCAGCTTTTTAAGCCCGGCGGCGTAATCCGCTTTGCCGTCTTGCGCGCCGCCAACGACGACGGCGGTGAGGGAGGACCAGGCGGGCGCAAGCTCGGCAATGGCTTTGATGAGCACATCGTAGCCCTTCCATGCGGTGATGCGGCCCACGGCCATGACCACGAATTTCCCCGAAAGGCGGTGCGTTTCACGAAAATCGGCCATGAAGGCGGCGTCAAGCCGCTGGGGGTTGAAGAAACCGAGATCAATCCCGCGGTGTATCAGGCGGATTTTCGATTCGGGGGTGCCGTAGCTGCGGGTCACGTAATCCATGTTGGCCCGGCTCACGCAAATCACCCGGTCGGCTTCGGTCATGACGCGGCTGTAGCGGCTGACGCTGTTCATGCCGTGGACGGTGCTCACAACGGGAATCTTCAGCCGCCGGTTGGCCGCGCGGACAAGCCAGGCGGGCACGCGGCTGCGCACGTGGATCACGTCGGGCCTGATCCGGCGCAGCGTGCGCGCCAATTGCCAGGCGCGGAAAAAAAAGGTCAGGGGATTCTTCGATTTCACGCCAAGGGTGATATGGCGGCCCCCGTCTTCCACAATCCGGGCGGCAAACGTGCCGCCTGAGGAGATCACAATGCTTTCATGGCCGCGCCGAGCATACTCGCGGTTGCTCTCATAGGCGCCGCGCTCCACGCCGCCATCGTTGAGGGCGGGAAGAATTTGAACGATGCGAAGCGGTTTGTCCATGGGTTATGCCTTCCAGAGCTGCCCCAGGCGGGTGCAGACGTTGGCCATTGCATTTCGGGTGTCGACGATCAGGTCGGCCCATTCGGCAAGCTGGGCGTGGCAGATGTCCTGATGCGCGGCGCAGATCACCACGCAATCGTAATCCTGAACGATCTCTTTTTTCCAGGCGACGGAGGGCTTTCCCGCAAGCGCCGGATAGTCTCGGGCCGGGCGGATGACAAGCCGGCGCGGGTCATGGTAATCCACGCGGGCGCCGAGCCGGAGGAGTTTTTCCATAAGGCTGTAAACGGGGGTTTCACATGCATCGACCCCCAGGATGAGAATCGCGCTGCCTTTGACGGATTTGCAGCGGTCGTTGAGCGCCTCGGCCACTTTATCGACGACCCGATCGGGCATGGCGGTGTTGATTTCACCGGCGAGCTCAATGAGCCGGGCGCTCCGGCCAAGGGAAAAGAGGGGGGGGGGAAGGAAACCGGGATAAAAGGGCATGAAGCCGGAGGGGTTTGTTTTGGCGGCTTCGATGACTTCCCAAATGTCGATCCCCATCGCCTGGTAGACGGTTTTAAGCTCGTTGACCATGGCGATGTTGACGCTTTGGAAGATGTTTTCGATGAGCCTGGCCGCTTCGGCCGCGCGGCAGGAGCTCACCGGCACGAGGGTGTGAGCGATGAGGCTGTAGAGCTCCATCGTTTTTTCAAGGCAGGCGGGTGTGTAACCGCCGATAATCACGGGAATGGAGGCGCCCGCGGGCTCTTCGCGCCCGGGAGAGAAGGCGAGGTGGAATTCGAGACCGGCTTTGAGGCCGGAGCCTTCTTCGAGCGCGGCGCGCAGGCGGGTTTCCGTGGCGCCGGGGGAAGGCGCCGATTCAAGCACAACGAGGGTGCCGCGCCGGAGATGAGGGGCAATGGATTTGCCTGCCGCGATAATGGGCGAAAGATCGGGCTCGCGGTTGCCGCAGAGCGGAGCCTGCACGCAGATGACGACGGCATCGAGGCCTTGGATGCGGGAAAAATCATCGGTCGCCGTGAAGCGGCCGCGCCTGATCTCCTCGGTGATCGCTTCTTCCGTGATGTGAGCGATGTAGGATTGGCCGTCGAGCAAGGCTTTGACTTTGCCGGAATCGGCATCAATGCCGGTGACTGCCGCTCCGGATCCGGCAAACTGAAGGGAAAGCGGCAATCCCGCGCGATCCAAACCGACGATGGCAATTTTTTTCATGTCATATCCTGTTTTCAACGGCTTCACACAAGGCGGCATAGAGGCCGTTTTTGGCAAGGAGCTCAAGATGGGTGCCGGATTCGGCGATGGCGCCGCCTTCCATGTGGAAAATCATGTCGGCATGGCGCACGGTGGAGAGGCGGTGGGCGATGATGAGGGTTGTGCGCCCGGCGCAGAGGCGGCACATGGCTTCCTGCACGGCGGATTCGGAAATCGTGTCGAGCGCGGAGGTGGCTTCGTCGAAAATGAGCAGGGAGGGGTTTTTCAAAAAGACGCGGGCAATGGCGATGCGCTGGCGCTGGCCGCCGGAGAGGAGGATGCCGTTCTCGCCGATGGGGGTATCGAGGCCCCGGGGGAGATCGAGGACGAATTCGGCGATATTGGCGCTGCGCAGGGCGGCGATCACATCGGCGTCGGAAGCGCCGGCGCGACCGAAGAGCACGTTGTTGCGGATGGTGGTGTCGAAGAGGAAGGGGCGCTGGCTGACGATGCCGATCACGGAGCGAAGATCCTGCTTGCGCAGGGTGGTGATGGGGATGCCGTCGAGCCGGATTTCACCGGAGGAAAGGTCGTAGAAGCGGGGAATGAGCGCGGCGAGGGTTGTCTTTCCGGCGCCGGAAGGGCCGACGAGCGCCACGGTTTTTCCGGCGGGGATGGTGAGCGACACATCGTTCAACACCGGGCGGAGGGCGCCGGGATACGTGAAGTGCACATGGGAAAAAACGATCTCGCCGCGCACGCGCGCCACGTCGAGCGCGGGGGCGCCGGGCGCATCGGGTTCGGGTTCTTCGCGGATGATTTCGCGGAAGCGGCGGTACCCCACGAAGCCCTGCTGGAACATATCCATGCAGTTGATCACGCGGATGACGGGTTGGGTCACATAGCGCGAATACATGAAGAAAACCAGCACTTCGGCGGCGGTCGCCGTGCCGCGGCCAACCATCCACGCGCCGGCGGCGATGTAGAGGATCGAATAGCATTGCACCAGAAACTGCGTGCCGGCGAAGAAGGGGGCATAGAGGGAATAGACCTTTTCCCAGGCGAGGCGGAAGCGGTTGTTGATTTCGGAAAAAGCGTCGATCTCATGGCGTTCGCGGGTGAAGGCCTTCACTTCCCGGATGCCCTGCACGGCGTTTTCGACCTGGCTGTTGATGGCGGAGACCTGTTCGCGCACGGCGCGCAGGTTGCGGTGGATGCCGCGCTGAAAACGCGAGGCGAAAAACACAATCAGCGGCAACGGCAGCAGGGTGATGCCGGCCAGCGCGGGGTTGAGCGAAAACATCACGATAAACGCGCCGGTCACCGTCAGCGACACCGCGGTGATTTCTTCCCACAGGTGATGCGAGGTTTCGGCGACCAGCATCAGATCGGAGGTGATGCGCGACATGATATCGCCGGTTTTCGTGCGGTCGAAATAGGCGAACGGCAGGCGCTGGATATGGGCAAAGAAGTGGTTGCGCATCTCCGTTTCGACCCGCACGCCCAGAAAGTGGCCGACCTGAATGTAAGCCCACTCCAGGATGCCGGTGCACACAACCAGCGCGGCGAGCGCGGTCGTGCCTTTGAGCGTGCGGGCGGGATCGCCGAGGCAGTCAGTGAAAATGAAATAGGCCGTGAAGGGAATGGCCACGGTGAAACCGGCGTGCAGCGCCACGGCGAAAAGGTCGCACGCCAGAAGCGGCGCATGGGTGCGGTAATAACGCAGAAAAGATGTCAGCTCGCGGTTCGCCATTACCGTTTCCGTTTTTGCTCGGCGCGGTCTTTGTCGGATTCTTTCATCACGGTGACCACGTCGTCCTGCACGGTTTTGAGGCGGTCGCTCATGGCGGTCACAGGATCCAGCATCTGGGTGGTTCCCCGGTAAATGACCTCTTTCGGAAGCGACCAGACGACGGATTTGAAGAAGATGTCGTGCGAGGCGCGGTGAAGCACGGTCACCTCGCCGTTGGGGGCCACGTCAAGGCGCGGCTCGGGGGCAAGCTCAATGAAGGATCCCAGGTTGATGGTCTCGAAATGAAGCGAGGGGTTCTCAGGCACCTCCTCGATGCGCAGAAAGAGCCACTGCACGCTGTCGCGCGACCATTTCACAAGCGTGAACACGCGCTGCACATCGGCCTTTCCGGCAAAAATCTGCGTGGCTTTTTTGACGGTTTTCCCGGGCACGACGCTGAAGGCCGCCGGTTTGGTTTCGTAATGCCGGCCTTGGGAGAGCAGAGAAAAGGTGATGAGGTAATCGCCGTTTTTGCTCAGGTCGAAGACTTTGTCGATCGAAACGGTGTGGGTAAACATTTCACCCGGATTGAGGGTGACGCCCCGATCAAAAATCTTCATTTCCGCGAAGGGAGCGATCTCCGTGCTCGAATTGCGGTGGGTCACCTCGAGCGTCAACACCTCCGGGCGGCCGGTTTCATTGAATGAAATCCGGCGGCCGGAATTGTTGAGGACCTTGATTTTTACCGGAACCGCTTCGCCCGCCACATAGGTTTTGGCGGCGATCTGCAACGTCAGCGTGACGGCTTCAATGCTCTCCTGCGCGAACCCGGCCAGGGGGCGCGCCGCAATGAGCATGACCAGCGCGGCGGCGGCGAAACGTGTTCTCGGCATAATCATAAGGCCTCCGGTTAAATCACGGCGCACACCGCCGATTCAGCTTCAATCTCGGCCGCGATGGTGTCGAGCAAGGCGGCTTCGACCGCTTCGCTGACTTTGAGGATTGCCAGCGAACGGCCGCTCTGAGCGTCGTGGGGGTTGCGCATGTCTTCAATATTGATACCCGCTTTGGCAAGCAGGCGGCTGATCACCGCGATCACGCCGGGGCGATCCTTGTAAAGGAAGAAGAGGGTGGCTCCGGTGGGCTCGAAGTAGAGGCGGTCGAATTCGTCGATGCGCGAAACCATCTTGATGTGTTCGGTGATGGTGCCGCGCAGGCTGACGCGTTTGAGGGTGTTGTCGGGGTTCTCGCAAATGAGGTCGATCGTGATGGAGCTGTCGAAGCCCTTGCCGGCGGCGGCATCGCGGTTGACGTACTCGATCCCCATGTCTTTCAGGAAGGCCCGGGCGGCCTTGCTGTCGTTGTAGCGGTCGAAATCGGGGCTCAGGCCCGCCGTGAGCTGCACGAGGAGCCAGTCGGCGAAGGGCGCGAGCTGACCGTAGAAGCTGGTTTCGATCATCTTGACGGGCTTGCGGGGGCCGGCAAGGTTGCGGACGAGGCGGGCGAGGTCGTAGGCGAGCTCGCAATAGGCCTTGTCGAGACCGTCGGGGATATCGCGGTTGACGATAAAGGCGGTGATGCCCTTTTCATCGAGGCTGATGAGCTCTTCGGCGGCGCGGCGCGCGGCCACGAAGTTGGCCTCTTCGGTGTTGGCGCCCAGGTGAGGGAGCATGAGGTCGGCGATATCGGCGACGGTTTTGGGACCGGCTTCGTCTTTGGGGTACACGTCGTTGAGGAAGCGAAGCTTCTTTTCAGCCTTGAGGGCGCGAAGAGCGGCTTCGTCGATAATGCCGTCGCGGGCGCAGTTGACGAGGGTGGCGCCGGGTTTCATCATGCCCAGGAGCTCGGCGCTGACGAAGCCCCGGGTGTTGGAACCGCCGGGGATGTGAAGCGTCACATAATCGCATTCGGAGAAAATGGCTTCGAGCGAGGCGCTTTCAATGCCCATCTCTCGGATGCGGTCGCTGGAGATCATCGGGTCGTAACCCAGAATGCGGCATTCGAACCCCGAGAGGCGGCGCGCCACGAGGCGGCCGATGTTGCCCAGACCGATGATGCCGACGGTTTTTCCGGTGACTTCGCGGCCCATGTAGTTTTTCTTTTCCCAGCCGCCGGCGCGGGTGGTGGTGTCGGCGGCGACAATGTGGCGGGCATCGGCCAGCATCATGGCCACGACCTCTTCGGCCACGGCATTGGCATTGGCGCCGGGCGTGTTCATCACGTCGACCCCGCGCTTGCGGGCATGCTTGATATCGATCGTGTCGTAACCGGCGCCGGCCCGCACCACGACCTTCAGCTGCGAAAGCGCGTCGATTGCGGCGGCGGAGACCTTTTCGCTGCGCACGATGAGGGCGTAGGCGTCGGGGTGGTTTTGCAGAAGCTCGTCAAAAGGGGTTTTGGCGTCCTGAACAACCTGATAGTTGCCATTGGCTCGAAGCAGATCCGCGGCGATCGTGTCGAGTTTCGTCGGAATAAGAACCTTTTTCATCTTCAACTTTTCCTCAATGTCTGCTAAACTGTGGGCATTTGTGATTGATAGTGTACCGAAACTTCCCCCGAGACGCAAGCTCCAACCGCGCCGGGTTGAAAGGCCACCCCCATGAAAACGCACCTCTTGCTCATCGCCGCGCTCACACTGACCGCCCCCGCCATGGCGTATTACCCTGATACGGGCGACGGCAAAAACCCCGCCGAACGCATGCTCACCACCGATCCCCTCGAAGTGGAGCGCAAAGAATCCTCCTTCTGGTGGCGCCCCTCCGAAAAAACCCCCGAGGCCCAGCTTGCCCGCGCCCGCGCCTACGAAGCCGAAGGCCGCCTGCGCAAAGCCCGCAACGCCTACAACGACCTCGTCCACGAATGGCACAGCTCCCCCCAAGCCGTCACCGCCCAGCTCGCCATCGCCTCCATCTACGAAAAACAGGAAGCCTGGCAAGACGCCTACGACGAAAACATCTACCTCCTCGCCCACTTCTCCGGGCAGTTTCCCCTTGAGCCCGTTCTCGACAAAACCTTCCGCCTCGCCAACCTCCTCGCCGAGAACAACCGCGGCTGGTTCGGCATCGACCTCAGCGGCCCCACCGCCCTGCGCCAGAACTACGAGCGCATCCTCCACTTCGCCCCCCGCTGGTCGCGCGCGGCCGAAACGCTCCTGCGCATCGGCGCGCTTTACGAGGCCGAAGGCTACTACACCCGCGCATTCAACACCTACGTCAAAATCCTCGTCTCCTTCAGCGACACCCCCCTGCGCAACGACGTGGTCTACCGCAGCAACGAAACCCTCCTCAAAATGGCCCGCAATGAATCGCAAGACAGCGAAAAGCTCCGCGAATGCGAGAACCTCATCGCCCTCTCCATCCGCAACAACCCCCTTCACCCCAGCGTGCCCCTGTTCGAATCCTGGAAAGAAGAAATCAACGCCATGCGCAGAACGCTTGCTTATTCCCAGGCAAAGTTTTATGATACCCGCCAGCACAGCATAGACGCCGCCCGCAGAGCCTACCGCAAATTTTTGCTCGACTTCCCCTCCGCCCCCCAGGCCCAGGAAGTCAACGCCCGCCTCATCGAGCTCGACCGCGCCGCCGTCAAATAAGGAGTAACGCCGCATGAAGCCCACCCGCCCCGCCCGCCAGTTCGCACCGGCCGCCCTGTTCGCCCTCACGCTCGCCCTCGGCGGCTGCGGGCACTACAAAATGGGCGGCACCGTGCCCCAAACCATGCGCAACGTGAGCGTTCCCGTTTTCGCCAACGACACCGAACACGCCGAAGTCGGCCGCGTGGTCACCAAAGCCATCCGCGAAAAAATGATCAACCAGGGCGCCTTCTCCATCGTGCCCGATCAAGCCGCCGGCCTTCGCGTGCAAGGCGCGGTCAGCAACTACAGCGGCGGATCCGTGCGCTACGACCGGAACCACAGCACCAGCGTCGACGAATACCGCATGAGCCTCACCGTCACCATCGACCTCGTGGAGCCCGCCACCGGCAACATCCTCCTCGGCGGGCGGCGCATCACCGGCGCCACCACCTTCATCACCCGCGGCGACTACCTCACCGGCATGCAAGACGCCCTCCCCCGCGCCGCCGACGACATCGCCCGCCAAGTCATCGACCTCATCCAGGGCCTCAACCCCGCCGGAGAAGAAATCGCCCAATGAGTTTTTCATTGCCTTAAAGACGCTTTTTTGTTATTCTTTTCGGCGTTTTCGCGACTGTAGCTCAATTGGATAGAGTATTGGCCTCCGAAGCCAAGGGTTGTGGGTTCGATCCCCGCCAGTCGCACCATGAATACCGTAACAAGGCGGCCCCCATGAAAAAAACAACCCTTTTCACCCGCGGCATCTTTGCCGAAAACCCCACCTTCCGCCTTCTGCTCGGCATGTGCCCCACCCTCGCCGTGACAACCTCGCTTGAAAACGCCCTGGGCATGGGCGCGGCCGCGACCTTCGTACTCGTCTGCTCCAACGGCGCGATCTCGCTTCTTCGCGCCCTCATCCCCGCCGCCGTGCGCATTCCCAGCTACATCGTCGTCATCGCCACCTTCGTTTCCGCCATCGAGCTTTTAATGCAAGCCTACCTCCCCGCGCTGGCCGCAAGCCTGGGCATTTTCATTCCCCTCATCGTAGTCAACTGCATCATCCTGGGCCGCGCCGAAGCCTTCGCCTCCAAAAACACCGTCGGCGACAGCATCCTCGACGGCCTCGGAATGGGCGCCGGCTTCACGCTCTCCCTCGCCCTCATCGCCTCCGTGCGCGAGCTCATCGGCAACGGCACGCTCACCCTTTGGGGCAAAATCGCCGTGACCACCCCGATCACAGGCTCCACCCTCTTCATTCTTCCCGCAGGCGGATTCATCACGCTGGGGCTCCTCCTCGCCGCCATCAACCACATCCAGGCGCGCCGCGCCCTCAAGCGCGGAGAACCGCCCCCCCCCCCGCCACCCTCGACTGCCGCCACTGCATCCTGTGCGATTTCGGCAAAAAAAGCTCCCAAAACGGCACTTTTTCACCGGTGAAATGAAAAAAATGCAGAAAAATACGGCATTCCCTCATTTTAGCATTGATTATTCCCCGAAAACGTGTATCTTTGCACCAAACATGTGGATGTGCCGCATGATGGTCTGGTCTTAAAGCTAGGAGTAAACAAATGGCAAAAGGTTCAAAAGCGGCTCCCGTTGCAAAGAAGCCGATGACGAAAGCACAGTTGATGACAGCCCTCTCTGAGCGCTGTGAAATCACCAAGAAACAGGCTGCCGATATTTACGACGCCCTGCTCGCCATCGCCGCCGAAGAAGCGAAAAATCCCTCCGGATTCGTTTTCCCGGGCCTGGGCAAGCTCATCAAAGTCGAACGCGCCGCCCGCATGGGCCGCAACCCCGCCACCAACGAAATCATCCAGATTCCGCCCAAAACGGCTGTGTGCTTCCGCATTTCCAAGATCTGCAAAGACGCAGTCCTTTCCTAAACCGCGTTGATCCAGGAATGAAAGGGGGAGGGTGAAACGCTTCACCTTCTCCTTTTTTGTTGAAACAATGCGTTTTCTTCTCTACAACATCAAATACGGAACCAACAGCCTCGGGCGTTGGAGCTGGCTCTCGTTCATGTCGCGCTCGACCCGTCACTTCATGACCGTGGAACGCTTCGTCGACTGCGTGCAGCCCGACATCATCGGCCTTGTGGAGGTCGACGGCGGCTCCTACCGCACCCGCGGCAACAGCCAGGTCGACCACCTTGCCGCCACCTTCGGCTACCACCAGGCCGCCCGCGCCAAATACCACGAAGCCGGCCTTGCCGCCCACCTGCCGATCCTGCGCAAACAATCCAACGCCATCCTCTCCAAAGACCCGATCCTGCGCACCGTTTACCACGATTTTTCAGTGGGCATGAAACGGCTCGTCATCGAAGTCGAGCTCGAGCAGGTCTGCATTTTCCTCGTGCACCTCGCGCTGGGGGCAAAGACCCGCCACCGCCAGCTCGAAGAGCTCCACCGCCTCATCAAAACAACCCAAAAGCCCTGCATCCTGGCGGGCGACTTCAACTTCCTCTCCGGCGTTTGGGAATCGCACCTCTTCCTCGATGCGACCGGCCTCATCGAAGCCAACGCCCGGCACCGCCCCACCTACCCCAGCTGGCGCCCGACCCGCCAGCTCGATTTCGTCTGCTACAGCCCGGAAATACGCCTCCGCCGCTTTCGGATGCCCAGGCTCGTCGTCTCAGACCACCTGCCGATCGTCTGCGATTTTGAACTTTCACACTAACCCAAAAGGAGCAACATGAACAAACCGGCAAAATGGATCCTCAAAAGCATCGGCATGCTTCTCGCCGTTGTGCTTGCGCTGATTCTCATCCTCATCGTCGCAGGCGATTATGTCATCAAAGGAGCCGTGACCGGCGTCGGCCCCAAAGTGCTGGGCGTGCCCGTGGGGCTCGAGCAGGTCCACTTCCGCCCCCTGCGCGGGCAAATCGGCCTCAAAGGCCTCGACATCGGCAATCCCGAAGGCTTCGCGGAAGGCTCCGTTTTCTCGCTCGACGAAGTCTACATCCACATCGACCTCGCCTCGCTTCCCGGTACCGGCCCCATCGTCATCCACGAAGTGACCGTCGACAACATCGGCGTGCTCTACGAACGCAAAGACGGCTCCACCAATATCGACGCCCTTCTGAAAAACCTCGGCGCCGCCGAAAAGAAAGAAGAAGAAAAAGAGAAGCAAGAGAAAAAGCCGGGGCGCGACGTCATCATCGAAAAACTGACCTTCAAAGGCGGAACCCTCGCCGGCCAAGTCACCATCCCCATGCTCAACGCCCCCCTTCGCCTGAACCTGCCTCTTCCGGCCATCAGCATGAGCGACCTGGGCAAATCGAAACCCACAACACTTGAAACCGTGATCGCCGCCGTCGTCGAAGCCATCAACAATCAGATCATCCCCCTCGTTCAGCAAGCCGTCACCGGAGCCGCCTCAGCCGTGGGCGATGCCGCCAAAGCCGTGGGCGGCGCCGCCGGCGGCGCACTCAAAAGCGCCGGCGGCGCGGCGGGCGATGCCGCCAAAAGCGTCGGCGGAGCCGTGAGCGACGCCGCCGGCGGCGCCGTGAAAGCCATCGGCGGGCTTTTGGGCGGCAAGAGTAAGGAATAAATAGCGCCCCGGCATAAAGGGCCGCGCTTTCATATCGACACGCGGCCCTGAATTCTGCTATACTCCCGCTTTACATACCCACAGGGCTGTAAAATCCGAAAACCGAGGAGACCCGTGATGTTTCAGCTGAACCCCAATTTGAAAAACCGCTCGCTGCTCAACATCTTGTCGCTGACCGACGCCGAGATGCTCGAAACAATCGACCTTGCCATCGCGCTCAAAGCCCGCCGCAAAGCAGGCATTCGCGGCGACCTCCTCCACCGTAAAAACGTGGCGCTCATCTTTGAAAAAAGCTCCACCCGCACCCGCAACTCCGCCTCCATCGCCATTCAGGATGAAGGCGGCCATGCCGAATACCTCACCCGCAACGACATCCACCTCGGCGCCAAAGAATCCGTGGCCGACACCGCCCGCGTCCTCGGCCGCCTTTTCGACGGCATCCTCTTCCGCGGCTTCTCCCAGCGCACCGTCGAGCAGCTAGCCGCCCGCTCCGGAGTCCCCGTCTGGAACGGCCTCACCGACGATTTCCACCCCACCCAAGTCCTCGCCGACCTCATGACCATGCAGGAAACCTTCGGCCGCCTCAAAGGCCTCACCCTCACCTACGTGGGCGACGGCCGCAACAACGTGGCCAACTCCCTCATGCTCAGCTGCGCCAAAGCCGGCGTCAACTTCGTCAACGGCACCCCCCGCGAGCTCTTCCCCCGCGAAGACCTCGTGGCCAAAGCCCGCGAAATCGCCGCCGCAAACGGATCCCGGATCCGCATTGAAACCGACCCCGCCGCCGCCGTGCGCGGCGCCAACGTGATTTATACCGACGTCTGGGTCTCCATGGGCGAAGAAAGCCAGAAAGACGCCCGCCTCAAGCTCCTGCGCCCCTACCAGGTCAACATGCCCCTCGTGGAAGCCACCGGCAACGCAGGCCGCGAATTCATCTTCCTGCACTGCCTCCCCGCCTTCCACGACGCCGAGACCGACGTCTCCCAAGAAAGCGGCGCCCTTGAAGTGACCGACACCGTCTTCGAAGCCCCCTTCTCAAAAGTGTTCGACGAAGCCGAAAACCGCATGCACACCATCAAAGCGCTCTACGTCTCGGCCCTCTCAGCCGCAACCCACTTCTAACCGCCGGAGAAAACCATGCCCGGAGCCATTTCAGCCCTCACCTGGGAGCGCTTTCACGCCCTGCCCATGCCCGAAAAAATCCCCTACCTGATGCGCGACGACGGCACCCCCTACCACACCCTCTTCGCCCAGCAGTTCGACCGCCCCCTCCTCGAACGCCTCTCCGCCCTCGCCACCGCCATCCGCACCATCGCCAAAACCAAAGAAGGGCACGATTTCCTCCGCACCCTCCTCTCCCACAAACGCGCCATGCTCTACTTCTCCCAGCCCAGCTCGCGCACCTTTCTCTCCCACCTGGCCGCCTGCGAAATCCTCGGCATGCAAGCCGGCGAAGTGCGCGACGCCTCCACCTCCTCCGAATACAAAGGCGAGTCAAAAGAAGACTCCGTCCGCACCTTCAGCTCCTACTTCGACCTCATCATCATGCGCTCCGAAGAAAAAGGCCTCGCCGAACACATGGCCTACGTGCTCTCCTCCTCCGAGCGCGCCGTACCCATCATCAACGCCGGCTCCGGCAAAGACCAGCACCCCACCCAGGCCCTGCTCGACATCTACACCCTCCTGCGCAGCTTCGAGAACAACGGCGGCCTCCGCGACCGCACCATCCTCTTCTGCGGCGACCTCCTGCGCGGGCGCACCGTCCGCTCCCTCTCCATGCTCCTCACACAGTTTGACAACATCAGCCAAGTCTTCGTCGCCCCGCCCGAGCTCCAAATCGGCGACGACATCCTCCACATGCTCCGCGAGCGCGGCACCGAGTACCGCGTCTCCTCCGACTTCCCCTCCGAGCTCCCCCATGCCGACGCCCTCTACATGACCCGCATTCAAGACGAATGGGACAATGCCCACGGCGAAAGCGCCCGCATCGACACCACCCGCTTCAAGCTCGGCCTCCCCGAGCTCGCCCTCATGAAACCCCACGCCGCCATCCTCCACCCCCTCCCCCGGCGCGACGAAATCTCCACCGCCGTCGACCGCGATCCCCGCGCCATGTACTGGCGCCAAATGCGCAACGGCATGTGGATCCGCACCGCCCTCATCGCCACCACCTTCGGCTGCGAAAGCGCCATCCTCGAAAGAGCCGCCTCATGCTGACCCTCCGGCGCAACATCCTCGCCGCAGCCCTCTCCCTCATCGCCGCCGGAAACCTCCTCGGCGCCCCCGCACCCGACCCCCCCCAGACCGCCGGCCGTTTCCGCATCGGCCCCCTCTTCGAGCGCCGCACCGAAGGCGGCCAAACCACCTTCCTTGCCCTGCGCCCCTTCTTCTCATGGGAACACGACCCCCGCCGGGATCAGCGCGATCTCGACGTCGCCTGGCCCCTCACCACCTTCGGCCGCCGCGGCGAAACCGTACGCAACCGCATCGTCACCGTATTTTACAACGACCAGAACCGCTCCGACCCCCAGAGCAGCTGGAGCCTCTCCATCCCCCCCATCTTCCAAAAAGGCTCCACACGGGGCGACGATTACTGGGCCCTCTTCCCCATCTACGGAAAAATGCCCAACTTCCTCATCGTCAACAACCTCCGCTTCACCCTCTTCCCCCTCTACCTCTCCTACGACGTCGGCGGCAAAACCCCCGTTCGCCGCAGCTACTACCTCTGGCCCATCTTCTCCCTCAAAGACGACCCCGACAACCCCCGCTGGAGCCTCTGGCCCCTCTACGGCACCAAAAAAGAAACCGATGCCGACAGCCGCTACACCCTCTGGCCCATCTGGACCGAAAAAACCTACCACGACCAGCAACGCACCAAAAACGGCCACGCCTGGATGCTCTTCCCCCTCATGGCCCGCGTCGACACCGACACCGAACAATCCTGGAGCATCATCCCCCCCTTCTTCACCCGCACCGTCACCGATCGCGGCGCCACCCTCCTGCGCTGCCCCTGGCCCCTCGAACATTACACCGACGAAAACGAAAACACCTGGCGCCTCTGGCGCATCGCCGGCATCACCGAGCGCGGCACCCGCGAAGGCTGGTGGATCCTCCACCCCATCATCGTCTCCACCCATCAGAAAACCGACCGCCTCGAAAACACCCGCAACCGCTTCTGGCCGCTTTACGTGTTCGAAGAAAACCTCAGCCGCGACAACGGCCGCCCCGAAGTCAAAGAACGCTACTTCCGCCTCTGGCCCCTCTACAGCCGCTGGTACACAAAAGAAGCCGGCGAACGCCTTCGCCTCCTCGAACTCATGCCCATCCGCGACGCCGCCCCCGTCGAGCGCAACCTCACCCCCTTCTGGACCCTCTACGAGCGCACCCGCATCGCCGGCACAAAAACCAACCGCCACGACCTCCTCTGGGGCCTCATCCAGTGGACCACCGAAACAGATGATTTAGGAGACGAACCGTGATACCATCTGAATTCCTTGCAACTCTACCTGGATTTGAAGAAGAAAATCCACTTTTTCTCTCCGAACAATTAATTACTTATTTAGGAAATAAGCGTTCGCTTGTTCCGCATATTGGTTCAATTATTCATCAACTTCAAAAACGTTTAAAAAAAGATAAATTGAACATGGCTGATCTTTTTTCAGGTACAGGAAGTGTTGCAAGGGCGATGAAACGATTCTCAAATTCATTAATCACGAATGACCTTGAGCTTTATAACAAAATAACAAATTTATGTTATTTAGAAAATATTACGGTAAAAAAATACGCCTATTTAAAAAATTTGCACCAGCAACTTGTACAGCGCATTGAAAAAGAAATGACCCCTGGTTGGTTAACTGAACTTTATGCGCCCAAAAATGAACAGGAAATAGCACAAGGCGAGCGTGTTTTTTACACACGTCGAAATGCAATTTTTCTGGATACCGCACGGCAATGCATCGCCGATTTGCCAATTGATGATCAAAAGTTTTTTTTGGCTCCTCTTTTGGCAGAAGCATCCGTTCACGCAAATACTTCAGGTGTTTTCAAAGGATTTTATAAAAACAAATCAGGTGTTGGGCAATTTGGCGGAGAGGGTCGTAATGCATTGTTTCGAATTTGCGGTGATATTACATTACCCATGCCAATATTTTCAGAGTTTGCATGTGACGTGTCTATATTTCAATCCGATACAAATGAACTCGTCAAACGTCTTCCAGAATTGGATGTTGTTTATTTAGACCCCCCTTATAACCAACACCCGTATGGGTCAAATTATTTCATGCTGAACTTGATTGCCCACTATCAAAGGCCAACGGACATTTCTTCCGTATCAGGCATACCGACAAACTGGAACCGTTCGGCATATAATCAACGAAAAGAAGCAGAAAATGCACTTTTCGATGTTATTGCAAATTCTCCGGCAAAGTTTATTTTGATTTCATACAATTCAGAAGGTTTCATCTCACATGAAACATTTCGAAAGCGACTTTCGGAAATGGGTGAAATTGAATTATTTGAATTCAAATACAACACGTTCCGCGGATGTAGAAATTTGAACAACCGTTCTCTTCACGTCAGCGAATATCTCTATCTATTGGAGAAATAGCATGGCTAACAAACATCGTCTACGTAAAGATCACAAAGACATGGTGTTGAATTCTGTTTCCAAGAAGCAGGAAAAAAAATTGTCTTCTGCCGTTGCAGCAGTCTTAGACCAAATTAAAATTCAATTTCCAAATTTCATGTTTGTACATGAAACACAAACTTATTTGACTTCATTGATTGAAAAATTAAAACAAAAATTTCCTTCTGTTTCTTTTACAACATGTCTTGAAACGTCTACAATGAGGCCAGATGGTGGAATCATTTATCTGGTCGGAAAAAATGAGACACGATATCCAGTTCTTATTTCGGAAAAAAAGAATCAAGGAACCAATGACCTCCGAAAGACAGAAGGCAAACCGCGGCAGGCAATGGGAAACGCTATAGAGCGCTTGGGAAAGAATGTAATCGGATTTCGAACAGCCCTGTTAACGGAAACCATTTTTCCATTTGTTTGTTTCGGTGACGGATGTGATTTTGCTGATGGCGAATCAATTGTTGATAGAGTAAAAACAATTTCAATGTTCGGCCCCCTTAATGAAATATGTCTTCAAAATGAAGGACTATTTAATCGAGGTTCTTTTTTCTTTCGTGCAGAAGAATGGGCAGCGGAAGAAATGGAAAAAATT
This sequence comes from Kiritimatiellia bacterium, assembly GCA_031553315.1. Taxonomy (GTDB): domain Bacteria; phylum Verrucomicrobiota; class Kiritimatiellia; order RFP12; family DVOR01; genus JAVBLT01. The sequence goes on from JAVBLT010000011.1 coordinate 71,008, forward strand.
TGTTTCAAGATTGCACAACAAAGCGTTTTTCACTATATGTCGGTCTATCCGGACGACTTTCCAGTTACAGAGCCAGTGAAGTGACATATTTGTTTTAAACAAAGGTATCCTCATGATCCTCACCCGCGAACCCGTTTACCAGAAACCGCCCGGAAACATCTTCCAGGCCCTCGTGCGCTCCGCCGCGACCGCCCTCTCCAGCGCCGGCCGCACCCTGCTCATTTCCTTTCAGGCCTTTTTGGCGGCCCCCCGCCTCATTGTAAACCGCGACGCCCGCAAAACCTTCGCCGGCCAGCTCTACATCGTGGGCATCGGGACCCTCCCCGTGGTGACCGTGGTCGCGCTCTTCATCGGCATGATCCTCTGCCTGCAGCTGGGCATCGCCTTCAAGCGCTTCAGCCAGGAAATCCTCGTGGCCTCCACCCTCATGTACGCCATGCTCCGCGAAATGGGCCCGTTCATGACAGGCCTCATCCTCTCCGCCTGCGTCGGCTCCTCCATGGCCGCGCAAATGGGCACCATGACGGTCAACGAAGAAATCGCCGCCCTTGAGATGATGTCGATCAACCCCGTCCGCTTCCTCGTCACCCCCCGCATCTGGGCCATGTTCCTGATGGCCCCCGTCATCTCCTTCTACACCTGCCTGCTCGCCACCCTCGGCGGCGCGCTCATCGCCCAGACCCAGCTCAACATCCCCTTCGGCCAGTTTATGGAAGAAGCCATGCGCGCGGCGGAAGTCAAAGACCTCTACGTGGGGCTCTTCAAAGCCGCCGCCTTCGGCTTCATGATTGCGGGCATCTCCTGCGCGATCGGCTTCGGCACCACCCAAGGCGCCGCGGGCGTGGGCGAAGCCACCCGCCGCTCGGTCATCGTCTCCTTCCTGATGATTCTGATCGTGGGCTATTTCATCACCCGCTTTTTCTACGTATTTTAAAGGTTCGCCTATGATTCAGTTTGACCGTGTGACCAAATCCTTCAATGGAAAAACCGTGATCGACGACCTCTCGTTCACAATCAAAAAGGGTGAGCTCTTCACCATCATCGGCCCTTCGGGCACCGGTAAGAGCGTCAGCCTCAAACTCATCTCCAACCTCATCTCGCCCACCACCGGCCGCATCATCGTCGATGGCGACGATATCTCTTCCGCCTCCGACGCCCAGCTCGCCGCCATCCGCCGCAAAATCGGCTACCTTTTCCAAAACGGCGCCCTGCTGGGCTGGATGACGCTGGCCGAAAACATCACCCTCCCCCTGCGCGAACGCGAACACCTCTCCGATGCCGAAATCGACGAACGCCTCGCCAAAGCCCTCGAATGGGTCGAGCTCGAAGGCCACGGCGACAAATACCCCTCTGAAATTTCCGGCGGCATGGTCAAGCGCGCCGGCTTCGCGCGCGCCGTGATCGAAGGCCCTCAGATTCTCCTTTTCGACGAACCCACCTCCGGCCTCGACCCGGTGATGTCGCGCACCATCGATTCGCTCATCGCAAAAATCAACCGCAGGCTGGGCGTGACCTGCGTGGTCGTCACGCACGATCTCAGCGGCGCCCTCCGCTATGCCGACCGCATCGCCCTGCTCAGCAAGGGCCGTTTCGCCGAAGTGGCCGCGCCGGCCGAGTTTGTGAAATCGCAGGCGCCCGAAGCAATCAATTTCCTCAAAGCCCAATTTATCACAGAAAAAGGAGTGGAACATGGCTCAGAACAGAACTAATTTCGTGCAGGAGGCCTTCGTCGGCCTTTTTATGGCCGCGGTGCTGGCGCTGCTGATTTTCTTCACGGTGGTCATTTCAGGCATGGATCTGCTCACGGGGAAAAGCCGCGTGAAGCGCCTCGTGACCTTTGAAAACGTGGGCGGGCTTCGGCCGCAGGATCCCGTGCTGGTGCGCGGCATGCCGGTGGGCAAAGTGCAGCACATGGCGCTCAACGAAGGCAAGGTCGAAGTGACCATTCTCATTGATGAAAAGGTCTGCTTTCTCGACGGCTACGAAATCAGCGTGAAAAACACCTCCGTGCTCGGCGGCTCCCAGCTTGTGATCAAAGAAGGCAAGGGCTCCGCCCTCGGGGAAGACAGCGTCCTCGTCGGCAAGCCGGTGACCGACTGGATGGAAGACCTCGGCGGCCTCGTCGGCGAGCTGCGCGGCGCCGTCAGCGGCGACGATCTCCAGAGCACCATGAAAAACCTCAGCCGCGCCACCGCCTCCATCGCCAACCTCGCCGCACGCGTTGAAAAAGGCGAAGGTTCCCTCGGCAGGCTCTTCTCCGCCGACGCCAGGCTCTACAACGACCTTGAAAGCACCGTCGCCTCCCTGCGCACCGTCGCCGGCCGCCTCGAAAACGGCGAAGGCACGCTCGGCAAGCTCATGAAGGAAGACCGGCTTTACCTTGATCTCAGCGCCACACTGGCCAGCGTCAAAACCGTCGCAGCGCGCCTTGAAGACGGCCGCGGCACCATCGGCAAACTGATGGGCGAAGACGAAACCGTCTACAACGATCTCGCCGAAGCCGTCAAAAACATCCGCAGCGTGACCGGCAAGATCGACGCCGGCGAAGGCATGCTCGGCAAGCTCATCGCCGGCGGCGGCGATTCCACGCTCATGGGCGACCTCGAAGCTTCCGCCAAAAGCCTGCGCGTGGTGCTCGGGCGCCTCGAAAACGGCGAAGGCACCCTCGGCCACCTCTCGAAGGACGACGCGATCGCCGTGGAAGTTGAAGGCGCAATCAAAGACGTCCGCCAGATTATCGACAATATGCGCGACACCGCCCCCATCACCACCTTCACCTCCCTCTTCTTCAGCGGCCTGTAACCCCCTGCCCGTTCTTGACAACCCCCGCCGCTTTTGCGATACTACCCCGCACATGTGAAAAAAAATGTGGAGAAAAAAGAAATGAAACACTTTTCGCTGTCCCGGAATCTGATTTTGTTTTCCATCGCCGCCGGCGCCGCGCTGACGATTCAGCTCACCGGTTGCAGCCCCTCCCAAGGCGAGCTTGAAAAACGGAAAGCCGCCGCCGTCACCCGCATCGAAGACACCTTCCGCTCCGCACAGGCGCTCCAGTTTGAAGGAAAAACCGCCGAAGCCGAAAAACTGGTTCTCACCCTCTCCGGCGATCAGGCCATTCAGCGCTACGCCCTCAACGAGCTCAACGTGAACCTCTTCCGCTTTTGGATCGACCAGGGCAGCCCGGCAACCGCCTGGAAAATCCTGCGCGACATCGCCGCCGTTAACGACGCCGCCGTGACCCTTCCCCTCCGCGACCAGCTCTACCACGCTTTCCGCGCGCGCGAAACCAACGCCGCCACCTGCACAGCCTGGTGCCGCGACGTCTTGAAAGATTCCCGCCTCAGCCCCGACCCCGAAACCATTTACGCCTGGATGATCGCCACCGCCATTGAAGCAAAAAAAACCGAGCTGCGCAGCGAAACCTTCCAGTTCCTCCTCGAACAGCCCCAAACCGACCTCGTGGCGGCAAGCTTCAAACGCGTGCTCGAGCAATGCTGCCAGGATCGCAAATCGGCCGATGCGATGGAAGCCCTGGCCACCCTCGCCCAACAGAAAGCCCCCGACCGCAACCCCTTTTACGCCAAGCTCGCCGTGACCACCTCCATCACCCACTACACCGCCACGCTCAACGACGAAGCCCTCATCGCCATCATCCCCGACGCCTCCGCGACCCTCGCCGACGACGAACTCCTCCCCTTGCTTCGCAAAGCCCTCACCGAGCTTAAAAAAGCCCGCTCCTCCAAGCTCGGCGCCTGCGCCGAATCCTGCGTGACCCTCGCCAAAACCCACCCTAAAACCGCCGATTTCGCCGCCGGCATCTGGCTCGAAGAACGCCTCAAAGCCAACCCCGACGCCATCGCCGCCGCCCTCGACACCCTTCAGGCCCGCGGCATTTCCCCCACGATGCTCGCCGACCTCTTCTCGCGCTACTTCTACGATTACATCGAGAAACCCGCCATCGTCAAACAGCTTTGCGAGTTCGCCCTTCGCCTCAACCCCACCATCACCGACGAAGCCGTCCTCTCCTACTTCCGCTCCATGATTCTCGACGCCGCCTTCATGATCAAAGATTACCCCCTCTGCTTCGCCATGCTCGACAGCGGCATCCCCAAACAGCCCCCCGAATGGCACGCCATGATCCGCTGCAAAATCAAAGCCCATGAAGCCCTCGACGCCGCCAACCCCGACGCCGCCGCCAAAGCCTTGCGCGAGTTCATGACCTACATCGAAAAAGGCGAAGAGGAAACCTACGACCCCGCCCTCCAGATCGCCTTTCCCAAAGCCACCGTGCTGGGCCGCAACACCCGCCGCATTGCCGACATCTACACCCAGGCCGGCAAAACCGAAGAGGCCGCCGCCGCCCGCGCCGAAACGCTGAAATACTTCGAACAGGCCGTCGAAAAAGCCGTTGGCGAAAAAGCCAAAACCGCCACCCGGGAAGAACTCAAAGCCTTCAAGGCCACAATCAACTAAGAAAAATGTGTACCTCAAACAGCTTGAGATATGCGGCTTTAAAAGCTTCGCCGACAAAACGCGCCTGACCTTCGAACCGGGCATGATTGCCATCGTCGGCCCCAACGGATGCGGCAAGAGCAACGTCTCCGACGCCATCCGCTGGGTGCTTGGCGAGCAGCGCCCCTCCGCGCTCCGCTGCGCGAAAATGCAGGATATCATCTTCAACGGCACCGACACCCGCAAACCGCTGGGCATGGCGGAGGTTTCGCTGACCTTCACCGACTGCGAAGGCGTGCTCGATACCGCCTTCAACGAAGTCACCATCACCCGGCGCGTCTTCCGAAGCGGCGAAGGCCAATACTTCCTCAACAAAAACCCCTGCCGCCTGAAAGACATTCACCACCTCTTCATGGGCACCGGCGTGGGAACCACCTCCTACTCCGTCATGGCCCAAGGCCAGATCGACGCCATCCTCTCCTCACGCCCCGAAGACCGCCGCGCCGTCTTCGAAGAAGCCGCCGGCATCACCAAATTCAAAGCCGACCGCCGCGAAGCCATGCGTAAAATCGAGCAGACCGAAGCCAACCTGCTCCGCCTTTCCGATGTGATCCGCGAAGTGAAGCGCCAAATCACCACCCTTCAGCGCCAGGCCGAGCGCGCCGAAAAATACCGGACCTGCCACGCCGAGCTGCGCACCCTTGAGCTCTTCCGAACCCGCCGCCACGTCGCAGCCCTCGAAGCCGCCATGATCGCCCACGCCGAGCGCCTCACCGCATTGCAAGACGATGCCGACCGCTTTCAAGCCGCCATCGAAACCGGCGAAACCGAACAAACCGATCTCCGCTCCGCCCTCGCCGCGCACGACGCCTCCGCCCAAACACTCCAGGCGCAAATCGCCGACCTCGCCTCCCGTTTCAACCGCGCGCGGGAAATCATACAAGCCAACCGCCAGCGAACCGAAGAGTGCCGCCAATGGGCCGAGCGCGATACCGCCGAGGCCCGCGAAACCGCCGATCAGCTCGAAACCCTCCGCGAAGCCGCCGCCTCCGACGCCGGGCGCGACGCACACTTCGAAAAACAACGCGAAGCCGCCCAGGCCGCCCTCGACGAAGCCCGCGACCGTTTTGCCCTGCATGAAGAGCGGATCGACGCCGCCCGCAACGGCCTCCGCCGCACCCGCGACCGCCTCCTCGCCTGCGAGCAGATCGAGACCCGCACCGCCGCCGACCTTTCCACCCTCGAAACCGCCGCCCTCGCCGCCCGCATCGAAATGGAGCGCCTCCGCGAAGAATCAGCCCAGATCCGCCTCCGCCGCGACGAATGCGCCACCGCGCTTGCCGCCATCGAAAACCGCCTCCGCGCCGCCCGCGAGACCGTGGAAAACACAAAAGAAGCCCTCATCGCCGCTGAAGAAGACAAGGCCGACCTCGCCGCCCTCCTGCAAGACGCCCAACGCGCCGCCGCCCGCCTTCACGCCGAAACCGCCGCCCTTCACGCCCGGCGAGACCTCCTCGAAGAACGCCTCGCCACGCGCGCCAATTTTTCCGAAGCCGCCCGAACCTTGCTCGACGCCCCCCCCGGCGACGTCGTCGGGACCTTCGCCTCCTGCCTCAACGCGACCCGCCAGACCCAGGCCGTGATGGCCGCGCTCAACCCTTGGCTCCACGCCGTAGTCGTCAAAGACCGCGCCGCCGCCGACCGCGTGCTGCAGCAGGTTGAGCGCCGCTTTCCCGGCGCATCGCTCCAGCTTCTCGTGCAAAACGCCCCGGCCCAGCCCCCGCAGCCGGGGTCACTCGCAGCAAGCGTGGAGACCGGGCCCGCCTTCCGCGCACTGGTCGACCGCCTGCTCGGCGGCTTTACCGCCGCAGGCGAATGCGCCGCCCGAACCGCCGCCGGCGACTACGCCTGCCGCGCCGCCGACGAAAACGCCGCCTCTCCCCTCGCCGACCGGATTCAGCTCGAAAGCATCCTGGAAAGCCTCCTCCAAAAAGAAGCCGAAACCCGCGGCGCCGAGGCCCGGATCGAAACCCTCCACGCCCGCATCCACGCGCTGAACAGCCAGTGGAACGCCCTCAGGCGGCACCTCGAAGAAGCCCAGCACCAAGCCGCCCACACCGAAGGCGAACACCGCGCCGCCCAACGCGAAGCCGAGCGCGCCGCCGAGCGTTTCACCGCCGTGGACGATCGCCTCCGATCCATCGAAAACACCGCGGGCGACACCACCGGCCGCCGCGACGCCCTTCTGGCCCGCCGCGCGGCCAACACCGCCGAACGTGAAAACCTGTTGCTGGAAACCGCACGCCTCAACGAAGAGAGCGGCGCCCTGGAAAGCGCCTTTGCCGCCGTCAGCGCCCAACAGGCCGAAGCGCGCATCCGCTACGCCACCGTAATCCAGGAAGAAGAAACCCTCAAAAACCGGCGCGACGCTCTCCTCATCCGCATCCGTGAATTGGAACGCAGCCTCGAAACCCGCCGCCAGAGCATCCGCTCCTACGATGACCGCATCCGCGCCCTCGCCAATGAAAACGAAACCCTCGAAGCCTCCCTCCAGCCGTTGAGCGACGCCGGCGAAGCCGTGGAAGCCGAGTGGGCACGCGTCAAAACGCTCCGCGCCGAAACCGCCGCCGCCCTCGAAGCGCTCGAAAACGGCCTCGCCTCGACCCGCCGCCGCCTCGACGCCCTGCGCGACGAACGCGGGAAAACCGAGCTGGCCATCGGCGAAGCCCGCATCCGCCGCCAAAACCACATCGAACGCATCCTCGCCGAATACGCCGTGACCGAAGAAGCACTCGCCGCCGAGCCCGACCCCGAATGGCCCGCCGGCGAACCCCCGCCCGACGAAACCCTCGCCGAACGCATCGCCGAGCTCGCCGCCGCCATCCAAAACCTCGGCCCCGTCAACCTCGTCGCCATCGACGAATACAAGGAACACGAAGCCCGCTACACCTTCCTCAAAGCCCAGGAAGACGACCTCCTCGCCTCCAAAGCCCAAGTCCTCGACCTCGTGCGCACCATCAACGCCACCTCCTCCGAGCGTTTCCGCGACACCTTCAACCGCGCCAACGACAATTTCTCCGCCATGTTTTCCAAGCTCTTCCACGGCGGCCACGCCCGCCTCCTGCTCCTCGAAAACATGGAAGACCCCCTCGAATGCGGCATCGACATCGTGGCGCGCCCCCCCGGCAAAAAGCCACAGACCATCTCCCTTCTCTCCGGCGGCGAGCGCACCATGACCGCCGTCAGCCTCCTCTTCGCCATCTTCATGATCAAACCCGCCCCCTTCTGCCTCCTCGACGAGCTCGACGCCGCGCTCGACGATTCCAACATCGGCCGCTTCGTCGCCGCCCTCAAGGATTTCCTCATCCACTCCCAGTTCCTCATCATCACCCACAACCAGCACACCATCGCCGGGTCCGACATCGTCTACGGCGTGACCATGCCCGAAAAAGGCGTCTCAAAGACCCTCTCCATGAAACTCAACCGCGAACCCGCCTAAAAAGGAAACTGCGCCATGGAATCGCTCAAAACCATCTTCAAAATCGGCCTCGGCCCCTCCAGCAGCCACACCATGGGCCCCCGCCGCGCCGCCGAACAGTTTTCCGCCGCCCACCCCGAAGCCGCCTCCTTCCGGGTCACGCTCTACGGCAGCCTCGCCGCCACCGGCAAAGGCCACCTGACCGACCAGGCGATCATCGGCGGGTGCTCGCCCCGCGCCGTCGAGCTCATCTGGCAGCCCCGCGTCTTCCTTCCCTTCCACCCCAACGGCATGTTTTTCGAAGCCCTCGACCCCGGCGGCGCGCTGATCGCCACCTGGCAGATCTACAGCATCGGCGGCGGCTACCTCGCCGCCCCCGCCGCCGCCGCCGCTCAAACACCAAGCCCCTACCCTCTTTCCACGATGGACGCCATCCTCGCCTGGTGCCGGAAAGAAGGTCGCGCCATCTGGGAATACGTGCTCGAACACGAAGGCTACGAATGCTTTGAGCATCTGAGCGAAGCATGGCGCGTGATGGCCCAAGCCGTCGAGCGCGGCCTCGATGCCGAAGGCGTGCTCCCCGGCGGCCTCGGGCTTCAGCGCAAAGCCGCCCTTTACCACCAAAAAGCCAAAGGCCTCAAAACCGGCATCCAGGGGCGCGGGTATCTCTTCGCCTACGCCCTCGCCGTGGCCGAAGAAAACGCTGCCTCCACCGGCCCCATCGTCACCGCCCCCACCTGCGGCGCCGCCGGGGTGCTCCCCGCCGTGCTCTACTACCTCTGCAAACACCACGACTTCCCCGAAAAACGCATCACCCGCGCCCTCGCCACTGCCGGAATCATCGGAGCCGTCGCCAAAACCAACGGATCCATCTCAGGCGCGGAAGTCGGCTGCCAGGGCGAAATCGGCGTGGCCTGCGCGATGGCCGCCGCCGCCGCCACCCAGCTCTTCGGAGGCAGCCCCGCCCAAATCGAATACGCCGCCGAAATGGGTCTCGAGCACCACCTCGGCCTCACCTGCGACCCCGTCTGCGGCCTCGTGCAGATCCCCTGCATCGAGCGCAACGCCTTCGCCGCCGCCCGCGCGATGGACGCCAACCTCTACGCCAGCCTCTCCGACGGCACCCACCGCATCAGCTTCGACAAAGTGGTCAAAACCATGCTCCGCACCGGCCACGACCTTCCCAACCTCTACAAAGAAACCTCACAGGGCGGCCTCGCCGCAACCCACGAAGAAGGCAACAGAGATTAACCGTTTTTTAACGCTTCCTTCATTTCGACCAAACACGCCCCGCGTAAAGTATGCCGTGTTTCACCACACAAACAGAAAGGAAATGATGAAACACGCCACACTGATCGCCGCCGCTCTCATCGGCCTCACCGCATTCGCCCAACAAGCCGAATCCCCCCTCAAGCTCGACGCCGGCCTCGACATCCGCCTCCGCTACGATTTCACCGACCACCTCCCCAAATGGCCCAATTTCCAAAGCGACCGCACCGATTACATGCGCCTTCGCACCCGCATCTGGGGAAAAGCCGAATATGAAAACATCGGCCTCTTCGCCCGCCTCGCCGATGAATTCCGTTACTACCGCACCCCGAAAGACGACCCCGCACAGGATAAGCAAAAATTTCCCGACGTTCTTTACATCGACAACCTGTACCTCGACGTTAAAAAAATCGCCGGCGCCCTCGACCTGCGCATCGGCCGCCAGGATATGAAATTCGGCGCAGGCCGCGTAATTTCCGACGGCACCGGCGGCGACGGTTCCCGCTCCGCTTACTTCGACGCGCTCCGCGCCACCTGGCGCCTCACCGGTAAAACCACCCTCGACGCCTTCGGCATCTATATGAGCCAAGACGATTGGCTCCCCACCCTCGGTCAATCCTACGATGGGAAAAACGCCAAAGGCGACTACGACACCACCGGGTTCCAAAACAACGAAGCCGGCGCCGGCCTCTACGCCCAGATCCGCGAATCCAAAGCCCTCGGCCTCGATTTCTACTGGGTCTGGAAACACGAAACCGCCTCACCCAAATTCGCCGCCCGCGATTTCCATACCGTCGGCACCCGCCTTCTCCCCCAGCTCACCGAAACCCTCTCCGGCGAACTCGAGCTCGCCGGCCAGTTCGGCAAAACCGACGACGACCGCAGCATCTGGGCCGGCATGGCCTTCGGCGGCCTCACCTGGCAGCCCAAAGCCGCCGGCAAGCCCACTCTCACCGCCGCCCTCCTCTACCTCTCAGGCGACAACGAGCGCTTCGACAAAACCCCCGCCGGCGCCGATACCGGCTGGAACCCCGTCTTCAACCGCCAGACCTGGCTCGGCGAAGCCGTCGCGCCCATGTATGAAAAATACCGTTACAGCAACCTCATCTACCCCTACCTCGAGCTCGGCGCTTCGCCGCTCGCGGGGCACAAAACCAAAATCCAGCTCGGCCCCATGTTCACCGCCAAAACCGAGCAAGGCGTCAACGACGGCGAAGGCTACGGCTCCTTCCGCGGCTTCTACGTCCAGACCCGTTACGAGTTCCCCATCCTCGAGAAAATGGCCTTGAAAGGCGCCGTCATGGCCGAATACATGAGCAAGGGCGATTATTTCGGCGCCAACGCCGACAGCGCGGCCTATTTCCTGCGCTTTCAGCTCACGTTTGACATCTGAAGATCGGTTGCAAAACAGCCGGGGGCGGTTTCTCCTCCGGCTGTTTGCTTTTCCGTCACAGCGCGGCGGAGGGCAGATACCAGGTTTTGGCCGGGCGGATGTAGACGGCCAGACCGCCGAGCGGTTCTTTTTTGCCATCGGCCGTCAGCGCGAAATTGGTGTCGGCCTGAATGCGGCGGCCCTTGAGCACGAGCACGGGGCTGGCGGGGTCTGAAAGGTCGGTTTGGGGATTTTCGACCTTGGCGTATCGGCTTGCCGCAATGCGCGGGGTATCGGCGGCGAAAAAGGCGGCGGCGATGCGGGGAATGTCGGTATTGCGAAGGGCGCCGGTGGGCAGGCCGATTCCGAAACCCCAGTAGGGCACGTCGGCGCCGGTATGGTCGCCGGTGGTGTATTCGAGGCCGAGGTGGCGCGAGGCGACCGTGTGGCAGAGGGCGTTGAGGAGGCTTTGCTTCTCTTCGCTGATGCGTTTGCGGATCGCCTTCATGTCGGCATCCGAAAGCCTGATGTTCCAGTGGACGCGTACCAGCGCGGTGATTTCGCTGTCGGTCGCGGTGCTTTTCAGGTCTTTGATCATGTCTTTCGCGGCCATTTTCATCTGCTGCATGGCGCCGATGCGGTCGAGTTTGGTTTTGGGCAGCGTGAGGCCGCCGGTTTCGTGGTCGGGGGTGATCAGGACGATGGTTCCGGGGTGCTTCGCGGCGAAGGTGCAGGCGGCCTGCGCGGCGGCGTCGAAGGCAAGGATTTCATGGGTGGCGTAGAGGGCATCGTGCACGTGGTTGCCCCAGTCGGCCTGGGCGCCTTCGACCATGAGGAAGAAGCCGTTGGGATTCCCGGAAAGGAGTTCAATGGCCTTTTCGGTCATCTCTTTCAGGGTGGGCTCGTCGACGGAGACGGCGAGGCGGGTGGCCATCGGGGTGAGGCCGCCGTCATTGAAACAGCCCCAGAGCTTGCCTTCGACGACGGCGTTCATTTCACCGGCGGTGGCGGCGTAGGTGTAGCCCTGCTCCTTCACGGCGGCGATGAGGTCTGCGCTGTCGGGCCGGTTCTCGGGCTTCATGAGGCGGCGGCCTCCGCCCATGATCACGTCGAACCCCTGGTAAACTTGCTGTTTGATGATGGCCGCGCCTTCGCTGCGGTGGGCGGCGTGGGCGGAAAAACCGCCGGGGGTGGCGCCGAAGAGCTCGTCGGTGGTGATCACGCCGACGGCTTTCCCCATGCTTTGCGCGATCTCGGCAATGGAGACGAGCGGGCGCGGATCCGGATCGGGCGAGAGGCCGACCATGCCGTTGTTGGTCCGGGTCATGGTGGCGAGGGCGGTGCCGGCGGCGGCGGAATCGGTGACGGCGTTGTTGGCGGAGGCGGTCTGGGTGGCGCCGCGCAGGAGTGTGTCGAGAAAGAGCGGCTTGCCGGTAAACTGCCGGGCAAGGGTGTAGCCCGCATGGCCGGTGCCGTCGGGGATCATGATGATGACGTTTTTGGGGCCGGTCTGAGCGGGCTGGTGCGGGAGGGGCGACCAGGGGGCGGCGAAGGAGAGGGCGGCGCAAAGCAGGGCGGAAAGCAGAAAGCTGCGGCGGTTCATGTGTTTTTCCTTTGGATGACGGATTCAAGACGGTCGGCCACGTGCTCATCCGCATCGGGGTCGGCAAGGGAGGCGAGCGCGCGGCGCATGGAAGCGGTGATTTCGGGGTCGCTGCGCATCTGGAGCAAAACGTCGATCAGATTCTGCGCGGTCATTTCCTTCTGATTGAAGGCGAGTGCGCCGCCCTTTTCCACGAGCATCTTCGCGTTGAGGGTCTGGTGGTCGTTCATGGCGGAGGGGAGCGGAATGAGCAGCGCGGGCACGGCGCAGAGGCACAGCTCGAAGCAGGTGGAGGCGCCGGCGCGGGCGACGACGGCGTCGGCGGCGGCATAGGCTTTGCCCATGTCGCGGATGTAGGCGGCGACTTCGGCCTTCACGCCGAATTCGGCGTAGCGATTTTGGAGGGCTTCCACATCGGCGGCGCCGGACTGGTGAATCACGCGCAGCGTGTCGCACCCTGCGGCGGCCATGCGGCAGAAGGCTTCGCAGGCGAGTTCGTTGACGGCATGGGCGCCTTGGCTGCCCCCCGTCACAAGCACGGTGAAGGCGCCGTCTTCGCGCACCGGAAGCTCGCCGGGGGTGAGGAGTTTTTCAATCAGCGTGCGGCGGAGCGGAAACCCGGTGCAGACGGTTTTCACGCCGGGGAGGTATTCCGCCGAAGCGGGGAAGCTCAGCGCCACCTCCTTCACGCACGGCCGTTTCGCCAGCCGGCGCACGGCTTTGCCGGGAATCGCGTTGGCCTCGTGCAGCACGACCGGCACGCCCAAAGTCTGCGCGGCCAAAACGGGCGGCAGGCTCGAATAACTGCCCATGGCCAGCAGCGCGGCGGGCTGATACCGGCGCATTTCCCTGCGGCAGCGGAGCCAGGAAAGCAAGAGGTGAAACGCCCATTTGGGGTGAAGCCGGCGCGCGCCGGTTTTGAAGGCGGGGCCATCCCACGCGTCTCGCGCGTAGGCCTCAATGGCGCGGCCGGAGAACCAGACGGCGACTTCGTGCCCGCGCCGCCGCAAGGCCTGGGCGACCGCGAGCCCGGGGTAGACATGGCCCCCCGTGCCGCCGCACGCGACGATGAACCGGCTCATACGCTCTTTCTCCTTCTTCCCGGCAGATCCGCCAGCAGTTCACGCACGCTTGCCCGCGCCAAAAACCACAACGCTCCGCCATAAACCAACGCGGAGGCGGCCATCGTGGCGAACATCACGGCGAGGTCGGCGATTTTGCCCCACGCGGGTACGATGCATTGAAAAAAACGGTAGCCGAACCACGCCGTGAACCCCATCAGCGCACCGGCGGCCAGCGCCTGCGCCACGGTCGGCAAAAAGGCGCGCACGTGAGGCGCCTGAATGCGGCGGTGCAAAATCAGCGCCAGCGCCGAACCGTTGACGAGGCTGGAAATCACCGTCGACCCCACCATGCCCGCGTGTTGCCAGCCATAGGGCAGCAGCCAGATGGAGAGGAGGTTCATCGTGAAATTGAGCAGCACGCAGAACGCGCCGATCCGCACGGGGGTCTTCAGATCCTGAAGGGCGTAGAAAGCGGGGGTGACGCATTTCTGAAGGGAGAAGATGATGAGGCCGGGGGCGTAGAAGAGGATGGCGCGGGCGGTGTACATGGCGGCGGTATCGTCGAACTTGCCGCCCTTCCAGGCGTAAATCAGCGTGACGGTCTGAAAGGAGAGCACCCCCAGGCCGATGGCGGCGGGCATCATCACGAGCGTGAGGTTGCGGAGGGCGCGCTCAAGGGTTTTGCCCAGGCCGGCGAGATCGCCCGCCACGGCCTGCTTGGAAAAGGTCGGCAGGAGCACCGTCATGAACGCGGTGGCGAACATTCCGAGCGGAAGGTAGACGATGCGGTCGGCGTATTCGAGCGCGGCGGGCGCCCATTCGGCGGCGTAATACGCCAGCCAGCCGTCGATGCAGATGTTGATTTGCACAAGGCCTATACCCATCGCGGCAGGAGCCGTGAGCGTGAGCACGCGCCGGATGTAGGGCGATTCGCGCCAGGCTTTAAAGGAAAAATCGAGCCGGAAGCGAAAGCCGGCCTTGCGCAGCGCCGGGAGCTGAAAGGCCACCTGCGCGGCGCCCGCGAGGAGAATGCCCCACGAGACAATGGTGATTTGGGTCATCCTGTCGTCGGTCAGCCACAGGCAGACCACGCAAAGCACCGCGATCCACACGATGTTGAGCACCACGGGCGTGAGCGAGGCGATGGCGAAGCGGCCCTGCGTGAAGAGCATGGCCGAGACGATGGCCGCGAGGCAAATCAGCACCGCGTAGGGCAGCATGATGCGCATGAGCGGCAAGGCCACAAGCCAGCGGCTGCCCTCCGCGAGAAACGGTTCGACCGCATAGGTCGCGCCGATGAGCAGCAGCACGATCCCCCCGAGGAAGAACACCAGAATTCCCATCACGCGGGCGGCGAAAAGGGCGGCGCGCTCCGGGCCGTTTTTATGGCAGACTTCGGTAAAGACGGGTGTGAAGGCGCTACCGAGCGCGCCTTCGCCGAAGAGCCGGCGGAAGAGGTTCGGAATGCGGAAGGCAATCACAAAGGCCGATTGCTCCACGCCCACGCCGAAGAAATAGGCCATGAACAGCTCGCGCAGAAGGCCGACCACGCGGCTGACGGCGGTCATGGCGCCAACCAGCGAGGCGCGGCGGAGCACCCGGCGTTCGCCGCCCTCGCAGGGGGGGGGGGGCTCAGGCTTCATCGGCGGGGTCCTCGTCGGAAACGGGGGTCTTGAAGCAGATGTGGTTCACGGCGTCGCGGAAGCTGTCGGCGCCGTTGAGGATTTCGATGTCGACGCGCAGATAATAAACCGGAATCGCGGTGCGGGAGAGCTTGGGAAAGCGCACGGCGTCTTTTTCCGTGGTGATGAGCGCATCGGCGCCCTGTTCGGCGGCACGGTTCACGGCATCGATGATTTCCTGGGTGGCGTAGCGGTGGTGGTCGGCGTAGCGCACGCATTCGATCAGCTCCGCGCCCAACGACCGCAGAAAGCGCTCAAAGCCCTGCGGCACGGCAATGGCGGAAAGCGCCACGACCTTGCGGCCTGCGAGCCAGGAAAGCTCCTGGCTTTCCTGGGAGTAGACGCTGTTGAGGTAACGCGGCGCATGACGGCACTCGATGATTTCGGCGCGGGGGTTGAGGCGGGCGATTTTCCCGCGAAGCTCATCGGAGCTGCCGTCGGATTTCGTAATGAAGATGAAATCGGCGCGCTTGAGGTTTTTGAGCGGTTCGCGCAACACGCCGCGCGGCAGCATGTTGCCGTTGCCGAAGGGGTTGGTTTTGTCGACCAGCACAATTTCGTGGCTGTGCTTGAGGCGCTGGTATTGGAAACCGTCGTCGAGAATCAGCGTGTCGCAGCCGAATTTTTTGATGGCGTAGCGAGCGCTTTTCACGCGGTTTCGGTCGACCAATACAACCACGCCGGGGAGATTGGAGGCGAGCATGTAGGGTTCGTCGCCGCCCATTTCGGAATCGAGCAGCACGCGCTGGCCGTCGCTCACCACGCGGGGCGGGTCGATTTGCTCCTTGAACACGCGCTTGTAAAAAGGGAGTTCCTTTTTACGGTAGCCCCGGCTGAGGATCGCCACGTTGCGGCCCTGTTTTTGCAGTTCGCGGGCGAAGATTTCCACCACGGGGGTCTTACCCGTGCCGCCGGCGGTGATGTTGCCCACGCTGATGACCTGGCACCCCAGCGGGTAACGTTTCAACACGCCGATCTCAAAGAAAAAGAGGCGGATCACGACCACGCTCTCAAAAATCTTCGCAATGCCCTTCAACACCGCGAGCAAGGCCCGCTGCCACCCCGTCACGCCCTGATCCGCGCCCGGTTGCTGAATCAGCTTTACCAGATACGATTCGAGCCGTTCAATCCGCCTGATTTTCGCCCCGCTCATCCCAATCCTTTTCTATTACAAACTGCAAGGGAATTATAGGGGATTTGAGGCGATAAAGCCACTTCATTTTTTTTCTTTCGCGGCCTCGAGGCCGCGTGTGGCGCGAAAGGCGGTCGGCCAGAAACGGCTGCTTTCCTGAATCTCGAAGCTGTCCTGTGTTTCGCGGGGGAGCTCGGGGAAGAAATTCCAACCGGTCAGTTCCTCCAGCGCGCGGATCGAAATGAAGGCGCCGCGGGCGGCGGATCTGCCGCCGGTTTCCTGAGGCATGTAGAGCGCGAAGCCGCGGAGCTGGTCGCCGTCGACCGTTACGGCGATCTGGTAAAAGCCGAGCGGCACATCGATTCCGCTCTTGAGGCGCTTGCCTTTCGGGTCTGAATGCGCGCCCACGATGACCCAGATGGGGCCGTAGGCGTCGGAAAGAGGCTGGGCGAGGCGGTGCTCCACATTCTGCCAGGGGCCGCGATTGAGATCGGGCATCTGCGGGGAGATGTTGGAGGTCAGAAAGGTCTCGGCCTGCGCGGAGCGGCCCATGCGCGAGGCGATGGCGTAGTTGGGCGCCATGTGGCCGCGGTCGTATCCGGTGCCGGTGTAGGCTTCGGTCGAGGGCGACTTCACGGCTTTATCGGAGGCAAAGGGTATGCCGTCGCGCGGCGGCGAGCTTTTTTTGTGCGTGGGGTCGATGCGGTAGGCCGACCAGACCGGATGTTTGAGCGCCGGCGAATAGGCCGCGGTAAAGCCCTTTTTGTGCAGCAGCGCCACATCGGCCGGCGCTTTGCCGCCCGGGATGCGCACCGGGTACCCGCCGAACACATCGCGTTCAAACGGCGGCAGCTCCGCGAACGCAACCGTCATGTCATGCCCGGTCCAGCCCCATTCGTCGGTCACTTGAGCGGTCATGTTGCCGAGCTGTTCAATGCTCTTGAGCAGGGGCGGCGGGAGGGTTTGCGCCGCCTGTTCCCGGAAGGCGCGGGGTTCGTGGACAAACCAGTTGGAACCGCCAAGAATCACCGCTGCGGCCAACATGCCGCCAAAGGTTCCCAAGCGCCCGAGCTTCGGGCGGGAGGCGGGGAATGTGTTTCGCTTCGCCATCAGATGATTTCCTTCAACGTTGCTTCGGCGGCACGCACAAAGGCATCGATATCGGCCTGCGTGTGGGCGGCGGAAATGAAGCAGACTTCAAACTGAGAGGGTTCGATGTAGATGCCGCGCGCGAGCATGCCGTGGAAGAAGCGGCCGTAAAACGCGAGGTCGGCCCGCTTCGCCTCCGCCAAATTACGCACGGGTTCACGCGTGCAGAAGGGGGTAAACACATCATAAGCGCGGGCAATCCGAAGCGGCCCTCCGATGGCGTTCACGCGCGCTTCAAGGTCTTTGGCGAGGCGAGTCATTTCGGGATACGGATCGCGTTCCGCCAAGAGCCGCAGCGCCGCGCTTCCCGCCGCCACCGCCACGGGGTTGCCCGAGAGCGTGCCCGCCTGGTAGACGCCGCCCGCGGGCGCGAGCTGTTCCATCCAGCAGGCGCGCCCGCCGACCGCCGCAAGCGGAAAACCGCCGCCAATCACCTTGCCCAGCGTGATGAGGTCGGGGGTCACGCCGCAGAGTGAGGCGAAAGCGCCGTTGTGGAAGCGGAAGCCGTTAATCACCTCGTCGAAAATCAGCAGTGCCCCGCAGGCATCGGCCTCATGGCGGAGGGTCTCCAAAAAGCCGGGCGCCGGCGCCACGCAACCCATGTTGCCCGCGACCGGCTCCACGATGATGGCGGCGAGCGAATCGCCATGCGCCGCAACCACGGCCTTCACCGCCTCGGCATCGTTGTAGGGCGCCACGAACACATCCGCCGCGACCTCGGGCGCAATGCCGCGAACCGCCTCGCCCGCCGTGAGCACGCCGCTGCCGGCGGCGGTGAGCATGGCGTCGGAGTGGCCGTGGTAGCAGCCGTCGAACTTGAGGATTTTCGGGCGGCCCGTCACGCCGCGCGCCAGGCGGATCGCCGTCATCACCGCCTCGGTGCCGGAATTCACCAGCCGCACCCGTTCCATAAACGGGATCCGGGCGCAGAGCGCCTCCGCGAAATCGACCTCGCCCGGCGTGTTGATGCCGAAGGAAGACCCGCGCGACGCCGCCGCGCACACCGCTTCCACGATGGCGGGCTCCGCGTGGCCGAGAATCATCGCGCCCCACGAACAGCAAAAATCGACAAGTTCGCGCCCGTCGGCGGTCGCGATGCGCGCGCCTTGGCCTTCGGTCACGTAGATCGGCGAGCCGCCCACGCTGTTGAAGGCCCGCACGGGGCTGTTGACGCCGCCGGGGATCACCTTACAGGCGCGCGCATAGAGAGAATCGTGGTCAATCATTGTTAAACTCCCGAAGAACCGAAACCGCCCGTGCCGCGAACCGTATCGGCGGGCAAAACATCAACCTGTTGAATTGCAACCTTCAAGACCGGCGCGATGACCATCTGCGCGATACGCATTCCCGGCTCAATCGCAAACGGCTCCTGACCCCAATTCATCAGAATCACCCGGATTTCGCCGCGGTAACCCTCATCGATGGTGCCCGGCGCATTAACCATGCCGATGCCGTGCTTGATCGCCAACCCGCTGCGCGGGCGAATCTGCGCCTCCGTGCCGGGCGGCAGCGCCATCGCCAGCCCTGTGCGCACGGCCGCGCGCTGGCCGGGTTCAAGCACCAGCGCCTCGTCGGCGCAGAGATCCATCCCCGCATCCCCCGGATGCGCATACGCCGGAATCCGCGCGGTGGGGGTCAAACACTGAAAAGAAACCGTCATGCCAAAATCCTTTCTTCAAAACACGCAATACTATAAAAGAAAGCGGGCCCGCGGTCAACGAACCTCTTGATTCATTTACCCGGCTGTGATATGGTATATGCCTTTCATTTTGAGGAGAGAAACAGTTATGACCGAACCGCGGAACGACGCGCCCCGCCCCGAAATCAACGCCGACGAATGCAAAAGCTGCGGTCGCTGCGTGGCGGCATGTCCCAAAAAAGTGCTCGCCATTTCAGATGTTTACAATAAACGCGGCGTGAAGCCCGCAGTCTATTCCGGCGAGGGCTGCATCGGCTGCGGCATCTGTTTCTACAACTGCCCCGAACCCTACGCCATCCGCGTGGTGAAACCGTAAAGGAGGCTCCCATGGTCAAATTTGTCAAAGGCAACGAAGCCGCGGTCATCGGAGCCCTCTACGCAGGGTGCGACGTCTACTTCGGCTACCCCATCACCCCCGCCAGCGAAATCGCGCACAAGGCGGCCGAGTATTTCCCCTCCGTGGGCCGGCCTTTCCTTCAGGGCGAGTGCGAGACCGCCGTGGCCTACATGCTCTACGGCGCCGCCGCGACCGGCAGCCGCGCCATGACGGCCACCTCCGGCCCCGGCATGAGCCTTATGCAGGAAGGCATCTCCTACATGGCGGCCTCGCAGCTGCCCGCCGTCATCGTCAACATCCAGCGCGCGGGCCCGGGCCTGGGCAACGTCTACCCCGAACAGGCCGACTACAACCAGTCGGTCAAAGGCGGCGGCCACGGCAACTACCGCTGCGTGGTGCTGGCTCCCGGTGACGTGCAGGAAATGTGCGACCTCACCATCAAGGCCTTTGAGCTCGCTTTCCGCTACCGCACGCCCGCGATTATTCTCTCCGACGGTCTCCTCGGCCAGATGATGGAACCGCTCAAGCTGCCCGAGACCGAGATCCCCGCCGTCGAAACCCGCGACTGGTCCGTGCAGGGCACCGCCGACACGCGGAAAAACCTCATCACCTCCATTTTTCTCGACGCCCCCGGCCAGGAAGCCCTCAACCAGCGCCTCCAGACCAAATACGCGAAGATGGACGCCGAAGCCCAAATGGCCGAAACCTATCGCACCGACGATGCCGACACCCTCCTCATCGCCTACGGCTCCTCCGCGCGCGTCGCCCGCAGCGCCGTCGACGAACTCCGCGAAAAGGGCGTCAACGCCGGCCTCCTCCGCCCCCAGACGCTCTCGCCCTTCCCCGTCAACGCCCTCACCGCGCTCGCCCCGGGCAAAAAGCTTTTCGTGGTCGAAATGAGCAGCGGCCAGTTCCGCGACGATGTGATGCTTCACCTCGCCAAGGCCGGCCTCAACCCCGCCGTGAACCTCATCAACCACATGGGCGGCGTCGTCATCACCGTCGACGAAGTCATCCGCGCCGTCACCGCCGCGCACTGAAAGGAATCGCCAGCATGAAGACTCTCGAAACCATCGGGATGTATCCCGTGTTCAGCCGTTCCGGCAAAGAAACCTGCGCCACCCACTACTGCGCCGGCTGCGGCCACGGCATCATCCACAAACTCCTCACCGAAGCCCTCGTGGAGCTCGGCCTCCAGGATCGCGCCGTCATCGTCAACCCCATCGGCTGCGGGGTCTTCGGCTACTACTACTGGGATGTGGGCAACATCAGCTCCGCCCACGGCCGCGCCCCCGCCGTGGCGACCGGCGTAGTCCGCTCGAAGCCCGATGCCGTGACCATCGCGTATCAGGGCGACGGCGACCTCGCCGCCATCGGCTTCAACCAGACCTTCCAGGCCGCCAGCCGCGGCGAACAGATCGCCGTGATCTTCGTGAACAACTCCCTCTACGGCATGACCGGCGGCCAGATGGCCCCCACCACCCTCCTCGGCCAGAAAACCACGACCAGCCCCTTCGGCCGCAATGCGCTGAACGACGGCTACCCCATGCACGTGAGCGAAGTGCTCAACCAGCTCGCCGCCCCCGTCTACATTGAACGCGTCTCCGTGGCCGACACCGCCCGCATCATGAAAGCCAAGGCCGCCATCCGCAAAGCCCTCGCCATCCAGCGCGACCGCAAGGGTTACGCCTTTGTGGAAATCCTCGCGCCCTGCCCCACCAACCTCGGCATGGATTCCCTGAAATCGGCCCGGTTCACCATCGACCAGATGGAAAAGGAATACCCCCTCGGCTGCCTGCGCGACCGCACCGCCGAAGCCCAAACGCGCCCCGCGCCCCCTGCCCGCACCTCGCTCAACGAATTCTTCGCCGACGCCGGCGCCTCCGATGTGGTTCCCCAAAACGACCCCTCTTTCAAAGAGATGCGCATGAAGTTCACCGGCTTCGGCGGCCAGGGCATTTTGAGCCTCGGCCTCGTGATTGCCGAAGCCGCCCGCTCCGCCGGGCGCCACACCAGCTGGTTCCCCAGCTACGGCCCCGAACAGCGCGGCGGCGCCGCCTCCTGCTCCGTGACCGTTTCGGGCAAACGCATCGGCGCGCCCGCGGTCGACCACCCCGATCTGCTCATCGCCATGAACCAGCCCGCCTACGAACGCTTCATCTCCACCGTGCGCCCCGGCGGCATCGCGCTGGTCGATGAAACGGTGAAGCTCACCCAGCCCGCGCCCCAAGGCGTGAAGGTGGTGCACTTCCCCGCCATCTCGCTTTCCAACGAGCTGGGGATGCCCAAAGCCGCCAACACCGCCATGCTCGGCGCCCTCATCGCGCTCAATGCAACCGGCCTCTCCAAAGACCAGCTCCTCAACGCCCTCGATGCCAGCTTCGCCAAAAAGCCCGCCCTGATTCCCAGAAACCGTGCCATCGCGGAAGCCGCCGCCGCCTGGTTCGCCAAATAAAAAAAGCGGCTCCCCGAAAGGAGCCGCCTTTTTCATGCCCTCGCGCCTCAATAAACAGTGATGACGATCCCCTGAGGCGGTTTGATCACATAGAGCCCGGTTTCATCCGCGCCAAGCGTGCATTTCGGGGGGATTCCCGTAAACACATCGGCAGGCGCGCCGCCGGTCAGAACCGCCGTTTTCAGGAAGTAGAGCTTTTGCCCTTCGGGGTGAAGCAGCGATTCATCAATCGCCAGCGCCACGCTTCCTTCCTCAGGCAACGCAACAGAGGCCACCGTCAATGCATCGGCAAGCGTGCGCGGCTGAAGGGTCGAACCGGCAAGCACGGTCAGCGCGGCGCTCCCCGAGGCTCCGCCATACGCCAACGTGCCGCCGACGACCACGCTTCCGGCATTGACGGTAACGCCATCGGCAAACGCCAGCGTGCCTTCATTCACCGTAACGGCGCCCGTGGTGGTGATTGCGCCTGTAACGGTCAGCGCGGCGGAACCTTGTTTGATCAGGTTAAGGCCGCCTTCCAGCGTGGCGCCGAAAGTACCGTCCTGGGTTTGATTCAAGGTCAGCGTGGCGGAACCCTTCCATGCGCCGACGGTATTCGCGCCGAAATCGATGGAAGGAAGCGTGTTGGCGCCGGCGAAGGTGAACGCGGCGGGGCCGGCGACCACCTGAATGCCGCGCAAAGCGTTGCAGACGCCCGCCGCCACGTTGACCGTCCATGCGCAGTTGCCCGTGTTGTTCACTTTGAGCAATGCAGCCCCAACGGGCTGGTTGAAGTTGAGCGTGGGAGCGGTCGATCCGCCGTAATTCGCCTCGCCGAGAATGAATTCACCCCGATAATCAGATCCCGTTCCATCCAGATAGAAGAGCGCCCCCGAACCGCCGCTTCCGCTGCGGGTCAGCGTAAGCGTGGCATCCGCATCGCCCAAAACGGCGTTTTTGAAATAGAAATGCTGGGAGAAACTTGCGTTACTTGCACGGTTCACCACGCAGTTGCCCTTAAAGGCGACAGGCGTTTTCAGCTCTGTATAGGATGTCGTCCCGCCGGTGGCGGCAAAACGCAGGGTGGCGTTGTCGAATGTCAGGTTGGGAATGTTTGCATAGTATCTTCCGCTGGGATTGGCGCCGCTCGTGTGCCGGAAACTCAAGACGCCGCCGTTTTTAACCGTCAGGCTGTTGGCCTGCGATGTGAATGTGCCGTTGTTCGTGGAGAGATCGAACGCGCCAACCAGATTATTCGAGATGACATAATCATAGCTCATCGCCTCCGGCGTGAAAATTCCGGCGGCCTGACCTTGGTCGACAGCCCAGGAGGCCGCATTAGCCACGCTGGCATTGTTTGTTTTGAGGCGCGCCTCGCCGCTGGTCGCCTTGGGGCCGATGAGCCAAAGCTGGGAACCGTTCAGTTCAAATTCGTAAGCGTAGCCGTCCGCACTTTCAAAGGTCAAATCTCCGGGCGTTGCTTCAATCACGTTGGGAAGGAGGATTTTCGGCGCTTCTGAAAGCTCGGCGGTGCTGACGGCCAGATAAACCGTGGCGGGGGCAGTCGCGGTCAGCGTCGCCGGGCGGGCCGGGCCGAGCCCGAACGCGCCGCCGGCGTTGAGCGTGAGCGGGCCGGCGCCGATGGCGTTGGCGCTGGTCAGCGTCATTTCGCCGGCATTGACCGTGAGGCCGCCGGTGAAGGAACTGTCGCCCCCAAGCGTGAGCCGGCCTTCGCCTTCCTTGACCAGCGCGAACGATCCGGTGAGGGCGCTGTTGAGCACGCCGTCTTCCGCCTGGTTCACGGTGAGCGTGCCGCTGGCGCTGATGGTGCCGCCCGTGCCTTCCAGCGTGGGAAGCGTGACCGAAGCGCCGGAGATGGAGGTCGAGGCGTTCGCCCGGTTGAAGGTCAGGCGGGAAGCGCCTTCGAGCGCGCCGTCTGCTATTGCAAAGCTCCAGGCGGCGTTTCCGCCGTCTTCAAGCTTGTAGGAGGCGCCCTCGCCCAGCGGTTTGTTCAAGACGAAGGTCGCGAGGCTGGCGGCTGTGCTGAGAACAACCTGCCCGGCGTAGGCGTTATTGTCGGAATTGACAGTGATATCGTAACCGCCGTTGCCAGTATCCGCCCGTTTGAGATACAGCGTTCCGGAACCGGAAATGGAGGCGTCTGTATCGAAGAGATACCGATGGGTATAAGCGCCGCTGCTCCGGTCAAGCGTGGAAACCCCTTCAAAGCGAATCGGCGATTTAAATGAGTAGGTGCACCCAAAACCGCCTGAGACGGCAAGCGTTCCGTTTGAAACGACACCGTTTGGAATCGTGACGTTTTTGGTGAAGTTTCCGCCGGGAGCATCGGATTGAATCGTCAGCCTGCCGCCGTTTCTCACGGTCAGGCTGTTGCCCCTGCTGAGAAAAGCGTCTCTGTTTTTCGCGGTCACACCGCCGATACCGTCGATCACATAATCGTAATCCGCGGCGCCTGCGTCAGTGATGCCGGTGGCCGTGCCCTGCTCAACAGTCCACGAAACGGCGGAGGCAACGTCGGCGCCGGCCGTCTTCAGCCTCGCCTCGCCCAAAGAAGCCTGCGCATGAGCAGCGGATGCCGCACAAAAAAGAAAAAATGAAAAGGTCATTGTCCTCATATTCATCTCCGATCATATGCACGTTGCTGTATACTGTATGCCCTGACTGTAGCAAAAATAAAAGGTCATAATCAAGTAAAATAGCGAAGAGTGCGATTTTATCCGTATCGTTCAATTTATATCGACTTTTCAGGCGAAATCGCTTACAGTGACCCACAGTAGCAAAGGAGCAACAATGAAGCAATTGGCTTTTTTCGTTCTTTTTTCAGCCGGAATTTTCTTTCCGTTTTTTTCAGTTTCAGCCCGAATCGACGCTTATCCGCCCCAATGGAGCGCCGCGCGGGAACGGGCCAAAGAGCTCCTCGCGCAAATGACGCTCGAGGAAAAAGCCGCCCAGATGGACATGGCCGTGATCTGGGACGAAAAAAAGATCATCTCGGCAGGCCTCTGCAACGACCCCGGTTTCGGAGCCTGGTTCGGCGAAGTGACCCCCGAAAAACACAATGAGCTTCAGCGCCTCTCCGAAAACACACGCCTGAAAATCCCCTACCTGATCGGCGTCGACGCCGCCCACGGAAACGCCCTCATGCCCCGGCGCACCGTCTTTCCCACCTCCATCTCCATGGCCGCGACCTTCGATCCCGGCCTCGTCCGCCGCGCGGCGGTTCACAGCGCCGCCGAAACCCGCGCCTCCGGCAACCACTGGACCTTCGCCCCCTGCATCGACATCGTGCACGACGCCCGCTTCGGCCGCACCGGCGAGACCTACGGCGAAGACCCCTTCCTCGCCTCGCGCCTCGTGGAGCAAGCCGTCAAAGGCCTTCAGGGCGACCTGGGGCCGGCCAACATCGCGGCCTGCGTGAAACACCTCCTGGGCGGAGGCGCCGCGGTCGGCGGCGTGAACCACGGCAACACCGAAATCTCCGAGCGCATGATGCGCCGCGATTTCCTCCCCCCCTTCAAAGCCGCCATCGAAGCGGGCGTGCTCACCCTCATGCCCGGCCACAACAACAACAACTCCATCCCCGCCCACGCCGACGAATACCTTCTCACCGGCATCATCAAAAAGGAATACGGCTTCGAAGGCTTTTTCATCTCCGACATGGGCGACATCGAAAACCTCCGCTTCCAAAACTTCCACAAAGTGGCCCACGACATGAAGGACGCCGTCCGCCAGGCCATCGGCGCGGGGGTCGACATGAAGATGTACTCCTCCTCCCCCGACGCCTTCAAAACCCCGCTCGTGGCCCTCGTCCGCGAAGGAACCCTCCCCGAATCCCGCCTTGACGACGCCGTCACCCGCATCCTCACCCTCAAATTCGCCCTCGGCCTCTTCGAGCACCGCTACATCGACCCCCTCCCCTCCGAAGCCGCCCTCCACGCCACCCCCCAATCCAAAGCCGTCGCCCTCGAAGCCGCCCGCAAGAGCATCGTCCTGCTCAAAAACAAAGACAACATCCTCCCCATCGACGCCTCCGCCTGCCGCCGCATCCTCGTGACCGGCCCCAACGCCGCCAATCAGGCCATCCTGGGCGACTGGTCCACCCCCCAGCCCGCCGACCACGTGGTCACCATTCTCGACGGCATCAGAAAAATCGCCCCCGCCTTCGGCGCCCCTGAAATCATCTTCAGCGACAGCGGCCGGATCAAAGGAAGAAAAACCAACGTCACCATCAACACCACCGATCCCGAAACCCAGAACCGCATCCTCGCGGAGGGCGGCGAAATCAGCGACGCCACAATCGCCGACGCCGTGGAAAAAGCCCGCGCCTGCGACCTCGCCGTCGTCGTCATCGGCGGCTACGGCCTGCGCAGCGACTGGGGCCTTCGCACCTACGGAGAATCCGCCGACCGCCCGACCATCGATTTTTACGGCCGCCAGGTCGAGCTCGTTCAGAAAATCGCCCAAACGGGCATCCCCACCGTCATCGTCCTCGTCAACGGAACCCCGCTCAACAACCCCTGGATCACCGAAAACGCCCCCGCGATCCTCGAAGCCTTCGAGCCGGGCATGTTTGGCGGCCAGGCCGTGGCGGAAATCCTCTTCGGCGCGGTGAACCCCTCGGGGCGCCTGCCCATCACCATTCCCCAAACGGCCGGCCACCTTCCCCAATACTACTACCAGACCCACGCCCGCTACCTCACCGGCTACGGCCTCGGCTCCGGAAGGGCCGACGATAAACCCGCCTTCGCCTTCGGTCACGGCCTCAGCTACACCGCCTACGACTACACCGGCTTCACCCTCGCCCGGCCCGTCATCGCCGGCGGAGAACCCGTCGTCGTGCGCGGCAGCGTCACCAACACCGGCAACCGCGCCGGCACGGAAACCGTCATGGTCTTCATCCGCGACCTCGTATCCAGCGTCGTCACCCCCGTCGCCACACTCAAGGGCTTCACACAGGTCACCCTCGAGCCCGGAGAAACGAAAGAAGTCGAAATCACCATTCCCTTCAACGAGCTCGCCCTTTGGGATCGCGCCATGCGCCACGTGGTCGAGCCCGGCGATTTCGAGATCCGCGTCGGCCATGCGTTTGACGATATCCGCTTCAAAGCCCCCCTCGCCTATCGCGGGGAATAACCCACACAGGAGGCAACGATGTTTACACTCACATTTGAAGGCGCCGCCCAAACCACCACAGGCTCCATGCATGTGGTCGACGTCAACGGTCTGCGGATTCTGCTCGACTGCGGCCTCTATCAGGGTTCCCGAAAAGAAGCCTACGAACGCAACCGGCAATTCCCCATCGACGCAACCCGGATCGACGCCGTCCTCCTTTCCCACGCCCACATCGACCACTCCGGCAACCTCCCCACCCTCGCCCGCCGCAACTTCAAAGGCAAAATCCACGCCACCCCCGCCACCCGGGATTTATGCGACATCCTCCTGCGCGATTCAGCCTACATCCAGCTTCACGACCTGGAAATCGTCAACCGCAAGCGCGCGGCCCAAGGCAAAAACCTCTTCGAACCGCTCTATGAGATGGAAGATGTCGACCGCATCATGAACCGTTTCGCAGAAGCGCCCTACTACAAAACCATCGAGCTGGGCAACAACGTCACCGCGCGCTTTTACAACGCCGGCCACATCCTCGGTTCAGCCACAGTCGAAATCGCCGCCAAATCGCAATCGGGCGTCACCCGCCGCCTGCTCTTCACCGGCGACCTCGGCCAGCCCGATCAGCCCATTCTGCCCGACTACGATTTTGTGGAAGGCGCCAACATCCTCATCACCGAAAGCACCTACGCCGACCGCGACCACCCCCCGAAGGCCGATGTGAAAGGCCGCCTCAAAGCGTTTATCGAAGACATCGTGCAGCAGAAATCCAAGCTCGTCATCCCCGCTTTCAGCGTCGGCCGCACCCAGCAGATTCTCTACTACCTCAACGAACTCCACCAGGAACGGCGCATCCCGCAGATCCCCATCTTCGTGGACAGCCCCCTGTCCCTCAAAGCCACCAAAGTCTACGACCGCCACCGCGGCGAATACGACGAAGCCGCCCAAGCCATGATCAGCCGCGGGTTTGAGCTCTTCCAAATGCCCGGTCTCGCCTTCCTTGAGACCGCCGACCAATCCAAAGCGCTCAACACCCTGCCCGGCCCGATGGTCATCATCGCCGCCTCAGGCATGTGCGAAGGCGGCCGCGTTCTCCACCACCTCCAGAACAACGTCGGCGATCCCCGCAACATCATCCTCATCGTGGGGTATCAGGCCGAAAACACATTGGGCCGCCGGATCGTGGAGCGCCGCCCCACCCTTAAAATCTTCGGCGACGAATTTCCCCTCAACGCCCGCGTGCACACCATCAACGCCCTCTCCGCCCACGCCGACCGCACCGCCCTCAGGCGCTGGATCGGCGAAGCCGCAAAAGGCGGCACCCTCCAGCGCGCATTCGCCGTGCACGGCGAAGACGAAAAAGTCGCGGCGATGACCGAAATCCTGCACGGGTGCGGCATTCAAGACGCCATCGCCCCCGCCCGCGGCGCCGTCTACAAAAACGTATGAAGCTTCGCGTGACCCAAACGATTGCGGCGGCCGCCGCGCTCATGCTCATGGCCGCCGCCTTCCACGTGCCCTCGCCCGAAACAGAACCTCCCCCGCCACCGCTCAACGCCACCCAAACCGCCGCGCTCGCGCTCGGCCAGCGGCCGTGGCTGCGGCAGATCCTGCTCTTGGGCGAAATCCCCCCCTCAACCGCCGAAGCCATCGCCGCCATGCGTAAAGACTGCGCCATCACCTGGTGCCCCACCCACCCCGCCGACGACGCCTCCTGCGCCCCCGGCGCCAAAACCTTCACCCGCATCGAAACCGCTCCGACCGAGCTCCCCGCCCTGCGCGAACCGGGGCTCGACGATGTGATTATGATCGCCCCGCCCCCGCTCTACACCCAGGCCGGCATGGCCTGGCTCCGCGAAGGGCCCCTCCAGGCCGTTCGCAAAATCACGCAAAGCAACACCCCCGTCTTCTTCCATCTCGGCGCCCCCGAAGCGCCCCTCACCCAGGCCGAAGCCCGCGTGCTCGCCTCCACCCTTGCCGCCCTGCGCCTCGTGTTCCCCGAAAACGAACACATCATCGCCGGAGCCGGAGGCTGGTGGGTGGGCGCCCGAACGCCCGACCGGCTCAACGGCGAACCGGCCGCCGCCCGTTCGCTCGCCCTTCTCAAGCAAGACCGTTTCCCGCCCGACGCCATGCCCCGCCTCTGGCGAAGCGACCTCCTCGCCGCCTGGATTGCCGCCAATCCCTTCATCGCGCGCGACTCCACGGTCGACGCCCCCCCCATCGACCCCGATCTCGAAGCGCTCCAGCGGCAAGCCTGGATTGCCCGCCTTGAGAAACGCACCTTTTGGCGCGCCTTCGCGCCGTGCGTCCATTTTTTCCACGGTTCCCCCACCCGCCTTCCCGTCTTTTTTTTGATTGCGGCCGCCCTCATCCTCGCCGCCATCGCCTTCGCAGGGCGCTTCGGCGCCGTTTCCGACCGTTTTCTTTTCGCCCGCCAGACCGCCGTCTTCGGCTTCGCCGCCCTGATCGCCATGCTTCTCTGCCGCAACGCCCGCACCGGCTTGCTCTTCTTCGCGCTCACCCTGGCCGCCACCCTCGGCCTCACCTGGTTTTTGGCGCGAAAACTCACCCCCTTCTCACTCGCGGGCGTGCTGACCGGCGGCGCGGGCTTTTGTTTCGCCTATGCCTTTTTCACACTCTGCTTCCTGCCTGAAAAAACCGTCGTCTTCAGCCTCATCGCCTTTGCGCTCGGCCTTTCCCTCCTCGCCAGCGGCCGGCGCGCGCCGCTTTGGGCGCTCATTTCCGCCGCCATCGGCCTGATCTGCGCATTATTCAAAGCAAGCTTCGATTGAACATCACCTTTTTTTACTGTTATCCCGCGGTTTTTGTTTTTGCTGCGGCGGGCGTTGCGCGCGCGGGGGGCGGGGGGCGCGCTGTTTGCGCTGGAAGGTGGCCTCGGCGCCCATCGCGGTGCGGGCTTTTTCCGAATGAAGCGGGTGGGTTTTGTCCCACGGCACCTGCATGGCGATGAACTTCTCAATATCGCGCAACGCGTTGCGGTCGTGGCCGCAGACAATCGAGATCGCTTCGCCGCCGGCGCCGGCGCGGGCGGTGCGACCAATGCGGTGGACGTAGGTCTCGGGTTCGTCGGGCAGGTCAAAGTTGATCACATGGGTCACGTCGTCCACATCAATGCCGCGCGCGGCGATATCCGTGGCGACCAGAACTTTGACCTTGCCGGCTTTGAAGGCGTTGAGGGCGTTGGTGCGCGCGCCTTGGGATTTGTCGCCGTGGATGGCGGCGGTGGCGAAGCCTTCATGGCGGAGGGTGCGCTCCAGGCGGTTGGCGAGGTGGCGCATCCGCGAGAAGAGAATCACCTTTGAAAATTCAGGGCGGTTGAGCAGTTCTTTCAGCAGGCCGAGCTTGTGTTCCTGATCCACGAAGAAAACCTGTTGGCGGATGCGCTCAACGGTGGGCTTTTCCGGCTCGATCGCCACCTCCACCGGGCGGGGCGCGGTGAGGAAGGAACGGGCGAGCCTGGAGATTTCCGGCACGAGAGTCGCCGAAAAAAAGAGCGACTGGCGCTTGTGCGGCAGCATGGCGATGATGGCCTTGATCTCGGGGAGAAAGCCCATGTCGAGCATGCGGTCGGCTTCATCGAGCACCACGGTATCCACATGATCCAAAAAGAGCGCCTTGCGGTTCACAAGGTCGCGCAGGCGGCCGGGCGTGGCGGTCAGAATGGCGACGCCGCGCGCGAGTTTGTCAATCTGCGGCTCAATGCCCACGCCGCCGAAAACCACCGCGTGAGGCAGGCGGAGATACTTGCCGTAGGTCATGATGTTTTCATCAATCTGAGCGGCGAGCTCGCGGGTGGGCGCGAGAATCAGGGCGCGCGGGTGGCGGCGCTGAAGGGATCGGGCCACATCCTCCTTCGCCAGGCGCTGGAGAATCGGCAGGGCGAAGGCGGCGGTTTTCCCCGTGCCGGTCTGGGCGCACCCCAGCAGATCCTCGCCTTTGAGCAAAGGCGGAATGGCGGCGGCCTGAATGGGGGTGGGTTGGGTGTAGCCCGCATCGGCAATGGCCTTGCGGAGCTCGGGAATCAGCGAATCGAAAACGGTGGGGGTGGGTTCAGGCAAGGGAAAGTTCCTCTTCTTCGCGGGTGGCGAGGTTTTTACGGCGGGCGATACCGCGGGCCACATCGTCGGGGCCGAGGTAAACGGCATAGGCGGCGTTTTGGCCGGCGCGGGTGAAAAACGCTTTGGGCTTGGCGGGGGCAAGCGCGAGATCAACGGCTTCCCCGGCCGCGCGGAGGCGGGCGGCGAGCCTGACGGCGGCTTCTTCTTCGCCGGCCGTCATGTAACCGACGACGGTGCCGCTTCGGGGGGCGGCGGCGTCTTCCCCGAGCAGGTCTTTGAGCACTTCCACAATGACCACATCGCCAAAGCCCAGGCCCACGGCGGGGGTGGGCGCTCCGCCGACGAGGGCCAGGAGGCTGTCGTAACGGCCGCCGCCGAAAATGGCGCGGAATTTGCGCCCCGCGTCGAAAGCTTCGAAGACGATGCCGGTATAGTAGGCCAGGCCGCGGATCACGGCGATATCGAACACGAGCAGGTCGGCGAAACCGTAGTCGGCGGCGAGGCGGAAAAGATCCTGAAGCTGGCGGCCGGCGGGGGAATCGGGACCGGCGAGCGCGAGCGCTTCGTCGAGCGACGTCACGCCCAGGAGCGAAAAGGTTTTTTCAACGGCGGCGGCGTCGAGCCCTTCGGCGGCGAGGAGAGCGGCGATTTCGGCGTCTTCAATCTTACCGCGTTTGTCGAGGGCGAGGAAGACGGCGGGGTGGTGCGCGGCGGCGATGCCCAGAGCGGCGAGGAGCTCGCCGAGCAGGGCGCGGCTGCTCACGTGGATGCGCCAGGCGGCATCGGGCAACCCCATTTGGCGGACGGCGCCGGCGGCGGCCGAAAGGATTTCCGCTTCGGCCAGCACGGAGGGCGAGCCGATGATGTCCATGTTCCACTGGTAATGTTCGCGCTTGCGGCCGCGGGTCATGCGCTCATAGCGGAAGCACTGAGCCACGGTGAACCATTTGATCGGAAAAGGAAGGCGCGCCTGGCGCGCCGCGACCATGCGGGCGAGCGTCGGCGTCATCTCAGGGCGCAGGGCGAGCCTGCGGCCGCTTTTGTCTTCGAAAGCATAAATCTGATCGGAGACCTCTTCGCCGCTTTTGCGCTGGAGCAGCTCAAGGCTTTCCACCACGCAGGCATCGTAAGGCTGGAAACCGGCAAGGGTGGCGGCGTGGCGCCAGGCATCGAACACGCGATTGCGCCAGACCATGTCTTCAGGATAAAAATCGCGCATGCCGCGCGGGGAATCAAATGAAAGTTCGGCCATTGCCGTTTTCCTTTCTCGTAGACGGATGCGGGAGCCTCCTTGGAGACTCCCGCGCGTGAATCAGGCCTTTTTGGCGGCGTTTTTGCGCGGCTTTTTGGCTTCGACACCTGTGAGTTCCTGGCGAAGAAGGCGCGAGGGCTTGAACTTGATCGTCTTGCGCTCGGGAATCCACACTTCCTGTTCGGGCATTTTCGGGTTGCGGCCTTTGCGGCCTTTGCGCGTCACCAGCTCGAAGACGCCGAAACCGCGAAGTTCCACATGGCCGTTGGCCACGAGGTTGGCCAGCAGCGCATCGAAAACGGTCTGGATAATGCCGTAGGCCAGCGACTGGGGAATGCCGTGCTCTTCGGCAATCACATTCGAAATGTCGCGGCGGGTGGAGGTGGAGGGGATCTTCTTTTCCTTGACTTCTTTCATGATGTCGTAATCCTTACTGTGTGTTTGAATCTGAATCGCTAAGCTTTACCGAGGAGAGTGAGAACGGTTTGGACAGTCGCCTCGGGGGCAACCACGAGGCTGTCTTTTTCTTCGCGGCGTTTGACCTCAAAGCCGCCTTTGGCAAGGGATTTGGCGCCGGCCACCACGCGGATGGGGAAACCGACAAGGTCGGCATCCTTGAATTTGACGCCGGGGCGCTCTTCGCGGTCGTCGACAAACACGTCGACCCCGCGCGCTTCGAGCTCGGCTTCAAGGCGGCCGGCGGCTTCGACCACGGCGGGGTCGCCGGGATCGAGCAAGAGAAGGGTCACGTGATAGGGCGCGATGGAGGCGGGCCAGAGAATGCCGTTTTCATCGTGGTTCTGTTCAATCACGGCCTGGAGGGTGCGCGAAACGCCGATGCCGTAGCAGCCCATGACCATGAGCTCGTTTTTACCCTTTTCGTCGAGATAACGGGAGTCAAAAGCCTGGGTGTATTTGGTGCCGAGCTTGAAGACGTGGCCCACTTCGATGCCGCGGCGCAGGCCGAGCTCCCCGCCGCAACGGGGGCAGGAATCGCCGGCGACCACGGTGGCGAGGTCTTCATAGGCGGCCACGACCGCATCGCGCCCGAGATCCACGTGAAGCAGGTGGAAGCCGTCGCGGTTGGCGCCGGCGATCATGTCGCACGCGCCCTTGAGCCCCAGGTCGGCGTAGACCGGAATCTGAACGCCGACCGGGCCGGCAAACCCCGCGGGCCCTGCGGCGGCGGCCATTTCGGCGTCGGTCGCCATCACAAGCGTTTTGCAGGCGAGGAAGCGTTTGAGCTTGGGTTCGTTGAGCTCGCGGTCGCCGGCGATGAGCACCATCACGGGCTTGCCGTCGGCCATGTAAACGAGGGCTTTGACGATGCGCGCCTGAGGCATCTTCAGGAAGGCGGCCACTTCTTCAATGGTGCGCGAACCGGGGGTGGCCGCATCGGCGGCGGCTCCGCCGGAAACGACGCACGCGGGGGCGGGGGTCCTGCGCTCGGCGCGTTCCTGGTTCGCGGCATAACCGCAGGCGGCGCAATCGAGAATGCCGTCTTCGCCGGAAGGGGCGAGAACCATGAATTCGTGCGAGCAATTGCCGCCGATGTCGCCGGTATCGGCCTCCACGGGCTTGGCGGAGAGACCGCAGCGGGCGAAGATGCGCACATAGGCATCGAACATGGCCTGATAGCTGGCGTCGGCGGCCTCGAGGGAAACATCGAAGCTATACGCGTCTTTCATCAGAAATTCCTTGGAGCGCATCAACCCGAAGCGCGGGCGGATTTCATCGCGGAATTTCGTCTGGATCTGATAAACGGTCAGCGGGAGCTGCCGGTAGGAGCTGATCTCGCGGGTGATGAGATCGGTGACCACTTCTTCATGCGTGGGCCCCAGGGTCATCATCGCTTCTTTCCGGTCCTTCAGGCGAAACATTCCCGCGCCCATCGTCGCCCAGCGGCCGCTCTTTTCCCAAAGCTCGGCGGGCTGAAGCGCAGGCATGAGAATTTCAACCGCGCCCGCGCGATCCATCTCCTCGCGGACGATCGTCTCGATTTTGTGCAACACGCGAAGCCCCAAAGGCATAAACGTGTAAAGGCCGCCGCCGAGCTTACGCATGAGCCCGGCGCGGATCATCAGCTTATGGCTTTCGATCTCGGCATCTTGCGGGGCATCGCGCAAGGTTGCCAAAAGTGTACGTGACCAACGCATAAAATGTGTCCTTAGTTAAAATAAAACCTTCTCAAATAAAAAGGAAGCGATATCATCTTACAAAAGCGCACGATAGGCAAGCAAAAATATGAAACTTTTTTGTTTTTACTTTACAGGAATGCTTTTTAATTTGAAAAATATAAAAATTAAAAAAACGCTTGCTTACATTCCCGAATGTATGTATATTACACCCCGTTTTCAGTGAGGGGGAGGGGAAACGCATCATGCGAAGGACAAAAGAGGAAGCGGCGCTGACCCGCAAACAGATTCTCGAAGCAGCCCTCGATGTTTTCACCGAACGGGGTTACACCCTCGCGACGTTTGACGACATCGCCAGGCGCATCCGCCTGACCAAAGGCGCAATCTACTGGCATTTCAAAAGCAAAATCGATCTTCTCAAAGAGATCATCATCGAGGAGCGCAAAACCAACGGCGACCTCTTCGCCTGGAAACCAAAGGCCGACGGTTCCCTCTATTCGATCGACGACATCCGCGCGCACTACCGCGCCATCGCCCAGGCCATTCTCGATTCACCGACCCGCCAGCGTTTTTTCATCTTCGCCGCATTTCGGATCGAATGGTCCCCGGCCCTCTGCGCCTCGCTTGATGCCGTGCTCTGCGAAAATCACCTTCGAGACCCGAAAGACGGCCTCATCCTCCACCTCACCGCCTTACAGGCCGCGGGAGGCATCAAACCCGATGTGGACTTCACCGGCCTGGCCATCATCGTCATGAGCATCTTCACAGGCACGCTGAAACACGTGCTGACCATCGATTCCTCCCTCGACGCCGTGGCGATTATCGACGCCGGCCTCGCTTCAATCTTCAGCGCCATCGCCTCTGAAACAACCCCGAAAGAAAAGACCCCGTCATGAGCAACCCCACCCCTACCCACGCTTTGAGTTCCGTGACCGGAACGCTTCTCGTCGCCATCGTAGCCTTCGGCATCGGCTGGGGGTGCTGCGTGCTCTTCAAGCCCGGGAAAACGGCAGACCCCCACGCCGCCGCCCCGCAGGAAGCCCCCGTGATCCCCGTTGAAAGCGCCCTCGCGAAACTGGCCGACATCAACCCGCCCGAAACCTTCGTCGGCCACGTGGAACCGATGGAAGACGTGGACCTGCGCGTGCAGGTCGACGGATACCTCGAAGCCGTCAACTTCAAAGAAGGCTCTTTCGTGAAGGAAGGCGACCTGCTTTTTTCCATCGACGACGACATGTACAAAGCCCGCGTGGCTCAGCGCCAGGCCGAGCTCGAGCGCGCCAAAGCCGAGCTCGAGCGCGCCGAGCTCTACTTCAAACGCCTCAGCGCCGCCGACAAACGCAGCTTCGCCCAGACCGAAATGGATACCGCCCAGGCCAGCGTCCTCCAGGCCAAAGCCGCCATCAGCCAGGCCCAAGCCAACCTCAGGCAGGTGGAAATCGACCTCAGGCACACAAAAATATTCGCGCCGATCTCCGGGAAAATCGGCCAGTCGCTCGTGAAAAAGGGCGGTTATGTGGCGCCTGCGATGGGTTCGCTCGCCCGCATCGTGCAGGTCGACCCGATCCGCGTGGTGTTTTCCGTGACGGATCGCGACTACACCGCCATGGCCGAAGCCACCCGGCGCGAAGGCTCCATGCCCGCCATCCGCGCCCGCCTGCGCCTCGCCACCGGCACCCTCTACAACGAAGAAGGCACGCTGGATTTCTACAGCAACGAAATCGCCAGCGACACCCCCACCCTCGCCGTGCGCTACAGCTTCCCGAACAAAGACGGCCTGCTGATCCCCAACGCCTACGTCAACATGATTCTTGACCGCGCCGACGCCCCCAAAGTGCTGGCCATTCCCCACCTCGCCGTGCTGACCAACGCCAAAGGCTCCTACGTCTACGTCATCAAAAACGGCGTGATCGAAGCCCGCCCCGTGAAGACCGGCCGCTCGTTCAAGGGCAGCGTCGCCATCCTCGAAGGCCTCAAAGAGGGCGAAGAAGTGGTGACCGACGGCGTGCTCAAAGTCCGCCCCGGCGCATCCGTGACCGTTGTCAAAACCAAGGCGCAGCCGTAATCCCGGAGATTCTCCACCATGAGCGACACCGAAACACACCCCGCCGGCGGCCCAAGCCAGGCCGACCACATCCGGGCAAACGAAGAAGCCGCCTTGCGCGAGACCGTTGAAAACCTCGACCGCAAATCGATCCTTTCCCGCGTTTTCGTCACACGACCCCGCTTCGCCATCGTCATCGCCATTGTGATGACCCTGATCGGCACGATGGCCATCAAGACCATTCCAATCACCCAATATCCCGAAGTGTCGCCGCCCGAAATCGTGGTTTCAACCACCTATCCGGGCGCCAACGCCGTAGACCTCACCCGCACCGTGGCCAACGTGATCGAGCAGGAAATCAACGGCGTGGAAGACATGCTCTACATGAACTCCTCCTCCAGCGACTCGGGCAGCTACTCGCTCACCGTGACCTTCGCCGTGGGCACCGACCGCGATATGGACATGGTCAAAGTGCAGAACCGCCTCCAGCGCGCCATGCCCAAGCTCCCGCCCGAAGTCACCGCCCAAGGCGTCGACGTCAGCCTGCGCTCGTCCGACATGCTCGGCTTCATCGCCCTGCGCTCCCCCAACGGCACCCACGGCAAGCTCGACCTCAGCAACTACGCCTACGCCAACATCCGCGACACGCTTCTGCGCGTCGACGGCGTGGGCGGGGTCAGCATCTACGGCCCCAAGCTCAGCATGCGCGTGTGGCTCGAC
Organism: Kiritimatiellia bacterium; assembly: GCA_031553315.1. GTDB lineage: Bacteria > Verrucomicrobiota > Kiritimatiellia > RFP12 > DVOR01 > JAVBLT01. The sequence continues at coordinate 108,042 of JAVBLT010000011.1, forward strand.
CCCGAGCGCATGGCCGCCCAGCGCATGACCGCCGAAGAAGTGATCGCCGCGATCCGCTCCCAAAACGTGCAGGCCGCCCTCGGTTCCGTCGGCGCGGCTCCCATCATCGACCTCGCCGTGGAACAGCGCTACACCGTCACCGCCCCCGGCCGCCTCTCAACCCCTGAGGAATTCGGGCAGATCGTGGTGCGAAGCGCCGCCAACGGCGCCATGATCCGCATCCGCGACATCGGCCGGTGCGAAATCGGCGAAAACAACTACGGCGTGGAAGGCCTGCTCGACGGCAAAACCTCGGTATCCATCGCGCTCCAGCAGACCCCCGGTACCAACGCCGTGGAAGCCATGAAAAACGTCAAAGCCGAAATGGACGGGCTCGCCGCCCGTTTCCCGGAAGACATGGAGTACCTCACCGTCTACGACGCCACCGCCTACATCACCGCCAGCATCGACGAAATCGTGCTGACGCTGCTCATCACCTTCGCCCTCGTCGTCATCATCTGCTACCTCTTCCTGCAAGACGCCCGCGCCACACTTGTCCCCAGCCTCACCATCCCCGTGTCGCTCCTTTCCACCTTTGCCGTGCTCAAAGCCGCCGACTTCACCATCAACACCATGACCCTCTTCGCCCTCGTGCTCGCCATCGGCGTGGTGGTCGACGACGCGATCGTCGTCGTCGAACGCGTGCTCCACCACATGGAAAAAAACAAGCTCGACAGCAAAACCGCCACCCTCGTCTCCATGTATGAAATGACCGGCGCCATCATCGCCACCACCCTCGTGCTGCTGGCCATCTTCGTGCCCGTGGCCTTCGTTTCGGGCATTACCGGGCGCATCTACCTCCAGTTCGCCGTCACGATATCCATGGCCGTCGTCTTTTCCACCGTCAACGCGCTCACCCTCAGCCCCGCGCTGTGCGCCACCATCCTGCGCGTGCCCAAGCCCCACCGCCGCGGCCCCTTCGCCTGGTTCAACGCCGGGCTCGACCGCCTCAAGCGCGGCTACGTGCACATCTCCAAAGCCCTCGCCCGGCGCATCATCCTCGCCGCCCTCCTGCTTGCCGCCGCCACGCTCGGCTGCCTCCACGTGGCCAAAAACCTTCCCGCCTCCTTCCTGCCCGCCGAAGACCAGGGCGTGGTCTTCATCAACGTGGAGCTCAAAGAAGGCCTTAACCGAACAAGCACCGACCGCCTGATGCGCAAAATCACCGAAGAAGTCACCACCTACGAAGGCATCGGCAACGTGCTCAGCGTGTCAGGCGTCAGCTTCGGCGGCGGCAACGCCGAAAACGTCGGCATCGTGATTGTGGCGCTCAAAGACTGGAGCCAGCGCACCTCCCCCGAGCTTCACGCCGACGCCATCGTCACACGCATTCAAACCTTCGCCAACACCCTGCACGAAGCCCGCATCTTCTGCATGGTCCCCCCCTCCATCCCCGGGCTGGGCATGTCGGGCGGCGTGGAGCTCCAGCTCCAATCCATCGCCGACAACGACCCCATGAAGCTCGAATCGGCGCTCAACGCCTTCCTCACCGACCTGCGCATGAGCCCCGAAGTGGACCCCATGCGCACCTACAGCAGCTACACCGCCAGCACCCCCCGCCTGCTGTTCGACATCGACCGCCTCAAAACCGAAACCTTCGGCGTCCCCGTCTCAACACTCTTCGGCACCCTCCAAAGCTACCTCGGATCCTATTATGTGAACGACATCAACCTCGGCAACCAAGTCAACCAAGTCATCCTCCAGTCCGACTGGTCCTCCCGCTCCGCCCCCGAAGACATCGCCAACCTCTACGTGAAATCCGCCAAAGGCGGCATGGTCCCCGTCGGCGCCCTCGCCGATATCCGCGTGGAGCTCGGCCCGCGCAACTACTCCCGCTACAACCTCTACCCCGCCGCCAAGATCGACATCACCACCCGGCAAGGCCACACCAGCGGCCAGACCATGGAACGCGTCCGCCGGCTGGTGAAAGAAACCCTGCCCCGCGAATTCAAGACCGAATTCTCCGGCCTCAGCTACCAGGAAGAGCAATCCTCCGGCCAGACCGGCGCCCTCGTGATGGCCGCCTTCCTCTTCGGCTACCTCTTCCTCGTGGCCCAATACGAAAGCTGGACCATCCCCATCCCCGTGATGACCTCCGTCTCCGTGGCCGCCCTCGGCGCCCTCCTCGGCCTGAAACTGGTGAACCTCCCCCTCAGCATCTACTCCCAGCTCGGCCTCATCCTGCTGGTGGGCCTTGCAAGCAAAAACGCCATCCTCATCGTGGAATTCGCCGCCACACGCCATGCCGACGGCCTCTCCATCGTCGACGCCGCCGGCGAAGGCGCCGGCGAACGCCTCCGCGCCGTGCTCATGACAGCCCTCACCTTCGTCCTGGGCGTGCTCCCCATGGTCTACGCCACCGGCGCCGGCGCCAACAGCCGCATCGAAATCGGCACCACCGTCTACTGGGGCATGATCGCCGCCACCTGCGCAGGCATCATCCTCATCCCCGGCCTCTACGCCCTCTTCCAGACCCTGCGCGAAAAAGGCGCCGCCCTGCGCAAACGCCTCTTCTGAACGGATCCCCGCCCATGAAAAAAACCACCCCCATCCTCCTGCCCGCCACCCTCCTGCTCATCCTCGCAGGGTGCAAAGCCGTCGGCCCCGACTACACCCCCCCCAAGCCCGCCGACCTCCTCAAAGCCTCCGCCCAAAGCGGCCAGACCGACACCGAAGCCCCCATCGGCCTTCCCCCCGAGATACACGTCGACCGCTGGTGGGAAGCCTTCAACGACCCCACCCTCACCACCCTCCTCAACCAGACCTTCGCCCGCAACCGCACCCTCGCCGCCGCCCTTGAAAGCGTCCGCGAAGCCCGCGCCCGCCTACGCACCTCCGAAGACGCCTTCCTGCCCATGACCGACCTCGGCGGCGCCTACCAGCGCTTACGCGCCAGCGAAAACGGCATCAGCGCCCTCCGCCGCCACAACAGCTACACCGCCTCCTTCGACATGGCCTGGGAGCTCGACATCTTCGGCGGCCTCCGCCGCGCCCTCGAAGCCTCCCAAGCCACCCTCGAAGCCGAAAAAGCCGCCCTCCAAAACATCTGGGTCACACTCGCGGCCGAAGTCGGCCGCACCTACATCACCCTGCGCACCCTCCAGCAGCGCCTCCAGGTCGCCGAAGAAAACCTCGCGCTTCAGAGCGCCACCTTCGACCTGCTCAAATCCCGTTACGACTCAGGCCTGGGCGACGCGCTCGCCATGAGCCAATCCGCCTACAACCTCGAAAACACCCGCGCCGCCATCCCCCAGATCAACGCCGGCATCGAAGCCACCCTCAACATCCTCGCCGTGCTCACCGGCCACACCCCCGGCACCCTCCCCCAAAGCCTCCGCGCCACCCCCGGCGCCATCCCCACCGCCCCCGGCGTCACCCTCACCGGCATCCCCGCCGAAACCCTCCGAAAACGGCCCGACATCATGACCGCCGAGCGCCGCCTCGCCGCCGCCACCGCCATGATCGGCACAGCCACCGCCGACCTCTACCCCCGCTTCCGCCTCAACGGCACCCTCGGCCTCGAATCCCTCCACAGCGGCACCTTCCTCGAAGCCGGCAGCCGCCGCTACGCCATCGGCCCCGTCGTCAGCTGGCCCGTGCTCTTCAAAGCCCGCCAGATCCGCGGCAACATCGAAATCGCCAACGCCCAGGAACGCCAGGCCTACGCCCACTACGAACACACCCTCCTCACCGCCCTCTCCGAAGTGCGCACCGCCCTCAGCGACTACGCCGGAGAAACCCAGCGCAGCAACGCCCTCAAAAAAGCCGTCGCCGCCGCCCGCGAAGCCGTCGACATCGCCCAAGACCAATACAAAACAGGCCTGAGCAGCTTCAACAACGTCCTCGACGCCCAGCGATCCCTCTTCGCCCTCCAGGAATCGCAGACCGTCAGCGAAGGCAACATCGCCACAGCCCTCGTCACCATGTACAAAGCCCTCAGCGGCGGCTACCACGGCGGCCTCCAAACCGAGCCCCCCGTCGACCTCGGGCCCGACGGGTTCAGTGCACACCCTTGATTTTTCACCCCCCCACCCCTCCATTCTTGACAAAAAACCTGAATGGTGCCATCATGTTCCCCACGTTTGAAGCAAATAAGGAGTCACTTAGTGTATACGCACATCGTAGGCACCGGGTCGGCGTTACCCGAGCGCATCGTCACCAACGATGAGCTCGCCAAAACGCTCGACACGAGCGACGAGTGGATTGTCTCCCATACCGGGATCCGCACAAGACACATCGCGTCGCCAGATGAAAACGCAAGCATTCTTGGTGCTCGCGCAGCGTTGGCAGCGCTCAAAGACGCCAACATCAGCCCGGGAGAAATCGGCACCGTCATCGTCGCCACCAGCACCCCCGACTACCTCGCATTCCCCTCCGTCGCCTGCGTGATCCAGGCCGCCATCGGAGCCAAAAACGCAGCCGCCTTCGACCTTGCTGCCGCCTGCCCGGGCTTCGTCTACGCCCTCGCCACCGCCCACGCCATCATGCAGCTCGACAATCGCCCCGTCCTCGTGATCTCCACCGAAATCATGTCCCGCATTGCCGACTGGAACGACCGCAACACCTGCGTGCTCTTCGGCGACGGCGCCGCAGCCGTCGTCCTGCGCAACACCGAAGAACCCGGCGGCCTGGGCTTCCACCGCCTCCTGGCCGACGGTTCCGGCGCCCGCGTCATCTACCGCGAAGGCGGCGTCCGCACCGAAGAAACCGCCAAAGCCCCCCCCGGATCACTCGTGATGGACGGCCGCGCCACCTTCAACTTCGCCGTGCGCACCTTCTGCGACCTCGTGGAGCAAACCTTCAAACACTACGGCTGGACTGAGAAAGACCTCGCATGGGTCATTCCCCACCAGGCCAACACCCGCATCATCGATGCCGCCGTCAAACGCATCAGCGTACCCGTCGAAAAGTTTTACGTCAACATCGACCGCATCGCCAACACCTCCTCAGCCTCCATCCCCATCGCCCTCGACGAAATGGCCAAAAAAGGCATGCTGAAAAAAGGCGACAACCTCATCCTCGCCTCCTTCGGCGCAGGGCTCACCTCAGGCAGCGTGACCGTGCAATGGTCAAAGTAAGCATCTTCAAACCAACTTAAGCAAGGATTTTTTCATCATGAGCAAAACACAAGTCGTCGTCACCGGCCTTGGCGCCATCACCCCCATCGGCAACACCGTCGAAACCTTCTGGGACTCCATCAAAAACGGCCGCTGCGGCATCGGCCTCATCACCAAATTCGACACCTCCCGCCTCGGCGTTAAAATCGGCGCCGAAGTGAAAGACTTCGACCCCAAAGCATACATCGACCCCAAAGAAGTCAAACGCATGGGCCTCTTCACCCAATACGCCGTAGCCGCCGCCAGGCAAGCCTGGGCCGACGCCGGCCTCGAAGGCGCCGAGCTTGACCAGAGCCGAGTCGCCGTCATCATCGGCAACGGCATCGGCGGCAAAGAAGTCGACGAAGACGCCTACCACACCCTCTTCGACCGCGGCCCCAGCCGCCTCTCCCCCATGACCGTGCCCAAAATCATCGCCAACGAAGCCCCCGGCAACATCTCCATCGCCCTTAAAGCCAAAGGCCCCGTCCTCACCGTCGTCACCGCCTGCTCCTCAGGCACCGACGCCGTCGGCATGGCCATGGACATGATCCGCTCCGGCCGCGTCGACATCGTCATCGCCGGCGGCACCGAATCCACCATCACCGAATACTGCGTGGGCGGCTTCGAAGCCATGAAAGCCCTCAGCACCAACCCCGACCCCGCCAAAGCCTGCCGCCCCTTCGACAACGAGCGCGACGGCTTCATCATGGGCGAAGGCGCCGGCATCCTCATCATGGAATCCGCCCAATTCGCCAAAAAACGCGGCGCCAGAAAAATCTACGGCGAAATCGCAGGCTACGGCTGCACCGGCGACGCCTACCACCTCACCGCCCCCGACCCCGACGCCTCCGGCGTCAAAGCCGCCATGAAAACCGCCCTTGAAGACGCCGGCCTCAACCCCCAAGACATCGACTACATCAACGCCCACGGCACCTCCACCCCCCTCAACGACCCCATGGAGACCAAAGCCGTCAAATTCGTCTTCGGCGACCACGCCAAAAAGCTCAAAATGTCCTCCACCAAATCCATGACCGGCCACCTCCTCGGCGCCACAGGCGCAGTCGAAGCCATCGTCTGCCTCCTCGCCATGCGCGACGGCTTCTACCCCCCCACCATCAACTACGCCACCCCCGACCCCGAGTGCGATCTCGACTACGTCCCCAACAAAGGCCAAAACGGCACAATCCGCGCCGCAGTCTCCAACACCCTCGGCTTCGGCGGCCACAACTCCAGCATCGTCATCAAAGCAATCCGCTAAGAAGAGGAACACGATATCATGGCCCTTGACATCAACATCGAACATCTTCTTCCCCACCGCCCGCCCTTCCTCTTCGTCGATCGCCTCCTCGAGGCCACCCCCGAACGCATGGTCGGCGAGCGCACCTTCCCCGCCAGCGAATACTTCTTCAAAGGCCACTTCCCCGAGTACCCCGTCGTCCCCGGCGTCATCCTCGTGGAAACCATGGCCCAGTGCGGCGGAGCAGGCATGATCGCCGCAGGCGCCTGCCCGCCCGAGCGCCTCTTCCTCCTCGGCACGGTCGACAAATGCAAATTCCGCCGCCAGGTCCGCCCCGGCGACACCGTCCGCATGGAAGTCACAACCGTTCGCGCCACCAGCAAGCTCGTCCGCCAGAAAGGCATCGCCTACGTCGGAGGAGAAATTGCCGCCGAAGCCGAATGGGTCTGCTTTTTCTTCCCCAAGGAGAACCTCATCAATGGCTGACAACACACCCCGCGTCCGCAACGGCCTCTGCCTCGAAGTCAACCCCGAAGGCTGCGCCGAAATGACCCGTGCCGACATCGCCCGCGAGCGCGCCAGGCCCGCCGTCAAAAACGGCCCCCGCTCCGTCCTCATCCTCGGCTGTTCCGGCGGCTACGGCCTCGCCTCACGCATCACCGCCGCCTACGGCTCAGGAGCCGCCACCCTCGGCGTCTCCTTCGAACGCCTGCCCGACGGCCGCAAAACCGGCTCCCCCGGGTTTTACAACAACGCCGCCTTCGACGCACAAGCCAAGGCCGACGGCCTCAAAGCCGTCACCCTCAACGCCGACGCCTTCACCGCCGAAACCCGCGAGCTCGTTGCCGACACCGCCCGCAGTGAAAGCTTCAAACCCTTCGACCTCATCGTCTACAGCCTTGCCTCACCCGTGCGCACCGACCCCGTCACCGGCGCCGCCTACCGCTCCGCCATCAAACCCATCGGCGAAGCCTGCGCATCCGAAACACTCGACTTCATGACCGGCGAAATCAAACAAACAATCGTCCCCCCCGCAAGCGACGAAGAAATCCTCGCCACCGTCAAAGTCATGGGCGGCGAAGACTGGGAGCTCTGGATCCGCTTCCTCCAGGAAGAAGGCCTCCTCGCCGAAAACGTCAAAACCGTAGCCTACTCCTACATCGGCCCCGCCTGCACCCGGAAAATCTACCGGTCAGGCACCCTCGGCCGAGCCAAAGAACACCTCGAAGCGACCGCCCGCCAATTGACCGCCTTCCTCCAGCCCATCAAAGGCTGCGCCGTGGTATCCGTCAACAAAGCCCTCGTCACCCGCGCAAGCGCCGTCATCCCCGCCATGCCCCCCTACATCGCCTCACTCTTCAAAGTGATGAAAGAAAAAGGCATCCACGAAGGCTGCCAGGACCAGACCGCCCGCCTCTTCCGCGACCGCCTCTACGCCGCCGGCGGCATCATCCCCGTCGACGACGCCGGCCGGATCCGCATCGACGACTGGGAAATGCGCCAAGACGTGCAAGACGCCGTCGCCCTCATCATGGCCAACCTCACCCAGGCCAACGTCGAAGCCACAACCGACCTCGCCGGATACCGGCGCGACTTCCTCGCCCTGCACGGCTTCATCAGTTAAAGACACCCCCCTCCGGAGGAGCCCCCCATGAGTGAAAGAACCACACGCCGCTTGTTACTCGTCGACGACGACCCCGGTCTGCGCATGACCCTGGGCGATTTCCTGCTCATGAACGGATACGACGTCGACACCGCCTCCTCCGGAGAGGTCGCCCTCACCCAAATGGCCAAAACACGCCCCGACCTCATCATCCTCGACATGGGCATGCCCGGCATGGGCGGCATCGGCTTCCTCCAGCGCATCACCGATCCCCGCACCGGCCATACCCAAGTCCCCGTCCTCGTCCTCACAGCCCGCTCCGCAATGGCCGAATTCTTCGCCGACAAACAAATCGCAGGCTTCATCACCAAACCCTGCGACCCCGAAGACCTCCTCCGCGAAGTGCGGCAAATCCTCTTCATGGCCGGCAACCTCCCCCCCCCCGACAGCGAAAGCACCCCACCCACCCCCGCCGCCGACGCAAAAACCATCGTCATCGCCGACAACAACGTCATCCGCAACGAAGCCATCCGCCAGGCCCTCATCGACCACGGCTACAGCGTCGAATCCGTCCGCACAGGCCCCGAAGCCCTCGAAATGGCCATCGCCCGCCACCCCCACGGCATCATCCTCCCCCTCGACCTCCCCGAAATGAACGCCGACGAAATCCTCGCCCTCCTCCGCCGCCTCCCCGCCAGCCGCGACATCAGCGCCATCGTCTTCGGCTTCGGCGCCCAAGCCATCCCCCTCGAGCGCATCACCGCCATCGACACCCGCAACACAACCCTCGTCGAATCCAACCAAGTGGCCGAAATCATCCCCGCAACCCTCAAAGCCATTCGCTGACGGAACCCCCAACCATGCGTTGCCCAAAATGCGGACATCTTGACGATAAAGTCGTCGACAGCCGGCTCATTCGAGCCGAAGCCGCCATCCGCCGCCGCCGCCAGTGCCTCTCCTGCGACCACCGCTTCACCACCCACGAGCAAATCATCCGCGACGAAATCCGCGTCGTCAAACGCGACGGCCGCCGCGAACCCTTCAGCCGCGAAAAGCTCGAAGGCGGCCTCCTGCGCGCCTGCGAAAAACGCCCCGTCACCACCGAAGCCATCCACGCCCTGGTCGACGACGTCCTCTCCCAGATCGAGCAGGAAGGCGAGACCGACATCCCCACCGAACACATCGGCACCGCCGTCATGGATCGCCTCCTCCAGCTCGACGACGTGGCCTACATCCGCTTCGCCTCCGTCTACTGGCGCTTCGACGACCTCAACCAATTCGTCAACACCGTCCGCCAAATGACCCGCAAACGCAAATGAGAACCCATGCTCAAGCTAACGGTCTTCATCCCCGAACCCCATCTTGAGCGCGTGAAAACCGCCCTCTTCGCCGCCGGCGCCGGCGCCACCCACCCCGGCTACGACCACTGCTGCTGGCAAACCCCCGGCCAAGGCCAATTCCGCCCCCTCCCCGACTCAGCCCCCTTCATCGGCCAGGCAGGCAAAATCGAAACCGTCGCCGAATACCGCGTGGAAATGCTCTGCCCCGCCGCCGCCAAAGCCGCCGTCACCGCCGCCCTTCTCACCGCCCACCCCTACGAACAGCCCGCTTACGATTGGAGCCGGATTACCCAATGACCCAAAACATCCTCATCACCGGCGGCGCCGGCTTCATCGGCTCCCACCTCACCCGCCGCCTCCTCGCCGCCGGCCACACCGTCACCGTCCTCGACAACCTCATCAGCGGCTCCCGCCAAAACCTCGCCGAGCTCACCGCCAACCCCCGCTTCACCTTCATCGAGCACGACGTCACCCACCCCTACACCGGCGCCTACCACACCATCTACAACCTCGCCTGCCCCGCCTCCCCCATCCACTACCAGCGCGACCCCGTAAAGACCCTCCTCGCCTCACTCCTGGGCATGAAAAACGCCCTCGACCTCGCCCTTCAAACCGGAGCCCGCGTCTTCCACGCCTCCACCTCCGAAGTCTACGGCGACCCCACCCTCCACCCCCAGCCCGAAAGCTACTGGGGCAACGTCAACCCCATCGGCATCCGCAGCTGTTACGACGAAGGCAAACGCGCCGCCGAAACCCTCGCCGTAGACTACTACCGCCAATACGACCTCGACATCCGCCTCATCCGCATCTTCAACACCTACGGCCCCCGCATGCACCCCCAGGATGGCCGCGTCGTCTCCAACTTCATCATCCAGGCCCTCACCCGCCAGCCCATCACCCTCTACGGCCAAGGCACCCAAACCCGCAGCTTCCAATACATCACCGACCTGCTCACCGCCATCGACCTCTACATGGCCCTCCCCAAAACCACCCTCGCCGCCTTCTTCAAAACCTACAACCTCCCCCTCCCCATCCTCAACATCGGCAACCCCGGCGAATACACCATCAAAGAACTCGCCGAAGAAACCCTCCGCCAAATCAAAACCGACCTCCCCCTCACCTTCAAAGACCTCCCCGCCGACGACCCCCGCCAGCGCCAGCCCGACATCACCCTCGCCCGCGCCCTCCTCGGCTGGGCCCCCGCCGTTTCCCTCCCCCAAGGCCTCGCCCACACCATCGCCTACTTCCGCGACCTCCTCCAGATAAAATAAGAAGGCCTGCGCAACCGCAAGCCTTCTTTGACAATCTTTCACAAAAACTACTGAATGACCGCGGGAGCCGAAGTCACACTATACGTCCGCTTGCTGCTGCCCTTGTCGATCAGCGGAAGCCCCTCGACAATATTCGCCGATTGGCCGTAGATAAACGGAATGCACCACCCGTACGAATAGACCACCACATCCACAAGCGCCACGCAATCAGGCACCTTTTCAATCGCCCGGTCAACCGCTTCCTTCACGCTCGGAACCCCGGTCGGAACAATGAACACAATGTGCTTGGTATCATCGCCCTCAACCCGCATGCGCCCCCGGACAAAATCTTCCGAACGCGAGAGGTCAACGTTTTTGGACGACATAATGGTCATGTCGTACAAACGGTGTTTACACCCCGTAAACAGGCAAGCCGTCAACAACACAGAAGCAACCGCAATTTTTTGTGTCATGAAATACATCTCCTATTGGTTTTGATGTATAACAGTTAACACCACCTTCAGGCAAAAAGCAAACAAAAAGAGAAAAATAATTAACCGCGGAAGACAATCAACTTTCGAAAAAGAAAATTAATGGCAAGCGAAACGAAAATATTCGTTAAAAACGCCCAAGACGTTTTCCACCTCAGCCGCCCGATCAGCACCCCCATCAACGCATTTCCGATCAGCAGCGCCACAAAAGCCGACCCGAAAAAAAGAAAAACCTCAAAGACCCGATCATGGCGCCCCGCCTTGAACACATAACGCACATTGGTCATGTAAGCCACCGTGTTTCCCGCCAGAAAAGCGGGGCAATTGCTCAGCATGGCCCGAACCGAGCGAGTCTTGTCCGAAACGGCATCCGCCCCCGGAAGAAAAGGCACTTCCCCCACGCGAAGGCACGGAAAAACCCACGCGGCAAACACATAAAAAGCAACGAAGCTCGCGAGCGTGGAAAGCACACCGAAAAACCCATAGACAACAAACTGGCTCGCCAGCTCCGAGCAGGGCAAAAAAGAAAGACACTGTTCAATGTAACGTTGCATGAAAAAAACAAAAAAGAGCGGCGAATGCCCGAAGGCTCTGCGCCGCTCCTTCGCATGGTTTCAACCGGATCAAGCCGCCGTGAAGCTGGCGACGACGGAACCATCGGCGGCCGTCATCGTCATCACGCCGCCCTGAAGCGTGGCGGTGAAGGTTTCGCCCGCTTCGTTGGTCACCAGCAAAGCGCCGTCGGCGCCGCGGGTGAAGGTGAACACGCCTTCGGCGGTCTCCATCCTCACGGCATCGCCGGTGCGGGTGAGCAGCACTTCCGAACCATCGGCGGCGCGGACGGCGGCAAAGGTGTCGATCGGGTTGTCGTCGAGCCAGAACTCGATGGTGTTGAAGATGAGCAGATCGCCCGCCAGCGTGAAGGGATACGCGAGCACACAGCTCACAAGAAAAGCGAATTCATCGGTCAGCTTGTTGTCAAACGACGAATGCCACTTGTAAATGCTGGAAGTGAGCTTAAAGGAACCGGTGCAACCCGTCATGACAACGGCGCATGCGACCATGGCGGCAAAGAGTGCTTTCTTCATGAATGTGTCTCCACTAAAAAAATGACCAATCCTGTAAAACTGCCGGGTATTATGCGGCAGAAACCGCAAAACCACAAGCCAAAAGTGTTCAACTCGCCGCTAAAAGTTCACCCTTTCCCCGTAGACACTGTTCCGCCTATGAAAAAAGGGTGAATGAACTCAGAAAGAACAAAAGCGGTTAGAACCGACGCTCAAAATTCTTCTTTTCGGTCTCTTTCTTTTTCAGCGCTTCCTTTTTCAGCGAAGTGGCGCTGACAGGCCGCAACAACATACCGACTTTGCAATCCTCAATATCCAGCTTGCCGATCGGCTCCACATAGGAAATCTTGGGGCCGACGCGGGTCACCTTCACACGCCCGACACGGGTCTCCTCGGAACCCAGCGGTTCGCCGGTATCGGGATCGGTCAGCTCTTCGCCCATTTCAAACAGATCATACAGCCGTTCCTCTTCCGTCTGTTCTTTGGTGAGGTTGACCGCGAGCTCGGTTTCGCCCACTTTCAGCACCTTGGTGGGAAAAGCCAGCTCAATCAGTTCATCTGTTACCATCTGTGCGGCATTTCTCACGGCATCGGTGATGGCCTGAGAATCCAAATTGCTTCTCACGGAAACATTTTCGCCCGACATGCGGCTCTGAGAACCGTCGGCCTGAACACTCTTCATGGCAATCAGCTTTCCGGTGCGAACATCGGTAAAGCGAAGCTGGAGCTCAACCATTGCGTTGACCTTTTTCGCCGCGACGTCGCCGCTTCTGGTCGCGGTCGAATCATACCCAAAGCTGATTACCGCGCCGCTGATCACATAACCGGCGGCTTTAAGCTTGGGATTGGTTTCCAAAGCCTCGCCATCCGTTACTCCCGCGGCCTCAAGATCGCGTTCCTTCATCACCGATTTCAGATTCTGGCGTTCCACCACCTGAAATTTACGGGTGTTGACAATACGCTCGGTGATGCGGTCGCGCAACGCAGTAAGGTTTGACTGATCGGCCGAGGATTTATTCTCGAACACATCCACGCACACCACCTGGCGGTTATCGTCGGCCGGAGCCGCGAAGGCCATCCCGCCTGCCATCAGGCAAAAACACATGAGACCAATTGCTTTCATTACTGTTCCTTTCTTGTTTTACAAATCATCGAGGTCGATCGGAATAAGGGCACACGCCCTCATGCGATAACCCTCTTTCGTTTTGACGGCAACGGCCTTGACGCTTTTTTTAGGGGCTTTCGGGAAACGCCAAGTCAGCGTCACGCTCAGTTGCGTGCCGTCGGCCACCAGTTTTTCATCACCGTCAATCCGTTCATCATCCAAGCCGCCGTTGGAGGCTTTGTTATCGACAAAAAGCTTTGTGAACTTCTCCAGCGACGTTCCGCCGCGATACTCATCGCTCATGGCCCAATACATCCGCTTGTAATCTTCATTTTTCCAGGCCCGGCAAAAGTGGTGAATCAACCGCTTGGCATCGATCGATTCTTCCAGTGTGGGCACGGGCGGGAGCTCGACAGGCGGTTTCTGCGGCGCCAGCTTGCGCTTGGTTGTTCTGACGACAACCACCTCCTCTTCCCCCTCATCGCCTTCCGCCGCTTCAGCCGCCTGCCTGGCGGCTTCTTTTGCCTTTTCAGGCTCGGCATTGGGCTTTTCCGCCGCTTTTGGTGTAAAAGCATCGGGAAACTCTTCAATGGCGGCCCGTGCGGGAAGCACCGCACAGGCAAATAAAACCACGGATAAAATCACTTTCATGCCGTTCTCCATTAAAACGCGAGCAGGCTTTCCTTAAAGCCCTTCGACTGGTCTGCATTGATTCGCGCGTAATGCCCCTTCATCACATGCACGTTTTGGTAGTTTTCGACCTCGATCCAAGCCGTTCCCAGCTCGCTGGAAACAACGGTTCCCTTTCCGATGAGCGACGGGTCGCGCGTGGCGTTGGCAATGATCGCCGAATTGTCCACATAGATGAAAAATTCAACCTTGGTACCCTTCACAAGGCCATAGTTGCTGCCTTGGGAGATGCGGACCAACTGGCAGTTGCCGCGTGTTTCGACCACGCGGGCGGGCGGGGCGAAGCGCGCGCCGAGCTCGGTTGCAAAACCTTTGACCGCTTCCTGAGCCGCCACGCCGATTTTGGCGGGAACGGAGGCGGCATCAAGCTGGGGATAGGATTTTTCAATGTTTTTGACCAGAATCACCCGGTTGTTGTCTTCAAGATCATAAAACCGGAAATCGACGGAAAGCTTTACATCGGCCACATCCCGGGTTGTGCTCCCGCCGGTGGGGCGGCCCAGCAAATCGGTGTTGGGTTCCGTGATTCTACGCGTCTCGGTCTGAATGGAATTCACTTTTGCCGAAATCAGATAGCGCGATCCCTGTATTTCCAGCCCTCCGACCCCGGCATCCGAAAGTGAGTTCACTTCTTTTTCCTTCAACAGAGCCGAGAGGTTCGAGCGCTCAACCACTTCAAAAAAGGCGAAATCGGAAAGTGCGCTGTAGAGCTGCGAATCAATGGCGGCAGCGGCTTCTTTCGCCGCATTTTTCAAATTCTGCTCCGATACGGAAATCGCCACTTTCTGGCGCTGTTCGCTGTGATCGCTCGCGCCCTGATCCAGAAAAACGGCCTGATCCCGATTGCCCTGAGGCAGCGTCGTCGGATCGGGAGAGGTGCACCCGCACAGCGTTGCCCCTGCCACAAGAATGCCGCCAAACCACGTATTAACCTTCATCTTCTGAGTCCTTTCCGGAAACGTTCACAGTTTAAACACAATAACATCTTTAAAACCATAGACAAGCAAACAAAAAAATCACATTCTCGAATGCTGATAAGAGGTATCGTAGCTGATTTTCTCCGGCTTTGCAAGTATTTTACCCGAGTGGCACAAAAAAACAGGAAAACCGGATAAAAACATCAGCTTTTCCACTTTTTTGAACGAATTTTACGAAATGCTGTTTGAGGCGCGTGTGTTGCGCTCGATCTGAAGCAGGGTGATGAGCACCATGCAGGCGGCAAGAAAGCTGAAGCAGATGACAAACCCGCCAAGAAGCGCGGTTTTATACTCCTGAGCCTCTTCTTTTTCCTCTTTTCCGTTTTCAATTTTCTGGAGATAAAGTTTTCCGAATTTTGAAATGTTCAGGGAAAGTTTTTCCAGGTTGGGCTTGTCGCGGCGGGCGTCTTTGATGAAATCATCCAAAGAATCGAGATAGTTTTCAGCTTCATGATCGGGTACGTTGTCCAAGGTGCTTATGATACTGTTCTGACAATTGTCCAAAAATTTATTGGCGTCTTCCGCGCCTTTTGAAAGATCATCTTTGGCAATCTTAAGAATTCGCTGATTGAGTTGATCAATCAGCTTGGCAAATTTCAGATTCTGCTTGGCCTCTTCGGCGTGGCTCATTGAGCTGCCTGAACCTGCGGGAAGGTAGTTTTTCACCTCCTGATAGGTCGGGGCTTTGACCGAAGCGGAACCGGAGAAGAGGTACAGCAAAAAAATAAACGCGGTAACGGCGATAACGATTACTGTGCCGACGAGGGCGATCATGCGGTAGGCGTTGAGCATCCGCCCGACGAAGGTGTTCTCGGCCGACATGTATTGTGTGGCGAGCTGCTTGGTTTTGTTCAACAGGCTATCCATTTGAATGACTCCTTTTTCTGGTTGTTAGAGCATGTTTCGAATGAGATTCCCGGATTTTGCGAAGGTGAATTTTGGTTTTGACAAACGCTTGAGGCGAGCCGTAGCAACGCTACGGCGATCTGAAAGGGTGAAGTTCAAAAACAAAAAGCACCGAGAAAAAGCGGAAAGATCAATCGAAATATGCTCTAGACGGTTGTTTCTTGGGCGAACTGTTTTTCCAGCTCCTGTTTTCTGCGGAGCATGGCAATGTAGATCACGGAGGGAATGGTCACGCGATAGGCAGGCCCCAAGA
>JAVBLT010000001.1:0-146896 GCA_031553315.1 Kiritimatiellia bacterium
TCGCTGTAGCCGATTTTTTGGCCGTTGACCCACACATACATGGCGGAAGCCACGCCCTCGAAGTGGAGAATCACCTTGCGGCCCTTCCAATCGGCCGGCACGGTGAAGGTGCGGCGGTAGGATCCCACGGGGTTGCGGTAGGTGTAGGCGGTGTAGGTCTTGGGCGGGTCGGGCATGATGCGCGGCGGATCGACCACGTGGGGATACACGTAGCTGATGTAGAGCGGCGGATCGTAGTCGCCCTGGAGCTGCCAGCAGGAAGGCACGGCGATGGTCTTCCAGGCCGAGGCGTCGAAATCGGTTTTATAGAAGTCGACCGGGCGTTCCTCGGGGCGCTTCACCGCGTGAAACCGCCAGGCGCCGTTGAGGCTTTTGACCCAGGGGGAAGAGTGGCGGTCGGCCTGAAGCGCGGCGATTTTCAGCGCGGCTTCGCGGCTCGGCGCAGGCGTGAAGACATTGCGCGAGGGCAGCTTGTTGATGCCGCTGATGTAGGGGTTCTCCCACTCGGGCAGATCCTTGTACATTTCGGGGCTGTAATCGGCGGCGGCAGCCGTAGCCGCGCATAGGGTCAACGCAATCAGAACACGCATGGTCGCTCTCCTGTTGAATATGATTTAGGGTGACGGTAACACACAAGCGCGCAAGGGGTCAAGGTTCCCTCTGGCATGCCTTTCGCCTTTGTGTTATCCTGTATACATGAACGCGCCGCCCGATACCCCCCGCTTCGCCCCGCTGCCGCCCGATTGCCGGTCGGCCGGCCTTGCCGTTTCGGGCGGCGCCGATTCCGTGGCGCTCCTTCATCTCGCGCTTGAACACGCCGCCGGCGCCCGCCTCGCCGTGCTTCACTTCGATCACCGCATTCCCGGGATCGACGGCGCCGCCGATGCGGCTTTCGTGCAGCGCCTCGCCCGCGCGGCAGGCCTCCCGTTCATGACCGCCGCCAACCCCTCCCCCGGCGCACCCAAAGGCCACTCCCCCGAAATGGCCGCCCGCGCCGCCCGCCTCGCCTTCTTCGCCCGCGCCGCCGCCGAGCTGAAGCTCGACGCCATCCTCACCGCCCACCATGCCGACGACGTCGCCGAGACCCTCCTTCTGCGCCTCGCCCGCGGATCCGGCGCACAAGGCCTCAGCGGCCTGCGCCCCGAATCCCGCGTGGGCCCCGTCCGTTTCCTCCGCCCGCTTCTCGGCTGCACCCGCGAGAGCCTCCGCCGTTACCTCGCCGAGCGAAACCTTTCCTGGCGAGAAGACCCCACCAACACCGATCTCGCCATCCCCCGAAACGCCCTCCGCCACACGCTCCTTCCCCGCCTCGACCCCGCCGGCCTCCAACGCAGCGCAGCCATTCTCCGCGAAGAAGACGCCTTTCTCGCCGACCTCGCCGATTCTCACTGGCCCCAGGCCCTCCGGCCCGACGCCTCCCTCGACCTCGCCTCCCTCCCGCTCCCCCTCCGCCGCCGCCTCCTCCTGCGCTGGCTCCGCGACGAAATCCGCGTGGAACCCGGTTTCGACGCCATCGAGCGCCTCCTCGCCATGCCCGACGGCATCCTCACCCTCGCCCCCCGCCGCCGCGTGCGCAAAACCGGCGCCGCGTTCCACATCATCGCCCCGCCTCCCTCCCCCGCCCCCCTTGAAGTGCCCGTCGCCGCCCCCGGCGACTACGCCTTCGGCCCCTTCCGCATCACCTGCCGCCTCTTCACCGGCATCCACCGCGAACCGCCCGCCTTCGGCCGTTTCCCCATCAGCGCCTCCGTCGCGCCCGGCCCCCTCCTCGCCCGCACACGCCGCCCCGGCGACCGGATCAGCCCGATCGGCCTCGACGGCTCTCGCAAGATCAAAGATGTTTTCACCGACGCCAAAGTCCCCGACGCCCTCCGCCGCCGGCTCCCCGTTTTCGAGCGCGCCGGCGCCGTCATCTGGCTTCCCGGCTACCGCATTGCCGCCTCCGCCGCCCTCCCCGGCCCTTCCGCCGCCGCCTGGCTGCTTACCGTGGATTGCTGAAAAGCGGTATTTTTCAAAAGAGAGTTGGCACGGGAGCCAAAAACGTGTATCCTATATCCATACAAGTGGAATCTTGTTTTCAAATCATTTTTCCGGGTTGATTTTGCCTACGAGGAGAGTTTTCATGAATGCCAATCGCGTCCGTCTGATCGCCATCGCCTGCGCCTTTGCCGGCTGCTCCGTTTTCCAGGGTTGCGAATTTTTCGATAAAGACAAAAACAGGTGCCCCCCGCCGCCGCCCGCAAGGCTTGACCCCCTCCCGCCCGAAACCGAGCCCGAGATCCCCCCCGCGATCGACGAAGGCTTCAAACCCGCCCCCGGCACACTCACCGCCCCCGTCCGCCCCGAAACGCGCACCTACACCGTGGTCAAAGGCGACACTCTCTCCGAAATCGCCCGCCGCGAAGGCGTCCGCGTGCAGGACGTGCGCGCCATGAACCCCTCCATCGACCCCAACAGGCTTTCCATCGGCCAGGGCATCGCCCTGCCTCCCGGAAAAGGCGCCCCCGGTGAAACCAAAGCCGCGACCACGAGCGTGCCGGTTGTTTACACCACCCCCGCCGCCAACGGCGTGAAGCCCCTGCCTCCGCCCGCCGCCACCCCGGCCAAAGACGGTAAAAGCGTCAGCTACACCGTCGCCAACGGCGACTCCCTCTCCGTGATCGCCACCCGTTTCGGCGTGAAGGTCGAAGAGATCCGCACCGCCAACAAGCTCAAGGGCGACACCATCCGCGTGGGTCAGAAGCTCACCATCCCCGCGCCCACCAAAGCCTACGCCGCCCCCGGCGCAGATACCCCCGTGAAACCCCAGCCCCCGAAGAACGGCGCCACCGAGAAACCCATCGTTAAAGACCCTGTGAAGAAACCCGACGCCGCCGCCAAAATCGTTCCCCCGCCGCCGGATCCGGAAGCGATGCTGATTCCCCAGCCCCCCGTCATCGACAAAACCGTCCCGGTAATCGGGCCTGCCGGCGGCGCCGACGCCCCCCAGAAGTTCACCACCTACACCGTCAAAGAAGGGGAAGACATCGTCTCCATCGCCCTTCGTTGGGGCGTCAGCTTCGTGGATCTCAAAGTGATCAACAACATCAACGAGAGCAAAGTTCCGGCCGGAACCACCATTAAAATCCCTATCTCCGAATAGGGCGGCTGGCTTGATCAACAAACAAGCGGTACGCCCTGCGGGTGTGCCGCTTTTTTCATGGAGGTGGAACAATGCGCCAAAGTCTGTGGATAATTCTTGTTTTTTCGATGCTTTTCCTCGTGTTCGGCGTGTTGATGATTTCAACCGCCGGCGAGCTTCAAGGCCTGGCCAACTATCGCAATCCCCGGCACTTTTTCGACCGCCAGCTCATGTACATCGTGCCCGGGCTGATCACCGGTGTTGCGATCGGCATTTTCAATTACCGCCATTACCGCAACAAGTGGACGCTGTGGTTTATGATCGGCGGCATGCTTCTGCTCCTGATCGCCGTGGCCACGCCGGGCATCGGCATATCCGTGAACGGGAGCCGGCGGTGGCTCAACCTGGGCTTCTTCCGCCTTCAGCCCAGCGAGCTTGTAAAGCTTGGCGCGGTGATTGTACTGGCCGCGTATATGGACATCGTGGCGCCGCGCGTGAAGCGCTGGGGCTCCGGCTTCTTTGTCCCCGTGATCATCCTCGGCCTTCTCGTGGGCCCCGTGCTCCTCCAGCCCGATTTCGGCTGCGCCCTCGTGATCTGCGGCCTTGGTTTCATGATCCTGCTTGCCGGCGGCGTGCGCATCTCGGGGCTTGTTGTCGCCGGCGTGATCGGCGTGATCGTCATCAGCGCCCTTCTCTGGAGCAACGGCAACCGGCGCGATCGCATGCTTGAATACATCCACGGCACCGCCTCCCAGGATGAAGAAGCCGCCTACCATCTGAAACAATCGAAAAACGCCTTTAAAAACGGCGGCCCCCTTGGCGTGGGTTGGGGCAACAGCCTTCAAAAATACCACTACCTCCCCGAATCGCATACCGACTTCATCTACGCCATCATCGCCGAAGAGCTCGGCTTTGCCGCCTCCGCCGGCCTTCTGCTGGCCTTTGCCGCCTTCCTCGCCAGCGGTTTTTGGATTGCCCTCCACGCCGCCGACCGGCTCGGCACCCTGCTTGCCTTCGGCGCCACCGTGCTCATTGCGGGGCAAGCCGCCGCCAACATGGGCGTGGTGACGGGGGTGCTCCCGACCAAAGGCCTGGCCCTTCCCTTCATCAGCTACGGCGGCTCCAACCTGATTGTGGCCCTGGGCGCGGTCGGCCTTCTCTTCAACGTGGGCTGGAAATCGCTCATCGCGCGCGACGACGGCTCCCGCAGCCTCTCGGAAAGCAAGATCCGCGAAATCTAGCATCCGTACGGGCAACGGAATCTCCTCTTCACCGGCACGGCCTTTCCGATGAGGCGCGGGTAAAAGCGGAACACCGGCTTTCTAAAACGCCGCATTGACTGCGCAGGCGGCTTTTGCTATCCTATCACCGCCTTTCACATGGAGGGATGTCTGAGTGGTTTAAAGAACCGGTCTTGAAAACCGGCGTGCCGCAAGGTACCGGGGGTTCGAATCCCTCTCCCTCCGCCACTTTTGAAGCAGGCAACAGGTTCTTTCAGAGAGTGATAGCAACGGGTAAAAAGCCATGTCATTGATTTGTCGCCACATCGAGAAACTCCAAGGCTATACGCCCGGCGAGCAGCCCCGCTTCGAGGGCATGATCAAGCTCAACACCAACGAAAACCCCTACCCGCCCTCGCCCAAAGTCGGTGAAGCGCTGCACGCCTTCGATTACCGCAAGCTGCGCCTCTACCCCGACCCCATTTTCACACAGGTGCGCCAACGCATCGCCCAGCTGCACGGCTGCCAGCCCGAACAGGTCTTTGTCGGCAACGGTTCCGACGAGATCCTCGCCCTGGTCACCCGCGCGTTTGTGGAAGACGCCGGAACCGTGGGTTATCTCGACCCCACCTATTCGCTTTATTCCGTGCTGACGGAAATCCGCGATGCCGCCAAAAAATCCTGGCCGCTGAAAAACGACTTCACCTGGGAGGCGCCCCCCGCCGATTTTTCCTCCGTCTTCTTCCTCACCAACCCCAACGCGCCCACCAGCCTCACGGCCTCGCCCGAAAAGGTCAAAGCCTTCTGCTCGGCCTTTAAAGGCCTCGTTCTGATCGACGAGGCCTATGCCGATTTCGCCGATGCCGACTGCATGAGCATCGCGACCGCCCCCGACAACGCCAATACCCTCGTGATGCGCACGCTCTCCAAATCGTTCTCCCTCGCCGGCATCCGCTTCGGCTACGCCATCGGCCCCGCCCGCCTCATCGCGGCGCTTTACAAGATCAAAGATTCCTACAACATGGATACCCTCGTTCAGCTCATCGGCCTGGCCGCGCTGAACGATATCCCCCACATGCGGGAAAACACCCGGAAAATCCGGCTGACCCGCGCGCGCCTCACCGCCGCCCTCAAAGAGCTGGGCTGGAGCGTGCTCGATTCCTCAACCAATTTCCTCTTCGCCCGCCCCCCCAACGGCGAAGCGCTCCGCTACTTCGAAGAGCTCCGAAAACGGTATATCTTTGTGCGTTACTTCCCAGGTCCCAAAACCGAAGAATATCTGCGCATCTCCATCGGCACCGATGAGGAAATCGACCGCCTGATCACCCTCTTCAAACACTGTTAGGAACCTGCGCATGCGAACAGCAACCCTTCACCGCGCCACGCGCGAAACCGATATCGAAGCGACCCTGAACCTCGATGGAACCGGCGTTTCCTCCATCTCCACGGGGATCCCCTTCCTCGACCACATGCTCGAGCTCTTCTCGCGCCATTCCCTCATCGACCTCACCGTAAAGGCCACCGGCGACCTCGCCGTGGATTACCACCACCTGGTCGAAGACCTCGGCCTGGTCATCGGCACCTGCCTCGACGAAGCCCTCGGCAACCCCCGCAAAGGCATCCGCCGCTACGGCTGGGCCATGCTCCCGATGGATGAATCGCTGGCCGAAGTGGCCGTGGACCTCGGCGGCCGCCCCTTCCTGGTGTGGCAGATTTCCTGCCGCGAACGCTTCATCCGCGATTTCAATGTGAAACTGCTCGAAGAATTTTTCCGCGCGCTCATCGTCCAGGCCCGCATGAACCTCCATGTGCGCCAGCCCTACGGCGACGAAGTGCACCACGCCTACGAAGCCGTTTTCAAGGGCTTTGCCCGCGCCATGCGCACGGCGGCCGAACCCGACCCGCGCGATACCGGCATCCCTTCAAGCAAAGGTGTGATTTAGCATGATTATCCTCCCCGCCATCGACCTCAAAGACGGCCACTGCGTGCGCCTGCGCCAAGGCCGCGCACAAGACGTCACCGTATACTCCGACGACCCCGTCGCCCAGGCCCTGAAATGGCGCGACCAAGGCGCCCGGGAGCTCCATGTGGTCGATCTCGACGGCGCCTTCTGCGGCCAACCCATGCACACCCTCGTCATCCACGAAATCATCCGAAAAACCGGCATGAGGGTCGAAGTCGGCGGAGGCATCCGCGACGACCGCGCCATTGAACAGCTCGTCGAAGCCGGCGTCGCCCGCGCCATCATCGGCACCCGCGCCCTCGAAAACCCCACCCAGCTTAAGCGCTGGATCGGCCTCTACGGCGACACTGTGGCGGTCGGCATCGACGCCCGCGCCGGCCTGGTCCAGGTGCGCGGCTGGGTTGAATCGAGCGACACCCGCGCCACCGACCTCGCCAGGCGCGTGGCCGATTGGGGCGTGAAAACCATCATCTACACCGACATTGAGACCGACGGCATGCTCGGCGGAACCAACCTCGCCGAAATGGCCGCCATGTGCGACGCCGTCCCCGGCGTCAACATCATCGCCTCCGGCGGCGTCAGCGATCCCGCCCACATCCGCGCGCTCGCCGGCCTCACCCGCCCCAATCTCTACGGAGCCATCGTCGGCAAAGCCCTTTACGATGGCCGCACCACCCTGCCCGCCATGATCGAAGAGGCCGCCTATGCTGGACAACGTTAATTTAACACGCCTCCCCAACGGCATCCGCGTGGTGACCGTGCCCAACGACCGGGCCGAATCCGCCGTGGCCAGCATCTGGGCGCAGGTCGGCTCCCGGTATGAGACCGACGCGCTCGCCGGCGCCAGCCACTTCATCGAGCACCTGCTTTTCAAAGGCACGCCTTCGCGCTCGGCCAAAAGCATCTCCCAGGCCATCGAAGGGCGCGGCGGCGAGCTCAACGCCATGACCGGCGAAGACTACACCTGCTACTACGCCCGCCTCCCCCACGAAAAGCTCGCCGACGGGTTCCGCGTGCTGGCCGACATGTACCAGAACGCATTGCTGGATCCGGTCGACGTGGAGCGCGAGCGCGCCGTGATCATTGAAGAGATCCGCATGTACAGCGACCTGCCCCAGGAAGTGGCCCAGGAGCAGCTCAACGCCGCCCTCTGGCCCGGCCACCCGCTCGGCCGCTCCATCGCCGGATCGGAAGCCACCGTCGCGGCCATGACGCGTGAAGCCGTCGCCGATTTCCGCGCCCGCGCCTACGTGCCCGCCGCCACCTTCCACATCTTCGCCGGCCGCGTCGACCACAGCCGCTGCGTGCGCCTCGTGGAAAAAGCCACCTCCCACCTGCCCGCCGCCGCGCCGATCGCCGCCGACCCCTTCACGCCCGCAATCGGGCAAAACCGCCTTGCCGTAACGCGTAAACACGTGGAACAGGCGCAGACGCTCCTCGGCTTCCGCATCTTCAACCGCGAAGATCCCCGCTGGCCCGTGCTCAAAATGCTCACCACCCTCCTCGGCGGAAACATGAGCTCGCGCCTCTTCCAATCCGTCCGCGAAAAACACGGGCTTTGCTACGACATCTCCGCCCACACACAGCTCTTCTCCGATACCGGCGTCTTCCTCGTCAGCGCGGGCTTCGACCGGGCCCGGGCCAAAAAAGCCATCGCCCACGTGCTCAAGGAGCTCGATCGCATCCGCCGCGAAGCCCCCGGCGAAACCGAGCTCCGCCGCACCCGCGATTATGTGCTCGGCCACTACCGCCTCGCGATGGAAAACATCTTCACCCAGATTCTCTGGGCGGGCGGCAACTACATCAGCCGCGCAAAACCCCTCATGCCCGAAGAGTTTATCGAGCAGATTTCCGGCGTGACCGCCGCCGACATCCGCTGCCTCGCCGGTGAAATCCTCACCCGCGAAAACCTCTCGCTTTCCCTCCTTCTTCCCAACGAAGACCGCACGGCCGACACCGTGTGGCAAAACCTCATCGACCGCTTTTAACACAGGGAATTTTCATGATCATCAATAAAATCTGCATCACCATCGCCGAATCCGAAATCTCCAACGCCCTCCTCGCCGGCATGGCCCGCGGCGGCGAACAGGCCGAACAGCTCAAGCAGATCAAAGATCCCCGCATTGAATTCAAACAAGGCAAGATCGCCTTCAAATGCAAATACACCATGGGCTTCATGCCCGTGCCCGTTGAAGCCCAGATCGAGCTTTCCCCCGCCTGCGACGGCCGCGCGCTGGCGATTCGCCTGGCCAAAGTCTCCCTCGCCATGATGGGCGGCAACTCCGCCGCCACCGCCCTCCTCCAGCAGCTCGCCCCCCACATCGCCGGAAAACCCGGCCTCGCCTTGGATGGCGACACCCTCACCGTGGATCTCAAAACCCTCGGCCAGATGCGCGGCATCGTCGTCAACGGCAGCCTCCGCACCATCGCCGTCTGCCCCGGCACGCTCACGCTCGAGCTCGAATAGGAGGCGTTTCATGTTGAAAAAACTCATCCTCGGCGCCCTCGCCTTCGCCTCTCTTTCGTTCGCCCAGGAGCCCGCCAAAGAACGCAAAGACGCCACCGAAGGCCTTACCGCCCCGCAGATCCTCGCGCAGGCGCGCGACATGCTTCCCCGTGAAAACCTCTCGCTGACCGGCCGCCTCATCGTCCGCCGCGAGCGCGGGTTCATCAACTCCGAGCGCCCCTTCCGCCTGAACCTCAACTGGTCCGGCCTCAACCCGACGGGCGAGTGCATCCTCTACCGTTCCGAAAAAGAAAAAGAGCAAATCCAGCGCGCCGTGCTCACCCGCATCGCCAACCGCAAGGCCGATATCCGCATCTTCGATGAAACCGACGCCGAATCCACCGTCAAGCCCCGCTTCAACATGACCGTCGGCGAAACCGACATGACCTGGATGGATCTCTCCTTCGACTACCTTTGGTGGACCGATGCCCGGATCATCGGCCGCGAAGACCGCATCCTCGGCAGCGATTGCCTGCTCATCCTCGCCAAGCCCCCGCTGCCGATTCCCGGTTGCTCCGCCGTCAAGCTCTGGGTCGACCGCCGCGTGGGCTTCATGATCCAGGTCGAACACCTCGGTGACGACGGCCAGCCCGTCCGCCGCCTCTGGATCCAAAAGCTCCGCGAAATGAAAGAACGCTGGATGCCCCGCCTCATGTACGCCAAGACCCTCGGCCTGAGCCGCATGACCGAATTCTGGATCGACGACCTCATCGTCAACGGAGAAATTGTGCAGGAATGAAAACCGATCGCGTGCCGCTCCGCTTCACCCCCCACCAGAACAAGCTCATCACGGGAGCCATCACCGCGCTGAGCCTTCTGGTTTTCGTGGTGATCGCCTTCTACGCGGTCACCGCGGGGCTCCAGCTCCTCGGGCGGTTCGTGCACATCGTCGGGCCGGTCATCGTCGGCTTCTTCCTCTCCATCCTCACCAAACCCTGGTACCTTTTGATCCGCCGGCACCTGCATATCCGCAACGACGTGCCCGCGCTCATCGTCTTCGCCCTTTCCCTCCTTCTGCCCGTTCTGCTCACCGGCTGGCTTTTCGGTTCGCTTCTCGTGACCCAGGTCGCAAACCTCATCACCGCCCTCCCCGAGCTCGCGGGAAAAGTCTGGTCGAGCCTCGTCGAGCAGACCCCCGCCGTCCGCGAGCTCCTCGCCAAATACGGGCTCGATAAAGCCGTCGCCGACTTCCTCAAGACCTTCCCCGCGCACAACGCCGCCAACCTCGTGCAAAACCTCGGCGCCGTCGGCACCCGACTGCTTCACTTCGGCACGGTCCTGGCCATGTGGTGCGTGCTGCCCATCTACTGGGGCATATTCCTCATCCGCCCGCCCCTTTCAGGCAGACAGATTGCCGCCGGCGTCCCCTTCCTCTCCGAAAAAGTCATCGATCCCCTCGGCCAGCGCATCCAATCGTTTATCGACATCATGGTTTCCTACTTCCACGGCCAGTTTCTCGACGCCTTCATCCAAGGCCTCCTCTACGCCGCCTCCTTCTTCTTCCTCGGCCTCAGCTACGGAATCCCCGTGGGCTTCACCCTCGGCCTGCTCAACGTCGTCCCCTACCTCGGCAACGCCATCGGCCTGAGCCTCGCCATCCCCCTGGCCCTCTTCGGAGCCGGCGGCGGCCACCTCCTGCTCATCGGCGTGCTCACAGCCTTCGTGATCATCCAAACGGTCGACGGCTACTTCATCCTTCCCGCCATCCAGGGCAACCGCATGCAGCTTGAAGCCTGGGTCATCATCTTCGCCCTGCTCTTCTGGACCAGCGTCGGCGGCTTCCTCGGCCTTCTCCTCGCCGTGCCCCTTTCCGCCTTCATCAAACTGAGCTGGGTCGACGTCATGCGCTATTCCCGCAAGCTCGCCAACGTCCGCGCCCAGCCCCCCCCAAAGGAAACCACCCCATGACCGCCACCGCCTGGTGTTACACCCTCGCCGCCCTCGCCTTCATCAAAGCCGCCCTCCTCCTGGCCATTCCCGACCGCACCGCCGCCCTCATGAAAGCCATGCCCACCAGCCTCGCCACAGGCTGCATCCTCACCGCCATCGCCTGGATCTGGGCCGCCTTCACCCTCAACGCCTACCCGATCGACTTCCTCTCCTTCATCCAAGGCCCCCCCACCTTCATCATCGCCATCGTCTGCATCCCCCTCTCCTGCCTCCTCATGCCCGACCTCCTCGCCTGCCGCGCCCTCGCCGCCCTCTACATGCTCTACCCCATGCCCCTCATCCTCGCCACCCGCGACGCCGAAACCGCCTGGCGCCTCCTGCCCATCACCCTCGGCTACATCTCCCTCACCCTCGGCATGGTCATCATGTTTTACCCCTGGCACCTCCGCCGCCTCATCTTCCGGTTGACGGCGCGCCGCCCCCTCATGATCGCCTCCGGCCTCCTCTCCCTCCTCGCGGGCGCCGCCCTCTGCGCCGCCGCCCTTGCCCTCGCCGCCGAAGCCGCCCGTTAGAAAGTTTTTTTCATGCGCATTCTCAGCCGCTACGTCCTCCGCGAATTCCTCATTCCCTTCAGCTACTGCTTCCTGGGCCTCACCTCCATTTACCTCCTCTTCGAATCGTTCGACATCATCGGCGCCCTCTTCGAAAAACGCCCCCCCCTCGCCCTCGTCTTCGCCTACTTCGGCGGCCGCTTCGCCCTTTACCTCGAATGGCTCCTCCCCGCCACCTTCCTCCTCGCCACCCTCTACACCATGTGGCAATTCTGCCGCCACAGCGAGCTCATCGCCATGCGCGCCAACGGCATCGGCTTCCCCACCATCGTCCGCCCCATCCTCACCGTCGCCGCCATCGGCGCCATCCTCTGCTACCTCAGCAACGAATACTACGCCCCCAACGCCGCCGAATACGCCAAAACCATCTCCCTCAACAAATTCGAACCCGTCAAGGCCGACGTCAAGACCAACATCGCCTTCGACAACTCCCTCCAGCACCGCACCTGGCTCATCCAGGAGATCGACTTCGCCAACCCCACCACCCTCACCGGCGTCAAAATCACCGTCCGCCGGCCCGACCGCAGCAAAGACTACGAAATCTTCTCCCGCCACGTTGAATACCTCGACGGCGCCTGGTGGTTCCACACCCCCGTCTGGAGCTTTTTCGACGAATTCGACCTCCCCGTCGACCCCCCCTCCCCCCACTACGCCTGCTCCACCCTCCGCCCCCTCTTCTTCCTCACCGAAACCCCCAAAGACATCGTCATCCAAAACAAAACCGTCGAATTCCACAGCATCCGCAACCTCCGCCACTACCTCCAGATCAACCCCTTCCTCACCCGCGAAGACCGCGTCGCCCGCAAATACGAAATCTACCGCCGCTACGCCTCCCCCCTCGCCTCCGTCATCATCGCCCTCTTCGCCATCCCCGCCGGCGTCGCCACCGGCCGCCAGAGCGTCTTCAAAGGCATCCTCACCGCCCTGGGCCTCTTCCTCGGCTTCTACATCCTCACCAGCGCCTCCATGGTTCTCGCCAACCGCATGATCCTGCCCCCCGCCTGGGCCGCCTTCCTGCCCAACATCATCTTCCTCATCCTCGGCGGCTACCTCTTCCACCGCCAGCGCTAGGGCCGCCATGCTTCTTTTCGTCGCCGTCAACGCCAAATACACCCACCCCGCCTACGCCGCCCGCAGCCTCCGCGCCAACCTTCCCCCCGGCATAGAAGCCGATATCCTCGAAGCCGACCTCGCCGCCACACCCTTCCAGCTCGCCGAAGCCATCCACGCCCGCCGCCCCACCCGCCTCGCCTTCTCCACCTACCTCTGGAACGCCCCCCTCCTCCGCCAGACCGCCCGCATCATCCGCCGGATCGCCCCAGACCTGCCCATCCTCTTCGGCGGCCCCGAAATCACCCCCGACACCGCCCCCCGCTACCAGGATTGCGCCGACTTCCTCCTCATCGGCGAAGGCGAAACCATCCTTCCCCAATGGGCCCTCAACCCCGCCGCCTTCCCCCGCGTCATCCACGCAGACCCCGTCGACACCGCCACCCTCCGCATCCCCACCCACCTCCACACCGAGACCGACATCGCCCAAAAACGCACCCTCTACCTCGAAACCACCCGCGGCTGCCCCTACTCCTGCGCCTACTGCACCTCCGCCAACACACAGCTCCGCCCCCTCCCCCTCCAAACCCTCCTCCCCGCCATCGACGCCTACCTCGCCCGCGGCATCCGCTCCTTCAAATTCCTCGACCGCTCCTTCAACGCCCTCCCCGACCACGCCGCCGCCATTTTACAACACATCCTCGCCTCACCCCACGCCCCCCGCCTCACCCTCCACTTCGAAATCCACCCCCGCCACCTCCCCGCCGCCCTCAAAACCCTCTTCACCCAATGCCCCCCCGGCATGCTCCACCTCGAAGTCGGCATCCAGACCCTCAATCCCGCCGTCTCCCAAACCATCGGTCGCGGGGCCGACACCGAGACCGCCTTGGAAAATCTCCGCTACCTCACCCGCCACACCGGCGCCGACATCCACGCCGACCTCATCTTCGGCCTTCCCGGCGAAGACGAAGCCTCCTTCGCCGCCGGCTTCAACCGCCTCATGACCGAATGCCGCCCCGCCGAGCTCCAGGTCAACCTCCTCAAACTCCTCCCCGGCACCCGCCTCCTGCGGGAAGCCCGCCTCCACGGCCTGCGCCACAACCCCGCCCCCCCCTACGAACTCCTCTCCACCCCTCACATGGATTTCGAGACCCTCACCCGCCTCCAGCGCTTCGCCCGCGCCTGGGAGCTCACCCACAACCGCGGCCGCTTCCCCCGCGCCGCCGGGCTCCTCCTTCAGCACAACACCCCCTACGCCGCCTACACCGCCCTCGCCGACCGCATCCACCTTGCCGAAGGCCGCCTCCACGCCCTGGGCCTCCCCACCCTCGGCCGGCACCTCGAAGCCACCCTCCTCGCCCTCGGCCACCCCTCCGCCGAAGTCACCGCCGCCCTCCACGCCGATCTCAACGCAAAACCCCTTTAGAGCATGTTTCGAATGAGATTTCCGGATCCTTCGAAGGTGATTTTGGGTTTTGACAAACGCTTTCAGATCGCCGCAGCAACGCTACGGCGATCTGAAAGCGTGAAGTTCAAACAGGAAAAGCACCGAGAAAAATCGAAAAGATCAATCGAAATTTGCTCTAACGAAATTCAAGGCGGTTGCCGATGGCGTTGTTGCGGAGCAGCGCTTCGGGAGAGGGAACGGGATCACAGGCGGTCTCAAGCCAGCGGTGAGCGCGGCGGGCGGGAGCGTCGTCGGCGATCAGGCGATAGAGAACGGCGAGGTTGAGCGTGCGCCCGTTCCAGGCGGTGAGGGCGGGGTCGGCGCCCCAGGAGCCCTCGGGAAGCTGGGTTTCAATGAGCGCGGCAAGCGCGCGGTCAAGCGGGGCTTTGAGCGTGGCGTCGCCGCCGGTGTGGCGGATGAGCAAGGCGTAGGTCACGAGGGCGTGGTTGTAAGCGCCGGCGAAGCTTCCATTGGGCTGTTGGATCGCCAGGAGAGCGCGCTGGGCACGCTCCACGGCGAAGCGGGTCGCTTCGGCGCCGGTGTTGAGCCGCAGGAGGGCAAGCGCGGTCAGACCGGGGGCGTAGGCGGCGGGGGCGGGCGGATCCGGGAGCCAAAAACCGTCGGCCTGCTGAGCGGCGAGCAACCGCTCAAGCGCCGGGTCGGCGGGCTTTTCGCCGGCCTTGGGCATGAAAAGCGGCAGCACAAGCAACAGAACCAACAGCACCAGCGCGGCGGCGATAAAAGGATAAAACCGGGGAGAGCGGCGCACGCCGGCTTCGGCTTTCACGGCCTCCATAATGCGCCGCGTGAGCTCGGGGGAATAGGTGGCGGTGGCGCGGCGGTCGATGGTTTTGCGAAGAGTTTCGAGATCGGGGTCGTTTTCGGGTGTTTTGTTCATGAGTCACCTCGCTTTCCGTCGAAGAAGGCGCGGAGGGAACGCAGGGCGTTGAAAAGGCGCGATTTAACAGTCCCCACCGGAATGTTCATGGCGTCGGCGATTTCCTGGTGAGGCTGATCCATGAGAAAAGAACGCTCGACCACTTCGCGCAGCGCGGGGCTGAGCCGGTCAAGGGCGGCGGGCAAATCAAGCAGAAGCGGGTTTTCAGGCAGACCGCAATCGGCGGCCGCGATTTGGATTTCCTGCGTGAAGGCATCGGCGGTGCGTTCAATCCGCCGGCGCTTCCTCCAATGATCGACCCACACCTGCCGGGCGATGAGGTAGAGAAAGGTCGAGACTCGGGCGGAAGGCCGGTAGCGGTCGCGATAACGGTAAATGCGCAGAAACGTCTGCTGGGTAAGATCTTCGGCTTCATTTCGCACGCCGCAGCGCAGAAAAAAGTTCATGAGCCGCACCTGCCACCGGGCGACGAGTTCCTCAAACGCCTCAAGATTTCCCTTCACGATGAGCCGCATGAGGGGGGCGTCGGGATCGGGGGTGGTATCATCGGGCGCGGTCATGCCCCTACTAACGCCGGAGGCTGCCGCGAAGTTCACTCACCGAGGAAAAACCGTGGCGCTTCATGTAGGCGGCAATGCCGTCGATCACCCGCAAAGGCGTGGTCGGGTCGATGAAGTTGGCGGTGCCGACGGCGACGGCGGTCGCGCCCACAATGATGAATTCAATGGCGTGCTCCGGCTCCATGACGCCGCCCATCGCCAAGATCGGAATCTTCACCGCCTGGGCGGCTTCGTACACGCACTTCACGGCCACCGGGTGAATCGCCGGGCCGGAGAGGCCGCCGAAACAGTTGGCCAGCACGGGGCGGCGCTTCTCAATGTCGACCACCATCGCGGGAATGGTGTTGATGAGCGCAAGAGCGTCGGCCCCCGCGTCTTCGGCGGCCTTGGCGAAGTCTTTGACGTTGGGCACGTTGGGCGCGAGCTTGGGCATGAGCGGCAGCGTGGTGTGGCGGCGCACGCGCCTGACGAGCGCCTCAAAGGGTTTCAAACTGGTGCCGAAGGAGGCGCCGCCCTCCTTCACGTTGGGGCACGACACGTTGACCTCGAGCCCGCTCACGCCCGGCACCCCCGTGAGGCGCTCGGCCACTTCGGCGTATTCCTCTTCGCTGGTGCCCCAGATGTTGACGATGACCGGCACGCCGCGTTCGCGCAAAAACGGCACGTCGTCGCGGATAAAGGCCTCTACGCCCGGCCCCTGCAGGCCGATGGCGTTGACCATGCCGCCGGAGACTTCCGCATGGCGCGGCAGCGGATTGCCCGGCCACGGGCAGGCACGAATGCCTTTCACCGTCACGGCGCCCAGGCGGGAGATGTCGATCAGCTCCGCGTATTCCTGGCCGTAGCCGAAGGTGCCGGAGGCCACGGTGACGGGATTCTTCATGGCGATGCCGCCGAGGTTGACGCTCAGATCCATAGTGCTTCCTTTGATTCAGTGTGAAGGAGTCAATCGCTTACGCTTGCGGTCTTGCCAGCGTGCGCAGCCACGGCCACCAGCGGGTGCCGAGGAAGAAAGCGGCATAGCCCAAAAATATGCCGGGAGTGTTCAGGATAACATCGTCGACATCCACATAGCGCCCGACGAAAAGCTGTGCCGCCTCAATGCCGCACGCAAACACCAGGCACACCGCAAGCGTTTTCCAGAGGTTTTGAAAACATCGCCAGAACAACGGCAGACCGCACGCGATCGGCGCAAAGAAACCGAGGTTTCCAAGGATGTTGACCAGAAAACGCCAATGGTCAATCATCCCTAAAAAGATGCGGATTTCATGAAAAGGCCATAGGTTGATCCCCCACCCCGAATGGAGCCGCCCCCATGCGAAGGAAGGCATCTCCAGGAATGGAATCTTTTGCTGAACCACAAAAACGGTGAGCGTGAGGATGGCGGCAATGTAGAGCGCCCAGGCGGCCAATGCCGCCTCGCGCCAGGGGTCGACGGGGTCTTTCGTCGCCGCGCGAAAGCGTCCGCGAACATAAAAATAAACAGCCCCGGCGAAACAAACAAGCCAAGGCAGGGTATGGAAGGTGTAGACCTTTTCCATTACGGCTTCATCTCGGCGGCGCGACCGATGTAGGTGGCCGGAGTGAGGGCGAGCAGGCGGGTTTTATCGGTCTCGGGGATGGGAAGCGCCGTGATGAAGGCGGCAAGGGTTTCCCGCGTCATGCACTGGCCGCGGGTGAGGGCCTTGAGCTTCTCGTAGGCATCGGGCACGGCGTAGCGGCGCATCACGGTCTGGATGGGCTCGGCCAGCACCTCCCACGCGCCGTCGAGATCGCGGGCAAGGGCTTCGGGATTGGGCGAGATGCGCCCGAGGCCGCGCAGAGTGGAGGTGTAGGCGATGAGGCAGTAGGCGAAGGCGGCGCCCACGTTGCGGATGGCGGTGGAATCGGTCAGATCGCGCTGAAGGCGGGAGACGGGGAGCTTGCGCGAGAGGTGGCCGAGGATGGCGTTGGCCAGGCCGATGTTGCCCTCGCTGTTTTCAAAGTCGATGGGGTTGACCTTGTGAGGCATGGTGGAGGAACCCACTTCGCCGGCCACGACCTTCTGCTTGAGGTAACCCATCGACACATAGGCCCAGACGTCGCGATCGAGATCGAGCAGCACCGTGTTCCAGCGCTCCAGCGCGTCGAACAGCTCGGCCATGCCGTCGTGCGGTTCGATTTGCGTGGTGAAGGGGTTCTGGCGCAGGTCGAAGCTCTCGATGATCTTGCGCGAAAAGGCGGGCCAGTCCACATCGGGGCAGGCGCTCACATGGGCGTTGTAATTGCCCACCGCGCCATTCATTTTTCCGGGCAGCGTGATTGCCGCAAGCTGGGCCGACTGTCGGCGCAGGCGCTCCACAAACACCGCAATTTCCTTGCCCAGCGTGGTCGGCGAGGCCGGCTGCCCGTGCGTGCGAGCCAGCATGGGCATGGTCACGGTTTCCGCGGCGAAGGCGGCGAGCGCTTCAATGATCGCATCCTGAGCCCGGCGGAGCGCGAAGAGACCGTCTTTGAGCATCAGCGCGTGAGCCATATTGTTGATATCTTCGGAGGTGCAGGCAAAGTGGATGAACTCCGAAAGACGCTCCAACCCCGCGGCCTTGATCTTCTCGCGGATGAAATACTCCACCGCCTTCACATCGTGGCGGGTCGTCGCTTCAATGGCTTTTACGCGCCGCGCATCTTCCAGAGAAAACCCGTCGGCCACGGCGCGAATCGCCGCCGCCTCGGCATCGGAAAGCACACCGGTTTCAGGAATGAGCGCTTCGGCGCACAGCGCCAGCAGCCAGGCGATTTCCACGCGCACGCGGCGGTGAATCAGGCCAAACTCGGAGAAAACGGCACGCAGCTCGGCAGTCTGGTTGGCATAGCGCCCGTCGATCGGCGAAACAGCAGTCAGCGCATCGGGCGCCGGAAAAGAAGCGTCACTCATGTGTGCACCTTACGATTTGTTTTTGGTGAGGATTTCGCGGCGGGACGTGAAGCGCTCCATCAGCCGTTTGGCGCGGAGCTGCTCGGGGAAGCTCGAAGGCGAGAGCGATTGCGAAAAACTTTCCAGAATCCGCTTTTGCTCCGAAGTCAGATACTGCGGCGTCTCCGCGCAGACCCGCACATGCAGATCGCCCGCCGGGTGGCCGTTGAAAGCCGGCACACCCTGACCGCGCAGGCGGAAGACATG
Source organism: Kiritimatiellia bacterium (assembly GCA_031553315.1). Taxonomy (GTDB): domain Bacteria; phylum Verrucomicrobiota; class Kiritimatiellia; order RFP12; family DVOR01; genus JAVBLT01. Next base: position 18,428 of record JAVBLT010000001.1, read on the forward strand.
GCCGTTGGCCGAGCCCGGCGGAATCTTGATTTTGCCCTCGCCGTTGGGCGTCACCACCGGAAGCTCGCCGCCCAGCGTCAGCAACACAGGCGAAACCGACACCTCACAGGCCAGTTCCTGACCCTCGCGGTGAAAGAACTCATGATCCCTCACATGAAACTCCACATGGATATCGCCCCGCGGCCCGCCGTTGACGCCGCCATTGCCCTCGCCGGGAATGCGCATCACATTGCCGGAATCCACCCCCGCCGGAATCTTCACCGCAATCGTGCGGCGATTGCGGTTCTGTCCGCTGCCGCGGCATTTTTTACACGGCGATTTGATAACCGAACCCTGACCGCGGCACACCGGGCACGTCTGCTGCATCATCATGCCGAAAAGGCCGCCGTTGACCGCGACCGAACCCCGGCCCCCGCATTGCTTACAGGTTTCCTTCGAAGATCCCGGCTCCGCGCCCGAGCCGTTGCACCCATCGCAACGGTCACTGACATCAAGCTCCACCGTGCGCGTGCTTCCGAAAAGCGCCTCTTCGCAATCAATCTCCATCGCACAGCGGATCGACTCCCCCTTCTGAGGCGCATTGGGATCCGGGCGCCGACGCGCCCCCCCCCCCCCGCCAAAATTGAAACCGCCCCCTCCGAAAAAGGAATTGAGAATGTCATTGATATCCGCGCCGTGCGTGAAATCGCGATTGAAATCGAAACCGCCCGCGCCAAAGGCCGACTTCATGCCATCGTGCCCGAACTGGTCGTATTGCTGCCGCTTCTTCTCATCGCTCAAGACCTCATAGGCCTCGCTGATTTCCTTAAACTTCGCCTCCGCCTCCGCATTCCCCTGATTCTTATCCGGGTGGTACTGCATCGCCAGCTTTCGGTAAGCCTTCTTCAACTCATCGGCCGTAACTGCGCGCGCGACGCCCAGCACCTCGTAATAATCACGTTTCTTCGCTGCCATAACAGATCAACCCTCTTCCGTTCCGGCCGGGCTGCCCGCCGAAACGATCACCTGCGCCGGCCGGATCAACTTGCCGTCCAGGCGCCACCCCTTGCGAAACTGCTGCACAACCTCATGCTCCGGCACCGTTTCCGACGGCACCGCCTGAAGCGCCTCATGCAGAGCCGGGTCAAAGACCGCCCCCTCCGCATCAACCACCTCAACACCGGCCTCCGTGAGCACATTCAAAAACTGCGCGCCAACCATTTTAACACCCTTCGTGAACGCATCCTCAGCCTTCACATTCGCCAGCGCCAGCTCCAAATGGTCAAACACCGGCAACAGCTTTTCGAGCAAGCCCTCATTGGCCCGCTTGATTACCTCCTCGCGTTCGCGGATCTGCCGCTTGCGCATATTGTCGAAATCGGCCAACAGGCGCACATAGCGCTCCTTCGCGGCGGCAAGCTCCCCCTGCGCGGTTTCGAGCGCCTTTTCGGCATCATCCGCCCGCTTTTCCAACACCTTGAGCGCTTCGGGTTCAGCCTCCGCGCCCTCAACGGCCTCATCAACCGGTTCCTGTCCCACATCCGGCTGTTTGTGCGGCGTTTTTTCATCGGATTTTTTCTTGAACATGATTCCTCCTCCGGCGTTTGGCCTTCAATGGTGCCCGGGGGGGGATTCGAACCCCCACGCCTTGTTAAGGGCTGCGGATTTTAAGTCCGCTGTGTCTGCCATTCCACCACCCGGGCGATAACCAAATCAAGCCATAAACGCTTATTTCAAATTTTCTGTCTTTGCAATTGCGCTTTTTGAAACGCTATGCCACACTTGTGCTACATGGTTTGAACGAACACCACTCTAACGCGAAATGAAGCGAAACGAAGCGCAATGAAACGAAACAGGGGTTGATTATGCCATACGAAGGCTATCTTGTAAAGCGTAAGCAGTCGCCCTTTTGGTATATGCGGGTCGTGATTGATGGCGTGCAGAAATGGAAGCCGACCGGCACACGCAATGAAAAAGAAGCCGAGAAGATGCTGATTGATTTTTGTTCGCCCTATAATGCCGCTGATAAGGCTGCCGCTTGGCTGTTTCTGCTCAAAGACAGGAGGTAAAGAACTGGCAAGCCTGTCTTCCGTCGTTTTCGTCAGCACACGCGACAAATCAAATCTTCTCAAATACAATTGTTTTTCTGTGTCAAATACAGCCTCTTTTGGGATCTCGTTACGCATATTCCAACGGAACCGTTCAGTTGCAAATCCTTTGGAGCAAAAAAATATTCCCTGTTAGAGCAATTTTCAAATGAGAATTCCTGATTTTATGAAAGCGATTTTCTTTTTGACGAACCCTTGAAAGGGAAGCGTAGCCGCGCTGCGACAACCTGAAAAGGGTGAAGTTCAAAAACAAAAAGTACCGAGAAAAAGCGGAAAGATCAATCGAAATATGCTCTATCCCTTCCAGCAGAGATAAGCCGTGTAAACACCGTAAAGCCCCAACAGAACCGCGCCGTGGAAGCGGTTGAGGCGCCCCATGCGCCCCTTGCTGAAACGGTAGCAAAAAGCGAAAAGCAGCAGTGTGACCACATTCATGACCGGCAAGTCGCGCAGAATGATCACCGGTTCGACCGGCATCCCCGATTGATCCGGCCAGACCAGCCCCGCCACGCCGACCACGGCCAGCGTGTTGAACAGGTTGGAACCGATAACGTTGCCGATGGCCAGATCGTCTTCCCCCCGGAAAACCGCCACAATCGACGAAAAAAGCTCGGGCAGCGATGTGCCCACCGCCACCACCGTCAGCCCGATAACCAGCTCGGAAACGCCAAAGGCCCGCGCAAGCGCCACGGAACCGTTCACAAAAAAACGGGAGCTGATCACGAGCGCGGCCAGCCCGATCACCGACCAGACAATCGCATGGCGGCGGGAAATCAGCGGCTTCGCGGCCGCGGAAACGCCAAAAGGCTCCTGCGCGAGAATGTCGAAAGTCTGCACCCGCGTTTGCCGCACCGTGCGGATCATCAGCACCGCAAACACAAGCAACAGGATCACCGCATCGATCTTCGAGAGCATGCCGCCATCGACCAGGCCCACCGAAAGCAGGCTCACGCCCGCCAGCAGCGGCAGCTCCTCCGTCAGCACCTGCGAGTGCACGCGCATCGGCTTGAGCAACGCCGCCAGACCCAGAATCAACGCGATGTTGACGATGTTGGAGCCATAGGCATTGCCTAGCGCAATCCCCGGCTGGTGCCTCAGTGAACTGATGGCCGAAACCATCATCTCCGGGGCCGACGTTCCGAATCCGATGATCACCATGCCGATCACCAGCGGCGATATTTTAAAATGGCGGGCAATCGCGGCCGAACCGGCCACAAAACGATCCGCGCTCCACACCAGCACGGCCAGGCTGACCCCCACTTCAATCAAAGCAAGCGCAAAAGGCGACATAGAACCTCCAGTATGTGCCCGAAAGTGTACTTGACCCACCTCCCGAGGTCAAGCCGTATTGTTCATAAAAAAGCGCGCGCGAAGCCTTTTTTTCATCAACCCCTCTCGCGGCTTGACGAACCGCCCGCAAGTGTCATATACTTGTTTTCTCAACTGATTGGAGGGATTGTGAACGTTGAATTGATTGAAAAAGCGAAAATCCGAATTCCGAGCGTGCCCGTGCTGGTGAATCTCGTGTCGCAGCGCGTGCGCCAGCTCAACCGCGGCGAACGCCCTTTTCTGAAGCCCCTGAGCCCCGATGAAGACAAGGCCGACATCGCCCTGCGCGAAATTGCCGACGGTCTAATCGTCGCCGAAGTGGATTTCGACGCGCTCCAGCGCCGCGAAATCGCCCAGACCCGCTGGTCCGATTATTGATTCACCCGCCGGCCGGGAGAGCACCGTCATGGCTGAGAAAAAACCACGCGCCGCCTCGGCAAACCTTGCAGTCAACCGCAAGGCTTTGCACGATTACGCCGTGCTGGAAAAATTCGAAGCCGGAATCGAGCTCGTCGGCACCGAAGTGAAAGTGCTGAGAAACGGCGAAGGCGGCCTCCTCGGCGCCTGGTGCAAAGTGGAAAACGGCCAGCTGTTCATCCACCAGGTTCGCATCCCGCCCTACGCCTACGGCAACCGTTTCAATCACGACGCGCTCCGCACCCGCCGCCTGCTGATGCACAAGCGCGAGATCCTCCGCCTCCAGGCCAAGACCGAACAAAAAGGCCTGGCCTTGATTCCCCTGCGCATCTACCTCACGCCGAAAGGGCTGATCAAAATCGAGGTCGCGCTGTGCCAGGGCAAGAACCAGTATGACAAACGAGAAACAGTCAAACGGCGCGAAGCCGATCGCGACGCCCGGCGGGCAATCGCGCATTTCCGTTGAAAAGGAAGGTGAGCCATGATCCCCATCGCATTTTTACAGAACTTCAGCGGCCCCGAAATCCTCGTGGTCCTCGTCGTCATCATCGTGCTTTTCGGTGCCAAGAAGATTCCCGACATCGCCCGCTCCCTCGGCCGCAGCATGGGCGAATTCAAAAAAGGCCAGAAAGAAGGCGAAGATCTCGCCCGCCAGACCGCCGAGCAGAAAGCCGTGGAACCTCCCGCCGAAAACAGCGACAAACCCGCCGCCCAGTAGAGCGCCTTTCGATTGAAAAGGAAAAGCGCCCAAAAAAGCGGCCTGTTCAATCGAAACATGCTCTTGTATCCGTTTTAAATCGTAGAAGCAACCCCTGAAAGTGGAGCGAAAGCAACGTATGGAACCGAGTTCTTTGGATGCAAAAATGGCTGCCGCCCTCGCGGCCTCCCCGATCCCCGTGGCCGACATGCTGGCAGAGCTTGCCGCCGTGGCGGCGCTCAACGCCCCCGCGGTCGAGAAAAACCTCAACGCGTTGATCGAGGCCGTGGAGAAAGCCAAAGATTTCCCCGGCGCCGTCGCCTGCATCCGCTCCGCCGGCCGCTGGTTCCCCGCCTACCCCCGCGTTAAAGCCCGCGACACACTCTGCCGCACCGCATCCTGCCGCCGCCAGCAAGCCTTCATCGAACACGTCGGCATCATGGAAGCCGCGTCGCTGATCGACGCGATGAACCGGCTCGACACTCTTGCCGCGCTCGAACCCGGTGACCTCGTTTTCAACAAATCCTGGGGCTTCGGCATCATCCGCAAAATCGACGATTTTTACGCAAAAATCATCGTAGACTTCACCGACAAAACCGGCTACACCTTCGGCTTCGCCGTCGCCGGCGAGCACCTCATGTCGGCCCCCGCCGACCACATCATGACCCGCCTCCACACCGACAAAGCCTCCGTTCTCGCCGCCGCCTCCGAGACCCCCGGCGAGCTCCTCAAACACGTGATCCGCAGCTACGGCCCCATGACCGTCGCCCGCATCGAAACCCTTCTCGACCAGACCGGCATCGTGCCCAAAGGCAAATGGAAGACCTTCTGGTCCGCCGCCCGCGCAGAACTCAAGGGCGACAAGAAAATCGCCATTCCCGCCAAGCGCACCGAAACCGTCCGCATCCTCGACCGCGAACAGGGCCACGACGACGCCTGGCTCGACGCCCTCCGCGCCAACCGCGAGCCTAAAAAGATTTATGCCGAAATCGGCGACTACCTCGCCGCCACCGAAGACGCCCCCCTCGCCGGCGCCTGGCTCGAAACCATCGAGAACCGCACCCGCTTCGCCATCCTCGGCGCCTACAAAACCGACCCCGCCCTCTACGCCCAGACCATCCTCCTCCTCAACCGCCTGCGCACCACCGGCGAAAACGGCGCCATCGTCTCCGTCGCCACGCAGGCGGATCGCGACGCCGCCTGCGAACACCTGATCGACGAAGACCGCTTCCTCGCCGCCGCCCAGGATCTCTCCGCCCGCGACATCCACGGCATGCTCGATTTCCTCGTGCGCAACTGCTCCCAGGCCCCGGCCCGCGTCCGCGCCGCCTTCCCTCAGATGACCAGCGTCTGCCTCACCGAGGCGCTCGCCGTGCTCAAAGCCGACCCCGAAGCCGGAGCCGAAGTCCGCCGCCTCCTGAAAGACGCCAACGCCGCCCCCACCCTCCTCGTGTGGGCCATCCGCAACCGCGAAGCCGCCGACGCCTGGCAAGCTCCCGGCCTCTTCGAGCTCCTCATGCAAGCCGTCCACGTCATCGAGCAAAAGCACACCGGCGAATCCCTGCGCATGCGCAACACCCTCCAGCAGTTCTTCGACTCCCAGAAATGGCTCGAAGAGGTGATGAAACAGCTTAAACCCTTCGAGCAGAGCGTCCTCTTCGAACGCATCCAGGCCGCCTCCGCCTGGGAAACCACCTCCCAGCGCAGCGTGCTCAACCGCATGGTCCGCTTCAACCCCGAGCTTGCCAAATCACGCAAAGTGCTCGCCGCCGAAGCCCAGGCCGAACACTACACCTCCTGGCGCTCACTCGCCGAATACCGCAACCAATACGAACGCCTTGTCCGCATCGAAATGCCGAAAAACGCCCAAGACATCGCCGCCGCGCGAAGCTACGGCGACCTGCGCGAAAACTTCGAATACCAGGCCGCCAAGGATCACCAGCGCGTGCTCCTCAACCGCCAGGCCGAAATGGATCTCGAGCTCAAAACCATCAAAGGCACCGATTTCGCCGACGCCAAGACCGACGTAGCCATGCCCGGCACCCAGATCACCCTGAGAATGGAAGACGGCAAAATCCGCATCTTCACCATTCTCGGCGAATGGGATCGCAACGAAAAGCTCAACATCATCTCCAACAAAAGCCGCCTCGCCCTTTCCGTGCTCGGAAAGCCCGCCGGCACCACCGTCCTGGTTCCCTCCGCCCTGGGCGAGCTCCAGGCCTCCCTCGAAAAGGTCGAACCAATCAGCGACGCCGTCAGGACCTGGCTCTCCTCCGAGCCGCCCCCGGTTAAAGAGTAAGCATGAAACCGCCCCACAGCGAAGCCAGCCGCAACACGCGCCCGCGCGGCAACGCCGCGCGCGTGCTGCAAGCCCTGCACGCTTACCCCCGCATCCTCGTGACCGGCCACGTCCGGCCCGACGGCGACTCCGTCGGCTCCTCCGTCGCCCTCGTCCTCATCCTCCAGGCCCTCGGGCACCGCGCCGCCCTCTCCATCCTCCCCGAAACCGTCGGCGGCCCCCGCTTTCTCCTTCAAGGCCTCCCCAACATCGCCCCCGCCGACCTTGCCGCCGGCGATTTCGACGCCGTGGTCGCCCTCGACAGCAGCGCCGATTACCGCATCCCCGACCACATCCAGCCCCTCCTCCAGCGCCTCCCCGTCATCACCATCGACCACCACGGCACCAACCCCGGCTTCGGCATCATCTCCTGGGTCGAAAGCAACGCCTCCTCCACCGGCGAGCTCATCTACCGCCTCGCCCACCACGCCAGGCTCCCCCTCACCCCAGCCATCGCCGAAGCCCTCTGGGTCGCCGTAATCACCGACACAGGCCGCTTCGCCTACGACTCCACCCACCCCTCCACCCTGCGCATGGCCGCCCGCCTCCTCGCAGCCGGCGTCCGCACCGCCGAAATCAACGACAAAATCTACATCTTCGCCTCCCGCAACGCCCTCGACCTGAAAAGCCGCGCCTACCAATCCCTCCAGACCTGGTACGAGGACCGCGTCTCCCTCGTCTCCCTCACAGCGGCCGACTTCCGCGAAACCGGCTGCAACAAGAGCGATGTGGAAGACGTCGTCGACATTCCCCGCGCCATCGAAAACAGCCTCGTCAACCTCTTCTTCTACGAATCCAACAGCCAGCCCGGCGTCACCCGCCTCAGCATCCGCACCCGCGGCGCGTGCGACGCCACCCTCCTCGCCGCCCAATTCGGCGGCGGCGGCCACTACCGCGCCGCCGGGTGCGACATCCCCGGCGACCTGCCCGCCGCCCGGCAAACCGTCAAACAAGCCCTCGCCACCTGGTTCACACGCTAACGCCATGCAAAAAACACCCACCGTCTCCATCGGCCTGCCCGCCTACAAAGCCGCCTACTTCAGAACCGCCATCGAAAGCCTCCTCGCCCAGACCTACCCGCACTTCGAGCTCATCATCGTAAACGACGCCTCCCCCGAAGACCTCACCGCCATCGTCAATTCATACACCGACCCCCGCATCCGCTACTACATCAACGAAGAAAACCTCGGCAAAACCTGCATCGTCAAAACCTGGAACCGCTGCCTCTCCTACGCCACCGGCGATTACTTCGTCCTCGCCTCCGACGACGACATCTACCACCCCCGATTCCTCGAAAAGCTCATCGCGCGCGCCCTTGAGCAACCCGCCACCAACGTCTTCCACTGCCGCATCAGCGTCGTCGACGAAAACGAAAACCTCCTCAGCGTGGCCCTCCCCTGCCTCACCCACGAAAGCCAGCTCGAATTCATCTTCAACCGCACCGTCCTGCGCCGCCAGCAAGTCGCCCCCGACTTCATGAGCCGCACCAGCCGCCTGCGTGAAATCGGCGGCTTCATCGAGCTCCCCCTCGGCTGGTACAGCGACGACCTCACCTGGTTCCACCTCGCCGACCACGGCGTCGGCTACATCGAAGACCCCCTCTTCAAATGGCGCCTCTCCAAAATCAACATCTCCGGCTCCCCCGCCCAAGGCGAACAAAAAGCCCTCGCCGCCTTCGAATTCCACCGCCGCCTCTTCGACCTCATCCGCACCCTCGCCCCCGCCAACGAACGCGAAGCCTACTGGCTCGGCAAAATCAACGCAAAAGGCCCCAGCGCGATCTTCATCCAGATGGTGAACGACATCCTCCCCCTCACCCACCTCCATTTCTGCAAGCTCTTCCTCCAGTTTGCCCGCCGCCGCGACTACCCCCGCCGCTTCCTCCCCTACATGCTCTTCAAAAAAATACAGCACACACTCGGCATCGAATTCCACTGGCCCTGAGAAACACCCTTTACCTTCAATCAGCAATCCGGTATAGTATCAGGCGTTAGAACCGATATAGGAGACGCCATGAACGTGACCGCCCTCTTCCCCATCCTCATCGCCGGCAGCCTCTTCGCCGCCCCCGCCCGCCACCCCAGCTACGAACCCGACCCCCCGACCCCCGCCCTCGGCGGCCCCCAAAACCTCTTCCTCAACGCCAAAACAACCGCCAAAGACCACTGGTCCGACCGCACCCCCGCCCTCGCCGTCAACGGAAAAACCACCCCCGACAACCACTGGGCCAGCGACACCCTCCCCTCCTGGCACAGGATCGACCTCGAAAAAATCCAAACCCTCTCCACAATCCGCATCATCCCCTATTGGCCCGACGGCCGCATTTACCAGTTCCACATCGAAGCCTCGACCGACGGCCAAACCTGGATCACCCTCGCCGACCAGCGCGCCAACTCAATCAACACCGGCCCCAGCGGCTTCACCTTCACCTTCGACCCCACCCCCGCCCGCCACATCCGCACCACCTTCACCGGCAACACCGCCAACAACGCCGGCCACATCGTCGCCATCGAAGGCTACGCCGCAAAAATCGACCCCGCCGCCATCACCCTCCACCCCGGCCAGCGCTGGAAACGCTACCACCGCGACCAACCCGCCGACCTTGCCGGCGCCCCCACCGCCATCACCCTCCGCGGCTGGAAAGGCGAACGCGTCAACGCCATCGCCGTCGCCCAATCCCCCGAAAGCTTCAAAGAACTCATCATCGAACCCTGCACCCTCACCGGCCCGAAAGGCGAACAAATCCCCGTAAAGGTCGACATCATCCGCTACACCCTCGCCAACGGAAACCTCACCCCCGACATCCTCGACGGCACCACCCAAACCACCTTCAAAGGCATCACCCGCCCCCTCTTCATCAGCATCGACATCCCCCCCGCCGCCCCCCCCGCCGCCCACGGCACCCTCACCCTCCACATCAACGGCAACACCCGCACCCTCCCCATCACCCTCAAGGTCGACGACCTCACCCTCCCCCCTCCCCCCCAATGGGTCAGCCATATCGACATCTGGCAACACCCCCACGCCGTCGCCCGCTGGCACGACGTCCCCCCCTGGTCCCCCCAGCACCTCGCCCTCATGAAACCCGGCCTCAAACACCTCGCCGGCATCGGCCAGAAAACCATCACCGCCACCCTCATCGACGAAGCCTGGAACAGCCAGACCTACGACCGCTTCCCCTCCATGATCCAATGGATCAAAAACCCCGACGGCACCTTCACCTACGACTACACCGCCTTCGACACCTGGGTCAGCTTCATGATCAGCGAAATCGGCATCAACAGCCAGATCTCCTGCTACACCATGCTCCCCTGGACCCTCACCTTCCCCTACTACGACAAAACCCTCAACCGCACCATCTCCCCCCGCCTCCAGCCCGGCACCCCCCAATACGAAGCCCACTGGGGCCCCTTCCTCACCGACTTCACCACCCACCTCCGCCAAAAAGGCTGGCTCGGCATCGCCACAATCGCCATCGACGAACGCCCCGACAACCAAATCAAACCCGCCCTCGCCATCCTCAAAAAATACGCCCCCCAGCTCCGAATCACCTCCGCCTGCAACGCCCCCAGCGCCATCAACGAAGAATTTCACGACGTCTCCTACATCTTCACCCACGCCGAAAAAGCCGCCGCCCTCGCCGCCCAGCGCCGCGCCCAAGGCAAAAAAACCACCTACTACGTCTGCGTCCACCCCTTCCGCCCCAACACCTTCCTCGTATCCGACCTCGCCGAATCCGAATGGTTCCCCACCATGGCCGCCCACTACGGGTTCGACGGCATCCTCCGCTGGGCCTACCAATCCTGGGTTGAAAACCCCCTCCACACCACCGACTACACCGCCTTCCCCACCGGCGACACCGCCCTCATCTACCCCGGCGACCGCTCCTCCCTCCGCCTCGAATACCTGCGCGACGGCATCGAAACCCTCGAAAAATTCCACATCCTGCGCACCATCGCCACCCCCCAGCAACGCGCCCCCATCGAAAAAGCCATCCAAGCCTTCACCGTCAAACGCGGCGGCACCCCCGGCATCCACGCCAGCGACCTCATCCCCCTGCACACCGCCCTCGACCACGTCGCCGACAACCTCGCGAAATAACCCATGCACAGCGGCATAGACAACGTCGTCATCTGCGCCTCCGCCGGCTCAGGCAAAACCTACCAGCTCGCCCAGCGCTACATCAGCCTCCTCCGCCAAGGCGTCCCACCCGAACGCATCTGCGCCCTCACCTTCACCCGCAAAGCCGCCGGAGAAATGTTCGATAAAATCGTAGAAGCCCTCCTCCGCGCCCAACACGAAGCCCCCCCCCCCCGAAGCCCAAACCCTCACCCACATCCTCCGCAAACTCCTCCACGCCATCCCCCGCCTCCAAATCGCCACCCTCGACTCCTTCGCCTCCGGCATGGCCCGCGCATTCGCCTTCGAGCTCGGCCTCCCCGCCGCCATCACCCTCATGGACACCCAATCCCCCGAAGGCCGCGAAGAACAAGCCAAGCTCCTCGCCAACCTCACCGACCCCCGCCGCATCACCAAAAAAGCCCGCAACGACCTCCTCAAAGCCCTCACCCTCGCCACCCACGGCCAAGCCAGCAAAAAAAGCATCGAAACCACCCTCCAAACCTTCCTCGACCACTACGCCCCCACCCTCCGCGCCACCGCCCGCCACTGGGGCGACCTCACCCGCGCCTTCCCCCAAGGCCACCCCCGCCCCATCGCCGACCCCAGCCACCGCCGGCAGCTCCTCCAAACCGCCCAAACCAGCCTCCAGGCCGAAGCCCCCCAAATCGCCGACCGCCTCCTGCCCACCCTCCGCGCCTGCGCCCAATTCACCCCCGACCACCCCCTGCCCAAATTTGAAGAGACCCTCCCCAAACAGCTCCTCACCCTCCTCGACCCCAGCCAAACCACCCTCACCTACAACCGCAAAACCTACCCCCTCAGCCAGCAAACCCTCACCCCCATCCGCGCCCTCCTCACCCACCTCGCCGCCACCGACCTCCAGCGCCACGCCCGCCAGACACACGGCATCGCCCTCGCCCTCGAACCCTACCTCCAGCTCGAAAGCAACCACATCATCCGCACCGGCCGCATGACCTTCGACGACCTCACCCGCCTCCTCACCCTCGCCGACGCCACCTTCACCTCCGCCCACCCCACCCTCCTCGAAAAACGAATCTACATCGACTTCCGCATGGACACCCGCCTCGACCACTACATGCTCGACGAATTCCAAGACACCAGCGACCGCCAGTGGCAGCTCCTCCAACCCCTCATCAGCGAAGTCGTCACCCCCCCCCCCGGCGAAAAACGCTCCTTCTTCTACGTCGGCGACGTCAAACAATCCATCTACGGCTGGCGCGGCGGCAACTACCACCTCTTCGGCCAGATCCACGACCAATACCGCCCCTGGCTCACCCAGCGCCAGCTCAACCAATCCTTCCGCTCCTCCCCCCCCGTCATCCAAACCATCAACCACGCCTTCGACCTCACCCGCCTCACCCAAACAACCCGCCAAAACCTCCCCCCCGCCACCCTCCAATTCTGGCAAAACCAGTGGCAGCCCCACACCATCTCCCCCAAAAGCAAACCCCGCAACGGCATCGCCGAGCTCATCACCCACCCCCCCGGCGCCCCCGCCTCCGACACCATCGGCGACATCCTCCGCCACCTCCAAAGCCACGGCCCCAAACAGCTCAGCATCGCCATCCTCACCCGCAGCAACGACCAAGGCGCACACCTCGCCCAAGCCCTCAAAAGCCAAGGCTTCCCCATAGCCCTCGAAGGCAACCGCGACATCCTCGACTCCCCCCTCATCCACCTCGCCATCTCCTTCCTCCGCGCCATCAGCCACCCCGCCGACACCGCCGCCTGGGGCCACCTCCTCATCAGCCCCCTCGCCGCCACCTACGCCCCCGCCTGCGGCACCCCCACCGAACCCGGCACCCAAGCCCTCCGCACCGCCTTCTCCCACACCCACCTCCGCCACCTCCACCGCCACGGCCTCCAAAACCTCCTCAACAACCACCTCCTCCCCTTCCTCTGCCCCCAAACCTTCACCCCCCACGACACCCGCCGCTGGCGCGACCTCCTCCGCCTCGCCCGCCACGCCGACCAAAACGGCGACACCGACCTCGACACCTTCCTCCGCGCCATCCAAAGCCACACCATCCAAGACACCCCCACCGCCGGCACCATCCGCATCATGACCATCCACAAATCCAAAGGCCTCGGCTTCAACATCGTCATCCTCCCCTTCCCCGAGCACGGCGAATCCCTCTCCAACCCCGCCCCCCCCCCCTCCTCACCGGCCCCGACTGGGCCCTCCTCCGCCCCCACCCCCCCACCTGCAAGCTCCTCCCCCCCATCACCCAACACGACCAGCCCGCCCGCGCCGACAAAGCCTACGAAACCCTCGCCACCCTCTACGTCGCCCTCACCCGCGCCGAAAACGCCCTCTACATGATCCTCCCCCCCCCACCCAAAACAGAAACCACCATCCGCCCCGCCACCCTCCTACGCGAGACCCTCGCCGGCCAAACCCAAGGCACCTACCCCTCCGGCGCCGAAATCCACTACCGCCAAGGCGACCCCCACTGGCACCAAACCATCGCCCCCCTCCCCACAGCCACCCCCGCCCCACCCTTCGACCCCGCCACCCTCAACCTACCCCCCGGGCACCCCCGGCCCAAACGCTTCGAGCCCTCCGCCACCCCCCCCCACCCCCAAACCATCGCCAGCCTCCTCGACCCCGCCCAAATCGCCATACGCGATTTCGGCACCGCCATCCACCGCCTCTTCAGCCGCATCCGCTGGCTCACCGACACCGACCTCGAAACCCAGATCGCCACCTGGAAAGCAACCGCCCCCGAAGACCCCCAAATCATCCGCGACGCCGAAACCCAATTCCGCCACGCCATCACCCAGCCCCCCATCCGCGCCGCCCTCACCCCCCCCCCCACCCCCTGCACACTCTGGCTCGAAACCCCCTTCACCACCCGCCTCAGCCCCAGCCAATACATCGGCGGCCGCTTTGACCGCGTCCACATCCACCCCCACCGCGCCGAAATCTTCGACTACAAAAGCAGCCTCGTCGACACCCCCGCCCAAGCCCGCCACGCCGCCCAAACCTACCACCCCCAAATGGCCCTCTACCGCCTCGCCCTCGCCCGCCTCCTCAACCTCCCCCCCCCCGCCATCACCGCCCACCTCCTCTTCACCCGCACCGGCCAACGCATCACCCTCACCTTCCAGGATTGATCGCCATGCACCTCACCACCACCCCCGCCCACACCGGCACCCGCCTCGACGCCACCCTCGCCGCCCACCTCCCCCACTACCCCCGCCCCCTCCTGAAAGACGCCTTCGCCGCCGGCCTCATCCACGTCAACAACCGCCCCGCCCCCAAAGGCCTCATCCTCCAGCCCCACATGACCATCGACCTCAGCCGCCTCCCCCCCCCCGCCAGCCAATTTGCCCACCCCAACCCCGACCTCCCCCTTCCCCTCATCCACCAAGACCCCCACCTCCTCGCCTTCAACAAACCCGCCGGCATACCCTGCCACCCCAACCGCCGCACCGAGCGCCACACCCTCGCCAACGCCATCGCCCACCACTACCCCACCCTCCTCGGCCTGGGCGACACCCCCCTCATGACCGGCATCCTCCACCGCATCGACACCCACACCTCCGGCCTCACCCTCGCCGCCCGCACCCCACACGCCTACACCCACCTCCGCCGCCAATTCCAGGCCCACACCATCGAAAAAATCTACCACGCCCTCGTCATCGGCACCCTCACCCGCCCCGCCACCCTCCGCCACAACCTCGCCCACCACCCCACCTGCCCCGGCCGCATCATCAACGCCGACCACTGGCACGCCCCCCCCCGCCCCATGCCCGCCACCACCGCCTACACCCCCCTCAGCCACCACACCCTCAGCGGGCGCCCCTACACCCTCCTGGAAGTCACCATCCACACCGGCGTCACCCACCAGATCCGCGCCCAGCTCAGCTTCAGCGGCCACCCCATCCTGGGCGACACCCGCTACGGCGCCCCCCCCCACCCCGCCTTCCCCCGCCACTTCCTCCACGCCAGCGCCCTCACCCTCCTCCACCCCCAAACCAGCCACCCCATCACCCTGCGCGCCCCCCTTCCCCCCGACCTCCAGCAACTTCTCACCTGAAAAGTTTGACACTCCCCCCGCATTCTGTTATTCTCCTTCCCACATTTACCGCCGGGTTAGCTCAGTTGGTAGAGCAGCTGATTTGTAATCAGCAGGTCGTCGGTTCGAGTCCGGCCCCCGGCTCCAAATAACAAAATAAAAATCAATTATTTAATCAAAACAAGCCCAAATAAAAACAGTCAAGCAATTCAAAAATTTCTGACAGCTTCTAGAGCAACTTTCTATTGAAATGTCCTTGCCTGGCATGATCTGAACCACCCTTCTGTATCAAGACTTGTAACCCTTGAAATCGCCTCCGTAATGGCATCAGACAAGAGCTCTTGTGTTCGTGCGGCCAAACCGCGTAACGTTGTTTTGACCTTGCTCCACATCTTTTCAATCGGGTTGAAATCAGGACTGTAAGGCGCAAGAAAGAGAACACGGGCACCACAATTTTCAATGATCACTCTGGCTTGAGGATCAAGGAGTGTGCTGAGATCGTCCATCACAACGACATCGCCCGGGCGCAGTTTGGGCGACAAAACGTACTCAACACAGGCGCGAAACGCGGCTCCATTCATGGCTCCCGGCAATTCCATCACCGCCGTTGAACCATCCAGCCAGACGGCGCCAATGAGCGTGGTCGTACACCCATGCCCGTGCGGCGCGTGGGCAAAGAGGCGTTCGCCGCCGTAAGCCCATCCGCGCAAACGGGTCATGTTGGTTTTCGCACCGGATTCATCGATAAAAATCAGGTGTTCGGGATCGAGCGTTTGGAGTAATTGGAGCCACAGGAGCGCGCCGGTCGAATCGAAACACCAATCCGCCACTTCCCACGGCAGCCACAGCGAGAGGCGCACCCGGTCGCCGAGGGCTTGGCGCTGGGCAAGGGTGCGCTGCACGGGCCGCCCGGTCTCGGGGTCAACGGCGGCGGCGCACCGGTCGGCCTGAACCCAGAGCCACTGGCACGCGGTGAGCGTTTCCGACACATCGAGCCAGAAATCGGCAATGCTTTTGCCGGTGCCCGTGCAGTCGGCCTCAAACGCGGGGTCGATGCCCGCGCGCTCGATCTCGCGGCTGAACAGATACTGATTGATTTTGGCGGCCACGCGACCCGCGTCGTTGACCACCGCCGCGCGGTTGCGGCGGCCGGTGCACCCCGAGGCGGCGAAAGGGCGGTTGCCCGTCCACGACGCCTCGCTTTCATTGGGCGCCCTCCACAGGCGGGCGTCTACATACGCCCTGCCGCCGTGCAGCGCCAAAACGTTCAAGACAAGCTGATCCTTGCGCCCGGCCAGAATCCGGTGCCGCCGCTTCGCGATGATTCCCTGCATGGTTACCCTTTCACAATCCGTTCGATCATCTTTTCAAAGTCTTCGGTGATTTTTTTTTCGCTGTCGGCCAGTGCCCGCTCGATGAATTTATGGTCGGCGCGGTCGCCCTTCGCCCGCGTGCCGGGGCCGCGTTTGCGCCAACTGGTACCCTTTTCATTGTGGATTTTCGCGGCGTATTTGCCCGCCTCGCTGTTGGCGGCCACAAAAACCTCGGCCTCAAGGCTGGGATACACCTTCTGTTCGATGCTCCGCTCAAGACCTCGGGGTTTGGCGCGGCTTGTGGCGCGGTTGTTGCGCTTACCTTTGCGCTTGGTTTTTTTGAGAGCGTTTTTCTGTGCCTGCGTGGGGCTTCGGGGGGCGTTGCGCCGCGCCTCGCGCTGCACGAGCAGAGCGGCTTTCGCAAGTTGATCATTGACCCTTTCGAGCAATTTCTTGCCCTTGAAGCCCAATTGCGCGACCAATAAGCCGACGTCTAAACCTGTGGTGTAAATCTCCATGCCATTGGCCACGGTGTCAACCCGGGGCACAAAAAAGCCGCCCGGTCAGGGGCGGCGGTTGAGGCGTGCGAGGCGTGATTGCTTCGGGTCGAAACCGATGAGATTCCATCGCTTCTTTTTTGGGTCGTACTCATACTCGGCGTCTTTTTCAACAAATTCTTTGATGCGCGCCTCGGTTACAGTCATATCAAGGTCGGGCTCATTTGCGAATCTCGCCATGCCGATAGCTTTATGAATGGCGAATGCCCGCGCGGGGTGGCGCCCCGTTCCGGCGGGAAGGGTACCCCAATCCTCTTTGTAAAGCCCGACCATCTCATCGAAGTCGGCGTCTGTGTAGCCCAAATCCGGGCGAAAATCATAAATTAAATGCACGGAGTTACTCCTCTTTGTGGCGAAGCACCTTATACGACATTCCTGTTTCTTTTGCAACTCTTTTCCAAATCATATTTCCTTCCAATATGTCACGTTCGGCTCTGGTTATCCGTTCGCTTGCCATTCGTTTGGAAAGGATTTCATTCACTTCTCTTTCCGCCTTCAAGTAGGATCTTGTGATGTCGTTTTCGTGTGGCCATTTTCCCTCACGGGTCATTACATAGTCGCGGCGAGGCGAAACCGCGCGAATCGAGCGCATGTTGCCATCTGCCGCCGTCACCACGTCCGCAAAGGAAAGACTGGTTCCGTATCCCATAAACTGCCCGGGGTGGTTGTGAACCATCGTCGCATCAACAAGTTTTCCAAACCACTCTTTTGGAAGTTTCCCGCCGTTTACGCCACTGCGCTTCCGGTCGAAAAGCATATTGCCGTTGGAATCCATCGCACTGAAATACTCGCACCCCTTCGATTTCATGTAGTCGCGCTCACTGGCAATTTTAGCCTTCAGTTCCGGGCTTTCGATACGGTCTTCGGCGCGTTGCTTTTCAATTTGCTTCGCTTCCTCTTTTTCGAGTTTTTCACCGTATTTTCGCCCCTCCGCCGCCGCGCGTTCCCGTGCCTTTTCGAGTCGCGTTTCTTTTCGGTCATCTTCGCGCTGTTTTACGCGTTCCTTCGCTCCTGCTATTTTTTCTTTTCTCGCCGCTTCCCGCGCCTTCTTCGCTTCGCGCTCGGGGTCTTCGCCGCGGGCTCGCCCCGCCGCCGCCTTGAGGCCGCCGACAACCTCCTCGGCTCCGGCGCCGCGTTCCACGCGTAAAACGCCGCCCCTGCTACTCATGCGGAAGCCCGGCTGTTCGCCCTTCTTGGCATACTGGATGCGCGGCAGCTCGCCCTTGTAAAACGTATCAAGGTCTTCGGGCTTGGCCGATGCCGCCGCTTCCTTCGCAATGGCGCTGTCGAAAAGACCGTGGCGCACGGCGGTTTCGACTTCATCGCGGGCGGTCTGGCGCTCGGCATCTTGCCGCGAAAGCCCCCCCTCCTCCATGTGGCGCCGCGT
The DNA here is from genome assembly GCA_031553315.1 of Kiritimatiellia bacterium. Lineage (GTDB taxonomy): Bacteria > Verrucomicrobiota > Kiritimatiellia > RFP12 > DVOR01 > JAVBLT01. The sequence continues at coordinate 36,718 of JAVBLT010000001.1, forward strand.
GGTCAATTCGCGTTGGCGGCGGTGCATGGCCTCTTCATCGGCCATCTCATCGGCGGTCGGCTTGCCCAGCGCCGCCTGCCGCGCCATTTCGCCCGCTTCGCGCGGTTCGTCGATGTATTCCAGGCGATGGGTGCAGTTGGGGTGAAAGACTCCCGCCGCCTGCGCCTCGGCGTAGGTCGGGTAATCCTTCGATTTGCCCGCCACGCAGACGATTTGCCCCTCCCATGCGCCGCACACATCGCAGGGGGAGCCGGAATCGGCGGAAATCAGCGCCAGTGAAATCTCGCTTTCAACGGGGGTGTCGATGTAGGCCTCGTTATGACGAACTGCGGGGGCGGAAGGTTTTTTCTTTTTGGCTTGTCTTTCGGGCTCGGCGGGATTATTCTGTTCGCTTCCATTTTTGTATCATAGAGGCGTATTTTTTTATTGTTAGAGGCAGAATTATGGCAACGATCACTCACGAGCAACTGGCGTTGGCGGCAAATACCCTGCGCTGTCTTTCCATCGATGCGGTTCAGGCGGCTAAATCCGGTCATCCCGGCATTGCCCTGGGCCTGGCCGATGTGGCGGCTGTGCTGTGGCTCAAATACCTGAAGGCCTGGTCGGGTCACTCCAAATGGCCCGACCGCGACCGTTTTGTGCTCTCCGGCGGTCACGGCAGCGCTTTGCTCTACAGCCTTCTGCACCTCTCGGGGTATCAGATTTCGATCGATGATCTCAAGCGCTTCCGTCAATTCGGCAGCAAAACCCCCGGCCACCCCGAATACGGCTACACCGATGGCGTGGAAACCACCACCGGCCCGCTCGGCCAGGGCATCGCCAACGGTGTGGGCATGGCCGTCGCCGAGCGTATGCTGGCGGTGCGTTTCAACTGCGAGGCGCGCACGGTGGTCGACCACCGCACCTGGGTCTTTTGCGGCGACGGCGACATGATGGAGGGCATCAGCCACGAAGCCTGTTCCATGGCCGGTCACCTCGGGCTTGAAAAGCTTGTGATGTTTTACGATTCGAACAACATCACCATCGAAGGCAAGGTCGACCTTGCCATGACCGATGATACCGCCAAGCGTTTCCAGGCCTACGGCTGGCATGTGCTCGCCTGCAACGGCCATGATTTCGACGACATCGACAAAACCATCCGCAAGGCCACCCGCCTCACCGGCAAGCCCGTCCTCATCATTTGCACGACGACCATCGGCAAAGGCTCCCCCAACAAGGCCAATTCCGAGGAAAGCCACGGAGCGCCTTTGGGCGAAGACGAAGTGCGCCTCACCAAAACCGCCCTCGGCTGCGACCCCGACCTGCATTTCCACGCCCCCGATTCCGTCTACGATCTCTTCCAGGCCCGCCAGGACGAAGTCAAAAAAACTTACGGTCGCTGGAACCGCATGCAGAAGGCCTGGGCCAAGGAAGACAAAACCTCCTTCGAGCTTTGGCGCGCGTATAATGAAGACGTTATTCCCGACCTGAGCGGCGTGATGCCCTCTTTCGACCCCGCCAAACCCGTCGCCACCCGCTCCGCCTCCGGGGCCGTGCTCAACGCCATCGCCCCGCTTGTGCCTCAGCTCGTGGGCGGTTCCGCCGATCTGGGCTCCAGCAACATGACTGTGCTCAAAGGCCTGGGCGACATCACCGCCGGCGCCTTCGAAGGGCGCAACTTCCACTTCGGCGTGCGCGAGCTGGGCATGGCCGGCGTGATGAACGGCATCGCCATCCACGGCGGTCTGCGCGTCTACGGCGCCACCTTTTTCGTGTTCAGCGACTACTGCCGCCCCGCCATGCGCATCGCCGCGCTCATGGGCGCTCCCGTGGTCTATGTGTTCTCGCACGACAGCTTCTATGTGGGCGAAGACGGCCCCACTCACGAACCCGTGGAGCAGCTCGCGGCGCTTCGGATGATGCCCGGCATGACCGTGATCCGCCCGGCCGACGCCACCGAAACCGTCGCCGCCTGGAACGTGGCCCTCAACCACAAGCACGGCCCCGTGGCTCTCCTGCTCACCCGCCAGAACGTGCCTGTGCTCGACCGCGCCGTTTACCCCGCGGCCGAAAACCTCGCCAGGGGCGCCTACACCCTCTGGCAGACCCGCCCGGAAGAGACGCCGGAAATGATCATCATCGCCACCGGATCCGAGGTGGAAATCGCCCTCGAAGCCGCCAAGGCCTTCACGCACCGCAATGTCCGCGTCGTCAGCATGCCCTCGTGGGAACTGTTCGACGAACAGCCCAAAGCGTACCGCGATTCCGTGCTCGACCCCGCCTGCGCCAAGCGCATGGCCGTGGAAGCCGGTTCCTCCTTCGGCTGGCAGAAATACATCGGGTGCGACGGCGCCACCGTCTGCCTCGACACCTTCGGCGCCTCCGGCCCCTTCAAAGTGCTCGCCACGCAATTCGGTTTCACCGCCGAAAACGTGCTCATGGTCGCCCGCACTCACATGATCGCCAAGTAACCCCAGGATTTTCCATGACCGAAGAACCCACCCTCGAAACCGCTCCCACCCAGGCCGAGCTCAACGAATACCGCGCCAACCGCCTCGCGAACCGCGATGCTCTCGCCGCCCTCGGCTACAAGCCCTACGGCCGCGCCTTCGCCCGCACCGGCAACCTCGCCGAAATCCGCGCGGCCTTCGCCGAAGGCCTCGAAGTGAGAGCCGCGGGGCGCATCACCACCGTCCGCCGCATGGGCAAAGCGCTCTTCATGGACATCAACGACGGCTCGGATCGCTTCCAGCTTTTCATCAAGAAAGACGGCGTGGGCGAAGCCGCTTTCGAAGCCACCAAACACCTCGATCTGGGCGACTTCATCGGCGTGGCGGGTTCCCTCTTCACCACCAAGACCGGCGAACCCAGCGTCAACGTGGCTTCGTGGGACCTCCTTGCCAAAGCCGTGATGCAGCCCCCCGGCAAGTGGCACGGTTTGCAGGATATTGAAGACCGCTACCGCAAGCGCTACCTCGACCTCATGAGCAACCCCGAATCGCGCGAGCGCTTCAACAAGCGCCACAAGATTCTCCTCGAAATCCGCAACTACCTCACCAGCCGCGGCTTCGTCGAAGTGGAAACTCCGATGATGCAGATTCAGGCCGGCGGCGCTGCGGCCAAGCCCTTCATCACCCACCACAATGCGCTCGACACCGAAATGTACATGCGCATCGCCCCCGAGCTCTACCTCAAGCGCCTGCTCGTGGGCGGGTTCGACAAAATCTTCGAGCTGGGCAAAGACTTCCGCAACGAAGGCATCGACCGCACCCACAACCCCGAGTTCACCGTCCTTGAAATCTACGAGGCGTATGGCGACCGCACCTCCATGAAGAACATCATTGAGGGCCTCCTTCCGTACCTCTGTGAAAAGGTGCTCGGCGGCATGACCGTGGCATTCGGCGAGCAGAAAGAGCTGATCGATTTCACCCCCCCTTACCGCGAAGCGGCGTACTGCGACCTCGTGAAGGAACGCATGGGCGCCGACTGGTTCTCCCTGCCTTACGAAACCATGCGCGAAAAAGCCCTCGCCGAAGGCCTCGCGCTCGACAAGGAGGTCGACAGCGCTCTCCTCGTTACCCATGAAATCTACGATAAGCTCATTGAGAAAACCCTGCGCCAGCCGACCTTCGTCACCCGCGTGCCGCGCCAGTTCGTGCCGCTGGCCAAAGCGTGCGAAGACGATCCCGATCTGGTCGACGTGTTTGAATTCGTGGTGGGCGGCAAGGAGCTGTGCCCCGGCTACACCGAGCAGAACGACCCCGACGCCCAGCGCGCCGCCCTCGCCGACCAGGCCAATGAGGATCCCGAGAAGATGGATGAGGATTTCATCCTCGCCCTCGAGCACGGCATGCCCCCCACCGGCGGCCTCGGGATGGGCATCGACCGCCTCGTGATGTTTCTGACCAACACCGAGGTCATCCGCGACGTGATCCTCTTCCCGCAGATGAAAAACGCCGGAAAATAAGACAACGAAGGGCGCGGCAAACGTCGCGCCTTTTTTGTGCCGAATTATTTCCTTGCGGCAAATGGGAAATCACGGGTAAAATGACCCTGTTTTTTAAAAGTCAGAAATAGGGAGATTTTTATGACAGTCGCCGAATTTTTCGCCGTCAACGGGTTTTCAACGGGCGCCGAGTGCGAACAGCAGATGCTGGCCGACTTTTTCCGCGAGATGGACGCGGGGCTTGCCGGCGCCCCCTCGACCCTGCGGATGATCCCCTCCTACGTCTCGCCCGGCAAGGCGCTGCCGCTCAATACGCCCGTGCCCGTGCTCGATGCGGGCGGCACCAACCTGCGCGCGGCGATTGTGGAATTCGATTCCTCCGGCAAGCCCGCCATCAGCAACTTCACCAAAACCTCCATGCCCGGCACGCTGAGCCCTGTGGACAACGAGGCTTTTTACAATGCCCTCGCCGATGTGCTCGCGCCGGTGATTCAGCCCGGCCAGACCTTCGGCTTCTGTTTTTCGTACTCGGCCGACGTGACCCCCGAAAGCGACGCGCGCCTCTACAAGTGGTCCAAAAACATTCAGGCGCCCGGCATCGAGGGGCGGCTTGTGGGCAGCGACCTCTCCGCCTGCCTCGCCCGGCGCGGCATTCCCGGCACCCGCGCCGTGGTGTTGAACGACACGGTGGCCACGCTTCTCGCCGCCTCTTCCGAAAACATCTCCGACTGCATCGCCTGCGTGGGCTTCATTCTCGGCACCGGCACCAACACCGCGTATTTCGAAAGCAACGCCGCCATTGCCAAGCTCCCCGCGCTCGACCCCGCCGGGCTGACGGCGATCAACTGCGAATCGGGCGCGTTTGGCTGTGTGGCGCAAAGCGCCTTCGACCGCGAAACCGATCGCCTGACCCTTGACCCCGGCCGCTACCAGCTTGAGAAGACAATGGCCGGCGCTCACATGGGCGCGCTGGGCACGGTGATCCTCCGCCGCGCCGCCGAGGCGGGCCTCTTCTCGGATGCCGCCGCCAAAGCCATTCTTGAGCACGCACCTTATACCAACATCGCGCTTGATTGTTTCTGCGCCAACCCTTCCGGGAGCCTCTTCGCCGGAACGGCCGGAGATTTCGCCGCCGCGGCGGATCTGATCCGACCGATCTACATCCGGGCGGCCCATTTTGCCGCCGTCAACATGACCGCCGCGACACTCCGCGCCGCCCGGGCCGCCGGAAAGAAGGGCACGGTCTGCATCAATGTGGATGGTTCCACGTTTTACAAGACCCAGGCGATTCCCTTCCGCGCCACGGTCGAGGACCACATGAAACGCCTGCTGGCGCCTTACGGCCTCAGCTACCGCATCATCCATGTCGCCGACGCTCCCATGCTCGGCGCGGCTGTGGCCGCTCTGACCCGCTGAAAGTAAACTATGCAACACTCTGTTTCCAGGCAGCTCGCGACCGAGGATATCGGCCGGTTGCTCTGGCGGTTTTCCACGCCCGCCGTCATCGGCATGGCGGCCAACGCCCTTTACAACGTGATCGACCGCCTCTATGTGGGGCGGTGCGTGGGGCAGGCGGGGCTGGCGGGTTTCGCGCTGACCTTTCCCCTGAGCATGATTCTGCTCGGGGTGGGGCTGCTCACGGGGGTGGGAACCGCCACGCTCGTTTCGCTCTACATGGGCAAGGGCAAGCGCCGCATTGCCGAGTGCCTGCTGGGGCAGGCCGTGTTGATCTATGTGATTCTCTCGGCGGTTGTCTTTCCGTTGTGCGGGTGGTTCGTGGTGCCGATTTTGGGGGCTTTCGGCGGCACGCCCGATACCATTCCCTACGCAAAGAGCTACATGGAGATTATTTTTTACTGCTCCTTCGCCCAGTTTGCCGCCTTCGGCCTGAACCACACGATCCGGGCCGACGGTTTTCCGAAGAAGGCGCTCGTCACGCTGCTCATCGGCGCCGTGCTCAACGCGGTTCTCGATCCGTTTTTTATCTTTGCCGAATTCACCCTCTTCGGCCTGCGCATGCCCTGCCTGAACCTGGGCGTTCGCGGCGCGGCGATTGCCACGGTGCTGTCGCAGTGCGTGAGCGCGGTGTGGGTGCTTTCGCACTTTTTGGGAAAAAGCGCCACGATTCGGCTCAAAGCGGGGTACATGAAATTTTACCCGTCGCTTTTCTTTCAGGTCGCGGGTGTGGGGATCGCGCCTTTTTTGCTCAACACCATGGGCAGCCTCATCCAGGCCGCCTACAACATTTCATTCCGCCATTACTCCGCCACCTTTGCCGAGGCGGAGATGAACATGGCCGCCTTCGGCATCATCATGACTGTGGGCGGGCTGATCGTGATGCCGGTGCTGGGGATCGCGCAGGGCATGCAGCCTATTGTGGGCTACAACTACGGCGCCCGCAATTACCGGCGCGCGCTCAAGGCGTTTTACAAGGCGATGCTTTTTTCCACCGTGTGGGTCACGGCGGGAATGCTTGGCGTTTTCCTGTGGAGCCGGCAGATTGTGGCTGTTTTCAGCAACGATGAGCTGGCCGCCGGGCTGATCGCCCACGCGCCTCACGCGATGAAGGTGGTCTACGGCATGTTTTTTCTTGTGGGCGCTTCGATTATCGTGGGGCAATTCTTCCAATCCACGGGGCGCGCGCTGATTTCGGTGTTTATGAGCCTGTCGCGCCAGGGTTTGATGCTTCTGCCGTTGATTCTGCTTCTGCCGCGCTTCTGGGGCGTGCCGGGGATCTGGTGGAGCGCGCCGGTTTCCGATCTCCTCGCGGCGGCGGTGGCGGCCTGGCTCTTCTTTCGCGAACGCGCGCGCCTCACGCGGCTGATTGCCGAAACCGCGCCGCTCAACCCTGCGGAGCGAAGAGAATAAAAAAAGACGCGCTTTTGGGGCGCGTCTTTTTTTGTTTTGATTTTTGCCTCAATCGATTTTGGGCATGGGCGATTCGTAGAGGTGGAAATCTTTGTTGGGGTCGAGGAGCTCGGGGAATTCGTTGTCGGCGATGACGACGTTGACGGCGCGGTCGAGCTTGAAGATGAATGTGTTGGGGTGCCAGGGCTTGTAATCTTCGGTTTTCACGATCTCGTTGCCGCGGAAGGTGAGGCCGTCGATCGATTTGGCGTAGAGGATGGGGCGGTCGAAGGTTTCGAAGAGGTTGTTTTCGATGACGACGCCGCTGTGGAAGTATTTCTTCTGGTTCAGGAGGTCGGGAATCTCGGGGTAGATGGAGATGACGGCTTCGGTGAACTGGTAGGCGGAGGTGAGGCCGTTGAGGAAGCGGTTGTTGCGGATGGTGACGTCGCGGCAGGCGCCGGTTTCGTACCAGCCGTTGCAGTCGCCGCAGAGGAGGATGGCGGTGCCGGAGGTGTGGTCGAAGAAGTTTTCTTCAATGACGACGGGTTTGGGGGTGCTGAAGAGGGCGCCGCGGGCGCGGTTGTTGCGGACGGTGTTTTTGCGGAAGACCACGGAAGGAGTCCAGGTCAGGTTTTCGATGCCGATGGAGGCTTCGGGGGTGATGCCGGCGGCGAGGGGCTTTTCGAAGGTGATTTCGAATTCGCGGCAGCCCTGGTTGATGGGTTTGTCGAGGGATTTGATGGATTTGACGGTGTTGGGTTCGCCGGTGATTTCCATGGTCTTGGAGGCGATGAACTGGACCTGGTCGCCGGGGTCGCCCCATTTGAAGCCCCAGGCCTGGCCGTGCATGTAGCGGGCGCGGAGGGTGTTGTCGCCGGTGCGGGCGAGCACTTTGAGATAGGTGCCGTGGACGTTGATCGCGTCGTCCATCATGCCTTCGTAGAGGCCGTTTTCGGAGAGGATGAGGCCTTTGCAGCCGGAGAAGTGGGTGGCGTCGGCCTGGGTGGTGAAGGCGCGGGGGTCGTCTTTGCCGCGGAGGGAGACGTTGAAGCGGTCGAGGTGGATGTTGTCGCAGAGCTGGGCCACGAGGGCCATGCCGTCGGCGTAATGGATGGTGACGTCGCGCAGGGTGGTGTCGGTGCATTCGGCGAGGAAGATGCCGGGGCAGGGGCGCTCCCAGGAGCGGGCGGCGAACATCATGCCGGGGGCGTAGCGGGCGGCGTTGTTGACTTTGGAGGCTTTGAAGAGGTTGTCGCCGATGGGTTCCACGTGTTTGAGGTTGAGGCCGAAATCGGCGGTTTGCTGAACCACGCGCTTGGTGCCCGCTTCGAAGAGGATGCCCATGCCGGGCTGGTTTTTCCAACCGTCGCGACCGGGTGTGAAGCGGCCGTTTTCGAGGGTGTACCGCACGCCGGGGAGGAGGGAGAAGGTGAGGGATTTTTCGGCGGGGTCGACGCTTTGGATGTTGATCTGGGTGATTTGGGGCTGTTCGAAATCGAAGGAGAAGTTTTTGAGGGTGAGGTTGGCGCAGTTGAGGGCGCCGATTTCCATCATGCGGCCGTGGATGATGAAGTCGGAGCCGCCGCCGTCGAGGGTGAAGTCTTTGAGGCCTTCGAGGGCGAAGGCCACGCGGCGGGGGTTGACCTGGTCGTGGTTGGAGGTGTACCACTCGCGGGAGGCGGCGTTTTCCTGGCGGAAGTGGTAAGTGCCTTTGGGAAAGAAGAGGGTCACGCCGCCTTCGGGGGGATTGGCTTTGATGCCGGCGAGGAGTTTTTCCACGAGCGGGGAGGCGTCGCACGCCGGGGTGGGAAGGATGCCGTGATCGGCCACGTTGATGCGGGTCGCGGCGGCGAGGGGGAGGGTGAAGAGGGCGGCGAGGGCGAAGACAATCGGTTGTTTCATGGCGAGGCTCCTGAAAAAGGTGTGCGGTATGCGGTTTTTGCGTCGACGGGCGTCATCATACAAGGCTCTTCCGATGAAAACAATCCTTTCAATCTGAAAAAGCATTTCCCCTGCGTTGCGCAGCACGCAGCTTTTTTGCCTTGTAACCGGTTTTGTTTTCAGGTACTGTTTATGTAGAGGAGAAAAACATGAGAACGATCGGATTTCTGCTGTGCACATGGGCGATTCTGGCCGCGGGCGCGCTTCGCGCGGAGAAGCTGCGCATCCCGGAAGGCGAGGCGGTGAAGACGGATGCGGCGTATCTCGCCGAAAAGGCCGTTCCCTTTTACACCCGCCACCTGGTCGATTCCTTCGACCCCGCCGCGATTGCCGCGAAGGAACGCATCCCCGATATCGTGGCCGTTCGCAACGCGCTGGCGTTGCGCTATGCTGCGGGGAACCGGGCGTATTGCGGGCCGGCGATGCGTGAAAAGGCTCAGGCTCTGGTGAAAGGCGGCTGCAAAGACGCAGGCGTGGCGCTGATGCAGGCGGAGCGCGATTCCGTGGCGGCGAATGACCGCCTCAAAAGCATTGACGCGGCGTTGGCGGAGCTTCAAAAGGCGGAAAAGCCCGATGCGGTGCTGATGGCGATGCTGAGGATGAGTGCTTTTGTGCTGAAGGCCGATGATGCGCGCGAGAAGGCGTTTTGCGAGAGCCTGGCATCGGCTTTTGCGTGTTCCGACGGATTCGCACAGGCCGACCCGCGCATTGCGCTGCGCCTGCTCAAGCCGGTCAAACGCAACAAAAAACACCCTGCCGGCATTTTTACCATTCAGATGCCCGACCCGTGGATTCAAATGATTTTGCGCGGCAATGATCTTGGAACAGAAGCATTTGATGCGCGCGGGCGCGGTCTTGCCTATACCGTGACGGATGAAGGCTGGAAAGGATTCGCCGAAAAAAACACAACCGCTTACCGCCTCCTTGAAGCGGCTCACAGCCTCCATCCCCAATGGCCCGACGCCGCCGCCGAACTGGCCGATTTGGCGCATCACGCCAAGGGAAAACCCGCGCTCTACTGGTTGAACAAAACCCTCGCCGCTTCGTTCGACGTACCCGAAGCCGTGAAGCGCCACGCTCATTTTTCCACCAGCCGCTGGTGCGGCTCCACCGAGGGAATCGTTGCGCTCGCCAAAGCGTGCATGCGTACGAAACGGTATGATTCACTGTTGCCGTTTGCCGGAATGCGCATTGTCTTCGAAACGATTCCCGCCTATGAAATGGGCCTCCCTGAAGCGGCTGAAGCCTGGTTGCGCCAAGATCGCGAACTTTTCGATCTGATCTATGCCACGGCAGAAGGCTATCTGGACGAGCCTGAGCACCCGCAGACGGGGCCGCGCGATTTTTACGCCCGTGCCGGCATCGTGGCGGCGCTTTTCGACGGCGACTGGGCAAAAGCCCGCTCTTTCGCCGATCGGCTCACAACTAAAAAACAAATTTTTCAGGATTGGCCCTTCTTCCGCTCCATGTCTCCTTTGCGCATGAGCCATTGTTACTTTCCCGCCACACAGGCCTTGATCAACGGGCGGTTCCCTGCCGACATCGCCCGCGCCGAATCCCTCGCCGCTTCCGGAAAAACGGATGAGGCTCTCGCGTTGTTCAAAGAAATCCGCACCCGGAAAAATGCAACGGAGGCCGACTGCAACTATTGCGATGCGCGCTTTTTCACCCTCCGCGCCCGTGCGGGCATGAAAAGCGGCGAATGGTTCAGCCTCATGCCCACGCCCTCGGGAATCGAAGGCATGAGTTTCTGGACGCGTTGCAAGGTGGAAAACGGCATCGTGCGCGGCCGCAACAACACCCAATCCGTGCAATGCAGCGCAACCCCGCTGCCCGATGACTGCCTCGAATTCGCCGGAACCATCCATTTCCTCCCCAACGAAAAACAGAAGAAATGGGAAGCCGGCTGGACCTTCAATCACATCTACGATTGCGCCACCTACATCCCCGAATTCCAATTTGTAAGGGAAAACGGTCGCGACACCCTTCATGTGAAGAAACGGACGAAACCCTACAAAACCATCGCGCTCGAAGGCACCCCGGCCACCCGCGATTTCCGCGCAGTGATTAAAAACGGGCGCTTTGTGTTTGAGGTCGATGGTAAAACGGTCGTGGACGACGCACAGGAGGAAATGACCGACCCCGACATCTGCATCTACCTGGGCGGCAACTGCTGCCTGCCCGTGATTCACATGAACGTGAATACCGGCATCGGCGAGTACCGCTGCCGCACGCTCCCCGGCTGGGATCGCGGCCGGCCGTGGAGCAGCCCCGCTTTCCATGATTGAAAAGAAACGGCGAATCTGGTATAGTCCGGCCGTGCTTTTCACAAAGAGGAAGTCATTATGAGCGATTCATGTGTTTTTTGCCGGATTTTCAAAGGGGAAATCCCTTCGCGCCGTATCTTTGAAGACGACCACGCCTACGCGTTTCTCGATATTGAGCCCGCCGAAGAAGGCCATACCCTCGTGATCCCCAAATTCCATGCCGCCACCCTCTTCGAGCTCCCCCCCGAAGAGCTCGCCGGCATGATGCCCGCCGTTCACCGCGTGGCCATGATGCTCCGCCACCGCCTCGCCTGCCACGGCATGAACCTCCTGCAATCCAACGGCGCCTGCGCCCTCCAGACCGTGGGCCACGTGCATTTCCACCTCATTCCCCGCTGGGAGAACCGGGCCGTGACCTGGCACGCCAACCGCGAAGCCGCCGCTCCCGAACAGCTCGATGCGCTTCACAAAAAAATCATTGGCTAAGCCCCGGAAAATTTGAACATGGACAACGCACACATCGAGCAGCTGCCCGCTCCAGGCCAGCGCCTTCTCAAATGGGTTGGAGACGTTCTGGAAATCAACGTCAAGCGCCTGGGCGAAAAGCGCCCCGGCCGCATGGTCTTCCGCACCAACATCGGCCAAGCCCCCGTCTACCGCCGCGAGCTCATCGCCGAAGTGGAGACCGACGCCCCCATCCTCGGGAAAGACTGGCACGACCTGCCCATGCTCGAAACCATCCCCGGCCATTACCGCGTGCGCATTCCCCTGCTCCAGGTCGGCATTTTCTCCGGCAAGGCCTGCTTCCTCCCCGCCGGCTGCGACACCCCCGAATGGCCCTGCGGCGCGAACCTCACCGTTAAAGTGGCCCCCGCCCACACCGCCGCCGGCAACACCCTCTACGCCGCCTTCACCCGCCAGTTCTCGAAAACCTACACCCTCCCCGCCTCACCCGGCGCCCACGCCGCCCTCGAAAAGCTCTTGGATCAACACGGCTACACCGTGATCCCCCCCTCGGGCACCTTCCGCGCCCTCATCCGCGAGCTGGATCACATCCTCGGCGCCCTCGGTTTCCGCACGCTCCTGCTCCTGCCCATCCACCCCACGCCGACCACCTACGCCCGCATGGGCCGCTTCGGCTCCCCCTTCGCGGGGCTCGACTTTCTCTCCATCGACCCCGCCCTGGCCGAGTTCGACCCCGCCGCCACCCCGCTCGACCAGTTCAAAGAACTCCTCAACGCCGTCCATGCCCGCCAGAGCGCCCTCTTCATGGATCTGCCCGCCAACCACACCGGCTGGGCCGCCACCTTTCAGACCCACCACCCCGAATGGTACAAACGCAACCCCGACGGCTCCTTCCATTCCCCCGGCGCCTGGGGCGTGGTCTGGGAAGACCTCGTGGAGCTCGATTACAGCCACGACGCCCTCCGCCGCGCCATGGCCGACGTGTTTCTCTACTGGTGCCGGCAGGGGGTCGACGGTTTCCGCTGCGACGCCGGCTACATGATCCCCGCCGCCGCCTGGTCCTACATCGTCGCCCGCGTCCGCGAAGAATTCCCCAACACCATCTTCCTCCTCGAAGGCCTCGGCGGCCCCATGCAGACCACCGACGACCTCCTCAGCCATTCCCACCTCGACTGGGCCTACTCCGAGCTCTTCCAGACCTACGACCGCTCCGCCTGCGAACAGATGCTCCCCCACGCCATCGCCCTTTCCCAGGCCTGCGGCCCCCTCGTCCACTTCGCCGAAACCCACGACAACAACCGCCTCGCCGCCCAAGGCCCCCTCTACGCCCGCCTGCGCACAGCCCTCTCCGCCCTCCTCTCCCAGCAAGGCGCATTCGGCATCACCGCCGGCGTGGAATGGCTCGCCACCGAGAAGATCGACGTCCACCGCGCATCCGCCCTCAACTGGGGCGCGACCCCCAACCTCGTGGCCTGGATCCGCCGCCTCAACCTCATCCTCGCCCAGCACCCCGCCTTCGGCCCCCACACCACCCTGGGCATGATCCAGCAAGGCGGAGGCAACGTCCTCGCCGTTCGCCGCGCCTACGGGCAAGGCTGCGCCAAAGCGCTTCTCATCCTCATCAACTTCGAGCTCGGCCACCCCCAGACCGTCAGCTTCTCCGACCCCCTCTTCACCGAAACCACCCTCCACGACCTCATCACCGGCCGCGCCGTCGCCATCCACCCGGGCGGCCTCGTATCGCTCCAGCCCGGCGAAGCGCTCTGCCTCACCGCCGACCCCGGCGAGGTCGCCGCCATTGAAGCCGCCGCCCACCGCACCCAAGGCTGTTACCCCGTGCAGGGGCTCATCGAGCGCGCCCGCCGCGTGATGGCCATGCGCACCAAAGAAGCCCTCGGCGAAACCTACGACACCGACCCCGAAGCCCTCAAAAACCTCGGCCACGAACTCTTCAGCAACCCCGCCCGATTCTGCTCCGACCGCCACGGCATCCCCCGCGCCATCCGCTTCAGCCTCCCCGAAGACCTGACCCGCCAAGTCATGGTCCCCCCCGGCTTCCTCCTCTGGGTCGCCTCACCCGCCGAATTCCGAGCCCAAGTCGCCCGGCCCGACGGCACCGTCTACCACACCACCGCCTCCATACCCTTTGAAGACGGCACCCACGGCGCCATCTTCAGCGTACACGACGGCCACACCCGCACCCCCCACACCGCCCTCATCACCTTCGGCATCTACGCCCGCGAAAAAGCGTACCGCGCCCAGGCCCAAATCATCGCCCTCCCCGAGCCCGGCCTTCAGAAAACCGTCATCCGCCAATTCCCCGGCCACCAGATCCGCAAAGACGAAACCCTCCTCACCCTCCTGACCAACGGCACCGGCGCCATGAGCCAGATCCGCCTCGCCTGGAGCGCCATCCGCAGCCAATACGATTGCCTCCTCGCCCTCAACAGCCACCCCGGCGTGCCCGCAGACCGCACCGTTTTCCTCACCCGCTGCCGCGCCTGGCTCCGCTACAACGGCTACTCCGCCCCCATCGACGCCTCCTGCCTTGAACACTTCACCGCCGACGCCGCCGGCGAAGCCGCCGAATGGCTCTTCGCCGTACCCTCCGGCATGGGCCGCAAAGTGCAGATCCGCCTCCGCCTCGCCCTCCAGCCCGGCGCCAACCGCCTCGCCATGGCCATCACCCGCGAAGACAGCCCCAACACCCCCGCCGACGCCGTCACCCTCATCCTCAGGCCCGACATCGAATGGCGCAACTTCCACACCAAAACCAAAGCCTTCGCCGGCCCCGAAAAAGACTTCCCCCATTGGTCCCGCCACACCGATACCGGCTTCCACTTCACACCGCCGGGCGCCCAACCCCTCGAAATCAGCCTCAGCCAAGGCCAATGGCACCCCCAGCCCGAATGGATCTACATGGTGCCCAACCCCGACGAAACCGCCCGCGGGCAAGACGGCTCCACCGACCTCCACAGCCCCGGCTGGTTCGAGCTCCCCCTGCAAAACGGCCAGACCGCCCGCCTCACCGCCGGCGAACAAAACGCCCCCCAAGCCCCCATCCCAGGCCTCCACAAAACCCTCGACCCCGAACCGCTCACCCTGCGAGAAGCCATGCACCAGGCCATCCGCGCCTACGTCGTCCGGCGCGACACCCATAAAACCGTCATCGCCGGCTACCCCTGGTTCCTCGACTGGGGCCGCGACACCCTCATCGTCCTGCGCGGCCTCATCGCCGACGGCCAGATCGACACCGCCTACGACATCATCTACGAATTCGGCCGCTTTGAAAAACACGGCACCCTCCCCAACATGATCCGCGGCGAAGACGACGCCAACCGCGAAACCGTCGACGCCCCCCTCTGGTTCGGCGTCTGCGCCGGCGACCTCATCGCCCACAGCGGCCCCCAAAAAGCCCTCGCCTTCCGTTGCGGCCAGCGCACCCTGCGCGAAATCCTCCTCTCCATCGCCGAAAACTACATCAAAGGCACCCCCAACGGCATCCGCGTAGACCCCGAAAGCGGCCTCGTCTTCAGCCCCTCCCATTACACCTGGATGGACACCAACTACCCCGCCGGCACCCCCCGCGAAGGCTACCCCGTTGAAATCCAGGCCCTCTGGGCCCGCCTGCTCGACATCCTCGCCCAGCACATCGACCCCCGCTGGAAAGACCTCGCCGCCCAAGTCCGCACCTCATTCGCCCGCCTCTTCGCCCTCCCCGGCGCCGGCGGCCTCGCCGACTGCCTCCGCGCCACCCCCGGCACCCCCGCCGCCCTCGCCGCCCAGGACGACGCGATCCGCCCCAACCAGCTCTACGCCGTCACCCTCGGCCTCCTCGACCAGAACCGCCCCCTCGCCCGCGCCGTCATCCAAACCTGCGAACAGCTCCTCACCCCCGGCTCCATCCGCACCCTCGCCAACCGCCCCGTCAAACTCCCCCTTGAAATCCTGCGCAACGGCCACCTCCTCGGCGACCCCCGCCACCCTTACCGCGGCCGCTACGAAGGCGACGAAGACACCCTCCGCAAACCCGCCTACCACAACGGCACCGGCTGGACCTTCCCCTTCCCCCTCTACGCCGAAGCCCTCCACCGCGCCTACGGCCCCCACGCCCGCGCCACCGCCCTCGCCTGGCTCGGTTCCGCCACAGACCTCGTCAACAAAGACTGCGTAACCCAGCTCCCCGAATGCACCCAGGGCGACGCCCCCCACGAACCCTGCGGCACCCACGCCCAAGCCTGGGGCGTCAGCGAGCTCCTGCGCGTGCTCATCCTCCTCCAGCAGCCATGACCGACAGCGGCCCCCCCACCCTCACCCGCCTCCGCCAGCGCAGCGACCTCCTGCGCGCCGTGCGAAACTTCTTTTACGACCGCGCCTTCCTCGAAGTAGAGACCCCCGTCCGCATACCCGCCCCCCCCAACGAAGCCTTCCTCGAAGCCCCCCCCTCCGGCCCCCGCGCCTGGCTGCGCACCTCCCCCGAGCTCCACATGAAACGCCTCCTCGCCGCCGGCACAGGCCCCATCTTCCAGATCGGCCCCTGCTTCCGCCAAAACGAACGCGGCGCCCGCCACAACCCCGAATTCACCATGCTCGAATGGTACCGCCCCAACGAAACCATCGAAAGCCTTTATGCCGACGTCGAGGCCCTCTGCCACACCCTCGGCCTCACACACCCCGCCCCCTTCCCCCGCCACACCCTCGACACCCTCTACCGCCGCCACGCCCACTGGTCCCCCCTCGAAACCTGGGATGAAGACCGCTTCGACACCGACATGGCCCTCCTCATCGAGCCCGCCCTCCCCCAGACCACCCCCTGCTTCCTCACCGGCTACCCCGCCCAAGCCGCCGCCCTCGCCCGCCTCAGCCCCACCGATCCCCGCATCGCCGAACGCTTCGAATTTTACCTCAACGGCATTGAAATCGCCAACGCCTACGGCGAGCTCACCGACCCCGCCGCCCAGCGCGCCCGCTTTCAAGAAGCCGCCGCCCGCCGCGCCCGCCACACCCTCACCGTGTACCCGCTCGACGAACCCTTCCTCCAAGCCCTCCCCGCCATGCCCCCCTCCGCCGGCATCGCCCTGGGCCTCGACCGCCTCGCCATGCACCTCAGCGGCGCAACAGCCATCGACCAGGTTCGCGGCTTCTGCCCCCCCATCGGCCACTGCTGGTAAAAGAAGCGCCCTATGATTCCACCGATAAATGACAGCGCGAAATGATTGCCAATTGAAGCCGCATCGTGTATACTACACCGGATATCTTAGAGGAAGCTAAAGCGATGCAAACACTCGACACCTCCACGTTCACCCAGGCGCTTGAAAAGACCCGCCGCCCCTATCAGGCCGATTACTACGCCTTCTACTCCAGCCTCTGGGATGCCGTGACCTTCGACCCCGCCCTCATGCTCATTCCGGTCGACGACCACGTGGCGCACCGCGGCGACGGAGTCTTCGAAACCTTCAAATGCGTCAACGGCGCCGCCTACCTGCTCGAAGCCCACCTCAGCCGCTTTCACCGCTCCGCCTCCGGCATCTGCATCAGCTTTCCCGGCGGCAAAGCCGCCATCCGCGAAAAAGTGATCGCCGTGATGAAAGCCGCCGGAAAAGCCGATTGCTCCGTGCGCCTGCTCCTCTCCCGCGGCCCCGGCAGCTTCGGGGCAGACCCCGCCTCCGCCATCGGAGCCGTGCTCTACATCGCCGTCTACGCCCTGGGCAAGCCCTTCATGGTCAAACACCCCGAAGGCGCCCGCGCCTGCCGGAGCCGCATCCCCCAGAAACACGCCGACTTCGCAACCATCAAAACCTGCAACTACCTCCCCAACGCCCTCATGAAAGAAGAAGCCCGCCTGCTGGATGTAGACTTCACCGTGGGCTTCGACGACAACGGCTTTATGACCGAAGGCGCGGTCGAAAACGTCGGCATCGTCTCCAAAACCGGTCGCCTCACCTTCCCCCCGCTCGACACCATTCTCCCCGGCACCACCATGCTCAGAGCCGCCGACCTCGCCCGGAGCCTCGAGGAAAAAGGCCTCATCAGCGGCGTGACCTTCCAGCAGATCACCTATAAAGACATGCTCGAAGCCCGCGAAATCCTCATCGTCGGCACCACCCTCAACGCCGTCGCCGTCGTCCAATTCGAAGGCAGAACCGTCGGCACAGGCACCCCGGGCCCCGTTTGGGAAGCCCTCAACAGCCTCCTCGTTTGCGACATCGAAAGCAATCCCGCCCTCCGCACCCCCTTTATGTGATTGAAAGAAAAGGTTTCCCCATGAAATCATACAACACCATGCTTGAAGACGCCGTCGTCGTCAGCGACCTCAAAGCCACCGACATGTTTGGCGCCATCGCCGAATTGACCGATGCCCTCGTTGAAAACGGCAAGCTCTCCACCGAAAGCCGCGAAGCCGCCCAGCAAGCCGTCGTCCGCCGCGAAATGAGCGCAACCACCGTCATGACCGACGAAATCGCCCTGCCCCACGGCCGCACCGACGCCGTCGACACCCTCATCTGCGCCGTCGGCGTCAGCAAACAAGGCTTCAACGGCGAAGCCCCCGATGAAAAGCTCACCCGCATCGTCGTCATGCTCCTCATCCCCCCCAATTCAGGCGTCGGCTACATCCAGTTTCTCGCCAACCTCAGCCGCGTGCTCATGGAACCGCGCAACCGCGAAACCATCGTCAGCGCACCCACCCGCGAAGCCGTCCTCACCGCAATGACCGTCTAGCAAGGATAGCCCCATGTTCAAGCCCGTCTCAAACAAGCCCGACTTCCCCGCCAACGAAGAAGCCATCCTCGCCCAGTGGCAGGAAGAACAAACCTTCAAACAAAGCCTTGAACAGCGCAAAGACGCCCCCCCCTTCGTCTTCTACGACGGCCCCCCCTTCGCCACCGGCCTCCCCCACTACGGCCACCTCCTCGCCGGCACCATCAAAGACATCGTCCCCCGCTACCAGACCATGCGCGGCCGCTACGTGGAGCGCCGCTTCGGCTGGGATTGCCACGGCCTGCCCATCGAAGCCCTCGCCCAAGAAGCCCTCGGCGTGAGCGGAGCCTACGAAATCCGCAACCTCGGCATCGCCGCCTTCAACGAACAATGCCGATCCATGGTCCAGCGCTACGTCGCCGAATGGGAAAAAACCGTCACCCGCATGGGGCGGTGGGTCGACTTCGAAAACGACTACAAAACCATGGATCCCACCTTCATGGAAACCATCTGGTGGGTCTTCAAACGCATCTTCGACCAGGGCCGCGTCTACAAATCCCACCGCATCATGCCCTACAGCTGGAAACTCTCCACCCCCCTCTCCAACTTCGAAGCCGGCAACAATTATAAAGACGTCCAAGACCCCGCCGTCACCGTCCGCTGCCGCCTCAAAGCCCCCGACCCCGCCTGGGGCGAAGAAACCCACCTCCTCATCTGGACCACCACCCCCTGGACCCTCCTCACCAACTTCGCCATCTGCGCCGGCCCCGACATCGACTACGTCGCCCTTCGCGACCTCAAAGAAAGCCGCACCTACATCCTCGCCCAGGCCCGCGTGTGCGCCTACTACAAAAACCCCGAAGAATACCAGATCCTCCAGACCTTCAAAGGCAGCCGCCTCAAAAGCCTCGCCTACGAACCCATCTTCCCCTGCTACGCCGGCAAACCCAACGCCTTCGTCGTCGCCACCGACGACTACGTCACCACCACCGACGGCACCGGCCTCGTCCACAACTCCCCCGCCTACGGCGAAGACGACTTCCGCGTCTGCCAAGCCCTCGGCATCACCCTCGAAGACCCCATGGACGAATCCTGCGCCTTCACCGCCCCCGCCCCCGAAGAATACCGCGGCCGCTTCTGCAAAGACTGCGACAAAGACATCATCAAAGCCCTCAAAGCCACCGGCAAACTCGTCCACCAAACCACCATCGTCCACTCCTACCCCTTCTGCGACCGCACCGACACCCCCCTCATCTACCGCGCCATCGACGCCTGGTACATCCGCATCGAAGACATCCGCCACCGCCTCCTCGCCGCCAACGCCACCACCCGCTGGATGCCCGAATACGTCGGCGAAAAACGCTTCGAAAACTGGCTCAAAGACGCCAAAGACTGGAACATCTCCCGCAACCGCTTCTGGGGCTCCTGCATCCCCATCTGGGTCAACGAAACCGACCCCACCGACCTCATCTGCATCGGCTCCATCGCCGAGCTCGAAACCCTCAGCGGCCAAAAAGTCACCGACCTGCACAAACACAACATCGACCCCATCCTCATCCAAAAAGACGGCAAAACCTACCGCCGCACCCCCGAAGTCCTCGATTGCTGGTTCGAATCCGGCGCCATGCCCTACGCCCAGCGCCACTACCCCTTCAGCGGCACCGGCACAGAAGCCGACTTCTTCCCCGCCCACTTCATCGCCGAAGGCCTCGACCAGACCCGCGGCTGGTTCTACACCCTCCTCGTGCTCGGCACCCTCCTCTTCGACCAATCCCCCTACCGCAACGTCGTCGTCAACGGCCTCATCCTCGCCGAAGACGGCAAAAAAATGAGCAAACGCCTCAAAAACTACCCCGACCCCATCCACGTCATCAACACCTACGGCGCCGACGCCCTCCGCCTCTACATGGTCCACTCCCCCGTCGTCCGAGCCGAAAACCTCCGCTTCAGCGAAAGCGGCGTCAAACAGCTCCTCCGCGACCTCCTCATCCCCTGGTGGAACGCCTACAGCTTCTTCGTCACCTACGCCAACGTCGACGGCTTCGAAGAACCCCAAGTCACCGTCCCCGACAGCCCCAACGACCTCGACCGCTGGATCGTCAGCTCCATCGAAACCCTCATCCAAGACGTCACCGCCGCCATGGATTCCTACGACCTCCAGCGCGCCGTCCGCCCCTTCGTCGCCTGCGTCGAAGACCTCACCAACTGGTACATCCGCCGCTCCCGCCGCCGCTTCTGGAAAACCAAAGACGACGCCGACAAACGCCACGCCTACCGCACCCTCCGCTACATCCTCGTACAGCTCGCCAAAGTCGCCGCCCCCTTCACCCCCTTCATCAGCGACACCATCTACCGCAACCTCAAAGGCCCCGGCGATCCCCCCTCCGTCCACCACAGCCCCTTCCCCACCCCCAACGCCGCCGCCCGCGACCGCGACCTCGAAACCCGCATGGCCCTCGTCCAGCAAGTCGTCAAACAAGGCCGCCAGCTCCGCACCGAAAACGACCTCAAAACCCGCCAGCCCCTCCCCGCCCTACACATCGTCAGCGCCAACCCCGAAATCCGCCGCATGCTCACCGGCTTCGAAGCCACCATCTGCGAAGAGCTCAACGTCAAAGAAATCCGCTACGGCGCCGACGAAACCACCCTCGCCACCCTCACCGTAAAGGCCGACTTCCGCAAACTCGGCCCCCGCTTCGGCGCCAACATGAAACACATCGCCGAGCTCATCACCCGCCTCACCCAGCAGCAAGCCTCCCACCTCGCCGCCGGCGCCCCCATCGACCTCACCCTCGACGGCGAACCCATCACCCTCACCGCCGCCGACATCACCCTCCAGCGCACCCCCCACCACGGCCTCGTCGTCTCCACCGGCGGCGACCTCCTCACCGCCCTCGAGACCGACCTCACCCCCGCCCTCATCCACGAAGGCCTCGCCCGCGAAACCGTCAGCCGCATCCAAGCCCTCCGCAAAGACGCCGACCTCGCCGTCACCCAGCGCATCGCCCTCACCCTCCAGACCGACCCCGAGCTCCAGACCGCCCTCCAAACCTGGCGCGCCTACCTCCTCGAAGAAACCCAGGCCGACACCCTCCTCTTCGCCCCCACCGAAGCCCCCCCCCTCGACATCAACGGCCACCCCTGCGCCATCCAAATCGACCCCATCGCCGGGTAATCCGCTCCAAACAGAAAAGTGGTTTTGTGATATTCTGGTGCGAAATGAAAGGGTTTCTCCATGCCGGAATGCAAAAACCGTAAATGCGGACGCCTCATCAAAAGTGAATTCACACGAGGAAAGCAACCGTATCACTGCTTGGAATCCGGTTATCATTTTGTTGCCGGCGAGGCCGGACCCATGAAAAAATCGCGGCTCGAAAAGCGATGTGCGTGTTGCTTTACACGCAGGGCAAAGCCTCCTTCACCATGATTGCCAAACGCTTTGATATGCGGCAAAAACAAGCACTTGCCATCTGTAGGTGAAAACTCTCAAATTTACCCAAATCCGGCATGGAAAGATATGGGGCCTGAAAAAGAAAAAGTCGCTATTGCTTTCACAATAACGACTTATCATTTTGAGATTGGTGGAGGCGGGGGGAGTTGAACCCCCGTCCGAAACAGCGTTATTCCAGCCTCTACGTGCGTGTTTCACCTTCAGTTCTCGCCGCGGGGAATGCCGGTGAACGGGCTCACCCCGCGGCCAGAAGCCACGATTCGTCAAGACTCGGACGCCCGGCTACCCGGCCTCCGGCAGGATCTGCTAGTCGTCGCGTTCCCGCTCAGCAGACATCGGCGGTTCAGCGTCGGGGCCTAATTAGGCCGCGAGGGCGAAGTTATCGTTCGCAGTTGTGTTGTTGATGGATGTTTTACGGGGCCAACCATCATCCCCGGCACGCAACCAAAACTCCGACATGCCCCGTCGAAACCGGTCGCCCCCTTAAATAAGGAACGGCGTCACTCTATCACATCTGGCGCGCTTGGGCAAGCCCAAAGCAACGGTTGACCTTTCGGGGCGGGCGTGGTATCATTTTTCCCATTATTTTTCAGCCCGATACCGATAGGAGAAAAACCATGGCTCAAACACACGAATTCAAAGCGGAAATCAAACAGGTCCTCGACCTTGTGATCCATTCTCTTTACTCAAAGAAGGAAATCTTCCTCCGTGAACTGATTTCCAACGCCTCCGACGCCATCGACCGCGCGCAGTATCTCGGCCTCACGGAGGCGGAGGTGGTGGCGGATAATCCGGTCTGGGGGATCTCGCTCATCGCCGATAAAACGGCTCGCACGCTGACCGTCGCCGATAATGGCATCGGGATGACGCCGGAGGAATTGGAGGATTCGCTCGGCACCATCGCCAAGTCGGGCA
The DNA here is from genome assembly GCA_031553315.1 of Kiritimatiellia bacterium. Taxonomy (GTDB): domain Bacteria; phylum Verrucomicrobiota; class Kiritimatiellia; order RFP12; family DVOR01; genus JAVBLT01. Next base: position 59,231 of record JAVBLT010000001.1, read on the forward strand.
CGAAGGCTTTCATGGAGGCGCTCAAGGGCAAGGACGGCGCCAATGCGCCTGAGCTTATCGGTCAATTCGGCGTGGGTTTTTACGCGGCGTTTATGGTCGCCGATTCCGTCACCGTGGAAACGCTTCGCCGCGGCAAGGGCCAGAAGGCCGTGCGCTGGTTCTCCACGGGCGACGGCACTTATTCCATCGACGACGGCTCGCAGGCAACCCCCGGCACGACCATCACGCTGCACCTGCGCGAAGAGATGGACAATTTCACTGCGGAGTGGACGCTCAAGGATCTTGTGAAGCGCTACTCCGATTTCATCGCCTACCCCATTCTTCTCGGCCAGGACGGCAAGCCGCCCGCCGCCGACGCTCAGCCGATCAACACCATGCGCGCCATCTGGAAGCGCTCCAAGAGCGAAATCACCCCCGAAGAATACACTACCTTCTACAAGCACATCGCCCATGAGGTGAAAGACCCGCTCAAGGTGTTGCACATTTCGGCCGAAGGCGTGCTCGAATACAAGGCCATTCTTTTCATTCCGCAGGACGGCGGCATGGATCTGATGATGCCCGGCCCCAGGCGCGGCATCAACCTCTATGTGAAAAACGTGTTTATCGGCAACGACTTCGAGGAGCTCATGCCCTCTTACCTGCGCTTCATCAAGGGCGTGGTCGATTCGAGCGACCTCCCGCTCAACGTCTCGCGCGAAATGCTCCAAGACGACCTCGTGATCCGCAAGATCCGCACCGATCTCACCAACCGCGTGCTCAAAGCGCTCGCCGAAATGGCCAAGGACAAACCCGAGGATTACGCCGCCTTCTACAAAGCCCTCGGCGCCATCCTCAAAGAAGGCCTCCACGCCGACTGGGAAAACAAGGACAAGCTCAAGGAGCTCCTCCGCTACCCCTCCATGAAAACCGAAAGCGGCGAACCCATCAGCCTCAAAACCTACCGCGAAGCCATGCCCGAAGGCCAGAAAGCCATCTACTACATCGTGGCCGATTCCCTCCAGACCGCCCGCCACTCTCCCTACCTCGAAACCTTCCGCAAACGCGGCTTCGACGTGCTCTTCATGGCGGATCCCGTGGATGAATGGATCGCCGATTCCCTCGGCGAGTTCGACAAGATTCCCATTCAATCCATCGCCGCCGCCGACCTCGACCTCGGCGAGCCCGAAGCCGAAAAGGAAGCCGAAAAGAAGGCGCTCGATGAAGCCGCCGACGGTTTCAAGGCGCTCACTGGCGCGATCCAGACCCGCCTCGCGGCCGATGTGAGCGAAGTCCGCGTCTCCTCCCGCCTGGTGGATTCCCCCTGCATCCTCGTCGCCGCCAAAGACGCGCTCTCCCCCTCCATGGCCCGCATGATGCAGGCCATGGGCCAGAGCGTGCCCAAACAGCTGCGCGTGCTCGAAATCAACCCCCGGCACCCCCTCCTCGAAAAAATGAAGGCCGCCGCCGCCGCAGGCGAAGACCTCGCCGACGCAATCGACCTGCTCTACGGCCAGGCCCTCATCGCCGAAGGCTCGGAGCTGCCCGACCCCGGCCGCTTCGTGAAACTCGTCAGCACCCTCATGATGAAATAAGGGCGTTTCCCATGGCTAAAAACATCCTCATCCTCACCGGCAGCCCCCGCAAGGGCGGCAACACCGACCTGCTGGCCGACGCCTTCGCCAAAGGCGCCGCCGCCGCAGGCCACACCGTGGCCCGGTTCGATTCGGGCCGCGCCCGAATCGGCGGCTGTGTAGACTGCAAGACCTGTTTCAGCAACGAGGGCAAGGCCTGTTCGTTTGACGACGACTTCAACGCCCTCGCCCCCCTCATTGCCCAGGCCGATGCGATCGTCTTCGCCGCCCCGCTCTACTTCTTCACCTTTCCCGCCCAGATCAAGGCCGCCATCGACAAACTCTACGCCTTCTTCGTAGCCGGAAAACCGCTGAAGATCAAGGAAAGCGCCTTCATCGCCTGCGGCGAGACCGACGACCCCGCCCACTTCAAAGGCATGGTCGAAACCTACCAAATCATGGCCGGATTCCTCGGCTGGGCCGACAAAGGCCGGATCATCGCAACCGGCGTCCACACGAAAGGCGACGTGCTCGGCACACCCTTCCTTCAGCAGGCCGAAGCGCTCGGAAGCGCACTTTAACGAACGCGCCTAGAGCAGGTTTAAATTGAAACTTCGTGATTTTTGCCGAATCCTTGAACGCGAGCCGTAGCAGCGTTGCCGAAGTTTCATTTTAAATATGCTCTATACACAAAAAAGCACAGATGCGCCCATGATCCGCATCTGTGCTTTTCTTTTTTCCGCCAATCAGGTATCCTTAGTCCGTATCATGTTACAAAGGAGCTATGATGAAACGTCTACTGAGCTGTGTTGTCCTCCTCTTCGCAAGCGGCCCCGCATTCGGTTATCCCGCGGTCGAAGGCCTCATCGGCCGCCTCCTGCCCGCCTATCAGGATCAGATCGTGTTGGAAGACAATCTCCCCCCCGCCCCCGGCGGGCGCGACGCCTTCATCATTTCCACCGACGCCCGGGGCCGCCTCGTGCTCGGCGGCTCCAGCCCCGTGGCCCAGGCCTCCGCCCTCGGCTGGTACCTCCGCCACACAGCCGGTTGCGAAGTGAGCTGGGAAGGCACACAGCTCAACCTCCCCGAAAAGCTCCCCCCCCTCGCCCAGCCCATCCAAAAAACCACCCCCTACCGCTTCCGCCCCTACCTCAACTACTGCACCCTCAGCTACTCCGCCCCCTTCTGGAACTGGCAACGCTGGGAGCGCGAGATCGACGTCATGGCCCTCAACGGCATCAACATGCCCCTCTCCCCCATCGGCCTTGAAGGCGTGTGGTACAACATGCTCCGCCAATTCGCCTTCACCGATGCCGAAGCGCGCGAATTCCTCGTAGGCCCCGCCTTCTTCGCCTGGCAGTGGATGACCAACATCGAAGACTTCGCCGGCCCCCTCCCCAAAAACTGGATCGAGACCCACATCACCCTCGGCCAGCGCATCATGAAACGCCAGCTCGATTTCGGCATGACCCCCATCCAGCAAGGCTTCACCGGCTTCGTACCCCTTAAAATGAAAGAAAAATTCCCCCAGGCCGCCATCAGACAGCAGCCCCCCTGGTGCGGAGCCTTCAAAGGCAGCGCCCAGATCGACCCCCTCGACCCCCTCTTCCCCAAGCTCGCCGCCGCCTTCTACGCCGAGCAGAAAAAACTCTTCGGCGCCCACGGCTACTACGGCGCCGACCCCTTCCACGAAAGCTCACCCCCCCAAGCCGGCGACGCCTACCTCACCGCCGTCGGCAAAATCATCTGCCAAGAAGCCCTCAAAGCCGACCCCGACGCCACCCTCTGCATGCAATCCTGGAGCCTCCGCACCCCCATCATGCGCGCCATCCCCAAAAACCACCTCCTCGTGCTCGACATCGGCGGCAAATGGGCCCGCTCAAACGCGTTCGACGGCTACCCCTTCACCATCGGCACCATCCACAACTTCGGCGGCCGCACCCGCCTCTTCGGCGATCTCGCCGGCCTTGCCCGCAACAGCTTCCTCAGCGCAAAAACCCAAAATCCCAACTGCATCGGCATGGGCCTCTTCCCCGAAGCCATCCAAAACAACCCCGTCTACTTCGGCATGATCTTCGACCTCATCTGGCGCGACACCCCCCTCGACATCGCCCAATGGATCCCCGCCTACACCGCCCGCCGCTACGGCACCCAAGACCCCGCCATCGACCAAGCCTGGCGGCTCCTCCTCCAAAGCGTCTACAAACCCGGAACCGGCCGCGGCTCCTCGCTCATCTGCGCAAGCCCCGCCCTCAACATACGCCAGGCAGACCCCAACGAAGGCTTCCGCATCGACTACAACCCCCTCACCCTCCTCAGCGCCTGGGAAACCCTCCTCAGCGCCAGCCCCAAAATCAAAAACGCCCCCGGCTACAGCTTCGACCTCGCCGACATCGGCCGCCAAGTCATGGCCGACACCCTCCTCGCCCTCCACTGCACCGTCGCCAACGCCTACCTCGACCAAAACCTCGCCGCCTACCGCCGCGCCGTCGAGACCTTTCACGCCTTCGCCCTCGATTTCGACGCGCTCATGAAAACCCAGCCCCTCTTCTCCTTCGAGAAATGGGTTCAGGATGCCCGCGCCTGGGGCGCCACCCCCGCCGAAAAAGACCTCTACGCCCTCAACGCCGCCCTCCAGATCACCCAATGGGGCGCCAACGGCAACCACCGCCCCCGCATCTGCGAATACGCCTGGAAAGAATGGTCCGGCCTCATCCGCGACTACTACATCCCCCGCTGGGCCATCTTCCACAACGAGCTCGAAAAAAACCTCATCGCCGGCGCCCCCTGGCCCGATGAAGACAAAAACAAAATCAAAGACTGGGGCCGCACCGCCTACCGCACAACCCCCTTCATGAACACCTTGGCCGACTTCGAAGACCCCTGGATCCGCTCCCCCCACATCTACCCCCCCCATCACCCCGGCGACACCCCCGCCGAAGCCGCCCGCATCCTCGCCAAATGGGGCAGCCACATCAAAGCCAGCCTCGCGACCAACCCCATCGACCAGATCCGCCGGATCCGCCAGCGCATCGCCGCGCGCGACACCACCGCCGACCTCGGCGCCCCCGTCTTCACCTGGTCCAAAAAAGACTGCGCCCTCGGCTGGAAAACCTGGACTGTCGACATCACCCCCGCCATCATCCAAAACGGCCAATACGAAATCACCTTCCTCTACCAAAACGGCGGCGCCCGCCTCGACATCGCCGAAGCCACCCTCCTCCAAAACGGCCGCGAAATTTCCAAAGACGCCCACCCCGGATCCACCGGCGACATCAACACCGCCAACACCTACCTCCTGAGCCACACCGACCCCATCATCGGCGCCACCTTCACCCTCCAGGCCAAAGTCAAAACCCACGGCTCCACCAGCTCCAACGGCAAAATCTGGGTTCGCCTCCGCAAATAGAGCAGATTCCGAATGAGATTTCCGGATTCTTCGAAGGTGATTTTGGGTTTTTACAAACGCTTGAGGTGAGCCGTAGCAACGCTACGGCGAGCTGAAAGGCAGATTGCAACGGAATCAAGCACGATACCCCCCCGCCCATTCAATTCAGCGAAGAGCCGAATTTTGGTAGACGCGGACATAATCAATCACGAAATACGCCGGAAGAGCCGTTTTTTCGAGGCTCCCGCCGGTGCTGCCCATCGCGAGGTTGAGGAGCAGATACATCGGTTCGCGGAAGGGCTCTTTGGCGCCCTTGCCATCGGGATTGAGGGCTTCGGAGAGAGGCACGGCATTGAGCAGCTCCTCATCGAGATAAAGGCGGATGGATTCGGGCGACCAATCCATGCGCCACGTGTGGAAGGATTGATCCCAATCGTCGGCGCCGAAGTGGCTCATGGGGCGCTTGGCGGAGCGCCAGTTTTGCGCATAAGCTTCGCCTTCTTTCGCCCAGCAGAGGTTGGCGAGAATCGAATGGTGGTAGTATTCCATGAGGTCGATTTCGCCGCATTCAGGCCATGCGCGATGGGTGCCCAGGAACCAGATGGCGGGCCAGAGGCCGGTTTCGGCGCGGATTTTGGCGCGGATTTCAAAGCGCCCATACGTCCACGCCTGGCGGTGCCGGGTGGTGAGGCAGGCGGAGGTGTATTCAATGTTTTTGCGCGCGGCGCGCCAATCGTCTTTTTTTTCGGGGTTGTAGAGCGGGTTGGGGCGGATTTCCCTCCGGCCTTCAATCCAGAGAAAGCCGTTGGAGCAGGCGGCGTTTTCGGCCTGATACCACTGCATTTCCTTGTTGCGCGAATAGCCGATCTCGTAGTTCCACCTGGCGGGGTCGGGGGCGCCGGCGAGGTCGAATTCGTCGCTCCAGACCAAACGGTAACCGTCATCCGCCACTGCCGGCCCTGCAATGAAGAGGGCGAAAAACAAAAAAGCACGCATCGTTTGATTCCTTTCCGGAGGCAGAGTATAACGCGGTTTTTGCTTTTGGAAAAGCCGCGTGCGGAAAATTCCCGGCATTCGGATGCGTATTGCGGTATGCAGCCGCGGGCTTTTTGCGGGGCTGCGGGAATCGTTGTTGACAAAAACCGCCCGAGATGGAAGACTATTTGATAATGAATCGCACACCCGCACATATTCGCGCCCGTTCATCCGGTCAGGCGATCACGGAACTGGTCATCACGATGATTCTTTTTTTAATCATCGCGATCGGAACGGTTCATTTCGCGGAGCTTGCTTTCGCGCAGCTTGGCCTGAAGACGGAACTGCGCGCGCAAACGGGAGTCGACGCCATGAGCATGGCCTCCCGGATGCTTCCCGAAGCGGTTTACGATTGGAACGCGGGCGCGGACGGTTTGGATTATACCGCCGACGACCGGCCTCAGCCCGGCGGCGCCACGGCCTTTTCGAGGCTGCACAGCTTTGCGGAGTATGACGGCGGCGCGATGCTCACGCGAAGCCGGCTCGATGATTCGCCCGCCCAGCTTTCGAGCGCGGGATTCTCGCTTTTTCAGGTGGGGCTGATCCGCCGGACGAATTCGGCGGATGTGCCGGTCGACCCTTTTCTGGTGGATACGGTTTACGCGAAGCCGGTCGTGAAGCTGCGTGAAACCCGCTGGATGCCGCTGATGGGGGGGATGTTGTGACGAAAAAACGCATCTTCCTCGCCCTTTTTTCAGGCTTTGCCGCGCTGGCGCCGGCGGCGGTTTTCATGAAGCTGGGGCGCACGCCGCTTGAGGCGCGCGCGGAGGCGCTGGGCGGAAAAAAAGTGTATGAAAGCGCGGTCGAAGTGAACGGCGCGGGCGGTCGGCTGCAGTGTTTCGGCTTCGAAAGCCGCCCTGAAAACCTGGCGGCGCTGGGGTTGCCCTCCGGCGGATCGGGCGCGCTGGCGACCCGCGAAGAGGGCGGCGAACGGATCACCGCGCTTTTTGTGCCGCACGGCGAGGGCGGCGTGCTGACGGTATTCCGCCGGCCGAAGGCGGATGCCGCGGCGCAGTGGCCGGGCGCGCTGCCGCGCATCGAGGGAATCACGCCGACCTTCTCGGCGGTTTGCCGCGAGAACGATTCAGTCTTGGGTATCGGCACGGTCGAGACGGATGAATTTTCGGCGTTGGGGCGGGCGGGCGATGCCTTGCGCGCCGCGGGCTGGCGGGGGCTCCCGCCGGAGACCGGCCTGATGCGGTGGTTTTACCGGGACGGGCGGGTGTGCCTCGTCTTCGCCCGGCAGGCGGATGAAACGGGAAAGGTTCGGCTCGCGTTGCTGACCGGTCGCGGCTGACGGAAGGTTTGATGCATGAAACAAAAGGTTGTGTTGATTTTATCGGTGGTGATCGGGTTGCTGGCGGCGTTTTTGTCGAGGCAGTTTCTCAACGCCAAGGAACGTCAGCTCGAGCAGGATCGCGCGGAGCTTCAATCGCAATTCCGCACGGTTCAGGTGGTGGCGCTCAAAGAATCGATGCCCGCGGGCACCATCCTCAAGCGCGAGGATCTGAAATGGCGCCGCTTTGCGGAATCGGCCCTGCGCGAGCAGGCGATTCTGAAGGTCGAAAACATCGATTACATGCTCGACGGTCGCAAGCTTGCCGTTTCGGTCGAAAAGGAAAAGCCCCTGCTGTGGTCCGATATCGTGGGCGGCGATCCCCATGCCCGAGGCCTGGCCGACAAGCTTCCCGCCAAGCGCCGGGCGATCTCCATCAACGTGAGCGGGGCGGCTTCGGTCAGCGGCATGGTTCAGCCCAATGACCGGGTCGACGTGCTGGGCACCTTCTCTTTTCCTTCGAAGACCAACCCCGCCGAGCTGGAGCTTGTGACGATGACGGTGCTGCAAAACGTGACCATTCTCGCCACGGGCCGCTCCATGAACCGCCAGGCCGGCAACACCGGTTCACAGGCGGGAGCCTCCTACAGCACCGTCACCCTCGAGGTCACGCCGCACGAAGCCGAGATGCTCGTGTTCGCCGAGCAGATCAAGGGCCGCCTCACGCTTTCGCTGCGCAACCCGATCGACATCTACTACGAAAAGACCCTCCCGCGGGTCAACTTCGAGTATATCCAGACCCAGATCGAAGAGATGAACCGTTTGCGCCAGGAAGAACGCCCCAGGGCGTTGTAAGGAATGACCATGCCGTATACGCTGACCATCGCCCTGCCGGGGAAATCCGTCAACACCGCGTCTCTTTCCGACGGCGTCTACATCATCGGGCGCGGCGAGGGCGCGACCCTGCGCCTGCGCCACCCCGAAGTCAGCGAACAGCACGCCCGCCTGACCCTTTCCGGCGGCACGGCGACCATCGAAGACCTGGGGTCCTCCAACGGCACAATGGTCGATAACCGGCCCGTGGTCGATCCCGTGACGCTTTCGCCCGACAGCCTGGTTTCGCTCGGCTCCTGCATGCTTCGCGTGGAAACCGGCGGCGGCGAAGCCCAAACGCCTCCGCCGCCCGCGGTTGAAAAGGCCTCCGCGCCCCCCCCCCCGCCTCCCCCGCCGCCGCCCGCGCCCAAGATCGATCCCAATGCCGCCGTCCGCCGCGAAGTGAAGAACCAGATTCACTCCGAGCTCATTCAGCGCCTCGACCTCAAGCGGATGACCTCCCTGGGCATCGGCGCCGAAGACCTCCAGAAAAAAGCCACCGAAACCCTCCACCAGATCATCGGCGAAGTGCGCCAGCGCAACAAGCTCCCCGCCTTCATCAACCCCGATGAGCTGCTCATGGAAATCTACAACGAAGCCATGCGCCTGGGGCCCATCGAAGGCTTCCTCGCCGATGATTCCATCAGCGAAATCATGATCAACGGCCCCGACAAGGTCTACGTGGAGCGCGGCGGGCGCATCGAGCTCACGGGGCAGACGTTTATGGACGATGAATCCGTCGGCGCCGTGATCGAGCGCATCGTGGCGCCCATCGGCCGGCGCATCGACGAAAGCCAGCCGTATGTCGACGCCCGCCTCGCCGACGGTTCCCGCGTCAACGCCATCATTCCCCCGCTTTCGCTCATCGGCCCTTGCGTGACGATCCGCAAATTTTCCCGCCGCACCCTCACCGCCGAGGATTTCATCCGCTTCGGAACCTGGACTCAGGCCGCCGTGCAGTTTCTCGACGTGTGCGTGCGCCTGCGCAAAAACATCATCGTGGCCGGTGGCACCGGTTCCGGCAAAACCACACTGCTCAACGTGCTCTCCAGCTTCATCCCCCCCACGGACCGCATCCTCACCATCGAAGACGCCGCCGAGCTTCGCCTCAACCAGCCCCATGTGATCCGCCTCGAAGCCCGCCCCCCCAACATCGAAGGGCGCGGCGCCGTCACCATCCGCGATCTGGTGCGAAACGCCCTCCGCATGCGCCCCGACCGCATCATCGTGGGCGAATGCCGCGGCGGCGAATCGCTCGATATGCTTCAGGCCATGAACACAGGGCACGACGGTTCGCTCACCACCGTCCACGCCAATTCGCCGCGCGACGTGATCTCGCGCCTCGAAACCATGGTTCTCATGTCGGGCATGGAGCTGCCCTCCCGCGCCATCCGCGAGCAGATCGCCTCGGCGGTCGACATCGTGGTGCATGAATCGCGCCTTTCCGACGGTTCCCGCAAAGTCGTCTGCATTTCCGAAGTGGTCGGCCTCGAAGGCAACCAGATTGTGATGCAGGATCTCTTCGAGTTTGTGCAGAGCGGCGTGGATCCCGCCGGCAAAATTCTGGGCGCCTTCCGCCCCACCGGCGCCATGCCCACCTTCTTCGACCAGCTCGCCATCCGCGGCATGAGCCTCGATCCCGCCATCTTCAACCCCGATCTGAACGGAGCCTGAACCGATGGAGCCTGAAACCATCCACACCCTCTCCATCATCGGAATCGCCCTCCTTTTCGGCCTTGCGCTGGGAGGCGTGGCGTGGGTGTTCCTGCGCGGCTTCGGCGAGGGGCTCGTCAACTTCTCCGGCGCCCACTCCCAAGAGACCTCCCGCCGGATGGAAGACATTTTCCTCTTCATTCCCGCCCGGCGCCTCGTTGAGATCAGCTGGGCCGTGGCCGCCGTGGTCTTTCTGCTTTTCACCGTGCCGCTCGTGAGCCTGAGCGATCCCCTGCGCACCCTGCTGGGGCTGATTCTCGGCAGCATTTTCGCCTCCTTCGCGCTGATGCTCCCGGGAAAAATCGTGACCCTTCTGCGCAACCGCCGCCGCCGCCGCTTCAACCTGCAACTCGTCGACGCGCTCGCCTCCATGAGCAACGCCCTCAAAGCCGGCTTCAGCATCAACCAGGCCTTCGAGACCGTGGTCGAATCCGGCGAAAACCCCATCGCCCAGGAGTTCAACGTGTTTCTTCAGCAGATGCGCGTGGGCATGAACTTCTTCGATGCGCTCCAAAGCCTCGACCGGCGCGTGGGGTCCGACGATCTCACCCTCGTGGTCACCGCCATCGACATCGCCCGGCGCACCGGCGGCAACCTCACCGAGATCTTCGAGAAGATCGCCGAGACCATCCGCGGGCGCATGCGCATCGAAATGCGCGTGATGACTTTGACCGCGCAGGGCCGCCTCCAGGGCCTGATCGTGGGGCTCATGCCGTTTTTCCTCGGCGCGGGCATGACGATGTTCAAGCCCGACCTCATGCTCCCCTTTATCTTTTCCGTCGGCGGAGGGCTGATCCTCGTGGGCACCACGGTGCTGGTGGGAATCGGCGGCCTGCTGATTCACAAGATCGTCAAAATCGATGTGTAGGAACCGTTGAACATGATCCTGGCAGATATTTACAAATATTCCGCGCTCGCCGCCTGGGCCCTCATGGCCGGAGGGCTCGTGTGGTATGCGCTCTCCTTCATGAGCGAGGTCACCTACGTGACCTTGGCCGACGGCCGCCGCCAGGAGCGCCGCCTTCCGCTCGTGTTCCGCCTGCTCCTGCCCTTCGCCCCCAACCTTTTCCGCTTTGTGAACCAGCCCGGTTTCGCCCGTTCGCGCGAGACCGCCGAGTGGCAGATCACCGCTTCGGGCTTCGAGGGGCTGCTTTCGGCGCGCGAATTCCTCGCCATCAAATTCCTGCTGCCGCTTGTCACCGCGTTTGTGTGGTTCTGCCTGCTGCAGCTGCTGATTCTCATCGACAACACCCTCTTCCCCCCCCAAGTGGTCGACGGCGCGCTCACGGTCTCCGTCTTCAGCGAAAACTTCCTCCTGCTCTTCATGATGGGCGTGCTCACGGCGTGGATGTTTCCGCTCAGCTGGCTGCGCGGCGCGCTCAAAACCCGCCACCGTTCCATTCAGCGCGCGCTGCCCTTCGTGCTCGACCTGCTCACCCTCTCCGTGGAAGCCGGCATGGATTTCATGAGCGCCCTCCAGCGCAACTGCGAGCGCCGCAGGCTCGACCCGCTCAACGAGGAGCTCATCCGCATGATCCGCGAGATCCAGGTCGGCACCTCGCGCCGCACCGCCCTGCGCAACCTGGCCCAACGCGTGCGCCTCTCCGAATTGAAATCCGTCTGCTCCGCCCTGATCCAGGCCGACGAGCTCGGCGTGAGCATCGGCGCGATTTTGCGCATTCAATCCGACCAGATGCGCGTGCAGCGCTTCGAGCGCGCCGAAAAGCTCGCCAACGAAGCGCCCACCAAAATGCTGCTGCCGCTCATGCTTTTCATTTTCCCCGCCACATTGATTGTGTTGCTCGGCCCCGTGATCAGCCGCGCCATGGCGCAACTGTTTTAAAAAGGAAAACCGGATATGAAAGTGTTTACATTGATCGCCGAACGCGGCCCCTGCATCGGCCGGGTTTTTCAGATCACCCCCGAAGGCACCTCGCTCGGAAGAGCCTCCGCCAACCAGATTTACATTCCAGACCCCTTGCTCTCCCGCCGGCACTGCCTCTTCACCGTGCGCGACGGCGCCCTCTATGTGAAAGACCTCGACAGCGCCAACGGCACGCTCGTCAACGGCAGCCCCGTGGCCGAAGGGCCGGTTGAAGACGGCCAGCACATCAGCGCGGGCGATTCCCTCCTGCTCGTGCGCGAGAATGTGTTCAACCTCGAAGCCCCCTCCGCCGCCTCACCCGCGGCTTACGCCCCCCCCCCCGTGGTCGACATCTCCTTTGAAACCGCCGCCACGCTCAAAGAACCGCTCGCGCCGCCGCCCCAGCCCGCCGCCGATCCGGTCAAGCCCGAAAGCATCAGCCTTTTCGCCGACAAGGCCGAAGAGAAACCCGCCCCGGCGCCCGTCGACCTGGGATTCGCCCCGGAAGAGCCGCACGAGCACACATCGTTTTCCCTGCGCCCGGTTCTGTGGGGCGTGGCGGGGCTCTCCGTGCTCGCGCTGGGCGTGTTCTGGATCTTCAGCCGCCCCGCCCAAAAACCCGCCGACGATTTCGGCCCGGCGAAAGCCGGCGACAAAACGCTGGAGCTGTATTACGAGAAGATCGACGCCTCCCTCGATCGGCTTTACCGCTATGAAATGGCGATCTCCGCCGACGGCTCCCTGCGGATGAAGCTCGACGAAGTCGGCGGAGAAACCCCGCCCCGCGCCGTCCGCGAAGAAAAGAAACTGCCGCCCGACCGCGTCGCCAAAATCAGCGAAGAGGTGGAAAAGGCCCGTTTCTTCACCTTCAAGCCCCTTTACACCGAAATCGGCGTGAAGCCCGACCGCATCAGCTCGACCGACCTTTCCGTGGTCATCGGCAAGACCGCCTTCCGCTCCCGCACCGAAAACATGCTTCCCCCCGAAAATTACCGGAAACTGTGCGAAACGCTCGAAACCTTCTGCCAAAACGAACTCGGCGCCTGGGGCGTGGCACTGCCCGCCGAAGCGCTGCTCCAAAACGCGAAGGAAGCCAGAGACGTGGGCGAGCAGTATTATGAAAAGCGGGCGCTTGCCACCGGCAACCTCCACGCCGCCATCCAATCGTTCAGGCAATCCATCTTCTACATGAGCACCCTTTCGCCCAAGCCCGATTTCTACGAAGCCACCCGCACCGAGCTTGCCCGCTGCGAAGCCGAGCTCGACGAAGCCTACAAACACCTCAGCTTCCAGGCCACCCGCGCCATCAACCTGCGCGATTGGACCGCCGCGCGCGATTTTCTCCAGCAGATCTGCGAGCTGATCCCGCTGCGCGAAGATTCCCGCTACAAAGAGGCGTGGAGCAAGATGCTGGAAATTGAAAGCACGCGTTTGAAGTAAGGGTAAAGGGAATAACCATGAAAAGATTTTTTGTTTCTTTGCTGGGATGCGCGCTTTTCGCGGCCGTTTGCGCCGCCCAGGCGCCGACGCTGACGGTTCACTCCACGCCGGAGGGCGCCGAGCTGGCGCTAAACCGCGAACCGGTCGGAGTCACACCCTTTTCGACTACCAACGTCACCTCCGAAGCGCTGATTGCCGTGAGCAAGCCCGGGTTCAAGACCGCCTGGCAAACCGTCCGCCTCGCGCCGGGCGAAAGTAAAGCGGTCTCCGTCGAGCTCGAACCCGTGAAAGGGCTGCTGCTCTTCCGCACCTCGCCGGTCTCCGCAGAGGTATCCGTCAATAAAATCGCCTACGGCAGCACCCCGCTCATCCTCAACAGCCTGCCTGTGGGCAGCCATGTGGTCCGCCTTTCCGCCCAAGGCTATATGCCGCGCGACATCAAGGTCGACATCGCCGACTCCAACCCCATGGTGTTCGACGAAACCCTGATTTCCGGCTCCGGCCTCATCCAGGTCACCAGCGAGCCCTCCGGCGCCGAAGTCCGCGTCAACGGCTTTCCCCGCGGCCTCACCCCCTGCTCCGTCGACCGCGTGGATCGCGGCAAAGCCAGGATTGAAATCACCCTTGCCGGGCACCATCCCTTCACCCAGGAGCTCGGCGTCAACGCAGGCGAAACGCACCGCCTCAACGCCGTGCTCAAGCCGCTCGAAGGCAGCCTCCAGATCGTGACCATTCCGCTCAAGGCCCGCGTCTACGTCAACGACACCTACAAAGGCGAGAGCGACATCGACCTCGGCCGCCTCGAATCGGGCTCCTACCGCGTGCGCGTGGAGCTGAAAAACCACCGCACCCAGGCACGCACCGTGGTGGTTCCCCCCGGCGAGAACATCATCGAGGAATTCCGCCTCGCGAGCAACGTCGGGCGCATCGCCATCGTCACCCAGCCCCCGCGCGCCGCCGTGTTTCTCGACGGCCGCCGCGTGGGCACCACCAAAGCCACCCCGCAGGGAACCCTCTCCCAGCAGCTTCTGCTGACCGACATCCCGGAAGGCCCGCACGAGCTCCAGGTCACCGCCCGCGGCTACAAAGACCTCCAGCAGACCGTGACGGTGCCCCAGGGCGAACTCATCACGCTCAACCTCGCGCTTGTGAAAATGTTCATCCCCGACTACTGGGTCGAAACCCTCGCCGGCCGCGTGCAAGGCGTGCTGATTCAGCAAAACGAATTCGGCATTGAGCTCGAAACCCGCCCCGGCCTCAAGCAGACCGTCCCCACCCGCGACATCCGCGGCCACGGCTACATTCTCGAAGCCATCACCGGCAACCCTAAAGACAACGATGACTGATTGCCCCTGGTTCGATACCCACGCCCACTTCGACTCCGCCTCCGATCCCGCCCCGTTGATTGCCCAAGCCGCCGAGGCAGGCGTCCGGCGCATCATCGCCGTCGGCGGGAGCCCCGCGCTCAACGCCGCCGCCATAAACGCCGCCGCCGCCTTTCCCCGGATCGTGCGCCTCGCCGTGGGCTTCGACCGCGATTGCGCCCTGGAGCTGGCGCCCGAAGAAGCCCGCCAACGCCTCGCCGCGTTGATTGATCAGCTCCCCGCAGCCTGCCGCCTCGCGGCCGTCGGCGAAACCGGCCTCGATTTTCACCACCATCCGCCCCAGAGCGAGGCGCTTCAAAGCGCCCTCTTCGCCGAGATGATCCGCATGGCCGACGAACGGCGCCTGCCCTTTATCCTCCACACCCGCGAGGCCGATGCCGCCACCTTGGCGGCGCTTGATGCGGTGCCGTGCCGTTTCCAACCGGTTGAACGGCGCGGCGTGGCGCACAGCTTCACCGGCGACCGCGCGATGGCGCGCGAACTGCTCGACCGCGGCCTCTACATCGGCTTCAGCGGCATCGTCACCTTCCGCAACGCCGATATGCTCCGCGAAACCGCCGCCTATGTGCCCGCCGACCGCCTCCTCATTGAAACCGATACGCCCTACCTCGCCCCCGTGCCCCTGCGCGGCCGCCCCAACCAGCCCGCCTACCTGCCGCACATCGGGCAATGCATCGCCGCCGTGCGCGGGCTTTCCACCGAAGCCGTCGCCCTCCTCACCGCCGCCAACGCCGAAACGCTTTTCACGCTCGGAAAATAAGGTGAAGCGCCAGAGATAAAGGAGGTTAAGATTGAAACTCCTCAATTTTTCGAAAGGTATTTTTCTTTTTGGTGAATGCTTGAAGTGAGCCGTAGCAACGCTACGGCAATCTGAAAGGGCGATGTTCAAAAAGGAAAAGCGCCGAAGAGAACAGGAACGCTCAATTGCAACTTGCTCTGGAAGTCACGCGCCGGCTTCATCGGCAATAGGAGATGCTTTCGCGGCGTTTGCCGTGAGGGGTGCCGGTTGCGGCGTAGGGATCGTAGCCGGCGTAACCGGCGATGATGCCGCAGAAGGGTTCGAAATCGAGCGGGAGGCCGATGGCTTTTTGAAGCCCGGGGTCGCTCGCGATGGCGGCCGTCGGCGTGATCACATAGCAGGAACCGAGGCCGACGTCGGTCGCCGCGATGCACATGTTGGTGACGGCTGCGGCGCAGTTGGCTTCGCTGTAGGTGTTGCGCAGGGAGCAGACCATGATGAGCAGGGGCGCGCCGTAGAGCGGCATATACCCTTGGAGCGCCGCGCGGCCCATGAGAAAGGCGTTGCCGGAGGTCTTCATCAGGTGGAGCGATTTCTCGTTGACGGTCTTGAGCACCGCGGGATTGGTGATCACGGCGAAGTGAATGCCGCCCACGCAGGGCGCGCTGTTGCCGGCCTTCAGAAGGATATCGATTTTTCCCTCTTCCACGGGGCGGGCGGCGTAACCGCGTGTGCTTTTGCGCTGGGCGATGGCTTCAAGAGCTTCCATAGGCGACCTCCTCAAATAAAAATGTAAACCGCACTTTACAGGAGTTTGCCTTTAAAGGCAAGGTGAATTGTTGCGCCGTGCGCCGCGCAGTGCTATACTCTGTGCCCATGTATCCGGTATTCCTTCAGATTTTGGGCATTTTCGCCATTATTTTTTGCGGCTGGCTGATGGGGCGCAGGCGGTGGTTCAATCCGCTGTTCGGCGCCGATCTCTCGCGCCTGCTGATTTGGTTTTTCTATCCGGCGCTGATCTACGGTTCACTTGTGCGCAGTTTCACCTTCGATCAGGTTTGCGCGCGGCTCTGGCTGCCGCTCGGCGCGGCGGGGATTCTCCTGCTCGGGTGGGGCGTGGGCTGGGTGGCGAAGCGGATGCTGCGCGGCTGCCGGGCGCCCACGCGCCGGAGTTTTCATTTCGCCTGCATGATGAACAACTACTCCTTCCTGCCGATCATGATTGTGGCCCCCTGGGGGGAGCAATGGGTGGCGATGGTGGCGCTCTCGGCGCTGGGCTCCGATGTGCTGATGTGGTCGCTCGGCTTTAAAACCCTGACGGGCCGGCGCTTCGGCGTGCGCGAATTGCACCGCCTGATCAGCCCGCCGGTGGTGGCGCTTGCGGCGGCGGTGCTTTCTCTTGCCCTGCTCGCGGCACTCGGCCAGCCGCGCCTCCCCCTTCTCTGCACCACAGGGCTCGATGTGATGTACGGCGCCGGCCGGGGCACGGTGCCGGTCTCGGCGCTGATTTGCGGCTTGCGGATGGCCTCCACGCCGCCCGGTTCGCTCGGGTCTCCGCTTCTGGGGATCACCTGTTTCCTGCGGCTCCTGCTCATTCCGGCGCTGGCGCTGAGCGTGATTTTCTTTCTGCCGCTCGAGGCCGACGTGCGGATGCTGCTCTCGATCCTGGCGATTATGCCGGGCGCGATGTCGGGCGTTTCCCTCGCGGAGATCTACGGCGGCGATCCGGGCTATATGTCGGCGATGATTCTGAGCACGCACCTGCTGTGCCTGGCCACAGTGCCGTTCTGGATGTGGCTGTTGGAAATTTCACGGTGAATTCCACGCGAACACGTAAAGAAATCGGCGATGATCGCTTTGCAGAGGCTCAACGCAGGCGGAGCGGCGCAATGTGTGTTTTTCAGCATCGGCCGCGGACGGCTCAATCGAAAACCGCTCAATCGGCTTGAAAAATCAAATCCGGCACGCGCAAAACGCGGCCGCCTTCCATGCTCTTCCAATCGGAAGGCTCGCCGGCGAGCGTGCCGGTATCGCCGCGCTGTTGGTCGAGCAGGTCGTGCCGGCGCTCGGAAGTGAGCGCTTTGGCAGGCAATTCGATTTGGCGGAGTGTGCCGTCTCCCAGGCAAATGCGGGTGAGAAGGCGGCCTTTGGCTTTGTCGACGGGGCCGATCAAACGGAAACGGCGGGAGTCGTGCGCAACCCGTTGGTTGCCGAGCGCGAGAAATGAATATTTGATATCGTTGATCGTGCGGTGAAGATGCCGGTTCAAATCGTTCATGGATGCCGTGGGGCGGAAGCGGCGGGCATCGTGGCAATACCCTTGGCACAGGCCCGTGAGCGGGCAGGGTGCGGCGTGCGGGCAGGGACCGTAGATGGAGGCGCCCTCAACGGCGAAGCGGTCGCGCAGTTTTTGAAGCCGGGGGCTTGTTTGGGTTCCCGCCGGTTCGAGAACCAGCAGAAGCGGCGGAAACCCATTCGGAATCGGGCGGAGCGCGGCGAGAAGGCGCCTGAGCAATTCGCCGGAGCGCTCGGTATCGGGCGCGGGAAACACTTCGTTGAGCGAAAAACTCATCACGATGAGGTCGTGGAACCCCTCTGGCGCGAAGGAATCAATAGAGGCCGCTTTCGTAAGCAGCGCCGTGCCTGGAAAAACCGAGTCAAACGTTTCGCGCACCGTTTGAAGCGCGGAGGCGGCGTGATCCACGGCGGTGATTTCAAGAGGCGCTTCGGGCGCATGCTCGCGGAAAAACGCGGCGGCCGCAAGTGAGGCCGCGCCGGAACCGCAACCCAAATCGAGCACGCGGAACGGAGCGGTCGGCGGCGTGAAAGGCAGGGAGAGGCCGCGCAAGGCTTCGGCGGTGCGGGCGAGGGTCTGGGGCAAAAAGAAAAGACCATAGGCGGCGGCAGTCTTCGCGTCGCTGAGATAATCCGCAAAAACGGCAGGCCGACCGGTGGTGAAGCCTTCGCTGAGGCGGCGGACGACCGGTTCGAGGGAATCGAGGTTTTTTCCGGCGCGGGCGAGCCAGAAACATTCCAGCGTTTCAATCAGATTCATGCGGAAAGAGTAGCGGAAAACGCCCGCGATGTCGAGCCTTTCGGCTTGATTTGAGGCTTCCGATGGTATATTCTTCCCACGTCTTTAATGAAGGAATCAACCATGCGTATTTTAACAGGTATCCAGCCTTCGGGCAAGCTTCACATCGGCAACTATTTCGGCGCGATGAAACCCGCCTTCGAGCTCCAGAAAAAAGGCGAATGCTTTCTTTTCATCGCCAACTACCACGCCCTCACCACCGTGCAAGACGCCGCGCGCCTCCGCGAAGACACGCTCAACGTGGCGCTTGATTTCCTCGCCTGCGGCCTTGACACCTCCAAAACCCATTTCTTCCGCCAGAGCGATGTACCCGAAGTGCACGAGCTCGCCTGGCTCCTCTCCACCATCACCCCCATGGGCCTCCTTGAGCGCTGCCACTCCTACAAAGACAAAATCGCCCGCGGCATCGCCGCCTCCCACGGCCTTTTCGCCTATCCCGCCCTGATGGCCGCCGACATCCTGGCCTACCAATCCGACCTCGTGCCGGTGGGGCGCGACCAAAAACAGCACGTGGAGGTCACGCGCGACATGGCCCAGAAATTCAACAGCACCTTCGGCGTCAACGTCTTCAAAATCCCCGAGCCCTTCATCCAGACCGAAGTCGCCGTCATTCCCGGAACCGACGGCCAAAAAATGTCGAAAAGCTACGGCAACACCATCGAGCTTTTCGCCCCCGCCAAGGAAATCAAAGCCAAAATCATGCGCATCGTTTCCGATTCCACCCCCCTTGAAGATCCCAAAAACCCCGATGCCTGCAACATCTTCGCCCTCTACAAACTCTTCGCCACCCCCGAAGAAACCGACCAGATGCGCGCCAACTACCTCGTCGGCGGCTACGGCTACGGCACCGCAAAGAAAGCCCTCGTCGAACTCTTCGAGCGCACCTTCGCCCCCTTCCGCGAAAAACGCGCCGAGCTCGAAAAAAACCTCGACTACGTGGAACACGTTCTCAAACAAGGCGCTGAAGACGCCCGCCGCGAAGCCACTAAAACCCTCGACGCCGCCCGAAAAGCCGTCGGCCTCGCCTAATGCAAAACGATCTCTTCGAAGCGTACAAAGTCGACCTCGAAGCCTTCGAAGGCCCCCTTGATCTGCTTCTGCACCTCATTCGCAAAGAAGAGATCGACATCTTCAACATCCCCATCGACCGCATCACCACCCAGTACCTCGATTATCTGGGCATGATGAACAGCCTCGACATCACCGTCGCCGGCGAATTCATCGTCATGGCCGCCACCCTCATGATGATCAAGAGCCGCATGCTCCTGCCCGCCACCGTCTCCGACGACGATGCCTCCGACGACGAATGGATCGATCCCCGCCTCGACCTCGTGCGCCAGCTCATCGAGTATCGCAAATTCAAAGACGCCGCCGACGCCCTCTCCCACTGCGAATACCTCCGCAGCGAAACCTTCCCCGCCGGCCGCCCCCTTGCCGACACCCCCGAAGCGGGCGCCCCCCCGCTCGGGAAAACCAGTCTCGATGCCCTCGCCGCCGCCTTCAAAGCCCTCCTTGACCGCACCCCCACCCTCTCCTTCGGCCATCTCGAACCCATCCGCTGGAGCGTACCCCAAAAGATCCACACCCTCGGCGCCCTCATCCGCCAGCGCGGTTCAATCGCATTCGAAAACCTCTTCGACCTCGAAGCCCCCCGCGGCGAAATCATCGTCACCTTCATCGCCCTTCTTGAGCTCCTCCGCCTCCGCCACGCCCTCGCCGCCCAGGACACCCCCTTCTCCCCGATCATCATCGAATTCATCCCCGAAGGCACCCCCGATTCCCACCTTCCCCTCCCCGCATTCGACGATGAAACCGTTTCGCTCAAATAGTTTTCAAAAATCATTATTTTGAGTTACAACACTCCAAAGAGGAGATCCTGCTGTTGGAAAGCGTACTGCGGGAACATCCCGATGCCACTCAACCTGAAATGATTCAGTATGTTGGCGTGCCATGCGCTGTTTCAACGTTATGCAAAACGCTTAGAGCATATTTCGATTGATCTTTCCGCTTTTTCTCGGTGCTTTTTGTTTTTGAACTTCACCCTCTCAGATCGCCGTAGCGTTGCTACGGCTCACCTCAAGCGTTTATCAAAACCCAAAATCACCTTCGTAAAATCCGGAAATCTCATTCGAAACATGCTCTAATCGTGAACGCGCTCGATGCGGGCGCCGAGGCGGCGAAGTTCTTCATCCACATTTTCATAGCCGCGGTCGATGCTCTGGGCGTTGGCGATCACGGTTTTGCCTTTGGAGCAGAGCGCGGCGATGAGCAGTGCCATGCCGGCGCGGATATCGGGGCTTATCACGGTGCCGCCCTGGAGGGTTGTGGCGCCGGTCACCACCACGCGGTGGGGATCGCATTGAACAATGCGCGCGCCCATGCCGATGAGGTGATCCACGAAATACATGCGGCTTTCGAACATCTTCTCAAAAAAAAGCGCGGTGCCGCGGGTCTGCGTGGCCAGGACAATCAACACGCTCATCAGGTCGGAGGGAATGGCCGGCCAGGGGCCGTCGGAAATCTGGGGGATGGCCTGGCCGAAATCGTAGGCGGTTTTGCGGTTGGGCTGGCGGTCGAGGCGAAGGGTGGTGCCGTCGAGTTTCCATTTAACTCCGAAGATGCGGAAGGCGTGTTCGAAGATGGGAAAATCGGAGGGCGAAATGTGGGTGAGCGTCAGCGAGCCGCCGGTGACGGTCGCGGCGGTGATGTAGGAGGCGGCGTCGATATAGTCGGGGCCGATGGTGGTGTCGACGCCGCGGAGCTCGGGCACTCCCCGGATCTGCAGGCGGTTGGTGCCGATGCCTTGGATGTGGGCGCCCATGGCGTTGAGCATCGCGCAAAGATCGCAGACGTGGGGCTCGCAGGCGGTGTTGTAAAGTGTGGTCTGGCCTTTGGCGCAGGCGGCGGCCATCACGAGGTTTTCGGTGGCGGTGACGCTGGCTTCGTCGAGCAGGAAGCTGGCGGCGGTGAGCCCGCCGGGGGGCGCTTTGAAACGGTAGGTGGCGCCGCCGCCAATGGTGGCGCCCAAGGCGTGAAGGCCGTTGAAATGGGTGTCGACCCGGCGGCGGCCGATCACGTCGCCCCCGGGGGGGTGAAGGGTGACGGTGCGGAGGCGGTGGAGCAGGGGCGCGGCGAAGAGGATGGAGGTTCGGATGCGCTGGCAGGTGGCTTTGGAAATTTTTCCTTTGGGACTGAGGCGGGAGGAGGTGATGCGGACGCTGCGGCCGGGGGTGTCGATTTCGACTTCTGCTCCAAGCTCGCGCAGGGCGGTGAGCATGGTGTGCACATCGGCAATCCAGGGGAGGTTGCGCAGGGTGACGGGCTCCGGGGTGAGGAGGGCGGCGGCGATCATGGGGAGCGCGGCGTTTTTGTTTCCGGGCACGCGGTGGGTGCCGGTGAGAGGGTGTGAACCGTCGATAATAAAGCGGGGCATAGGCGAAGGGGGTTAACGGGGTGGGGAATCGATCTCGGCGCGGATGCGCTTGAGGGCTTCCCAGGCATCGCGCTTGAGGGGTTGGGCGGTGTTGCCGGGCATGGAAAGGATGCGGAGGGGGTGGTGAATGGGCATTGCTTTGATGCGGCCGCCGTAGAGGTGCCATTGGCCGATGGTGTCGCAGATGTTGCGCAGCTCGGAGAAGAGGCCGCGCATGGCGAGGGGGCCGAGCAGGACGATGAGGCGGGGTTTCACGAGGGCAATTTCGGCGCGAAGGTGGGCGGAGCAGGCGGCGACATCTTGCTGGGCGGGGGATTTGCCGGTGGCGAAGCGGCATTTCACGGCGTTGGTGATGTAGACGACGTCGCGGGTGTAGCCGATGGGCGCAATCATTTTGTCGAAGAGTTCGCCGGCTTCATCCGAAAAGATCCGGCCGGAGGCTTCGTCGGCGGGGGAGGGCATGCCGCCGATGAAAAAGAGATCGGGATTGTAGGGGTTGCCGCTTCCGCAGACCTTCCGGGCGCATTGTTCGTGCAGGGGGCAGCGCTGGCATCTTTCGATCTGCCCGGCGAGGGCGGCAAGCTCGGCGCGGCGTTGCTGCGGGGTATCGGTATCGGAAACGGGCGCGGGCGGCTCAGGCTCAACGGGCGGCGGGGGGGCTGGCGGGCGGGCATAAACGAGGGCTCGGTAGGCTTCGGAGGTGAGGGCGACGCTCTTTTCGCCGAGCTCGCGGCGGAAGTCGATGTGGTCGATGACGGCGTCGATCAGGGTGTTCCAAGGGTCAGGCATAGGCGTGCATACCGGGGAAAAGGCGGGAAAGGTTGATCCAGGTGAGCGTGAGAATAACAAAAAGAAGGCCGAGGGTCAACAGCGCGGCGGCGATTCTCGGGCGGATTCCGCGGGCCGCTTCGTGGAAGAAGGCGGCGTAGACGCACCAGGTGGCGAGCGACCACATTTCTTTGGGATCCCACTGCCAGTAGTGGCCCCATGCCTCGTTGGCCCACATGGAACCGAGCACAAGACCGGTGGTGATGAGGAAAAACCCGACGGCGGCGGCAAAGGTGGCCGCGCGCAGGGCGGCGGCATCGGCGCGCTTCCACATGGGCGCGGCGATGAGGGCGGCGCGCGCGAGCATCACATAACCGGCCATGTAGCTGAGCACGTGGGGAATGAAAAAGGGGCTTTGCAGGGCGGCGGGGAGCTTTCGGGGGGCTTCGCCGAAGACGAAGGCGGCGGGAAAGAGAAAGACTATGCCGAGCAGGGCGTCGAAACGGGTCGTGTCGATCGCCGAAGAACGCCGGGTGAGCAGCGTGGCAGGGTAAAGAAAAGCGGCCAGCGCCAGAAACACCTCGAAAAGATTCTGGAAGGGCGGGTGGCCGGTGTGGAAACCGCGCCAGATCACGCTGCCCAGCGCGCAGAGAAACCCGCCGAACCAGCAGACCTGCGTCTGCCGGGGTCTGCGGAAAAAAGAGGAGGCGAAGGTCGCAAGAAAGGCGGCCATGGTGAGGAGGATCAATGCGCCTTGGAGGGTGTGTTTCAGGTGCATGGCGCTCTCCTTGCGATCATGAGCCAGGCGGTGGCCGCCAGGAGAAGCCCGAAGGCGGTGAATACGTGAATCACGCCGGGGTCGCGCGAAACGAAAAGGATGCTGTAGGTCACAGGCGCGCCGGTGTACATGTTGTAGGATTGGCCGTAGCTCATCTGGTAAAGGGTCCAGCCTTGAAAACGGACGGGGGTGTTGACGGAGGCGGTTTTGCGCAGCTCGGTCTTGCCGTCGGAAGAGGTCAGCGTGAGATCCGCGAGGTACTGGCGGTGCATACCCTCGGGATAGGTTTCGATGGAAAACCGGTTCATGGCCACGCCGAAGGGGAGATCGCAGAGGGCGCGGCTCATATCCTGGCTGTAGAGGCGGGTATCGTAGTCGCCGGCGGAGAGGGGGATGTAGCCCGAGGCGCCGCCGTTGGCGCTGAGGAGAACGCCGGCAATCAGATACGCCGCGGCGCCGTGAAAGAGGGCGGAGCGCCAGCGGCGCTTCACGAGGGCGCGCAAGGCGAGAAGAGCCAAAACCACCCCGAACCCTCCGGCGGACCAGAGGGCGGCGGGGTGATGCATCAACGCTCCGGCGGCGGCGCTTCCTTTAAAGGCAAGGAAAACGGAACCCGCCGCGCAAAGGAGCAGAAGCAGGGTGGCGGTGCGGATCATGCGCGGGCTTTCACGGCGTCGAGCTCGACTTCGAAGAGGAGATCGTCGCGGCAGACATCGGCGACCACGGTTTCAATGGCGATGCGCGCGAGGCCGCGGGCCTTTTTCCAGGCTTCCCACGGGGCGGCAAACTCGGGCACTTTCACATAGGCCACGCCGCGGACGGTATCGGCGAAGGTCATGCCGCGGGTGCTGAGGATGCCGGCGATCACGCGCATGGTCAGGTCGATCTGTTTGCCGATATCGCCCACATGGGCGGTGGCGCCGCCGGGTTCGATGCTGGCGGTGCCGGAAACGAGGAGGGTTTCGCGCCCGGGCGTGACGATGGCGGCGGCGCGGCTGAAGCTGCTCCTGTAATCAAGGGCGGAGCACTGGAGCGGCGATTCGACCATCTCAAAACGCACGCCGGCTTTTTTGGGGATCATGGCGATGGCGCAGGCGGCGATGGCGGCGCCGGCGAGGTTGGCGGTGCCGATGCCGGTGCTGGCGGGCACGAAGCCGCCAAAGACCTTGCGCGAGGTGAAGAAGGCGTCGCGGGCGCGGTTGAAGGGATCGTACCACTCGAGGATGCGATCCATGTAGAGCCAGGTGCGGACGACGTTGGCAAAGGTCATGCCGGCGGTTTTGAGGGCGGCCTCGATGTTTTCGAAAAGCGAAGCGGCCTGACCGGCGCGGGCGGCGCCGAGATCGGAAGGCAGCACGCCGGCGAGCAGGGCGTAGACCGCGTTGTCGTCTTCATAAAGCGTGCCGACATTGCGGCCTTCAAGCAGAATGGGGCCGCGCACGTTTTTGGCGTCGGTGAAAATCTGCTGGCGCACGGCGGGTTCTTCATCGTTGAAGCCGCACAGCCAGAGCTGCGGCAGCATGGAGACCGATTCCGCCTCCATGGAAATGGCGCTGCCGGTCAGGGTTTTGCGCGATCCCCAGCCCACGCGGGCGATTTCCGCCAGGCCGGGGGGCGGCAGATCAAAGTAATCGGAAAGGAGGCCTCGGGTTAGAGTGGTCATAGGAAAACCTTTCGGAAATCAGAGGGAAAGCACATAGATGCCGAGGTCGCGGAGCTCATCCTTGCTCAGCTCGGAGGTGGCGCCGTGGGTATCGTTGGGGTTCCACCTGGTGAGCAGATCTTCCATGGTGAGCGCGCGGCCGTCGTAGAGATAAGGTGCGGTGCGCCACACTTCGTTGAGCACGGGGGTATCGAAAGCGCGGCCTTCTTCGATGCCGGTCCCCAGGCCGAGGTTGTAGCTTTTCATGTTGGTGAACCAGGTGGCGGGCGCATGGCACTCGGCGCAGCCGGCCTTGCCTTCGAAGAGCTTTTTGCCGTTGGCGATTGCCTTCTTGTTGGAGGCGCGCAGATAGGGGCTGACGACGGCCTTCATGGCGTTGACGTATTCATCCAGGCAGATCGCGTCTTCCTCCGGGCGCACGGAAAACTGAATGTGGATGAGGCCGGCGCGGTTGCAGTGCTGCATGCTTTTGCGGATGCCGGTGATCATGGTGGGCGGGGTGAAGCCGGAAAGGTACATGCTTTTGGTCTGCTTGGGATTGCCGATGCCGTCGTTCATCAGATCCCAGTTGAGACCGTCGGCGCGGCCATCGGGATGGCAGGTCGCGCAAGACTGCCACTGCTGGAAACACATGCTGCCGTCGTTGAAAAGCATCTCGCCGCGGTGGACGCGGTCTTTGCCCAGGTCGACAGGTTCGCCGAGGGTGTAGACGGCGGGCGGTTTGGTGGTATCGGCGAAGTTGACCGCGACGACGGCATCGGCGAAGTAGGCGGCGGCGTAGGCCGTGGTGTCGGTCGCGACGACGCCTCGGGGGCCGTCTGCGGGAAAGGAGATGCGGCGGCGGATTCCCGCGAGGAAGGAAAGATCCGTGGGCACATCCTCGGCGGTTTTGGAGACTTCGGTGACCTTTTCGCCCCGGGCCACCCGCTCCAGGCGGCTGTGGAGCTCCCCTCGGTTGATCACGCTGATTTCACGGGTGCCGGCGTGGGTGACGATGACGAATTGACCGTCGGGCGAGCAGGTCACGCCCCAGGGGTTGGCGGCGCCGAGGTCCACGTCGTCGAGCAGCACGGAGTTGATGTAGGCGCCGGTTTCGCCGTTGAGCACGGAGAGGCCGGCGGTGTTCATCCAGCCGCGCTCAAGCTGGGTGGTGGGGAGCTGATAGCGGGAGATGGAATGGGTCACATAGATGAACTTGCCGTCGGGCGAGGCGGCCATGCCGCGCACGCTGGAAGAGCCGTTGGGCAGGCGCACATCCATGCGCTTTTTGAAGGAAGCGGTATCGATGACTGAAACCATGGCGGAGACGAGGTCGCCCACGTCGGCGGGGTCATTGGGCAGGTGGTTGCCCACGAAGAGCAGCCCGCCGCCAACGCCGAGGGCGGCGGCCACCCCTTCACGCACCACGGGCGCGGTGGCCTTGAGCTTCAGGGAATCGGCATCGAAAGCGGCCACGGTGGAATCGAAACGGTTGCACACATAGAGGGTTTTGCCGTCGGGCGAAACCACGGGCGCCATCGGGGTGTTGCCCGATTCGGCATCGCGGAGGATCTTGCCGGTTTTGAGGTCGATCTTGAAGATGCGCCCTTCGTTGCCGCCGTCGCCGGTGGCGTAAAGGTATGTGCCGCAGGGCGAAACGGCGACGCCGACCGCCGGAAAAGTCTGCCCGCGGCCGAAGAACGACGACACCTTCAGCGGCCAGGTCGCCAGGACCTTGCCCTCGGGCGAAACCTTCACCACCGCCTGACCGCCGATCGCCGCCACATAAAGCGCCGACTGATCGGGAGCAAACGCCACGGCCTCCGGAGTCAGATACGTGGGCGCCGCCAGCGCGATCGAAGCGCCCGCCAGCGCGGCAGCCAGAAAAGTCATACACGCCTTCATGATTTTCTCCTAAAGAAAAATGATAAAAACAGGTCATACCGTACGAGCCTAATTTAACAGTGTTTCGCCTTTGGCGCAACCGTATTTTCAGAAAGAATCCCCGTTTGCGCACAATCGTCTCCCAGCTTTTGCTAAACAAGGCTCTCCGCCTGCGGCCAATCCGCTCGTCCTCTAAAAGCGAAATACGGCGGCGGATGCAAAAGGCCTGCCTACACCCGGCAACATTTCCCGCGAAAACCCGTTATTATGCTGTGATTCGAATGGCGGGTGTTGTATCCTGCCCATACAGGAAAGGATTCACCCATGTTTACCGCCCGACTGCTTGCTCCGCTTTTTTTCGCCGCGACCGCCTTCGCCGCCCCCGAGTGGGAAGATGAAACCATCAGCCAAATCAACCGCGAACCCCACCGCGCCTCGCTCCTGCCCACCGCCCCCGGCAGCGTCTTGAGCCTCAACGGCGATTGGCGCTTCCACTATGTCGACACCCCCGCCGAACGCCCCGAAGGGTTCCACAAACCGGAGTTCGGCGTCTCCTCCTGGAAAACCATTCCCGTGCCCTCAAGCTGGCAGGTTCAAGGCTACGGCACCCCTCTCTATTCCAACGCCGCCTATCCCTTCAACGTGGATCCGCCCCGCGTCACCGGCGAACCCGATAAAAATTTCACCGCCTTCAAAGAACGCAATCCCGTCGGCTCCTACCGCCGCGATTTCACAGTGGCCGACGCCTTCGCCCAAGGCCAGACCTTCCTCCGCTTCGACGGCGTGGAATCGGCCTTCTACGTGTGGCTCAACGGCGCCTTCATCGGGTATTCCGAAGACGCGTACACCGGCGCCGAGTTCAACGTCACCCCCCACCTGCGCCCCGGGAAAAACACCCTCGCCGTACAAGTCTACCGCTGGTCCGACGGCTCCTACCTCGAAGACCAAGACTTCTTCCGCCACAGCGGCATCTTCCGCGACGTGACCCTCTTCACCACCCCCAACCTCATGATCCGCGACGTGTTCCTCCGCTCCGGCCTCGACAGAACCTACACCGACGGCACCGTCGACGCCGAAATCACCCTCCGCAACCACGGCGAAACATCCGCCCCCACCGAGCTCCTCTTCACCCTCGGCGACCTCCTCACCGAAACCCTTACCGTGCCCGTCATTGAAACCGGCAAAGAAATCACCCTCGCGTTCGGCGGCAAAACCGTGCCAAAGCCCCTGCAATGGAGCGCCGAAATTCCCAACCTTTACCCCGTCAACATCACCCTCGCCGCCAATGGCGACAGCCGCACCTTCAAAACCGGCTTCCGCACCGTCGAAACCGGGCCGCAGGGCCAGCTGCTCATCAACGGCAAAAGCGTGATTCTCAAAGGCGTGAACTACCACGACACCTCCCCCGACCACGGCCGCGCCATCCCCTTCGAGCTCATGGTCAAAGACATCCGAATCATGAAGGAAAACAACATCAACACCGTCCGCAACGCCCACTACCCCAGGCACCCCAAATGGTACGAGCTCTGCGACGAGCACGGCATCTACGTGGTCGACGAAGCCAACATCGAGGCCCACGGCCTCTACGGCCGCAAGCCCAACCTCAGCGACCTTCCCACCTGGGAACACGTCTACACCGAGCGCGTCATGGCCACCGTCGAACGCAGCAAAAACCACCCCTCCGTCATCTTCTGGTCGCTCGGCAACGAAACCGCCTGGGGCAAAAACTTCGCCGCCGCCTCCGATGCCGTCCGCGCCCGCGACACCACCCGCCTCATCCACTACTGCGAAGCCCCCTGGGGTTCAAAAAACACCGACATGGACTCCATCATGTACCCCTCCCTCGATCGCCTCGAAGCCATCGGCAGGGAAAACACCGCCCGCCCCTTCTTCGTCTGCGAATACGCCCACAGCATGGGCAACGCCATGGGCAACTTCGAGGAATACGTGGCCCTCTTCAAAAAATACCCCCGCCTCATCGGCGGCTGCATCTGGGATTTCGCCGACCAATCCATCCGCGCCACCCGCGACCCCAAGACCGGCCGCTACACCGCCGCCCCCTTCACCGGCGAAGCCCTCGCCTGGGGCGGCATGTTCGGCGACAACCCCAACTCCGGCGACTTCTGCGACAACGGCATCGTCACCGCCGACCGCAAGCCCAAAGGCCAGCTCGCCGCCGTGAAAAAAGCCTACCAGCCCGCCACCTTCACCCTGGAGAAAGAAGGCAAAGTCACAATCAGAAACGACTACGCCTTCAAATCAATCACCTACAGCTACTTCAGCATAAGCGATGGCCGGAGGAGGAGGAGTTCAGGCGGCTCCCTCACCCTTTCCCCCGGAGAAGAAAGCACCCTCTGCTATTTCGATGACGACAACGCCCCCGAAACCACCATCGGCATCCTCGAGCGCCCCCTCACCCCAAAACTCCGCTCCGATGCCTCCGAGGATCTCGTTGAATACGCCCTCGCGCACACCACCTTCACCCTCCCCCCCTCTTCCGCCAAAAAGAAAGCCCGCGATTTCACAGCCCGCCAGCTCGACCCCGCCCAATTCACCGAAACCAACGGCGTGATCACCGTGACCGCCGGCGACATGACCGCCACCTTCGCCAACGGCACGCTCACCGCCCTGACCTCAGGCGAGCACGCCATCCTCACCCAGGCGCCCGATTTCCGCATGTATCGCGCACGCACCTGTAACGACGTCTGGATCTCCAACACCGCCGCCTGGCGCTCCCCCGGCATGAAAAACATCTGCACCGCCATGACCGCCGAGCACGATGGCCAGGCCGCCATCCGCATCATGGCCGCCATGCGCACCGAAGGCTCCCCCACCGCCTACAGCTACCACCTCATGTGGACCGTCGCCGAAGATTTTATCCGCTGCGACGGCGTCTTCACCCCCACCACCCGCGATGCGGTCATTCCCCGCCTCGGCTTCGCCATCGGCTTCAACAAAGCCTATACCGGCGTGACCTACCGCGCCCGCGGCCCCTGGGAAACCTACCCCGACCGCAAAGCCGCCGGCATTGTCGACACCTTCCTTTCAAAGGTCTGCGATTTCTATATTCCCTACAGCGAGACCCAGGAATACGGCAACCGCGAAGACGCCCAATTCGTGGCCCTTCACGGCGGCCACCTCCCCGGCATCGCCATCACCACCCCCGGCAACCCCTTCTCCTTCTCCGTCACCCAATGGGATT
Source organism: Kiritimatiellia bacterium (assembly GCA_031553315.1). Classification (GTDB taxonomy): domain Bacteria; phylum Verrucomicrobiota; class Kiritimatiellia; order RFP12; family DVOR01; genus JAVBLT01. Next base: position 89,295 of record JAVBLT010000001.1, read on the forward strand.
CCCCCGAGCTCGCCGCCGCCCGCACCCCCGACCGCCTCCCCACCCCCGACAAAGTGATGATCAACCTCAACCACGCCCTCACCGGCCTGGGCAACGCCAGCTGCGGCCCCCGCCCGCTACCCCAGTATCAGCTGCGCAACATCCCCTTCGCCTTCTCCTTCAACCTCACCCTCGAAACCGGAAAAGACCGCTCCAAGAACCCGGTCGTTTACCGCGAAGTGAACATGGAGGCTCCCTACTACCGGCCGACCGATCCCCCCTTCACCGTGGCCGGGTTGCCGCTCATCACACGCGGCCGCGACACCTTCGTGACCATCGCCTCCATTCTTCCCGGCCTCGCCATCGCCTATACCCTCAACGGCGACGTGGAGCGCCTCTACGAAAAACCCTTCAAGGTCGAAGAAGGCACCGTCACCGCCCGCGTGCTCCCCGCCAAACACATGCACCCCTCCCCCGCCCTCACCGTGAAATTCCAAAAACCCTCCGATGAAGCCGCGTGGCGCATCCTCGGCGTGTCGAGCGAAGAGCCCGGCGAAGGCAACGCCATCAACGCCATCGACGGCGACCCCTACACCTTCTGGCACAGCAACTGGCAAAACATCAACCCCGATTACCCCCACTTCATCGCCATCGACCTCGGCGCCGAAACCGCCTTCAAAGGCTTCACCTACACCCCCCGCGGCGATATGAGCAACGGCGCCATCGGCGCCTACCGCTTTGAAACCAGCCCCGACGCCAAAACCTGGATCGCCGCCATCGAAGGCGCCTTCCGCTACGCCAACGTCCACCGGCCCACGCCCCAAACCGTCGTTCTGCCCGGCCCCGTCAAAACCCGCTACATCCGCCTGACCGCGCTCAGCCCCGCCGTGCCCGGCCAGCGCTGGGCCAACGCAGCGGAAATCCAGCTCAACCGCTAGAGCAGGTTTCGAATGAGATTTCCGAATTTTGCGAAGGTGAATTTTGGTTTTGACAAACGCTTGAGGTGAGCCGTAGCAACGCTACGGCGATCTGAAAGGGTGAAGTTTAAAAACAAAAAGCACCGAGAAAAAGCGGAAAGATCAATCGAAATATGCTCTAGAGCAGGTTTCGAATGAGATTTCCGGATTTTGCGAAGGTGATTTTTGGTTTTGACAAACGCTTGAAGTAAGCCCTAGCAACGCTACGGCGATCTGAAAGGGTGAAGTTCAAAAACAAAAAGCACCGAGAAAAAGCAGAAAGATCAATCGAAATATGCTCTAAAACCAGTACGCACTCAAAAAGAGAAGCCGCATTCGGGAGGATGCGGCTTTTTTTTGCTTTTCACGGGGAACCGCTTGTCAGTTCGCGGCGGATATGGTAATGTGTCGTTTTGCTTTTTGAACATAAGGAGTTGTCGTGATGAAAGAGATCGGCGTTGGCGTTATCGGATTCGGAACCGTGGGTTCGGGCGTGGTCGAAGGTCTTCTGACCGAAGGCGGCCTGATCGCGCAGCGCTCCGGCACCCGCATTTCCCTCAAAGGCATCGCGGATCTCGACACCGCGACCGACCGCGGCTTCAAAGTGCCCGAAGGCCTCCTCACGACCGACGCCATGGCCCTCATCACCCGGCCCGACATCCAGATCATCGTGGAGCTCATCGGCGGCACCGGTTTTGCCCGCACCGTCATCGAAACCGCCCTCAACGCCGGCAAATCAGTGGTCACCGCCAACAAAAAGCTCCTCGCCGAATGCGGCCCGAGCCTCTTCCGCCTCGCCACCGAAAAAGGCTGCGACCTCTACTTCGGAGCCAGCGTCGGCGGCGGCATCCCCATCATCCGCGCCTTGCGCGACGGCCTCATCGGAAACCGCATCGACTCCATCCACGGCATTCTCAACGGCACCTGCAACTACATCCTCACCCGCATGGAGCTCGAAGGCCTCCCCTTCGATGAAATCCTCGCCGACGCCCAGCGCCTCGGCTATGCCGAAGTCGACCCCAGCCTCGATATCGACGGCTACGACACCGCCCACAAAATCGCCATCCTCGCCTCCCTTGCCTACGGCCTGCGCGTGCCCATCCAGGAAGTGCTCGTGGAAGGCATCCGCGGCCTCTCCGACGTCGACGTGCGCTACGCCGCCCAGCTCGGCTACCGCATCAAGCTCCTCGCCATCTGCAAATGCATCGACAACGAGCTCGAGATCCGCGTGCACCCCACCCTCGTGCCCCTCACACACATGCTCGCCTCCGTCGCCAACGTCTTCAACGCCGCGATGGTCGACGGCTCCCTCACCGGCGACACCCTCTACTACGGCCGCGGAGCCGGCCGCGCCGCCACCGCCAGCACCGTGATCGGCGACATCGCCAGCGTGGCCCGCCACCTCGCCGTAGGCGCCCCCCGCGCCATCCAGCCCTTGCGCGACGAACCCGAAACCGGCTACACCATCCGCTCCAAAGAAGCCTGCGTCAGCCGCTTCTACATCCGCCTCATGGTCAAAGACAAAGCCGGCATGGTCGGCCGCTTCGCCACCATCCTCGGCGACCACGGCGTGAGCATGACCGCCGCCTCCCAGCACGAAATGAGCGAAGAAGAGCGGAAACAAGGCTTCGTACCCGTCGTCATCCTCACCCACGCCTGCACCACCGGAGCCGTCGTCGAAGCGCTGAAGGAAATCCAAAGCGAGGGCATCGTCGAAGGCACACCCCTTTACCTGCGCATTCTCTAATTCAACCGGAGTCATCACACACACATGAAAGTATGCAAATTCGGCGGATCGTCGGTTGCCGACGCCGTCCAAGTCTCCAAAATCTGCGACATCATCCTCTCCGACCCCGAGCGCCGCATCGTCGTTGTCTCAGCCCCCGGCAAACGCTCCAAAACCGACATCAAGGTCACCGATCTCCTGATTGAATGCGCCGGCCGCCTCATCGCCGGCAACCCCGCCGGCGACATCATCGCCGCCATTGTCGAGCGCTACGCCGCCATCCAGCGCGGCCTCAGCCTCGATCCCGCCGTCGTCGCCGAAATCGAGCGCGACCTCCGCGCCCGCGCGGCCATGGACATCACCCACCCCGGCATGTTCATGGATTGCATGAAAGCCGCCGGCGAAGACAACAGCGCCCGAATCGTCGCAGCCGCCTTCCGCGCCCGCGGCGCCCGCGCCACCTACGTGAACCCCGGCCAGGCCGGCATGCTCCTGACCGACGAATTCGGCTCCGCCCAGCTCCTCGAAGAATCCTACCCCCTCCTCGCCGAAAGCCTCGCCCGAATCGAAGGCCTCATCATCTTCCCCGGCTTCTTCGGCAGCACCAAAAAGGGCGCCGTCGCCACCTTCCCCCGAGGCGGGTCCGACATCACCGGCGCCATCCTCGCCGCCGCCGTCAAGGCCGACGTCTACGAAAACTTCACCGACGTCGACTCCGTCTACCCCGTCGACCCCCGCCTCGTGCCCGAAGTGAGCGAAGGCATCACCGCCATGACCTACCGCGAAATGCGCGAGCTCTCCTACGCCGGCTTCGGCGTGTTTCAGGATGAAGCCATCGTGCCCGCCGTGCGCGCCGCCATCCCCATCAACATCCGCAACACCAACCGCCCCGATCTCCCCGGCACCATGGTCGTGAAAGAACGCCTCGCCAAGCCCGGCAGCGTGGCAGGCATCGCCAGCAGCGACGGCTTCTGCGCCATCTACGTCGACAAATACATGATGAACCGCGAGATCGGCTTCGGCCGCCGCCTCCTCCAGATCCTCGAAGAAGAAGGCATCTCCTACGAACACATGCCCTCAGGCATCGACAGCGTCTCCGTCGTCATCCGCGACCAGAACTTCACCCCCGAAACCGAGGCCCGCGTCATCAGCCACATCACCCGCGACCTCAAGCCCGACAACGTGGAGATCGACCGCGGCTACGCCCTCATCATGGTCGTCGGCGAAGGGCTCTACTACACCCCCGGCATGGCCGCCCACGCCACCCTCGCCCTCTTCCGCGAAGGCATCAACATCGAAATGATGAACCAGGGATCCTCCGAAATCAGCATGATGTTCGGCGTCCTCGCCAAAGACCGCGAGAAAGCCGTCCGCTCACTCTACAGATCATTCTTCAAAGGCGAAATGCCGTAAGGAACGGAATATGGCGGCGGAACGGGTTGCGATTTGCGACACCACGTTGCGCGACGGCGCGCAGGGCGAAGGCATCTACTTCTCAACCGCCGCCAAGCTCCGCTTCCTCGAAGCGCTCGACGCCTTCGGCATTCATTTCGCCGAAGGCGGCTTCCCCGGCGCCAACCCCCGCGACCGGCACTTCTTTGAAAAAGCCCGGAACCTCACCCTGCGCAACACCCGCCTCGTGGCCTTCGGAGCCACCCGCCGCCCAGGCATCGCCCCCGAAAACGACCCCCAGCTCAAAGCCCTCATCGAAGCGGGCACCCAATGGGTCGCCGTCTACGGCAAAAGCTCCCTCCTCCATGTGCGCGACGTGCTCCGCATCGCCCCCGAAGAAAACCTCGCCCTCATCGCCGACACCGTCGCCCATCTCCGCCGCAACCGCCGCCGCGTGATTTTCGACGCCGAACACTTTTTCGACGCCTACGCCGCCCACCCCCACTACGCCCTCCAGACCCTCCACGCCGCCCGCGCCGCCGGAGCCGCCATCCTCACCCTCTGCGACACCAACGGCGGCACCCTCCCCCACACCGTCTACCAAGCCACCCTCGCCGCCCGCCAGCACTTCCCCGGCGCCATCATCGGCATCCACACCCACAACGACTCCGGCCTCGCCGTCGCCAACACCCTCGAAGCCATCCGCGCCGGCGCCCGCCACGCCCAAGGCACCTTCAACGGCCTGGGCGAACGCACCGGCAACGCCGACCTCGTGGCCATCATCCCCGCCATCGACCTCAAAATGGCCCCCCTCGCCAGCATCGGCAAAGCCCGCCTCAAAGACCTCACCCCCCTCTCGCGCCTGACCGACAGCCTCTGCAACCGCCGTTCCTTCAAAAACCAGCCCTACGTGGGCGAAAACGCCTTCACCCACAAAGCCGGAGCCCACGCCTCGGCCATCCGCAAAAACACCGCCACCTTCGAACACATCCGCCCCGAGACCGTCGGCAACAACCGCCGCATCCTCATCTCCGAGCTCGCCGGCAACGCCTCCGTCCTCGCCAAACTCGAAGAATTCGGCCTCCCCTGCAACCGCGAAACCACCGACCGCCTCCTCGCCGCCCTCAAAAACGCCGCCCTCAAAGGCCTCTCCTATGAAGGCGCCGACGCCTCCTTCCGCATGTTCGCCGCCCGCACCCTCAACGAACCCGCAAGCCGCTTCTTCGAGCTCAACACCTTCCATGTCGACGTCGACAAACACGACCGCGCCGCCCCCAGCGCCTCCCGCGCCACCGTTTCCATCGCCATCGGCCGGCGAACCGAGATCGCCAAAGGCGAAGGCGTCGGACCCGTCGAAGCGCTCGACGCCGCCCTCACCCGCGCCCTCACCGCCTTTTACCCCGCCACCACCCGCGTGCGCCTGACCGACTACCGCGTGCGCATCATCAACCCCCAGGCCGCCGAAAAATCCATCACCCGCGTGACCATTGAATCGACCGACGGCACCGCCGGCTGGACCACGGTCGGCGTCTCGGAAAACATCATCGAAGCCTCCTGGCAAGCCCTTGCCGACAGCATCGAATATTATTTCCTTACCCGGAAGATCCCCCCCTGCCCATGAACACCACCGTGCTGACCGCCTTCGCCCTCACCCTTTTCGCCGGCATGGCCACCGGCATCGGCAGCGTCATCGCCTTCACCGCCCGGCAGACCAACCACCGCTTCCTCTCCATATCCACCGGCTTCTCAGCCGGCGTCATGCTCTACGTATCCTTCATCGAAATCTTCCCCAAAGGCCTTGAAGAGCTCTCCCTGCTTTACTCCGACAAAGCCGCCTACCTCTACACCACCCTCGGCTTCTTCGGCGGCCTCCTCCTCATCGGCATCATCGACACCCTCATCCCCTCCGCCGAAAATCCCCACGAAACCCACACCGACCACGAAACCGCCCTCCTCCACGCCCCCAACACACAAACCCCCTCCGAAAAACGCGAAGTGAAAGACATCGCCGCCCACGCCCGCCTCCTGCGCATGGGGCTTTTCACCGCCCTCGCCATCGGCATTCACAACTTCCCCGAAGGCCTCGCCACCTTCCTCTCCGCCCTCAAAGACCCCACCCTCGGCCTCGCCATCGCCATCGCCGTCGCCCTGCACAACATCCCCGAAGGCGTCAGCGTCTCCGTACCCATCTTCTACGCCACCGGCAACCGCCGCAAAGCCTTCACCCTCTCCCTTCTCAGCGGCCTGGCCGAACCCCTCGGAGCCCTCATCGCCTTCGGCCTCCTTCACCTCTTCACCGGCGGAGCCACCGTCTCCCCGCTCCTCATGGGCACCCTCTTCGCCGGCGTCGCCGGGATCATGGTCTACATCAGCCTCGACGAACTCCTCCCCGCCAGCCGCGCCTACGGCAAAGGCCACGACAGCCTGCTTGGCCTCGTCGGCGGCATGGCCGTCATGGCCCTCAGCCTCATCCTCATGCGGTAGAGCAGGTTTCGAATGAAATTTCCGGATTTTGAGAACGTGATTTTGGGTTTTGACAAGAGCATATTCACCCGCAATGACCGCCGGGCCGGCGCAGCCACCCGGGCAGCGCCTCCCTCAGGCACGCAGGCTCCATCTTCGAATCGGCAAGCCCATCAACGGGATGCCACAGGAAAGAGATCCACGCCTCCCGCGCCTCGAGAGGGCCGGGAACCGCGGCAAGCCCCGGAATCTCCAGCTCAAAGACCAGATTGATTTCACTCTTCTTCTCGCCATCCTGCACAAAGCGGTGTTCGCAGCAGCCGAGAAAACGCCCCGCCTCGCCGCAATGACCCAGCTCCTCCATGATCTCGCGGATCAGCGCCTCGCGCGCCGATTCGCCGAAATCGATGTGGCCGCCCGGAAGATACGTCAGCTCCGCCTTTTTACCCTTGCACAGCAAAATGAGGCCATCCTTGATGCAAACACCCCTCACAATGGTTTCGATATTCATAAGCATCCTTTAAAAAAAGGTCAACCCGTTTTGCGGATTGACCTTCTGGCGTTCAAAACGAAACCGGCTTACCAGTTTTCGGCAAGGATTTCGAAGTAAGCCTGGGCATGGTCGCAGGCGGGGCACCTCGTGGGCGCGGTTTTGGAGGTGCACACGAAACCGCAGTTGCGGCAGCGCCAGGTCACGGCCTCCTCGCGCTTGAACATCGCGCAGTCCTGCACGAGCTTGAGCATCGCGCGGTAGCGTTTTTCATGCTGGCGCTCAGCGACCGAAATGTTGTCGAGCGCGCGGGCGATTTCAGGGAACCCCTCCTCGCGGGCGGTCTGGGCGAAAGAGGGATAAAGCTCATTCCACTCTTCGTATTCACCGTTAGCCGCCTCAGTGAGGTTCTCAAGGGTGGTGCCGATCACGCCGGCGGGAAACGCAGCCGTGATTTCCACACAGCCGCCCTCAAGAAACTTGAAGAAACGCTCGGCGTGCTCCTTCTCCTGATCGGCGGTTTCGGCAAAAATGTCGGCGACGGCCACATAACCCTCTTTCTTCGCAGCGCTGGAGAAGAAAGTGTACCGGTTGCGGGCCTGGGATTCACCCGCGAAAGCCTGGAGAATGTTCTTCTCTGTTTTCGTCCCTTTGATACTGGGCATAATGAAATCCTTTCCATTGTTGAATGCACACCATTATTCACACCGCGCGCGCTTTGTAAAGGCAAAAAAATCCAGAGACCCATTTATATTCACTTGACATTTTCAGCACGACTGATTATATTCCTCCAATCATCCGCGAAAGAAAAATGTAATGATTATTGCAATCTCACACCTCACGCCTTGGATCCTGCTGGTGTTTTCATCAGCCCTTTCATTTCTGCTCGGGTTAAAAGCCGCCGCGGTTTTTTTTCAGAAACGCCTGAAAAAAGCCCACGCGCGAACCGCCCTGCTTCAAGACACGCTCAACAACCTGCCCGGATATATTTTTGTTAAAGACGTCGACAACGATTTGCGCTATCTCTTCCTCAACGACCTCTACTACACCCTCTCCGGCCAGCCCCCCGCCTCCGGCATCGGCCTCAACGACACCGAATGGCCGCGCGAAGGCAGCGACGCGTTTCACCGGCAGGATCTCGCCCTCATCCGAAGCGGGGAATCCTTCTGCCAGGTGGAACAGATCCACAAGCAAAACGGCGAGCTCGTGCAATCCAAGCTCTACAAAAAAGTGGTCGCCGGAAGCAACGGCCACCGCCTCATCGTCGGGATGGGGCTCGATGTGAGCGAAGAGCTCAGGTTGAAAAAAGAGCTCATGCAAAACATCCAGGATCTGAACACCTACATCAAAAACGAAAAAACCACCAACGCCAGCCTCGCACAGATCGTGATGGAAGACGACTACGACACCAACGTGCAGGCCATTCTGGATCTCATCGTCAAACAGCTCAACGCCGACCGCGCCGCCCTGGGCATTTTCGGCGACGACAACACCTTCCGCATCGAATTCGAAAGCCGCTCCGCCGAAGTACCCTCGCTTAAAACACTCGCAGACCCCGATATTCTCCAGCAGTTCCTCCGCTGGAAAGATCGCCTGACCGAGGAAAAAGAGCTCTACATCCCCGACATTCCCCACTCGCAATACGCCCGCCTGTTCGAGAAAACAGCCAGCAAGACCGTGCTTTTCGTGGCGGTCGAAGTGAATCACCGCCTTTACGGCGTTCTCGGAGTGGGCTTCCTCAAAGAAGTCAAACCCATTACCGAAGTGGAGCGCAACATCTTCCGTTCCTCCGCCGGAATCATCACCCTCGCCCGCGAAAAACAGCTCCAGCAGGAAAAACTCGAGCTCATGACCCGGCAAAACAACATGGTCCTCTCAACCATGCCGATTTCCGTGATCCTCTTCGACCGCGACCGCAACGTGCTCAACTGCAACCAGGCCGCGCTCAACATGTTTGGCCGCACCCTTGAGGAAATGCGCACCCTGCCCTGCTACGAAACCATGTGCGGATCAAAAGGAGTCCCCGCGCTCTGCACCGTAAGCGAGATTCTGCGCACCCAGGCCCCCGTCTCGTTCGAAGTGGTCATGAACGGCAAAGAATGCCAAATCAAAGCCCTGCCGATTTTCGATGAAACAGGAACCATCGTCAACATCACAGAAGTCATTTCCGACGTCAGCGACCTTCGCCGCGGCCAGCGCCAGCTCGAAGCCGCGCTGAAAGAAGCCGAAGCCGCCAACCGCGCCAAGACCTACTTCCTCGCCACCATGAGCCACGAACTGCGCACCCCCCTCAACGCCGTGCTCGGCTTCAGCGAGCTCCTCCAAAACGGCGACCTCTCCCCCGCAGAACAAATCGACTACCTCAAAGCCATCCACTTCGCCGGCAACTCCCTGCTCTTTTTGATTAACGACATCCTCGACCTCTCCAGGCTCGAAGCCAAACAAGTGGAGCTCAGCCCCCGGCCCACCGACCTCACACAGCTGCTCAACGAGCTCAAAGCCGTCTTTTCCTACAAAGTGAACCAGCAGGGGCTTTATTTCGAAGTCAACACCCCCGCCGACCTGCCCATCCTTTCGCTCGACAACGTGCGCCTGCGCCAAGTCCTGCTCAACATCATCGGCAACGCCGTTAAATTCACCTCCACCGGCGGCATCACCGTCAACGCCAGCCTCGACGCCTCCAACCACCTGACCATCAGCGTTCACGATACCGGCATCGGCATCAAACCCGAAGCCCGCGAAAAGATATTCGAACCCTTTACCCAGCAAGACGCCGTCCGCGATACCCACATCTACAAAGGCAGCGGCTTGGGTCTGGCCATCTCCAGGCGCCTCATCGATTGCATGAACGGCCGCATCCGCCTTGAAAGCGAAGAAGGCAAAGGCAGCACATTCATCATCGAGCTCAACGACGTGACCCGAGCGGATCCCGTTGCCCCCGCGGCCCCAAAAGCCGTGGACGCGCAAGCCCGCTTCCCGGAAAAACGGGTCTTGATTGTCGACGATATCCCCTTGAACCTAAAAGTTCTTTCCGCAATGCTCGACCGGCTCCACGTGAAAAGCGTATCCGCCGAATCGGGCCGGGAAGCACTCGCCATTTTGTCAAAAGACCCCGCCTTCGACCTCGTCCTGACCGATATGTGGATGCCCGAAATGAGCGGCGCCCAGCTCGCGGAGCAAATCCGGCGCTTTCCCGGGTTCAACCGCCTTCCAATCGTCGCCGTCACCGCAGATACCGAAGCCAACCAGAATTTCGAGCTCAGCCACTTTTCCGAAATTCTCATGAAACCCATCTCCAACGAAAAACTCAAGCGCCTTCTATTGACCTTGTAAAGCAGTTATTATAAGTTTGAGCTTGAAACACCCCCCCCTTTCGCGTATCCTTTGCACCTCATCAAATTGGAGACGAGCGCTTGACACCCTGCCTATTCATCGTAGCGACCCCGATCGGCAACCTCGCCGACCTTTCCCCCCGCGCAGCGGAAGCCCTCCGCGGCGCCGACGTGATCGCGTGTGAAGACACCCGCCGCACATGGCAGCTGCTCACCTCCCAAGGCATTCCCCGCCCCGAAATGATCTCCTACCGCCAAGGCAATGAAGATTCGGCCGGCGAACGCATCGTCGCCGCCGTCCGCGCGGGCCGCACAGTCGCCCTCTGTTCCGACGGCGGCTACCCCGGCATCAGCGATCCCGGGTACCGCATCATCCGCCGCTTCGCCGAAGAAGACCTTCCCTTCACCGTCATCCCCGGAGCCTCCGCCGTGGATCTCGCCCTGCTCTACTCCGGGCTGCCCACCTCCAGCTACACCTTCAAAGGCTTCCCGCCCCGTAAACCCGGCGCCCTCAAACGCTTCTTCGAAACCGAACGCGACCGCCCCCACACCCTCATCTGCCTCGAATCGCCCTACCGCGTGAAAGCCTCCCTCACTGCCGCCCGCGAGGCCCTGGGCAACCGCGAAGCCGCCCTCTGCATCGAGCTGACCAAGATCCACGAGCGCATTCACCGCGGCACCCTCGAGACCCTTCTCGCCACACTTGGCGACAAACCCATCAAAGGCGAAGTGACCTACGCCATCGCCGGCGCAAACCCCAAATTCGCCCACGACCCAACCGATGAAAAGGACTATGATGAAACAGACCCCGATTAAAGCCGCCCTCCTCCTCGCTCTCCTCGCCACAGGCCTGCGGGCCGATACCCTCCACCTGACAGGCGGAGACAGGATCAGCGGAAAAATCGTCACCCTCCAGGGCGACAGCATCACATTCGAAACCGAATACGCCGGCATCATCACCGTCAAAAAAAGCGCCGTCGCCAAAATGGAAAGCGACACCCCCCTCCTCGCCCGCACCGACCCCAAGGCCAAAGACTTTGAGACCGTCAGCGTGACCACCGCCCCCGACGGTTCCATCGCCCTCGTGCCCCAGGAAGCCAAAGACGAATCCCTCAACCTCTCCACCGTCTCCACCCTCTGGAAACCCGGCGCTGAAGATCCCGACTTCCCCAAAATCAAGCGCTGGTCCTACTCCGCCGCCCTCGGCTTCCTCGGCCGATCCGGCAATACCGATTCCTTCGCCGCCAACCTCGCCCTCGACGCCGTCTACTCCGGCGAAAAATCCACCTTCCGCGGTTACGGCAAAGGTTCCTATGAGCATACCGACGGCGCCCTCGTCACCCAGACCATCCTTGCCGGCGTCGACTACGAATACCGCATTTGCGACGTTTCCTCCCTCTACATCCGCGACGAGCTCAGCCAGAACAAAATCCAAGGCATCGATTTCCGCAACGTCCTCGCCGCCGGTTACGGCCGCTACTTCTGGCAGAGAAAAACCGGAGACGCCATTACCGACATGCTCAGGATCCGCCTCGGTCTGGGTCACTCCTACACCCAATACGCCGATCAGGACAACGCCAACGACATCGCCCTCGACGCCGGCCTGCGTTTCCGCGCGCTCATCTGCAAAAACATCATCTGGAACACCGAAATCACCTATACCCCCGTCATCGACGATTTCGGCGATTATTACGCCCACCACGAAACCACCCTCGAATTCCCGATCGAATTCCTCAAGATCTCCCAGGAAATCGGCGTTTCCAACGACTACGTCAGCCAACCCGACCCCGGCACCCAGAAGCTCGACACCGTGTGGTTCATCCGCTTCAAGAAAACCTGGTAAGCCAGCCGCTCACCCGGAAGACCCAAAAAAACACGCCCGGTCTGCACCGGGCGTGTTTTTTATTGAAGTTTCATTTGAAACCCGCTCTAGCGATCTACGCGGAAAGAAGGCAGGTGCCAGATGTCTTTGGCGTATTCGGCGATGGTGCGGTCGGAGGAGAACTTGCCGGAGCAGGCGGTGTTCATCACGGCGGCTTTACCCCAGGCTTTGGGTTTGCGGTAGAGGGCTTCCACGCGATCCTGGGCTTCGATGAAAGCGGGGAGGTCGGCCAGCAGCATGTAATGGTCGTTGAAATCGAGCAGGTTGCGGAGGATGGGATCGAAGAGGCCGGGATCGAGGAGGCTGAACACGTTGCGGCGGATCATGTCGAGCGCGCGGGCAATCTCAGGGTGGGCGGCGGCGGTTTCCCTGGCGTTGTAAGTGGGGCGGAGCTTCTCCACTTCATCGGTGCGAAGACCGAAGATGAAGATGTTTTTGGGGCCGACTTCTTCATGGATTTCCACGTTGGCGCCATCCATCGTGCCGAGGGTGAGGGCGCCGTTGAGCATGAGCTTCATGTTGCCGGTTCCGGAGGCTTCGGTGCCCGCGAGGGAGATCTGCTCGCTGACGTTGGCCGCGGGGATGATCTTCTCGGCGAGCGAGACGCGGTAGTCGGGCAGGAAGGCGACGTTGACGCGGTTCTTGACGACGGGGTGGTTGTTGACCACTTCGGCGACGCCGTGGATAAGGCGGATGATGAGCTTGGCGGTGTAGTAGCCGGGCGCGGCTTTGGCGGCGAAGATGAAGGCGCGGGGATGGATGTCGAGCGTGGGATTTTCGATGATGCGGTTGAAGAGGATGATGATGTAGAGCACGAGGAGGAGCTGGCGCTTGTACTCGTGGAGGCGCTTGACCTGCACATCGAAGATGGCGTCGGGGGAGACCTGAACGCCGAGGGTGTTGAAGATGGTGTTGGAGAGAATCTGCTTGTTGGCTCGCTTGATGGCGGTGAAGCGCTCCACGAAGGAGGCGTCGTCGGCATATTTGGCAAGCTTTTTAAGCTGGGAGAGGTCGGTGATCCACGCGTCGCCGATGGTCTCGGTGATGAGGCCTGCGAGGCGGGGATTGGCCTTGAGGAGCCAGCGGCGCTGGGTGATGCCGTTGGTCTTGTTCTGGAAGTGGGTGGGCCAGACGTCGTAAAAATCCTTGAAGAGTGAATCTTTGAGGATTTGCGAGTGAAGGGCGGCCACGCCGTTGACGGCGGAGGTGCCGGCCAGGCAGAGGTTGGCCATGCGCACGGAGCGCTCGCCGCGCTCTTCGATGAGGCTCATGCGGGCAAGGCGGGCGGTGTCGCCGGGGAAGAAGGAGGCCATCTGGCGGAGGAAGCGGGCGTTGATTTCGTAGATGACCTGGAGGTGGCGGGGAATGACCTGCTCCATGAGCGCCACGGGCCAGGTTTCGAGGGCTTCGGGAAGAACGGTGTGGTTGGTGTAGCCGGTGGAGGCGCGGGTCAGCTGCCAGGCTTCATCCCAGGGAAGGCCTTCGACGTCGACAAGCACGCGCATGAGCTCGGGGATGACGAGGGTGGGATGGGTGTCGTTGAGCTGAATGAAGGCGTAGTTGGGCAGCTCGTTCCAGGCGTGGCCTTCGGAGCGGAAGCGGCGGAGGATGTCGTGCAGCGACGCGGCCACGAAGAGATACTGCTGGCGCAGGCGGAGCTCTTTGCCCTGGTGGGTGCTGTCGTTGGGGTAAAGCACTTTGGTGAGGTTTTCGGCGAGCACTTTGCTTTCGACGGCTTCGATGTAGTCGCCGCGGTTGAATTCATCGAGGCTGAATTCGTTGGTGGCCTGAGCAGACCAGAGGCGGAGGGTGCCGACTGTTTTGGCGCCGTAGCCGACCACGGGCAGGTCGTAGGGCACGGCGTAGACCTGGGTGGCGGGCACCCAGACCCATTCGTCGCGGCCGGTGCGGCCGGCGTAGTGCTCCACATGACCGCCAAAGCCCACGAGGTTGGTGTATTCCGGGCGCTGGATTTCCCAGGGGTAGCCGTATTTCAGCCAGTTGTCGGGCTCTTCTTTCTGTTCGCCGTTGACGATTTTCTGGCGGAATATGCCGTAGTTGTAGCGCAGGCCGTAGCCGATGGAGGGAAGGTCGAGCGTGGCGAGTGAATCGAGGAAGCAGGCGGCGAGGCGGCCCAGGCCGCCGTTGCCCAGGCCGGCATCCATTTCATAATCGCGCAGGCTGTTCCAATCGAGCCCCACAAGGTTCATGGCTTCGCGGCAGGTTTCCTCGATGCCGAGGTTGATGACGTTGTTGCCAAGGAGGCGGCCGATGAGGAATTCAAGGGACAAATAGTAAACGCGTTTGACTTTGGCTTCGCGGTAGGCGTCCTGCGTGGCCATCCACCGGTCTACAATGCGGTCGCGCACGGCGAGAGCAAGGGCCTGATAGCGGTCGCGATCCGTGGCGCGTTCGTCGGATTTGGCCAGGGTGAAGCGCATGTTCCAGAGAAAATCCTCGGCAAGCCCTTTAGCCGTCATGTCGACGCTGGGGTGGAGGGAGGAGAGTTTTTCGCAGGGGTCGCACACGCAGGTTTCTTTTTTAGCTCTGGCCATGATGTTTCCTTGGTTTCCTTGAACTCGAACACTGAAACTGAAATGAAGCGGGCCGCCCGCACGAGCGGGGCGACCCGGAAGGCGCGAATCAGTCGCGCGATTTGTTTTTGGCTTCGTTGACGCGAAGGCGCCGGCCCATCACTTCTTTATCGTGGAGGGCTTTGATGGCGGCCTCGGCTTCTTTACGGTAAATCATTTCGATGAAACCGAAGCCTTTGGATTTGTGGCTGAAGCGGTTTTCGATGACGCGCGACGATTTGACGGTGCCGAAACGCTCGAATTCGCGGCGGAGCTGATCATCGTTCATGTCGTAGCTGAGATTGCCCACGTAGATCTCGATGAGCTCCTCTTTGTCGCCGGGGGCGTGGCGGCAGGCGGGCGATGAGCATTTGTTCTTACGCAGGGCCGCCGCTGCTCCGGCGCAGGCCAGCACGAGCACGCCCGCGCTAACCCATAGCGCCGGGCTCGAAAGGTTCATATCCATTCTTCCTCTGTATTCCGAAGCCTTCTGTTTGGTACCAAAACTTTTCCACCACCTACGCCGGTCGAGCATGCGGGGCCGCGGGAAAAACGTGCGGCGGGAATCGCGGCAGGCCGGCGGTGCAACTCAGCGTGTTTCCAAAAAACCTTCCAATTTGCGCAGACGTGTGGGATGACGGAGCTTACGCAGAGCCTTGGCTTCAATCTGGCGGATGCGTTCGCGCGTCACGTTGAACTGCTTGCCGACCTCTTCGAGCGTGCGGGAGTAACCGTCTGTCAGGCCGAAACGGTAATCGAGCACCTGGCGTTCACGGTCGGTGAGGGTCACGAGAACTTCCTGGAGGCGCTCTTTCAGCATGCTGTAGGCGGTCATCTCGGAGGGATTCTCGGCCGACTTGTCTTCAATGAAGTCGCCAAAATGCGCGTCGTCGCCGTCGCCCACGGGGCTTTGCAGCGAAATGGGCTGCTGGGCCATGCGGTAAACGGCGCGCACGCGTTCGACCGGAATGGCCATTTCTTCGGCGGCTTCTTCCGGTGTGGGTTCACGACCGAGCTCCTGCACGAGCTTTTTCTGCACGCGCAAGAGCTTGTTGATCGTTTCGATCATGTGCACGGGAATGCGGATCGTCCGCGCCTGGTCGGCGATGGCGCGGGTTGCGGCCTGGCGAATCCACCACGTGGCGTAGGTGCTGAACTTGTAGCCGCGTTTGTATTCGAACTTTTCGACCGCTTTCATGAGCCCGGTATTGCCTTCCTGAATGAGGTCGAGGAAGGAGAGACCGCGGTTCATGTATTTTTTGACGATGCTGATCACGAGGCGGAGGTTGGCTTCCACCATTTCGGTGCGGGCTTTGGAGCCGTTGCGCAATTCATGGCGGAGGGTATCGAAGGCGGTCATGAATTCGTCGGGGGTCATGCCGAACATGGCTTCGAGGGCCCGCATGCGTTTTTCAGCGTCGGCGATGCCTTCGTCCCGTTTTTTGGAACGGGAGCGTTTGAGGAGCTTTTTCCGCTCGACGAGGAGCGAACGGTAGGGTTTGAAGACCCGGTCGTCCATTTCCAGGCAGAGGGTTTCAAGCATTTTCTGTTTGAAATTGAGTTCTTCGTAGAGGTGCAGAAGATCGGCGCAGATGTGGTCAAGGGCGTGGTCGGCCTTTTTCTTTTCGGCGGGTTTGGCGGATTTCTGCTGGTTGACGTAGGCCTCGGGGAGCTTTTTCTCCATCTTTTCGAGCTCGGGGCGGAGCCTGGCGCCGATTTCGGTCAGATAGATGTCGCGGCTGTCGGCGTATTTATCGGTGACCACGCGGTCGAAGCGTTCCACGCCGGTATCGAGGCGGTCGAGCACGTCGAGATACAGCCGGGGGGTGAAGGCGAAGCGGTTGAACAGCTCGCGGACGCGGGCTTCGGAGAGCTCGATGCGTTTGCAGATTTCGACTTCCTGCTCGCGGGAAAGCAACGGGACCTGCCCCATCTGGTGGAGGTACATGCGGATGGGGTCGTCGAAAAAATCAAGGCGGTTGCCTCGGCCGCGGTTGTCGTCGCTGTCGTGTTCGGATTTGTAGCGTTCGACTTCGGCGGCGTCGAGAATCTCGATGTCCATGCCGCGGAGGATGCCGAGGTAGGCTTCGATGTCGGAATCTTTAATGACCGATTCAGGGAGGGCTTTGTTGACTTCGTCGTAGGTGAGGTACCCGCCTTGCGATTCGGCGAGGCGGATGAGGCCTTTGAGGCGGTCGGAGCACTCTTCGCGGTTGATGCGGCCGGCGGGGTCGTCGGGCAGGCCGTGGAAATCGGAAAAATCGGTGTCGCGTTCCGGGTAGACGGAGTCCTCGTCGAGATCCGTGATGGCGTCGTCTTCCATTTCGCGGTCGCGGGTGAAGAGGTGGCTGACGTCGTCGGCCAACACGTCGAGATCGTCGGGTTCTTCAATGGGGGCTTCTTCCGCGAGCAGGCTGGGGTCGTTGAGGTCAAGATCCAAATCGTCGACGGCGGGCGGTTCCGGCGGGGGCGGTGCGGGGGGTTCGGGGGCGGCTTTTCTGGAGCGGCTTCTGGAGGGCTTGGCGGGGGCGCCGGTTTCAGCGGCGGCGGGTTCTTCCGGCACAACAGGGGCGGCTTCCGCTTTCACGGCCGCTTTTTTCGCATTCGTCTTCTTTGCGACCGGCTCAACGGGGGGTTCACCCGTGACTTCCGGTTTTTTTTCGGTCGGTTTTTTGGCCATTTGGCTCCTGCTGTTTCCGGTTCTCGCCTTGATGACTTCCATTGGGAAGAAAACAATTCGTCATAATACCGTATTTTAACGGTTTCGACAAGTGCATTTTCAAGGGTCGGTCGTTTGGCCGGGTTCGGGGAAGGGCGGCGGAGGGGTGTCGGGCTCTTCTTTGAACGCGTAGCCGGGGGGGAGACCTTTCCCGAGGGCATAGAGGGCGGGGAGGGCGCGGCCGGTGGCGTCGAAAAGGGCGGTGGGGCTGCCGCCGGAGGCGTATTCGCCGCCCCAGTAGAAGAGGCCGAGGGCCTGGTCGGCGGGGAACTTGCGGAGGTTGGCGAGGGTTTTGGCGAGGAACTCGGCCTGGTTTTTCTTGCCGAAGGGGAGGCGTTTGAAAAATCGATCGAGCTCGGCGCGGGATTTGGGGTTTTCGAGGTAGTCTTTGCTTTTGGGGCGTTTGTGGTAGTGGGAGGTTTCAACGAGGACGACGGGTTTGCCGAGGGCTTTGCTGAGGGCGGGGATGTGGCGGGTCATGTCATCGGGGTTGCCGTGCCAGCGGGGGTAGTAGGAGAGGCCGATGATGTCGAACGGGACGCCGCGGTCGGCGAGCTGTTTGAAGAAGTGGGTGTTGCCGCCGTTGGCGATGTGGATCATGAGGGGTGTGGCGCCGGGGGTCTTTTCGCCGGCCCGGATGCCTTCGGCGGCGGCGGTGATGAGGCCGGCGAAGCGATCCCAGCCTTCGGAACCGCTGTTGCGGCCCAGGGGCCAGAGCATGCCGTTGTTGACTTCGTTGCCGATTTGGATCATGTCGGGCGGGGTGCCTTGCCGGTGAAGGCGGGCGACGACGGTGCGGTTGTAGTCGCGGAGGGTGGTTTTGAGGTCGTCGTAACTGAGGTCTTTCCAGGCGGGGGGCGGGTTCTGATGCTCGGGATCGGCCCAGGTGTCGGAATAATGGAAACAGAGGAGCACTTTGAGGCGGGCGGCCTGGGCGCGCCGGGCGAGGGCGCAGACTTCGTCGAGGCCGTTGTGGTTGCCGCGGGTGGGGTCGACCCACACGCGCAGGCGCACGTGGGTGAGGCCGGCGCGGGAAAGAATCTGAAAGAAATCGGCGGGGCGGTTGTTGAGGTCTTTGTAAACCACGCCTCTTTGTTCCTGATCGGGTACGGCGGAGGCGTCGAAACCGGTCATGAAAGCGTTCGGGGCGGCGCAGGCGGCGGTCGCGAGGGCGAGGAGAATGAGGAGTGGTTTCATGGTGTGTTCCTTAGAAGAGGTCGGCGGCGTCGGGGCGGTCGGCGAGCTGGTTGACGAGCTTTTTGAGCTCGGGGGCGCGGGCTTTGGTGGTGATGAGCGTGGCGCGGCCCGCGTGAACGACCACGAGGTCATCCACGCCGAGAAGGGCGGTGAAGCGGTCGGCTGAATCGGCGACGACGATGTTGCCGCGGGCCTGAAGGGCTTCGAGGGCGCCGGTGATGGGGGTGTTGTCTTGGGTGTCGGAGGGGAAGTGGGCTTCGAGGGAGGGCCAGGTGCCGACGTCGTCCCAACCGAAGTCGCCGTCGGCGACGATGATGTTGGGGGCGTGTTCCATCACGGCGTAGTCGATGGAGATGCGGGTGAGCGCGGGATAGGTTTCGCGCATGAACGCGTCGAGATCAGGGGCGGCGGCGGCGGCATCGGCAAAGGCGGCAAGCTGGGGGGTCTGCTTCTGAAGAGCGGCCTGGAGGGTCTGGGTGCGCCAGATGAACATGCCGGCGTTCCAGAGGTAACGCCCTGTTTCAAGGTAGGCTTCGGCGGTCTGGGCATCGGGCTTTTCCACGAAGCGGACGGCGCGGCGCATGGGGGTTTTGAGGCCGGTTCCGGTCAGGGAATCGCCCGCTTCAATATACCCGAAGCCGGTGGAGGGATAGGCGGGGGTGATGCCGATGGTGAGGATGGCCTCCTCCCGCTCGGCGGCGGCGTAGCAATCGGCGAGGACCTGGCGGAAGCCTTTGGGGTCGGTCATGAGCTGGTCGGCGGTGAGGATGGCCACGGTGGCTCCTCCGGGGGCGCGGCGGCGGGCAAGGGCGCCGGCAAGGGCCACGGCGGGGGCGGTGTCGCGCCCGCAGGGCTCGCCGATGATGTTTTCCGCCGGGAGTTTTTTCAGGGTGGCGCGGGTCAGGGGCGCGAGGTCGGCGGAGGTGATCACGAGGATGTTTTCGGGGGGCAGCAGGCCTTTGAGGCGCTCCACGGCATGTGCAATCAGCGCTTTGCCTTGGAAGAGGGTGAGGAATTGCTTGGGGTGCTCGCGGGTGCTCATGGGCCAGAAACGTTCGCCGCGGCCTCCGGCGAGGATGACGGCGAAGCGGGGGGTGTCGGTGGCGGGCTGGGGCATGGGGAATCCTTTCAGGCTCGGGGGTGAAACTGGCGGTGAACGCCGCCGAGGCGTGTCGGGTCGAGGTGGGTGTAAAGCTGGGTGGTGGCGAGGGAGG
This sequence comes from Kiritimatiellia bacterium, assembly GCA_031553315.1. Taxonomy (GTDB): domain Bacteria; phylum Verrucomicrobiota; class Kiritimatiellia; order RFP12; family DVOR01; genus JAVBLT01. The sequence continues at coordinate 109,218 of JAVBLT010000001.1, forward strand.
CGTGGCCGAGAAGCTCCTGGATATCGCGAATGGGCGCTTCATGGGCGAGAAGGTGGGTGGCGAAGGTGTGGCGAAGCGTGTGGGGGGAGGCGTGCCGGCCGGGCGGGAGGCGGCGGGAAACGCGTTCGCGGACGATGACGGCGACGGTGCTCCGGGTGATGCGCTGCCCCCGCCGGTTGATGAAGAGGGGCGCAGGCTGCCGCGGCGCGGCGCGCTCGGCGAGGGCGCAGCGGTGCTCGATCCAGCGCCGGAGGCTGGCCTCGGCGGCGGCGCCGAAGGGCACGAGGCGCTCTTTGGAGCCTTTGCCCATCACGCGGATGAGGGCGCGGTCGAAGTTGACGTCGGGCACGTTCAGCCCCGTCAGCTCGCTCACGCGGATTCCTGTGGCGTAGAGCAATTCGAGGATGGCGCGGTCGCGCAGATCCTCATACGAGCAGCCGCCGATTTCGCCGAGCAGGGCGCCGATGGCGTTTTCGGCGATAACGGCTGGCAGGCGGCGTTCGCGCCTGATCACGGGAATGCGGGCGGCGGGATTGGCGGCGATGCGGTTTTCGGTGAGGAGCCAGCCGAAGAAACCGCGGAAAGAGGCGATGCGCCGGGCGCGGGAGGAGGCGGCAAAACCACGCTCCAGCAGGTGGTCGAGGTAGGCGAAGAGGTGTTCCCGCGTGGTTTCAGGCCAGGCGGGGCGGCCGGCTTTGATCAGAAAGGCGGCGAGGTCTTCGAGGTCGGTCCGGTAGGCGCGGCAGGTGTGGGCAGAGGCGCCGCGGTCATAACGCATCGCGTCGATAAACTGTTCGATGAGCGCGTGCATGACGGTTAGGGAGCGGCCACGGGGCCGTATTTCTCGAGGATGAGCTCGATGTTTTTGCGGGCGAGGATCATGGAATCGTAAACCACGGTGACGGTCTGGTTCGAGAGGCTCGCGGAGAAGGCGGGGCTGTTGGGATCGAGCTGGCTGAGCTCGGCGAGGAGCGCCTGGGTTTTCGCCGGGGGCAGGCCGGGCGGCAGGCGGTACTGCGCGGTGCGCACATCGGAGCGGCGGCAGGCGGCGAGCGCGAGCAGCAGCGCGAGGAGAATGGCCGGGGTTGTTTTCATAGGCGCTCAGGGGTCGAGGAGGATGTTGCGGCGTTCGTAGGTCGGGGTATCGAGGTTTTGACCGTTGAAAGCGGTCACCTCGGTGTTTGAAAAACGGTCGGTCACCACGCCCAGGCGGGAGGTCGCTTTGCCGCGCGGGCGGCGGGCGCGGGCGGGGACAATGCCTTCGGTCGCATCGGCCACGGTGGGGGCGGCGGCGGGCGCGGCGGGCAGGTCAAACGATTCAAAGGCCAGCAGCACCAGGCGCAGGGTGCCGTCGAGGGCGGGGTCGAGCACGGTGCCCAGCTCGATTTCGGCGCGGGCGGAGGCGCGGCTTCGCAGGGACTGCATCACGGCGCCGATTTCGCTCAGCCGCAGATCGTCGCCCGCCAGCACGCCGAGCAGGAGCACGGGCGCGGCGTCGAGGGCGGAGGTGTAGCCGGGAAGCAGGAGCAAAGGCGAATCGACAAGTTGCTCGAAGGCTTCTTTGGCGCGGGCCTGACCGCCCTCCGCGGTCACTTCGGCCACGGAAAGGCGCGCGCGCGCGCCGTTGCGGCGGGTGAGCAGGGAGCGGAAGCGTTCGCCGTCGAAAGCGATGAATCCGGGGGCGGCCACAAGCTTGCGGAAGAGCGTCAGGCCTGCGGCGAGGCGGTTTTCGGCGCAGGCGAACGCATCGGAGACCGGCACATCTTCCGCGCCTGAGAAAAGCCCCGCCAAGGGCAATTCCACAAGCAGGTCGGTTTCTTCTTCGATCAGCGGGAACACGCGGCGCGAGGCTTCATTGCGCGCCGTGCCTTCAAAGGGAAAGGGGCGCGTGGCGAAGGTGAGCGTGGAAATGCCGCCGGCGCGAAGCTGCTTGAGCAGATCGGGGAGGGCGCCCGAGGTGCCGCCGCCCGTGCAGCAGAGAATCACGGCGGCCCGCACGCCGCGCAGGTGGGGCTCAAGCAGCGAGACCTCCTCCTGCATGGCTTCGCGGCCAAGGACCGTGTCGCCCCCGGTGCCGTTTCCGGCGAGGCGGGCAATGCCGAAGATGTGGGTGGTGAGCGCGGGGGGCATGATCACGGCGGAACGGTCGTCGGTATCCAAAAGCAGGGTGCGCATGGCGCCGCCGTCGGCGGCATGGAGGCGCTGCACGATGCGGCAGGCCGCGCCGCCGAGGGCGATGAGCAGAAGGTTGGCGGGTGTGGCGGGCGTATCCATCAGGCGAACCTCCCGAAAAGGCGTTTGAAGAGGCCGGCGGGCTGTTCTTTCGCGGCGCGCTCGCGGGCGGCCCAGAGGATGAGGCCGGCGGCGGTCGTCATCGCGGCGGGGTGTTCGGCCGGCACATCCCAGGCGGCGATGTTGACGGGCGCGCCGATCGTGCAGGGCAGGCCGAAGATGCGCTGGGCAAGCTCCGTGAGCCCCGGAATGGCGGAAGAACCGCCCACCAGGACAATCCCTGCGCCCAAATGCGAAAGCACGCCTTCCTGGTTGAAAATCATGCGCAGCACCTTCAGCGTTTCATCCACGCGGGCCGCGGTCACGGTCTGAATCGCCTTCACGCTGACCAGGCGTTCCTGTGTGGCAAACGACCCGCGGATATTCTCGCGGCGCTGGGCCGCGTCGGGCTGCACAATGGCGGCGGCACGCCCTTTTTTCAACTCTTCCGCCGCGGCGTGGCTCAGCGTGAAGGCCCGCATCAAATCGCTCGTGATGTGCTCCCCGCCCACGCTCAGGCAACCGGCCATCGCCATCACGCCGCCGCAGAAGACGGAATAATCAATCTTGCCGCCGCCGAAGTTGATCAGCGCGACCCCCGCCTCTTTCTGCTCGGGCGTGAGCGCGGCCACGGCGTCGACCGCGCCTGAAAAGACCGTGTGGCTCACATCCAGCCCGGCCTGGCGCGCCACCGAAAGAAAGTTTTCAACCGCGGTCGACTGCGCCGTCACCGCCAGCATATCCAGCGCCAGCTTGCTGCCGCACATGCCCTCCGGGTTGCGGATTCCGGGCTGTTCATCCACCTTGTAATGCTGAATCAGGCGGTGCAGCACGGTTTCTCTCGGATCAACCGCGAACAGTTCCGCATTTTCACGCACATCTTCAATATCATCGGCCGTGATTTGCAGCGCCCGGGGATTGATCGTGACCTGCCCCGTATGCACGGCCGTGCGGATGCCCGGCCCGCTCACGGCCAGGATCACGGAATGGATGGAAAGCGCTCCGCTCTCCTGAGCCAGCGCCACGGCCTTGCGGACCGAGCTCGCCGCCTGGTTGACGTCGGTCACAATCCCCTTGCACACGCCGATCGTCGGCACACAGCCCAGACCCGTCACCTTCAGACCATCGTCCTGGCAACGTTCCCCGACCAGCACAACCGTCCGGCAGGTACCAATCTCCAAAGCCACAATAGGTTCAGCCATCCCGACCCAGCTCCTCTTTACTACCCACAGATTTGCCCCGCATTATAAACCACCCCGACCCCCTGTGTCCATAAAAGACTCCTGCTCGACATTATTTCCGCATTCTGCTATCCTCTCCCCATTCACCTTTCACCCCCACAGGAGCCCTCCATGAGAAAACGCCTCATCATCCTCGCCGCCACCCTGCTGACCGCCTTCGCGCTCCGCGCCCAGCACCCGGCCTCCATTCTCCCCTACCTCCAAAACCCCACGGCCGACGCCGTCACCATCAGCTACCTCGCGCAAAACGCCCGCGATGTGACCGTCGTCCTCCACCGCCAGACCCCTCAAGGCCTCCTCGGCCTCCGCCGCCAGCCCGCCGCCGCCACCCCCATCCCCGGCACCCCCTGGACGCACTGGAAAGCCCGCTTCACCGGCCTCACCCCCGGCCAGGCCTACGACTACACCATCATCTACAAACAGCCCGACGGTTCCCCCGCCAGCACCGAAAAATACATCTTCACCCACCCCGACCCCCAATCACCCACCCTCCGGGCCGCCGTCTTCAACGACCTCCACGACCGCATTCCCACCCTCGAACAGCTCCTCGCCCACATCACCCCCGCCGACTACGACATCACCCTCCTCAACGGCGACATGTGGAACGACCCCAGCCCCAAAGACGGCGCCGAACGCGTCTTCAAAACCCTGGAGGCCTACGTCCGCCTCCTCAACGCCTCCACCAAGCCCCTCTTCTACCTCCGCGGCAACCACGATACCCGCGGCTCTTTCGCCAACCGCCTCAGCCACCTCTTCGATCTCCCCAACAACGACCCCGCCGCCCCCTTCCAGGATCAAAACGCCTACTACGATTTCCGCATCGGCCCCGTCTGGTTCATCTGCCCCGACGCCGGCGAAGACGGCAACAAGCGCGCCGAGATCTTCCAGCCCTACCGCCAGCGCCAAGCCTCCTGGCTCGAAGGCCTCTTCACCGGCAGCGCCTCCCGCACCGCCCCCTGGCGCGTCGCCGCCCTCCACATCCCTCTCTACAACTCCTCCTGGTGGGATCAGCCCGACGCTCTCGCCCGCTGGGAACCCATCCTCTCCAAAGCCCGTATCGACCTCATGATCGCCGGCCACGACCACACCTGGCGCCACCTCGAAAAAGGCAAAACCTACACCCGCACCCGTAAAGAGAAAGACGGCTCCACCAGCTCGGACTCCGTCACCCCCCCCTACCCCGTCCTCATCGGCGGCGGCCCCGCCGTCGCCGGCGGCGAAATCGCCACCGTCATCCTCCTGCGCGCCGATCTCCACACCCTGACCGCCCGCATGATCAACGCCAACGGCGCCGAAACCGCCACCCTCATCCTCAACAAATAGAAAAAAACCTGAGGAACCGATGGCGTTCACATGATTCCGCTCTCCTCCGGGAGCGGTTTTTTGTTTTTCCCCGGGAAAAAAGAATAAAAATGGTACCATTGATCGGGGTGATTGCGGGCGAGGGGCTCGAGGAAGCGGGTATAGGCGGCAAGCAGGGTCTGATCATTGGGCGCGGGAGGGGCTTCTTCCAGAACGAGGCGGTAGCGGCTGCCTTTCAGGCGGATGGCGGCAAGGAAATAAACGGGGCAATCCATCATGCGGGCAAAGCGGAAAACGCCTTGGGGAAAGCGGCAGGAATGGCCGAGAAAGTCGGCGGAGAGGGTCTTTCCGGGCGCGCGGGCCGAAACGCGGTCGCCGGCCATAATCACAACGTCGCCGCGGGCGATGCGTTCCTGGGTCTCGATCGCGGTCTGAATGCCGATTGCATCAATGGGGTGGAACAGGTGGCGTTTATCTTGCTTTTTCCCGGCGTAGAACTCAAAAAAGATACGGCTTTGACCCGATTCGATGAACGAGTGGAAGGTCACGCCGCCAAGCTCGGGAAGCCGGCGGGCGACGACGGGAAGGATTTCGACGTTGCCGATGTGGCCGCAAATGAAAAAAACGCCTTGCCGGGCACGAAGGCGCCGGAGGAGGCTGTGCTGGGCGGGGGTATCGGGAATTTCAACGGCGACGGCTTTGGCAAAGGCGGAAGCGTCGATTTTATCCACAAGGGCATAGCTGTAGGAGAGCATGTGGCGATAGGTGGAGAAGCGGGGGCCGTTGAGGGCGGCCTGAAAGGCGCGGGAAGCGTTCCGCGCGGGAGCGGCGAAGCACCAGATCACCCCGACGATGGGAACGAGGGCGATTTTAAGGGCGCGTACGCCGAAAAAGCGGTAAATTTGCCACAGGAGAAAGAGGCGGAAGCGGCCGGCGCTTTGTTCTTTGTGCTGGTACCAATCAGCCATTGCGGTTCCGGTTGTAGAGCATGCAGGAGAGGAGCCAGGCGAAAAAGAGGCCTGCGCCGAGAATGTAGCCCATGGCGCGGATGAGGGGAAAGGAGGTGAACAGAAGCCCCGAAAGGCTGGCGCTGCTGGTGAGAAAAGAAAGGAAAACGGCGCGGCCGGTGGCGGGGTGACCGTCGGAAAGGTGAAAAATGGTGTAGTCGATGCCGATGCCGATGAGGATGAAGAGGCTCAGGAGATGGAAGAGGCTGACGGGCGAATCGGCGAGAGCGAGGCCGCCGAGGAGGATCACAAGGGTCAGGCCCAGAGGGAGAAGGTAAAGAAAGACGCGTCGGCGGAAGAGAATGGCAAGGAGCGCAAGCATCCCCAAAGCAGAGGCGAAGAGGAGGCGCTGGGTTTCGCGGCTGTAGGCCTGGAAGGTCTGCGTGAGCATGGCACGGGGAGAAAACACCGCGATCCCGGGCGGAGGCCGGCGGGTCTTGGAATCGAAGGGAATGAGGCTGTAGACCTCGTTTCCGGCGGCGTGAAGGAGGTTTTCCACGGCGCTTCGGTTGACGGGGCTCCGGGTGTTTTCAACGGTGAGAAAGGGCGTGGGCTGAAAAACGGGAGGCGCTTTCAGGCCGAGCGCGGCTTGAAAAGGGAGCGCCCGGGTTTCAAAAAGAGCCTGAATCAGGCGGTTGTTTTCGGTTTGGCGAGCCGCGGAAGGAATGAGGCGGGAAAGACCGTTGAGGGCGGATTGCTCTTCGGCCTGCAGGAGCGCTTCGACGCTTTGGGCGCGGGCGATGGCGAAGGCGTTGGCCTGGGCGCCGACGGTCTCGAGGAAGAGGCGTTCCCCGGCGAGAAGGGTTTGAGGCGGGGTGTAGAAAGCCGTCACATCGTTTTCAGCGCGCAGTTTTCCGAGCGTGCAGGCGCCGAAGACCAGAATGCCGAAAACGAGCATCATCCCGACGGCGCGCCTGAAAGGAGGGAAAGACCGCCCCGGGCTGAAGGCCGGAAACCAGCCCGCCGGAACGAGACCGTAAAAGAGCTGGGTGAAGGTAAACACGCAACACATGCCGACCGTGGTGAAAAGCGCGACCTGCCGGAGAAAGGCGAGCTCGGAGAAAAAGAGCGGAATGAAGCAGGCCTGCGTGGTGAGGAAGGCCGAAATCAACGCCCGGCGGGTGGCGCGCAGGGCGGCGGGCAGGCTGCGGGCGGTCTGGGCGGCGATGAAAATGTGGAAGGAGTAGTCGATGGTGAGACCGATCAGCGTGGTCCCGAAGACGAAGACGAGGATGTGAGGCGCGGCGAAAAAAAAGAAGAGCGCCGCCGTGCTCACGGCGGCCCCCGAGGCGAGACCGGCAAGGATGGGAAAAAGAGGTTTCACAGACCGGAACTGAAAGAGCGCCAGCCCCACAACGACGAGGGTCGAAAAAAGAGTGAGCGCGTTGATTTCTCCGCGCGTGGCCCGGGTCGTGAGGTGGGTGTGGAAGGGGGCGCCGGAGAGGTGGAGACCGGGAGCGGCGAGGAGTTCGTCGAGCAGGGCTTCGCGCGAGCGAGGGGGCGCGCGGTTGAGGTTCAGGTAGAGCCAGGTGTGGAAACGGGCGTCTTTTTCAATGACGATAAAGCCGTTGAGCATATGCCAGGAGGGCGCGGCGAAGGCGGTCGAGGCCTGGCGCGCGAAACCGGTCTTGAGGAGAAAGGGATCCTGGGCGAGAGGGAAGAGGGGAGGCGCAAGCGAGGTGGCGATCCGGCGGAGGGCATCGTCGGCCACGCCGGCAAAATCTCCGGCCTGGAGGCGGTTGCGGGCATCGTCGGCGAGCAGGTTTCCGCCGCGGGCGGCGAGGTCACGGATGTGTTCGGCAAGCGCTTCGGAAGAGAGGCGGCCTTCAATGAGTTCCGGTCTCGAAAAGGTTTCGAGGAAGGCGGTTGCCCGTTGGATCGAGGCCTGGGCGGTTTCGCCTTCGCAGAGGATGTGGGCCTTTTCGGAGCTGCGCTTAACGGCATTGAGCAGAAGCTGGAATTCCTGATCCCGGGCGCCGCCGATGAGATCGAAAAGATCGGTTTTCACACGCAGGGGATGCGTGCACAGCCACAGTGCGGCGGCGGTCACAAGGGTGAGAAAAACGAGGCGGATTATTCGCATAAGAGCGTGAGGACGGGGTGGAGGCTGGCGGGGACTTCGGCGGCGGGGGTCAGGCTGATGCGCAGGGTATCGGTGTTGGCGTAGGTCACGCGGACGCTCTCGGGGGCGGCGCCGCGGCCGGTGATGGAAACGGCGCTGACGAAGGCCTTCACCTCATCGGTCTTGGGAGCGAGGGCGAGCGACCAGGCATCGTCGTCGCCGGGGGTGTAGGCGGCGGTGAAGTAGTGTTCAAGCGGCGAGATGTCGCCATCAAGAAAACGGCGGATCAACGCGGCGGCCGGAAACCCTTCGGCGGCGATGGGCTCAAGGGCGGCGCCCTGAAGGGAGAAGAGCCCCTTTCCGGTGATCACATAGGTCTGGGAAAAGGGCTTGAGCGTTTGCCACACAAACCCCTTCTCGCGGTCGGCGTAGAAAACGCCGGAGGTGGTGATGCTGACCTCCAGGTCGGAGAGGGTTTTCACTTGGGTAAAGGCGCCGTGGCGGGGCTCGGCTTGGGCGATCCGCTCGGAAAGCGAGGAGGGCGAGGCGGCTGAGAGGAGGAGGCTGGCGAGGAGGGCAATCATGGGTTAATCCTTGAAGAGGGCGCGGATGCGGGGCGGAATTTCATAAAAGCTCGCCTGATCGGCGATCGACACGCACATCTGGCGGGTTTCGCCTTTGCAGATGAGGCTGCCGGTTTCGGCGTCGGTAATGCGGTATTTGAAAATCAGGAGGTTGTCGCTGGGAACCCGCGCGGTGGTCACGATGAGCTTCTGCCGGAAACGGCAGGGGGCGATGTATTTCACGGTGAGGTTGACGACGGGGAAGGCGTATTTTTCCCGGGTCATGTCGAGGTAGGTGAAGCCCATTTTTTCGAGGTAATCGCAGCGGGCGGCCTCGAAATAGCGCACATAATGGCCGTGCCAGGCCACGTTCATGGAGTCGACGTCGTAAAATTCAACGGTGACGGGGGTTTGCACATTCATCGGAGGAAGGCCTTTCGCAGGAGCATCAGCGGAGCGAGGGTGCAGAGACAGGCGTGCATGAGGGAAATGGCGAGCGTATCGCGCAGGGCGCGGTAGTTGGAGTGGCCGCCGGCGGGATAAACCACGCGGGTGGCGACCGGCTTCACGGCGATGCGTTCCCAGCTCGCCCGCACAATGATTTCGGGGTCGAAGGCCATGCGGCGGAAACAGATGCGTTTCACGAGGCGGCGCATGGGGGCCACGGGGTAAACGCGGAAACCGCAGAGCGCATCGGGAATCGCGCGGGAGGCGGTTTCAAGCGCGACCCAGAAGGTGGTCACTTTCCGGCCGTGGACGCGGGCTCGGGGAGCGGAAGCATCGAACTCAGGCACCCCGCAGACGAGTGCGCCGGGGGCTTCGCGGGCGGCGGCGAGAAAGCGGGGGATATCGGCGGCGCAGTGCTGGCCGTCGGCATCGATTTGGAGCACATGGGAAAAACCGAGCGCGGCGGCCTTTTCAAAGCCGCTGAGAAACGCGTGGCCCTTGCCGCGATTGACTTCGCTGCGAATGAGCGTGAGCCCGTGCCGGGCGGCGAGGGAGGCGAGAAGGCGGGCGTCGCCGGCGGGGGAACCGTCGTCGGCCACAATCACGGGGATACCGTGGCGGAGCAAATCGGGCAGGAAGCCGGCGAACTGCGCGGCGTGGTTGTAAACGGGCACGAGGATGACGGGCTTAAACACGGGGTTCCGCCTCCAGGGCTCCGGAGGAACAGGCGGCGCCGTCGCCGGCCCGGCGATACTCAAAGGCATAGCAGTTCGGCGCCGTTTGGCGCAGGGAGAAATCGACCGGTTCGCCGGGGCGGACGATGCTCGAAAACTTGACGGCGCGCAGGCGGCTCACGCGAAACTCCCCGCGCAGAAGCCGCGTGAGGGCCAGGCGGGCAAAGTAGACCTGCACCACGCCGGGAAGGATGGGAAAACCGGGGAAGTGGCCGCGGAAATAGGGGCTGTCGGGGAGGAAGACCCAGCGGGCCTCAAAGGCGGTTTCGGTTTGGCGGAAGCGCTCCGCGAGCGGTTCGGGGATGTTGGCCTCGAAGAGGCGCTTGAGCTCGGAAGCCACGAGTTTGCCCTGGGGGTTGGTGGGGAATTCGTGGATGACGCGGAATTTCCGGGGAATGGCGGGCGCGGGGAACCAGGCGTCGAGCGCGCGGCGGATGCGGTCGGTCAGGGCGCGTTTGCCGCCGGCCGCGGCCAAGGCGATGCCTTCGGCGGAGGGAATCAGCACGCAACCAAGGGTGGTTTTGTCGCCGGGGAGCGGGAGGAGGTGGCTTCGGGAAACCTCGGGCAGGTTGTTGATGCGCTGCTCCATCTCGGGCAGGGAAATGCGCTGCTCGGCAATCTTCACGAGGCGGTCGACGCGCCCCAGGAGCAGAAAGGATCGGGCATCGGGCGCAAGGGTCACGGCGTCGCCCATTGTGTAAGGCTCGCGGGTGCAGACGAAGGGCGATTCCACGCGCAGCGTGCCGTCGGGGTTCGCTGCGGCGGTCACGCGTGAAAAAACGAAGAAGCGCTCCGAGACCGCCTGCTGGCGCGAGGCCACGCCGCCCGTTTCCGTGCTGCCGAAGATTTCGAAGGGCGACACGCCGAAACAGGCTCGCGCGGCCTCCGAAACGGGCGCGGTGAGCAGGCCGCCGGAGGTGTAGATGGCGCGGATGGCGGGGGCGTAGGCGTAGTGATCGCGGTAGGCGAGGATTTTATCGAGGAAAACGGGGGTTGTGGCGAAGAGGCAGCGCGGATAGGCGGCGAGTTTGCGCTCCAGCATTTCGGGGGAGAGAATCAGGTCGGCGTCGCTCGTGATGCGGGCGGCGAGCGGAAAGAGCACGCGCCAAAGCAGGCCGTAGATGTGGTACGCGACCACGGAACCGATGACGACGGGGTTTTCGGGCGTGATCGCGGCCTGGGTTTCGCAGATGTTGACCCCTTCGGCGGCGAGCGTGGAGAAGCGTCGGCGGATGAGCTTGGGCGTGCCGGTGCTGCCGGAGGTGAAAAACGAGACCATGCCGTCGGCCATCGGCGCGAGGGGGAAATCAGGCGCGGGGGGAATGGCGGCGGGAAGAGCGGTCACGAGGGGAAAGGGTGCGAGGCGGGAATCTTCGAGGAGGGTCTTCTTGAACTGCGGCAAAAGGATGATTTCCTTTTTGGCCTGAAGCAACGCGAAAAAAACCACGGCGAAAAGGTAGAGGTCGGCGTCGATGAAGACCACGGCGGCATCGGTCGCGACGGTGCGCTCGAAATGGCGAGCGGCGCTTTGCACGGCAGCGCGGAAGGCGCTGAAGGTGTGTTCCGCGCGATCTGTTTTGAAGCAGATGTAGCCGCCCGCTTCGGTGTTGAACAGGTCGTTGAGATCAATGCCCATAAACCGCCTTTCGCCTCACAAGATATTCCCCCAGAAACATACAGCCGATCAAAATGTTGGCGATGAGGCCGTTGTAGAGCGCCCAAACCGCCATGGGAAGGAAAACCGTGATCAGCGCCGCGGTTCCGTTGGCGAGGTTGAAGCAACCCCAGGCCACGGTGGCTTTTCGGGTGTAGGCCCGGCCTTTGTCGTCGAGCCTGTAGCCCATTTTTTCGGCGAAGGTCTGGATCAGCGGCGTGCCCCGGAGCGACGAAAAGAAGGCCCACGCGAAGAGCGCGTTGACCGCCACCGGGTAAAACAGCAGGAAAAGCGGATCGCGGCTGACCGAAAAAAGCAGCAGCAGCGCCACCCCCGCTCCCAGCAGCAGGCGCCGGCCGTGACCTAAAAACTGAATCGCCAGCACCATGCAAAAAACCGGTATCAGGCGGGTGGGCGAAAGACCGGTTTTCAGCGTGTAGAAAACAAAAACCGAATAGAGCAGCGTGAGCAACACGCCGCCGGCCTTAATCATTGAGCACTTTTTCAACGGCATGCGTGACGTCCGCCAATGTGCGGATCGCCTTGAACTGATCGGGGTCAATCCGCTTGCTGGTCATGTTCTGGAGCTTCACCACCAGATCCACGGCGTCGATGCTGTCGAGCTCCAGATCGGTGAAGAGGTTCACGTCGGGGGTGAGTTTTTCAGCGGGGCATTCGAATTCTTCAATCAGGATTTCTTTGACGCGCTGTTCGATGTTTTCCCGGGTCATGGTTTGCATGGTTATTCCTTTGGAAGCCGGCTGGCGATGTAGGCGGCCAGCGTGCGCACGGATTGAAAATGGGGGCGGTTCTCCGATTGCTCCGAGTGGAACGACACGTTGTATTTCTTTTTGACGGCCATGCCGATTTCGAGCGCGTCGATGGAATCCAGCCCGAGACCGTCGGCGAAGAGCGGGGTTTCGGTTTCGATGTCGTCACGCGTGAGGTCTTCGAGATCCACGCGGCTGACAATGAGGTCTTTGAGTTCTTCTTCGATTTGAGCTTGCTTCATAGGTTGTCCGTTTTTCAAAGTTGGAAAAGAGGGCACACAATAAAGGATTGCGGTTGAAAAGTCAAAAGTTTTACACGTTTCTGAAGATGAGCGAGGTGTTGATGCCGCCGAAGGCGAAGTTGTTGCTCATGGCGGCGGCGGCGGCCAGCTCGCGGCCGGAGCCGGAGAGATAGTCGAGCGGGGCACACTCGGGGTCGGGGTCGGCGAGGTTGAGGGTCGGGGCGAACCAGCCCTCGCGCATCATCTCAATGGTGAGGATGGCTTCAATGGCGCCGCAGGCGCCGAGGGTGTGGCCCATGTAGCTCTTGAGGGAGCTGATGGGCACGGCGCGGTTGAAGACGGCGCGGGTGGCGTGGGTTTCCATCACGTCGCCGTGCCGGGTGGCGGTGCCGTGGGCGTTGACGTAGGCGATGGCGTCGGGCGCGAGCGCGGCGTCGGCCAGGGCGGCCTCGAGGGCGAGGCGCTGGGTGGCGGCGTTGGGCTGGGTCACGTGGGTACCGTCGGTATTGGCGCCGTAGCCGACGATTTCGGCGAGGATTTCGGCGCCGCGGGCTTTGGCGCGGTCGTAGGATTCGAGGATGAGGGTGGCGGCGCCTTCGCCCACCACGAGGCCGTCGCGCCCGCGGTCGAAGGGCGAGGGGGTGGCGCCGGGGGCGGCGTTTTTCACGGAGGTGGCGTAGAGCGTGTCGAACACGGCGACTTGCGGCGCGCTGAATTCGTCGCCGCCGCCGGCGATCATCACATCCTGAGTGCCGAATTTGATGGCTTCGTAAGCGCTGCCGACGGCCTGGCTGCCGGAGGTGCAGGCCGTGCTGGTGGCAATGAGGCGGCCTGTGGTTCCGAAGTGGACGGAGAGGTTCACGGCGGCGGTGTGCGGCATGGTTTTAATGTAGGTGGCCGACGACATTCCGCTGAGCGATTTATCGGCCATCACCGCGTAGAGATTCCGGATTTCGGCGAATGACCCGAAGGAGGATCCGTAGGCCACGCCCGCGCGGCCGCCTTGCAGCGCGGGATCGCCCAGCAGCCCGGCCTGGGCGAGAGCCTGCTCGGTCGCGTGAAGGGCCATCACGGAAACGGGGCCCATTGTGCGAAGCACTTTGCGGGTGTAGCGGGCGGGCATTTCAAAACCGGCGACCGGTGAGAACAGGTGGCTGTGAAGCCCTTCGATCTCGGCAAGGCCGGGATTCGCTTTGACGGTGTTTTCAAAGGTGTGCAACCGCTGCCAGGCCGCCGCGACCGAACAGCCCAGGGGGCTGACGAGACCCATTCCCGTGACGACGACGCGGCGCATCAGATCAGCCCCCCGTTCACGGCGATGACCTGGCGGGTGATGTAGGCGGCGCTTTCGCCCATGAGGTAGGTCACGAGCGAGGCCACTTCTTCGGGCCGGCCGAAACGGCGCATGGGAATGGCTTTTTTGATTTCGTCGACAGGGAGGCCTTCGAGCATTTCGGTTTCGATCACGCCGGGGGAGACGCAGTTGACGGTGATCTTGTGGCGCGCCAGCTCCACGGCGAGCGCCTTTGCCGCGCCGATCACGCCGGCCTTCGCGGCGCTGTAATTGACCTGGCCGCGGTTGCCGATCTGGCCCGAGAGCGAGGCGATGGCGACGATGCGCCCGCGGATGCGCGCGCTGACCATCGGCATGACGATGGGGTGGAGCACGTTGTAAACGCCGTCGAGATCCGTGCGGATCACGCGATCCCACTGGCCGCCGTCGAGCAGCGGGAAGGGGTTGTCGTCGTGAATGCCCGCGTTGCAGACCACGCCGTGGTAAACGCCGTGGGCGGCCATGTCGGCCTCAATCGCCGCGCGGGTGGCGTCGCGGTCGGTCAGGTCGAAGGCGATCAGCCGGGCTTCGGCGCCGAGGGCGCGCACGGCGGCGGCGAGCGCTTCGGCCTTCGCTTTTCCCGAGCGGTAATGGAGCGCGAGGCCATAGCCGTTTTTCGCAAGATCGAGGGCGACGGCCTGGCCGATTCCGCCGCTGGCGCCTGTAACCAACACTGTTTTCATTGAAATTCCTTTATCGATTCGGGGCGGAACACGGTCAGCCCGCCCTCGGCAAACACCCGGCCCGCGGCATCCTCGATCACACAGTCGAACGCGGCCATTTCGGTATCCAGAAACGTTTCCTTCACAATGACCCGGTAGGTTTCGCCGCAGGCGAACACATCGCCGTGCAGCGTGAGCGCCCGCGAGCCCAGGAGAAAGCCGATCCGGTCATTGGCGGGCGCGCCGGGTTCATAGGTGATCATGCCCACATACGCCCCGACCCCCTGGGCCATGTATTCAATGGCGAAGAGGTTTTCCACGCCGTTGAGCGAAGCGTCGAAAAAGGTGCTGCCGGGGCCGACGGTCACTTCGGCGGCGAGGGTGCGGGCTTCGGGCGAGTAATCGGCAATCCGGGTGAGCAGGAGCATTTCGGCTTTGTGGGGCACGAGCCTGGCGGGGTCGGGATAATCCATCACAGCCTCCCGATGATGACGGAGGCATTGCTGCCGCCAAAGGCGAAGGAGTTGCTCAGCACGCGCCGGATTTTTCCTTTCGCGCCGGGGGGAATGAGGCGCAGCGGGGGAATTTCCGGGTCGTAGGCGCCGTCGTAAACATGCGGCGTGAGGGCGTGGCCGGGGTTGAAACCGGAAAGCATCAGCCACGAAAGCGCAAGCTCCACGGCTCCGGCGGCGCCGAGAGTGTGCCCCGTGAGCGGCTTGGTCGACACGCACCACGTGCTTTCCGGAAACACCGCGGCCACGGCGGCGCCTTCCATCAGATCATTGTGCGGGGTGCCGGTGCCGTGAAGGTTCACGCAATCGATCTGCGCAGGCTCGAGCGCGGCATCGGCAAGGGCGGCGAGCATCGCGGCTTTGGCGCCTTCGCCGGTCGGGTCGGGGCTCGTCATGTGATAGGCATCGGAGCTTTCGCCGGCGCCGAGCAGGGCGATGCCTTCGGAACCGCGCTCCACGATGAAAAACGCGGCGCCCTCGCCCAGGTTTATGCCTTTGCGGTTGCGGCTGAAGGGCTGGGCGCGATCGGCGCTGAGGGCGCTCAAGGCGTGGAAACCGTTGGCGACGAGCGCGCAGAGGCTGTCGGTTCCGCCCGCGATGACCGCATCGCACACATCGTTTTCAATCAGCGCCCGGGCGGAGACGAAAACCTTGGCGCTGGAGGAGCAGGCGGTGGAGACTGTGTAGGCGGGGCCGCCGAGGCCGAGGTGTTTTTTCAGGAAGGCGGCAGGCGAGCCCAGCTCAAGCTGAGACACATGGAAATCAGGCGAGCAACGCCCCGTTTGCAGCGTCTTCCCCACCGCCTCGAACGCTTCGCGGATCCCGGTGTTGCTGGAACCGGCCACAATGCCGATGCGCGATCGCCCGTAACGCGCAACCGCCGCTTCGATGCCTTCGCGGATCTCCTCCGCGGCGAGCGCGGAGAGCGCGTTGCAACGATGGTCGTATTCAGGGTCGCCGATCGCCGGAAGCGGGCCGTCGACCTCGCCCCAGAGCACCGGGTTTTCCCCGGCCACGCCCCAGGCGGTGCGCAGCCCTGCGCCGGAACCGGCCGCAGCCTGTTCCCAAACGGTTTTTTTTCCGCGCCCCAGCGCGCAGACAATTCCCATATCCGATAAAATCACAGGCATTGCAGATCCTCGATCTCATACCGGTAACCGCGCACGAAATTCTCGAGCACGGCCGGGTTGCCCGGCGTGTAACGCATCAGAACCGCGCCGTTGTGCACAAGCGACCGCCCCTCAAGCGTGATGCCGGCGGGAAGCGCGCGGCGCAGCGTGGCGGCGTCGCACAAGACCAGCGCCAAATCAAACAGCAGGTATTCCGGGTGATCCGGCACCGGAACCGTTGGCGGAACGGTGAGCGCGCACATTCCCTCCGGGGAAACGCTCAGCGTGAGCACCCGTGCCGCCGGCGAAAGGAAAACCAGCGAGAGCCCCGATTCCGAAATCTTCAAAACCGATTGAAAATCAAACGTTTTTTCCTTGTATCGCCCTTTGATGAATTGCACCTTTGAAAGGCGCTTCTCCAGGAGCTCGCCCACAAAGCCGTCGATGCGCAGCGAGGCGGAATCGGTCACATACACCGGGCCAAGCGCCGCGAGCGGGCACCCTTCCTTCCGCGAGGCGCACCCCGCGCAAAGAATAAGCATTAAAAGAAAACACCTTGCGTTTACAGTCAATTTCATCTACCATACCTTTTCACGCGGTTATTATACAGAACTATTTTTATTTTTCAAAGATGAAACCTTCAACTTTTTATCTTCGTTCACCCGTCAGCTGGAAAGCCACGGAAGAAGAACCGCTTCCCGATGTCGGCTTCGTGCCGCCGCTCATCCGCCGGCGCATGACGCCCATCGAGAAAATCACCCTCTACCTGATCCGGGCAACGCTTCACGGAGACCCGCCCATGCCCGTGGTCTTCGCTTCGCAACACGGCGAATGGTCGCAAACGCACAAGCTCCTCGCCGCGCTTTGGAACGATCGCGAAGTGTCTCCCGCCGCCTTCACCTCCTCCGTGCACAACGCCAGCCTGGGCATCGCCTCCATGGTGATGACGGGCAAACAGCCCTACACCGCCGTCGCCGCCCGCGAACGCACCCTCGAAGCGGGCCTGCTCGAAGCGCTCATCTCGCCCAGGCCGGTGCTGTTCGTGGCCGCGGAGGAGAAGACGGTCGATTTCTACGCCGGCCGAACCATCGAAGCCCCCACGCCCGGCCACGGGGTCGGCGTGATTGTCGCGGCGGAGGCGCCCGGCAGCCCTGTCCGGGCGACCGGCGGCATTCCGGGGGCGGCTCCGTTGACCCTCGACGGTTTTCTCGCCTTTTTCACCGGTGAAACACCCATCGAGACCGAGCATTTTTGCCTGACGCGGCTATGAAGCGCCTGTACCGTCAGCTCCTCTGCGGCTCGTTCACCCTGCTCTTCGGGCTGGGGTGTTTGCCTTTTTCGTTTCTCTTCATACCGGCGCTGCTGCTTTTTCCGAAGGCGCTGCGCCGGGAAATCGTCATTCAAAGCGTTCACCTCACCTGGTACGTCTTCACCAAAAGCATGATCGCGGGGCGCGCCTTCAAAGCCGATCTGAACCGGCTCCTTCCCCTTCACGACCTGCGCGGAGCGATCGTGATCGCCAACCACCCGACCTTTCTCGACATCATGCTGCTGATCACCGCCATGCCCCGCGCCACCTCGATTGTGAAGGGGAGCCTGGGCAGAAACTTCTTTATCCGAAAGGTGGTTGAAGCCGGGTTCATCGTCAACACCGGCGATCCTCAGGCCCAGCTCGACCAGGTCTCCGGGTTTTTGAAAGCGGGCTTCAACCTGATTGTTTTCCCCGAAGGCACCCGCACGCGCTTCAAAGAGCCCTACGAACCGAAATTGTCACGCGGCTTCGCCCACATTGCCCTCGAGACCGGCGCGCCGGTCATCCCCGTGCGGATTGCCTGCGACCCGGTGTTTCTCGGCAAGGAACGCCGCTGGCACGATGCCCAGACCACCACCCCCCGCTACTCGTTCAGCGTGCTGCCGCCCTTGAGGTTCACCGCTTTTCCCGGTGAAAACCGCCACCGCCAGGCCGTGCGCCTCACCGCCGACGCCAAACAAAGCTTATTCCCAAAATAATAACAAGCAAAGCCGCTGCGGGAATGCCGAGAATCCAGTCGCCCGTGCGGAGGTAGAGAGGCGAGCCGAAGGGCTTCTCCAAAAGCGGCACGGGCGCGAGAATGAAACCCGAGGAACCGGAAGGGGCAGGCGTCTGAACTTCACCTGCGGGGCTGATCGCGCAGGTCACGCCGCCGTTGGTGGAGCGCACCATCGGCACGCCGGTTTCCACGCACCTCAAAACCGCCTGGTTGGCGTGCTGGAGGCCTTCAAAGGAGGGAGAGTACCAGGCGTCGTTGGTGAGGTTCACAAGCAGCCGGGCGCCCGCCCGGACGGCGTCGACCGCGACGGGGGCGACGGTATCTTCAAAGCAGATCAGCGGGCCGATGACGAGTTCTCCGCCCTTTTTCAGGGGAATGGCGATCGTCTTGACCGATTCGCCGGGCGTGCAGCTCACGCCGCCGGGAACCCATGCCTGCAATTTCGGAAAGGTTTTGTCGAGCGGGATGTATTCGCCGAAGGGCACAAGGTGGCGTTTGCCGTAGGCGGGAATCCGGGGGGATCCGGGGGTGAAGAGCATGGCGGCGTTGTAGTAACGCTCGGGCGATTCAAGCAGGTAGGTGCCGCCGGTGAGCAGGGGAGCGCCCGCAAAGGAGGCGCATTGCCAGGCGAACCCCATCCAGCCGCGGTCTTCGTCGGCGGGGACCACGCCGGGAAGCGCGCTTTCGGGCCAGATGAAAAAGTCGGGCGCGAGCGCCTTGAAAAGGCGGCTCTGCTCACGGATCTCATCGGCCTGGCGCTGGCGATCCGCCTGACTCTTGGGCGTGAACACGCAGGGGACGGCGGTCTGCACCGCAATCACGCGCGCCGTGGGCAGCTCCATCCGGCGAAACGCTTCGCACCGCCTCACGCCCCACCCCGAAACGCCCAGAACAAGCAACAGCGGCAGCAGGGTTTCGAGCTGACCGAGCAGGCGGCGGCACAGGGTTTGCGGCGGAGGCGTTTCGCGCAGCGCCCGAAGCAGGAAAGGGCGGAAGGTGTTTTCAAAAAGCGTGGCGACTGCGCCGTTTCCGGCGACCACAAGCGCCGAAACAAGATAGGCTCCGCCAATAGAGGCGCTTTGCAGAAGCGCCGGCAGCGGCGCAAGCGCCACGCCGAGCGCATTCCAGGAAAACCCCGTGATCACGGTGGCGCGGAGGTATTCGCTCCCCGCCCACAGCGCGGGCTCAACGGCAATCACCAGGGCGATGCGCCAGCCGGCGCCCGTTGCGCGGCGGCGGATCCAGGCGGCGGCGAGAGCGAAGAGCCCCATGTAAAGCGCAAGGTAAAGCGAAAGAATGAACCAGGCGGGGTAAACGAGAAACCAGGGGCCGTTGTTTTCAGTGAGGCGCCACATCCACCCGAGGGTGAGAAGCCAAAAGACGCAACCGCCAAGCCAGCCGCAGAGAAAAGCAAAACGGGGCGCGGCGCGCCGGGCGATCAGCAGCAGCGGAACAAGCGCGACCCAGGCGGCGGAAGTCTGGGCGGCGGGGGGGAAGGCGAGGGCGAGCAAACCGCCGCCGGCGAGGGCGGCGGCGATCTGGAGGAGCATCATGGTTCGGCCTCGGGGGGATAGCGCAGGGTAAAGACGTCGAGCCGGGTATGATTCTGGCCGAAATCATCGATGCTGAAAATGGGCCTGTAACGGTCGTCAACGGCTGTGACCAGGCGGTCGCGCTCGGGCGTGATGCGCATATCGGTCATCACGGGCGATCCGATGGCGAAGGCATAGCCGCTGAGCGCCGCGACGGGCGCCGGCGTGGAGCGGATCAGGTTCAGGAAGGTTTCGGTGTTGTGGACGTGGAACTTCTCGGCCGCCTCGGTCGGGAGCTCGGGGAAGTAGCAGAAGGGCCCCATTTCCATGCCGCGGGGCACATCGAAGCCCGTTTCCACGGCAAGATAGGTATCCATTGTGAGAATGAGGCGCGGCGCATCGCCCGCCTCCACCCGCTGGCGCAGCTCGGCGGCAATCGAACGAAGCTCGACCACGGAAGGCGTGGTGCGGATTTTCGACCAGAAGCAATCCTGCGTGATGAAAAACCAGCGCTGAACCATCGGCGAGCTGATGGAGAAGAAAAGCAGAGCCAGAATCGCCGTGCCGGAGATGAGGCGGAAACGGCGGGCGTTTTCCTTGACCGAAACGCAGCAGATGGCGAGAATCATGGCGCCCAGCCCCATGACAGGCACCTGGTAGTCGTCGTAAGGCACGGGCATGAGCAACTGCACGGTGAAGATCACGGCGAAGCACCAGATCCAAAGCGAGGAAAGCGGGGCGCGGTAGCCGGGGGAAGAATCGGTATGGGGGCGCTCGATCACTTTGCGGAGCATGAAGTAGAGGCCGAGCAGGCCGGTGAGGGGATAGTAGCGGCAGAGGCGGGCCACGGCGCCAATCATGAGGAAGAGACCGTTTGCGCCGGCGTCGCGCCGGGTGTGGAAATCCTGCGCGAAGAAGAAGGATTCGCGGGCGAAGAGCAGCGGAGGCGCGTAAACGCAGAGCAGGCCGAGCGCGCCGCCGAAACCGAAATAGAGCCAGTTGAACGCGCCCACGCGGTTGCGTTTCACAAGGAGCCAGAGCCCCACGACCGCCAGCGGAAGCGCCAGCGAGGTGCGCGCGCCGCCCGCCAGCGCAAACATCAGCCCCGAAAGAAAGGCCGCCCAGCCTTTGATGACGAAGAGGCGGCGGCTTTCCGGCGTGGGCGGGCGCGGGTGGGTAATGGAAAGGAAGAGGAACCCGGCCGCGAGCAGGCAGCTTCCCAGGGCGTACGTTTTGGGGATGACCGTGAAGTAGCTGTGGTAAAGGTTGCAGGCGCTCAGCGCCCACACGATGAGCCGCACTTCGCGCCCGTGCTGGCGGCGCACGCAGTTGGCGGCGGTCTCGGCGAAAAGAAACGTGGCCAGGAGCCCGAGCAACGCCGTGAAGCAGCGGCCGCCCAGAATGCCGAAGGGCTGCCACACCCAGGCGAAAAGCGCATAGGCGGCGGGCATGACGGGTCCCTGCGTGAAAAAGAAATCGCGGTACGGCAAACGCCCGCGGGCGATCTCCCGGGCGGCGTAGAGGTACCAGCCCTCATCCTGGTTCAGGGGGCCGAAAAGCACGTTGAGCGCGGCAAAAAGCACGCCGGCGGCGATACACGTCCAGAGCAACACGCGGATCAGGTGCGCCGAATGGGAGAAACAGTAACCGGCGACCGCGTCGAGCAAGCGCCCGAAGCGGTTTTTGGAGACCGGCTTTTTCGGGAAGCGCTCCATCATTGCCCCTCCGGCACGCGGAGCGCATCGCGCAAAGCCCGGTCAAGGCGGTTGAAAAAGGGAATCGCGGCGGTATCGGCCTCAAACGCGGGGTAAAAACGCGTTTCGACCGGCTCGTAACCCATTTTCAGAAGGCGCCGGTGGAGGCCTCCGGCATGGGCGGCGCCGTAGAGAAGCGCCACGGAATCGGCGGGGCCGAATTCGCAAAGGCGGGCTTTGAGCATAAGCAGGGCGGCGCGGTTGCGTTCGCGCAGAAGGGCGCGGTTGAAGCCGGGCAGGGCGGAGTCGAGCTGGGCGGAGAGAGCGTCGAAATTGGCGCAGGCCAGCAGGAGGGCGTAGCGGACGGTTTCCCGGACGGCGGCATTGCGGCAGGCGCCCTCAAACAGATTCAGCGCGGTCGAGATCCAGGCCGCGCCGTTTCCGGAGAGCACGGCGAGCACCACCACGGCGTCGAGCCCGAGATCGCCCGATTTTTTTTCGCTCTCGGCGAGCGATTGCTGAAGCGAGGCGAGCAGGTCGGCCATGGAGGTATCGGCGTTGGTGAAGGAGGGGTAATTGTAGTTGAGCTCCGTGAGCTGCCAGGCGAGGCCCAGAGCGCGGGCGAGAACCTGCTGCACATCGCTGAGGGCGTTGGCGGCGGCATCGCGCCTCGAACCGTCGGGCGCGAGCGTGATTGCGAGACCGCCCGCGCCGGCGCTCAAATGAAGGGCCCCCGAGCAATCCACGCGCATGCGCCAGGGCGTGCCGTAAGCATCGGCCAGGAGCGCCTCGCGGTCGGCGGGGGTGGAGCCTTCGGGCAGAAGCGAACGCAGGGCTTCGGGAGTGAGCGGCCAGGCGCCGTGGGCGCGGCGGTGGCGGGAACAGCGATCCGCGAAGTGCTGAAGCCCCAGCGCGGTGCGGATGGAGAGATCGTAATCGTGCTGAGAGAGGGCGGAAGACGAACGGAGGGCTTCAAAAAAAACGCAGGCCTGGGCGTTGAGCAGCTTCTGGAGCGAGGCGTAATACGAAGCATCGCCGATGTGGGTCACGCCCACGAGCCAGATCGCGGGGTGCGTGGCCGCCTGCGCGGCGGGCGGGCGGAATTTCACGGCGGCCGTCACAAGCACCCGCACGCTCCCGCTCCCGCCCACGCGCATATAGGCCGGCTCGCCCGCGAAGGCATGAAAGGCGGGCAGCAGAAGCGCAAGGGCGGCACAGCGGAACAGAGGCGTCATAGACTTCCCCTCATCAGGTAAATGATTGCGGCGACCTCGCTGGCGATCGTGAAAACCAGCGTGTTGTTGAGCAGCTCGTTGAGGCGCCTGGGATTGATCGATCGCCTCATTTCACGCGTGGTGAGAAAAGCGAAGAGCAGCACCGCGAAGGTCCAGTTCCAATTCGTGAGCCAGCCGAACAGACACGCCGCAATCACCGCGTTGACGCTGTATTGCGCGAGCGCGAAGCGGCGGCCGAACATCACCGCCAGCGTGCGTTTGCGGCTGAACTCATCCACCCGGAAATCGCGCAGGCCGTTGGCGATCAGCACATTGACCGCGAGGAGCCCCGTCATGGTCGCGCCCGCTGCGGCAAGCATGGAAAGCGAGCTTCGCTGAAGCCAAAACGCACCGGCCGCAGACCCCCAGCCGAAGAGCAGAAAAACCAGAATTTCGCTGAAGCCCTTGTAATCGAGCCCCGGCGGCTTGCCGGTCAGCGCCCAGGCCGCCGCGGGAATCAGCATAAACGGAAAACAAATCCACGGCAGGCACACATGCACCAGGATCACGCCCAGCAGAATCATCGCGCCGCCCAGAAACGTGGCGAAACGGAAGGCCTCCTGCTCCGTGAGGCGGCCGTCGACCAGCGGTTTGGGCATACCGGGCTTGCCGGGGTAATCGTTGCCGGAGCGAAAATCGACCCAATCGTTCATTGTGTTGCAAAAAGACTGGGCGATCACCACGAAAAGCACCGAAAGCACGGCCACAAACGCATCGACCGGCCCGGTTTGAGAGGCGAGGGCAAGACCCAGAAGCACAGGCAGCACGGCAAGCGCCACCATATCCAAATGACAAATCTGTACATAGGCGTAC
Source organism: Kiritimatiellia bacterium (assembly GCA_031553315.1). Classification (GTDB taxonomy): domain Bacteria; phylum Verrucomicrobiota; class Kiritimatiellia; order RFP12; family DVOR01; genus JAVBLT01. The sequence goes on from JAVBLT010000001.1 coordinate 132,470, forward strand.
AGCCTCATTCCTGCCTCTCGTTCTCCGTAGAAAAAAAAGGCGCCATTCCAGTGCTCCGGAGTGACGCTCGTTAAAATGGAGGTGCGAAGCGGAGTCGAACCGCTCTACGAGGTTTTGCAGACCTGTGCCTAACCGCTTGGCTATCGCACCCTAAAGCTTACTTGGCCGCCATTGCGGCACGCACACGAGCTTTGACCCGTTTGTTGCGCGCATCGCGGCGCTGGCGCTTGACGCGCTTTCTGAGTTGTTGTCCCATAACGGCGTCGTAATATATCAAATCACCCCGCCGAGAGCAACTCCTATTTTCACTTTTTCATATTTTTTTAATTCTGGCTGACACAATCCTCGAAATCATGTTATACTATCCCTATAAATTTTTGGAGGGTACATGGGTCGGCTTCCACTTTGTTTTATCGGCGCCTTTCTCGGCGTTTTGCTCCTTTATGCGGGTTGCGTGGTCAACCCCGTGAGCGGCAAAACACAATTTTCCCTGATGAGCCAGGCCAGCGAGAAGGCCCTCGGCCGGGAAGCCGCCCCTCAGCAGATCCAGGCCGACGCCGGGATCGTGAGCGACGCCGCCCTCAATGCCTATGTGAACAGCGTGGGGCAGAAGCTCGCCGCCGTTTCGCACAGACCCGGCTGGGGCTACACCTTCCAGGTCGTCAACGCCACCTACGTCAACGCCTACGCCTTCCCCGACGGCACCATCTGCATCACTCGCGGCATGATGGCGGAGCTCAAAGACGAAGCCCAGCTCGCCGCCGTCCTCAGCCACGAAATCGGCCACGTCTGCGCCCGGCACTCCGCCCAACAGCAGACCCAGGCCACCCTCCTCCAGGGCGCATCGATCGGCGTGGCCGGCGCCCTCGCCGGCTCAAGCACCCTCGAAGGCTACGCCGAAGCCGCCGGCATCGTCTCCACCCTCGCCTCCCGGACCTGGCTCGCCAAATACAGCCGCACCGACGAATCGCAATCCGACGAACTCGGCCTCCACTACATGAAAAAAGCCGGCTACGACCCCCAGGCCATGGTCGAGCTCATGGAAATACTGATGCGCGCCGGCGGCGGCACCCCCGGCCTCCTCGACCAGATGTTCGCCTCACACCCCATGAGCTCCGACCGCCGCGCAGCCGTCGCCGCCATGCTCGCCGGAACCCCGCCCGGCGGCGCCCGCAACGCCGCCGCCTTCCAAAAAGCCGTCGCCAAGCTCAACGCCCAGACCCCTGCCCTCAAAGCCCAGCAGCAAGCCCGGGCCCTCGCCGCCCAAGGCAACGCCCCCGCCGCCGCGTCACTCGTGAAAAAAGCCTGCGGCAACACCCCCGCCGACCCCGCCGCCCTCATCGACCTCGCCCGATACCAGCTCCAGGCCAAAGACTACGCCGCCGCCGCCGCCACCGCCGGCCGCGGCCTCAGCCAGCTCCCCGAAAACCGCGAGCTCCTCGCCGCCGCCCTCCAGGCCAACCTCTACCGGAAGCAATACACCCAGGCCCTCCCCCTCGCCGCCCGCCTCGAACAGGCCCTCGGCGAACCCCACCCCGGCCTTTACTACGCCCGCGCCATCTGCCAGCGCGGCCTCAACCAAAACGCCCAGGCCGCCGCGACCTGCCGCCAAGGCCTCCGGCTCGACCCCCAGGGCCCCTACGCCCCGCGCCTGAAAACCCTCTTATCACAAACAGGAAACTGACCCATGCCCGAAGCACGCATTTTAGACGGTAAAACCCTCGCCGCCCAAACCCGCGCCGACATCGCCCAGCGCACCGCCCGCCTCATCGACCAGACCGGCATCCGCCCCGGCCTGGGCGTGATCCTCGTGGGCGACGACCCCGCCTCCCACTCCTACGTGGCCGCCAAAGAAAAAGCCTGCGCCCAAGCCGGCATCTACTCCCGCGAAACACGCCTCCCCGCCGAGACCGACCAGCAGACCCTCCTCGGCCACATCGCCGCCATGAACGCCGACCCCCTCATCCACGGCATCCTCGTGCAGCTCCCCCTCCCCCCCCACCTCGATGAAAACACCGTGATCCGCGCCATCGACCCCGAAAAAGACGTCGACGGCTTCACCCCCGAAAACGTCGGCCGCATGATCATCGGCCAGCCCTGCTTCCTCCCCTGCACCCCCCACGGCGTCATCCACATGCTCCAAACAGCCGGAATCGAAACAAAAGGCAAACACGCCGTCGTCATCGGCCGCAGCAACATCGTCGGCAAGCCCCTCGCCCACCTGCTCATGCGCAAAGCACCCGGCGGCAACGCCACAGTCACCGTCTGCCACACCGCCACCCCCGACATCGCCACCTTCACCCGCATGGCCGACATCGTCATCGTCGCCGCAGGCCGCCCCAACACCCTCACCGCCGAAATGGTCAAACCCGGAGCCACCGTGATCGACGTCGGCGTCAACCGCATCCCCGACCCCACAAAAGCCAGCGGCTTCAGGCTCGCGGGCGATGTCGACTATCCCGCCGTCAAAGCCGTCGCCGGCCTCATCACCCCCGTCCCCGGCGGCGTCGGCCCCATGACCATCACCATGCTCCTCGAAAACACCTACCAATCCGCAGCCCGCAAAGCCACAACACAAAGGAGCCCCCGATGAGCCACCCCCTCACCATCCTCGGCCCCGCCCTCTTCGAGCGCAGCCCCACCGGCGCCCCCCTCTCCCGCATCGGCACCATCTTCCTCAAAACACCCGGCCTCGTCACCGCGCCCGGCATCCACGCCATGCAGCGCCTCATGTGGATCGACCACCTCAACACCCGGCGGACCCAAGCCGGCCTCCCCCCCCTCACCGACCTCGAAGCCGAAGAGGAAATGGCCCAATCCGTCGACCTCCTCTTCGACGAAACCCACGTCCTCATCCGCCCCGAGCCCCAAAACATGCCCCTCGCCCTCCGCGGCGACGAACTCCTCCAGACCCTCGTCTCCAAGCGCAGCATCCGCTACCTCAACATCCAAAACACCCTCGTTCGCGACACCCTCCGCAAACGCGGCGAAGCCTGGCGCATGAGCCCCATCCCCCGTGAGGAAGCAGAAATCAAAACCCTCATCCGCACCGCCCGCACCGCCATCGCCGGCCTCCCCCTCTACTACTACAACACCCTCACCGGCACCCGCTTCCTCACCCTGGGCAGCTTCCGCCGCCTCCAAAACAAACCCCTCGAAACCATCCGCGCCCACCTCATCGAAATCGCCCGCAACGCCGCCTCCAAAAACCGCTTCGCAAACCCGGAGATCGACTTTTTTCCCAAACACTGCGGCATGACCCCCCAAGACTTCCAGGCCCACGACTTCGCCACCCTCCCCGAAGCCCCCCTGCGCGCCGCCTACACCGCCCTCCTGCACAAATTCGACCAGCTCGTGCCCGCACCCCTCAAAGAAGAACGCTTCGGAAACATGGACTGGCGCAAAGCCATGACCTCCGTCCTCCTTCCCCTCCAGGCCGAAGACGGCGTCATCACCGTCCTCGAAGGCCTCTCCCCCGAATTCTTCATGCAGATCGCATGGCTCCCCGGCGGCCGCATCGAAGAAGGCGAGCTCATGTTCGACCCCATCTTCGAAGAAGCCGACCGCGACCCCCACGACCAGGAGCTCCAAACCCTCTGCGACCACCGCGCCAGAGGCATCCTCCTCAACTACCTGCGCGAATACAGCAAAGTCGAATACGTCAACATCGGCCGCACCCGCCGATCCCTCTCAAAACGCACCGGCCAGGGACCCCGCGCCCACGTCTACATCGTCGAGCTCAAAGAAACCACCCAGGAAAAAACATTCGTCAAAATCATCCGCTTCCAGCGCTGGACCATCTGCACCCACCTCCACGCCGGCAAAGGCCTTCTCGACTCCATCCTCGAATCGGAAGACTACACCGACTACGTCATGGACCGCCGCCTCGGCTGCCGCCAGATCGGCATGAACCTCCCCGAGAAAATGACCCCCCGCCGCCTCCGCGAACACTACCGCAGCGCCATCTACCCCGACTTCTACTCCTGGGCCACCTACTTCGAGCGCGACTACATCAACGGCCGCGCCACCGACAAAATTCCCCCCTCCTCCTACGCCAGCGCCCCCTTCAGCACCGCCTTCGCCCACCTCCTCGGAGCCGCCGCCGCCTGCAACATCGTCCTCGGCCGCGCACGCCTCGAATCCGGCCAAACCATCTTCGACGACGGCGACGAAGTCATCATCTTCGACCGCTTCATGATGCCCATCGACCTCATCGTCTCCGAGCCCACCGGATCCTTCTCCAACTACCTCCGCCCCTTCGCCGACGACGCCCACATCTACGCCGACGCCATGAACCGCCGCAAACACCTCATGCCCAACTTCAACACCGCCGCCGAAACCTACCTCACCGCCTTCGAAAACCGCTTCAGCCGCATCCAAAGCGACTACCGCAACCGCCGCCGCGCCTTCCACGCCCTCTTCCGCGACCGCCCCTACAACCGCGACGGCAGCGTAGCCTACCGCTGGGAATGCCTCCTCAACCGCCTCGACACCATCACCCCCCAAGACCTCACCGCCATGATCCGCCGCCAAATCCACTTCGACGGAGCCACCCCATGACCCCCCCCGACCCCCGCCGCGAAGCCCTCTTCGCCATCACCTGCTGGCTCACCCAAAAACAATTCCCCAACCGCCTCCTCAGCGACACCCCCCAAAGACCCTTCGTCACCGACCTCGTCTACACCACCCTCCGCCGCCACAACACCCTCGAATGGGTCCTCCGCCCCCTCGTCAAACACCTCCCCCACGGCGAAACCCACGCCGCCCTCCTCCTCGGCGCCGCCCAGCTCCTCTACATCCCCGCCATCCCCCCCTACGCCGCCATCAACGAAACCGTCGAAGCCATCAAAAAAACCTCCCGCCGCGCCGCACCCTTCGTCAACGCCGTCCTCCAGGCCCTCAACCGCACCCCCCCCAACCTCCAAAACGCCCCCCTCCACATCCGCCACTCCCACCCCAAAGCCCCCCTCGACCGCTGGATCACCGCCCACGGCCAACCCGCCGCCGAAGCCCTCTGCGCCTGGAACAACCAACCCGCCCAAACCATCCTCCGCCTCCTGCCAAACCCCGGCGGCACCCTCCCCCCGCCCCCACCCGGCACACACCCCCACCCCGCCGACCCCATCCACAGCCACATCATCCCCCGCGGCATCCGCATCGAAACCCTCCAAGGCTACAGCGAAGGCCACTTCGTCATCCAAGACCCAGCCACCCGAGCCGCCATCGACCTCCTCCAGCTCCAGCCCCACCACACCGTCCTCGACGCCTGCGCCGCCCCCGGCGGCAAAACCGCCCAGATCGCCGCCCGCCTCACCACCGGCACCCTCACCGCCGCCGACCTCCACCCCGACCGCCTCCAAACCCTCCGCGACACCCTCACCCGCACCCGCCACATCCACCGCACCACCCTCATCCAGCTCGACGCCACCCACCCCCCATCCCCCGCCGACCCCACCTACGACCGCATCCTCCTCGACGCCCCCTGCACCAACACCGGCGTCCTCCAGCGCCGCCCCGACGCCCGCTGGCGCCTCACCCCCGCCCACCTCGCCCGCTGCACCGCCACCCAAGCCGCCCTCCTCCACGCCACCACCCTTCGCCTCAAACCCGGCGGCATCCTCGTCTACTCCACCTGCAGCCTCGAACCCGAAGAAAACCAACACCAAATCCAAACCTTCCTCCAAACCCACCCCCACTTCGAGCCCGGCCCCGCCATCCAATACACCCCCCCCACACACCAGACCGACGGCGCCTACGCCGCCACCCTCATCAAAAGGAAAAACCCATGATCCTCGACCACCTCCAAAACGCCGAAACCTACACCCCCCTCCACCCCCTCCTCCCCCAAGCCATCGCCTTCCTCCGCGACCCCGCCACCCCCACCCTCCCCACCGGCCGCCACACCCTCCAGGGCGACAACCTCTTCGCCCTCATCCAAACCTACGAAACCCGCCACCCCGAAAACTGCACCCTCGAAACCCACAAAACCTATATCGACATCCAATACCTCCTCACCGGCACCGAATACATCGGCTACGCCCCCCTCACCCCCACCCTCCCCGAAAAAACCCCCTACGACCCAAAAAAAGACATCGCCTTCTTCCACGGCACCGGCACCCCCCTCCCCCTCAACCCCGGCACCATCGCCATCCTCTACCCCCAAGACGCCCACGCCCCCGGCATCTGCGACGGAACCCCCGGCCCCATCCGCAAAATCGTCATCAAAATCGCCGTAAACCCCACATGAAAAACCTCGGCCTCATCGTCAACATCGCCAAACCCCACGCCCCCCAAGCCGTGCGCCAGCTCGCCCAGCTCGCCGCCCGCCACCGCATCACCCTCCACGCCGAAGAATGGGTCAGCCGCCTCGCACCCGGCATCACACCCTGCCCCGAAAGCAACCTCCCCGCCACCGTCGAAGGCGTCATCACCCTCGGCGGCGACGGCACCCTCCTCAACGCCGCCCACCGCCTCACCGGCACCAGCCTCCCCCTCATCGGCTTCAACATCGGCACCCTCGGCTACCTCACCACCGTCAACCAAGACGGCTTCGACACCACCCTCGCCGCCCTCGCCCAAAACAACCACCGCATCGAACACCGCACCACCCTCACCGCCACCATCCACCGCGCCGGCCACCCCCACCGAACCCTCCTCGACGCCCTCAACGACATCGTCGTCACCCGCGGCCCCACCGGCCGCGCCCTCACCCTCGAGCTCTTCCTCAACGACACCTTCCTCTGCCGCTACGTCTGCGACGGCCTCATCATCGCCACCCCCACCGGTTCCACCGCCTACTCCCTCTCCGCCGGCGGCCCCATCCTCCTGCCCGGCACCCCCGCCACCGTCATCAGCGCCATCTCCCCCCACGCCCTCACCGCCCGCCCCCTCGTCATCCCCGATTCCACCCCCATCACCCTCCGCCACCTCAGCGTAGACCTCCCCTGGATGGCCTTCTCCGACGGCCAGGAAGATGTTTCCCTCCTCCCCGAAGACACCATCCGCATCACCCGCAGCCCCCGCCAAGTCCCCCTCATCATCCCCCACGGCAACGACCCCCTCTCCGCCCTCTCCCGCAAGCTCGGCTGGGGCCGCCGCAACGAAACCTTCTAAAAAAGAATCGACCCGTCCCGAAAAAATCGAAACGGGTCGAAGAAAATCAATGAACAACTCCTAATCCACATCGGCCGCCCCCGGCGGCAGCAATGCCGGACCCGGGCCGCCCGCCTCAAGATCAAAAGGTTCAGGAAGGTCACAAATCGCATCAGGCTTCCTGCCCACGCCCGGCTTATCCCCGATCGGGTTCTCCTCAAACAGGTAAAACCGGTTCTCGGCAAACACACTGCCGATATAATGGCCCGCCGAATCCACAGCGTCATTGTCATTCCACGGGAAACACCCCACCCATTTTCCGGCAGGCGTGAAAAGCTCGCATCCTTTTTGAACAAGAATACAGGCGCCAAACGAGTTGTACAGGCGTTTTACATCCATGATAACCTCCTTCAGTTTTGCGGCCATACTACACCCTCCACACAAAAACGGCAACCCAAAACCCAAAAAGAAATTTATTTTCACAAACATTTTGAAAAATTACCCCCAAAGCCACTACTCATATTACAGAGACCACAAACAAAACACCGGAGCCGGAAATGAAAAAACAAATGATCGCCCTTGGTTGCCTTCTCCTTACAGCCGCCCGCCTCTTCGCCGCCGAAGTGCCCTACGCCGTCTACACCCCGCCCTACGGTCCCTGGGACCCAAGCGCCTCAAGCGGCAGCACCTCCGTTAATGGCACAGGAAGCTGGACAACCCTCTTCATATCAGAAGGAATCAGCGTTTCTTCAACCGATCAGGCAAACCGCCGTTTGAGTTACACACTCACCCAAAACAACACAAAGCTCGAACGAGACAGTGTTGTGGTAACAAAAAGCACCAACACCTACCAGCTTCACATCTTCCGGCAAATCGGCTCCTACAGCTCGCTGTTCGATGACCCCATGATTGGCAACCCCCAGCTCGACATCTATAACAACGGAAACAAATTCGGTTCCACGATTACCGTGTCTTCCAGTGGTGTTTCCGGCGCAATCTTCTCCCTCAGCACCAAGAATGTGAGCGGAGCCGCCTTTACCCGGGACAGCAGCGACACCTGGCTCACCCTCACCTCCACCGGGGGCGGAAATCATTCCTTCTCCGTTACCGCAAATACAACCGGTGAAATGCGCCGCGGCCGCCTCTACCTCAGCGCCCAAAGCACCACAGGCTTTGGAGCCGTTTCACGCACCTATTCCATTTACCAGCTCCCCGCAAACGCCAAGTGGAGCAGCGACCTCACCACCGTAACCTTCACCCCGCAAAACGGCGATTCAGCCACCTCCAAATTCTACGATAAAGATACCGCCTACACCACCCTCCCCACCCCCACCCGCACCGGCTACACCTTCAACGGCTGGTACACCGCCTCCGCCGGCGGCACGAAAGTGACCCCTGCGACCTCCGCCGGAAGCAACACTCACACCCTCTACGCCCAGTGGACCTCCACCCAGCCCGCCACCATCACCGTGACCTTCAACGCCCAGGGCGGCACCGCCGTAAACAGCAAAACCTACACCGCCAACGCCACCTACGGCACCCTCCCCGCCACCACCCGCGCCGGTTACACCTTCAACGGATGGTACACCGCCTCCGCCGGCGGAACAAAGGTGACCGCCACGACCTCCGTCGGCGCCGCCAGCCACACCCTCTATGCGCAATGGACGGCCGCCACCTTCACCGTGACCTTCAACGCCCAGGGCGGAACCGCCGTAAACGGCAAAACCTACAGCACCGGCAACACCTACGGCACCCTCCCCGCCTCCACCCGCACCGGCTACACCTTCAACGGCTGGTACACCGCCTCAACCGGCGGCACGAAAGTGACCGCTTCAACCTCCGCAGGCGCCGCCGCCCACACCCTCTATGCCCAATGGACATCCTCCACCCTCACCGTCACCTTCAATTCCCAAGGCGGTACCAGCGTCGACAGCGAAACCTACAGCCCCGGAGACACTTACGATTGGCTCCCCGTAACCACTCGCTCCGGTTATACCTTCAACGGCTGGTACACAACCTCCACCGGCGGAAAACACATCTTCGAAGATTCATCAGTAGGCTCCACCTCCCACACCCTTTACGCCCAATGGGAAAAAGGCGCCACACATGACCTTCAGTTTTACACCCCCAGCGCTTGGGCCTCATCATTCTATCTGAGCAATGCCTCCGCAACCAAAGCCATCACCGCATTTGCTTACGGCGACCCTGTGTATTTCAGCTATGCCCACAACGACAGGCTCCAAAAGGCCATCGAAGGCCCCGTCTACAGCACACTGACCCTGACAGGGACAGGCATTGAAAAAACCTACATGTATTATATTGAGGGCGAAATAGGAGCCAAAGACTATATCTACAACAAAAACCACACATGCCCCATTCTCCAGAATCTCCCCATCGGCAGCTACACCCTTACCTTCACCATCAATTCCAGGAATACCGTCGCGGAAACCTCCTATACCAACAACAAAAAGAGCCTCACCTTCAACGTGACCGCCCCCGCCGGCAAGCTCGGCGTGACCTTCGACCCCCAAGGCGGCGAGCTTGCCGCAAACACCCGCCTCTATTCCCTCAAAGCCGCCTACGGCACTCTTCCCGCCCCCACCCGCACAGGCTACATCTTCGCCGGCTGGTTCAAAGCCAAAACCGGCGGAAGCGCCGTCACCCCCTCCACCAGCGTCGGCACCGCCACCCACACCCTCTACGCCCGCTGGAGCCTGCCCCCCTCCATCCACTTCGCAACAATCCCCCAAGGCACCGTCGGCGTGTACTACACCGCCACCGTGACCTCCGACCGCCCCGGCGTGACCTTCAGCGCCAGCGGCCTCCCCCCCGGGCTCACGATCGACCCCGCGAGCGGCGCCATCTCCGGCGTGCCCGCCAAAGCCGGGACCTTTCCCAACGCCGCCATCAGAACCGTCAACAAAGCCCGCGAGACCGATACCCGCATCGTCGGCATCACCATCGCCCCCATGCCAGCCGCCCTCATCGGCACCTACAACGGCACAATCACCCCCTGTTGCACCACATCACAAATCCCCACCGGCTCCATCAGCCTCACCATCTCCGCAACCGGTAAAATCACCGCCAAAGAAACCACCGGCGGAAAAATCCGCACCTGGACCATCAACGGCATCTTCGATGAAGGCGACGGCATCTTCTACGCTTATATTTCCGGAGGCAATCTCCCCGTGATCCTCGCCGACTTCTATATCGATACCTCCAAAGCCCCCTTCACCTACATCGAAGGAACCACCGTTGACGGCGATTTCACCGCCGAGCGCAACGCCTTCATCGACAAAACCGACCGGAAAAACCCCGCAGTCGCCAACATCCTCACCACCCACACAGGCTACCACACCCTCAGCCTCTTCCTCAACACCGCCGAAGAAAGCGACCCCGCCAGCGGCAGCTACCTCACCGCCACCATCGGAGCCAACGGCACCGCCAAATGGGCCGGAAAGCTCACCGACGGCACCGCCGTCAGCGGCACCTCCCCCCTCTTCGCCGACGGCACCCTCCCCTGCTTCTTCCAACCCTACCGCGACAAAGCCGCCAGCCTCGCCGTCACCATCAACAGCAACGGCGCCACCCTCCTCGGCAAGGCCACCTGGATCTGCCCCCTCAAAACCGAAACCGGCGACATCCTCGCCACCCTCACCGGCCACTTCTGCGGCGGCCGCCACGACCCCGCCTTCAACCTCGCCAAATACGACCAAGCCGAAATCACCGCAGATTACAGCCCCGAAACCATCAACCCCGACCTTTACCACGCCTGGCTCGGCACCCTCGCCACCACCGCCAAAGGCGCCCTCACCCTCCCCCCCGGCAAAGCCCCCGCCCTCTGCAAAACCTGCCCCGACTATCACTTCCACGAAACCAACCCCATGCTCACCACCTTCACCTACAACGCCAAAACCGGCATCTTCACCGGCAAATTCAACCTCTACACCACCTACCAAGATGCCAAAGGCCTCACCAAGCTCAAAACCGCCAGCGTTCAGCACACCGGCATCCTCAACCCCCTCATGGCTCGCGCAGGCTTTCCTGCCGGCAGCGGCTTCTACCGCCAGCCCGCCTCCATCCACATCCAAGGCAGCGCCAAACCCACCGCCATCCAGCGCTCCCACACCCTCGCCGTTCATTCGCCCCACATCCGCGGCGACCAATAACCAAAAACCCATAATATATCAGCAACCAAAAGCGCCGGTCAGCCACCCACTGACCGGCGCTTCCCCATATAAAACGATTATTTCCTTCCCACCGCACTCAGGCATTGAAATAAACACCCATTCTGCTATACTTCCCCCCGAAAAGGAAAACAACGCATGAAGATCCTCATGATCGGCGACATCGTCGGCGCCCCCGGAAGGCGCATATTCAAAGAGCAAATCCCCAAGCTGCTCCGCGAAAACGCCATCCACGCCCTCATCGCCAACGGAGAAAACGCCGCCGCAGGCAACGGCATCACCCTCCCCATCGCCGAAGAACTCTTCAAAGCCGGCGCCGCCATCATCACCCTCGGCGACCACATCTGGGGCCAAAAAAACTTCGACTCCCAAATCGGCGCCGACAAACGCATCATCCGCCCCGCCAACCTCCCCCCCGGCACCCCCGGCGAAACCATCGCCATCGCCCAGACCGCCCTCGGCCCCATCGCCGCCCTCTCCCTCCTCGGCCGCACCTTCATGACCCCCTGCGACTGCCCCTTCCGAGCCGCCGACGAAGCCCTCGCCCGCATCCCCGGCGGCATCCCCGTTTTCGTAGACTTCCACGCCGAAGCCACCTCCGAAAAAATCGCCATGGGCCATTACCTCGACGGCCGGGTCGCCGCCCTCTGCGGCACCCACACCCACGTGCAAACCAGCGACGCCACCCTCCTCCCCCGCGGCACCGCCTACCTCAGCGACCTGGGCATGACCGGCCCCTACCACTCCGTCATCGGCCGCGAAATCCAGCCCGTCCTCCGCCGCTTCATCGCCGGCATCCCCGGCAAGTTCGACGTCGCCGAAGGCCCCTGCACCCTCGAAGGCGCCATCATCGAAATCGACCGCGGCGCCCGCCTGCCCAAAACCATCACCCCCCTGCGAATCAGAGAGCCCTACATATGAACATCCTCGCCCTCAGCGACCTGCACATGACCCCCAAACGCCTCGACGCCAACCGCCGAGGCGACCTCGCCCCCACCCTCATCGCCCGAGCCATCGACCACGCCATCCAGCTCGGCCAAAAGCCCGACGTCGTCCTCATCCTCGGCGACTGCATCCACAACGCCGATTCCCTCACCGCCCTCGAAGCCGCCCAAGCCATCCGCGCCCCCGCCGCCCTCCACGGCATCCCCCTCCTCGCCATCCCCGGAAACCACGACCTCCCCCCCTACGACTTCGCCGTCGCCTTCGACTCCCTCCCCGGCCTCACCGTCATCGGCGACATCGGCTTCTTCCTCAACTTCGACGACTTCAACCCCGACGGCACCCCCGCCCTCCGCCCCGACGCCGCCTTCGAAGCCCTCGCCGCCATCCGCCACACCCACCCCCACCTCACCCTCGTCACCCTCCAACACGCCCCCATCGACCCCGACCACCCCGATTTCGACCGCATCAACGCCCTCCACACCGCCTGCCGCGTGACCCTCTCCCTCAGCGGCCACATCCACACCGGCACCGCCCCCGAAGACCGCCAAGGCACCCTCCACTACACCCTTCCCAGCATCCACCGCCGCCCCTACCCCTGCGCCCTCATCACCCTCGACCCCGGCGCCACCCCCGCCGTCACCCCCCTCAACCTCGCCCTCCCCCACCACCTCTCCCTCATCGACTACCACGCCCACACCCAATTCGCCTACTGCTCCCGCACCTGCGACACCGCCCAGATCATCGACCACGCCCAAGCCTTCAGCCTCGGCGCCCAAGGCATCACCGAACACGCCTGCCAGCTCTACATGGATCGCCAATACGTCATGACCTTCGCCTGGCAAAACGACCCCGCCCCCCTCCACGCCATCTGGCAGACCCCCCAGCGCGGCCGCATGAAAGAATACCACGCCTGGATGCTCCGCTGGCAAAGCCCCTTCACCCTCATCGGCCTCGAAGTAGACCTCCTCAAAGACGGCGCCCTCTGCCTCGCCCCCCAAGACACCCGCGGCTGGGATTACCTCATCGCCGCCATCCACGAGCTCCCCGGCATCACCGATTCCCACACCCAAGCCCAAGCCGAAGCCGCCTTCATGCGCGACATCGAAGCCTTCACCCGCCACCCCATCGACATCCTCGCCCACCCCTTCCGCTACTTCCTCTGGCACAAACGCCCCACCCCCACCCACCTCTACCGCCCCCTCGCCCGCCTCCTCGCCCAACACCGCATCGCCGCCGAAATCAACCACCACCAAAACACCGTCGACCCCGCCTTCTTCACAATCTGCCTCGAAGAAGGCTGCAAACTCGCCCTCGGCACCGACGCCCACCTCACCAGCGAAACCGCCATGCTCACCCCCCACCTCCAAACCCTCGCCCACCTCGGCCTCACCACCCGCCCCCAGCTCGACGCCACCCTCCTCCAGCCCGAAACCCTCAAACGCGCCCGTCCATGAGAATCCTCATCCTCACCGGCCCCGGCAAAGGCAAAACCACCTCAGCCCTCGGCATGATCCTGCGCGCCCTCGGCCACAGCCAGACCGTCCACCTCATCCGCTTCATGAAAGCCGATCACAACGCCGCCGAATTGCGTCCCCTGAAACACCTTCCCGGCATCACCATCCACACCGCCGGCATCGGCTTCCTCCCCCCCGGCGCCGACACCGCCCCCCACCGCGCCGCCGCCCAAAAAGCCCTCCAACTCTTCCGCGCCTCCACCGCTCACATGATCGTGCTCGACGAAGCCTGCACCGCCCTTTCCCTCAACCTCATTGAGGAAAGCGAGCTCTTCGCTTCACCTCCGCCCTGCCAAACCCTCATCCTCACCGGCCGCGGCGCCCCCCAAGCCCTCATCGCCCGCGCCGACACCGTCAGCCGGATTGAAAACATAAAACACGGCTATTCCGCAAACATTCCCGCACAACCCGGCATTGAATTTTAGAGCAGGTTTCGAATGAGATTTCCGGATTTTGCGAAGGTGATTTTTGGTTTTGACAAACGCTTGAAGTAAGCCGTAGCAACGCTACGGCGATCTGAAAGGGTGAAGTTCAAAAACAAAAAGCATCGAGAAAAAGCGGAAAGATCAATCGAAATATGCTCTAGACGGTTGTTTCTTGGGCGAACTGTTTTTCCAGCTCCTGTTTTCTGCGGAGCATGGCAATGTAGATCACGGAGGGAATGGTCACGCGATAGGCAGGCCCCAAGA
>JAVBLT010000064.1:0-11870 GCA_031553315.1 Kiritimatiellia bacterium
CTTCAATTCCACATTCCCGATACACAAACCACCCTCTACTACATGTTCGACGACAACAAAAACGTCACCGACCTCACCACCCCCTCCGGAATCCCCGCCGCCCACTACGACTACGCCCCTTTCGGCGCCCTTACCCGCGCCGTCGGCCCCGCCGCCCACGCCACCCCCTACCGTTTCTCCTCTGAATACCACGATGATGAACTTGATCTTGTCTATTATAATTACAGGCACTACTTTTCATTGAATGGTCGATGGCTTTCACGAGACAGAAATGAAGATTCCAAAAAAGAAGTAAACTTATATGTGATTGTATTAAATTCGCCCCAAAACCAAATCGACAACCTTGGTTTAGAGTGTTGGAGTGGAGTTATTTATTGTTTTCCTGGCGGCGGAGAATTTCCTGTGCCTTGCCAGTGTTCTTATCCCCCTTGTCCAAAAGATTACAAAGTAAAAAAAGATGCAAATGGGCAGAGTTCTTATCGTACAAAAACCGATATAGGGGGGGATAAAGAAGGTAATGGATGCGGATCAGAAGGAGGAATGAAGGTTCCTGATACCTATCTTGGCGTTGTTAATTTTAAAGATTGCTGCAACAAGCATGACAAATGTTACGGAACCTGTGATTCAAAAAAATCAAAATGTGACTCAGAATTAGGAAGTTGCATGTATAAGCAATGTACGGACAATCTTTCATTTTTGGATTTTTTAAATAGAAAAAAATGCACGGACATGGCTGCAGCTTATGAAATTGCCGTTCGGTTACGCGGAGCCAATGCATATGAAGCAGCACAAGATAAAACATGCAAATGGGAGTTGTGTTGTGGACATTAAACCAATGAAATCTACTTCAAAAACAAGCATATTTTTATTACTTTTTTTGTTTTCACTTTTTTTAATTATTATTTTTTATTTAGGCTCAAATATGGGACCCCCTCTTGCTGAAGGAACGAAGGCTGAAACTTATTTGCGAAGTATCGGGGTGGATGAAGGCCTGATTTGGTCACTTCAAAATGTAGATATTTTAAAACAAAAGGATATTGTTTATTTGTTGTCATTACCTGATTTGTCCGTGAAATATTTACTCGCAATGAATCCCGGGCTTTCTCGCGAACAACGAAAAATGCTTTGGCAGGAAGAGAATGAAAAGGTGAAAATCGGGGTTGCTGCGAATACTAGTACATAGTAAACTTTAAAATATCGGGTGTAGTCGTGTAAAATTTATACGCGCATCCGATGTTGTGAATTGCCATTTCACCGGGGTTTGTCTGGCATTGCGCTCGCAGTTCCACGCGGCAACCATTTCCCTCATAAGGTCAATCGTGGGGATTCGATCGGGGAGACACTGGCGTTTGAATACGCTCAGTTCGATTTCAGCAATGTTGGGCCAACTGCCATGTTTGGGCGTATGGTGTATTTCCAGCCGGCGAGCCAAACGAAGCGCCTCTTCCGCCGGAAAGGCCTGATATAAAGAGGAAAGGGCGTGGGTGTTTAAGTTATCCATGGCCAGGACGACTTGATCGGCATCGGGATAACGATGATCAAGCATGTCTTTGATGTAGCGCGCCCAGTCAAGGCTGCCTCGCCGTTCCGTCACGGCAACATGTCGAACGCCAGCCAGCGGCTCGACATCCAGAAAAATCGCCGCAACGCCATGGCGCACATATGAGAATTCCTGATTTTGTGAAAGCGGGGCGATCCGCATAACGCATACCCGCGAATGCGGGAAAAAAGCCCCTTAACAATCATTTTTTGCGGCGGACAATTTTTGAAGTGTAATCGCGTTGTTACCCGGCGAAACGGAGGTATCGTATGCGATGGCTTCTTTTGTTTTTCATGATCCCCGGAATGGTTTTCGGAGCTTCGCCTTATGCAAAGGAGTCGATGGTTCCGGTGAGATCGGAGATTGACCGGCTGCTGGCGCTGAATTTGCCGGAGGCGAGTGATTGCGTCTTCGTAAGGCGGGCGTATCTGGATCTGCTGGGGCGGCTGCCCGCGCCGGA
Source organism: Kiritimatiellia bacterium (assembly GCA_031553315.1). GTDB lineage: Bacteria > Verrucomicrobiota > Kiritimatiellia > RFP12 > DVOR01 > JAVBLT01. Next base: position 2,001 of record JAVBLT010000064.1, read on the forward strand.
GGAGGCGAAGGCCTATGCCGCCGCCCCGGATGCGGATGCGTTGATTGACAGGCTCCTCGCAGACCCCGGTTTTGCGGATTTCCGGTCGCTCCACTGGTGCGATGCGCTTCGGGTGAAATCGGAATTTCCGGTGAATCTCTGGCCGAACGCGGTCTATGGGTATCACCGCCGGATTCACTCTTTTATTGCAACGAATGAGCGGTATGATGATTTCGCGCGGGCGTTGCTCTTATCTCAGGGAAGCAACTTCCGACAGCCGGAGGTGAATTTTTACCGTTCGGTGGCGGAGCGGAGCGCGGAGGGTATCGGCAAGGCGGTGGCGCAACTGTTTCTGGGCGAGGCTACGAATTTTTTTGGAACGACCTTTGGCTGCGTGAATTTTAAGGATACGCAGGAGTGGAAGGAAGAGATTGTCTTTGTGAGGGAGCGGCCCGACCCGCGTATTTCCGCCGTGGAGGCGCTGATTGCGGATCCGAAGTTTGCGCGGTGCGCGGTGAACCGGGTGTGGGCGCGGTATTTCGGAAGCGATGCGGCGCCGGCGGTGGCGGAGGCGCTGGCGAAAGGGTTTGTTCAATCGGGGTATGATTGCAAGGCGCTGAACCGCGCGATTCTCACCTCTTCGGCTTACCGGGCGGCGCCGTTCACGCCGGTTTACCCGGTGCGGCGGCTTCCCGCCGAGGTGCTGGCCGATGTCATCGGCGACCTGACGGGCGAACGCATTTCCTTCTCCAGCCTCACGCCGGAGCCGTATACCTTCCTGCCTGCCGACCAACGCTCGATTCTCCTCGCGGACGGCTCGATCACGCACCCGTTTCTGACGCTCTTCGGGCGACCCGCGCGCGACACGGGACTGGCCGAGGAGCGCCACGACGCCGTCACCGGCAAGCAGCGCCTCTTCCTCTTCAACTCCGCCGCGCTTTACAACCGCATGAAAAAGGTGGCGCAGAGGCCGGAAATAAAGGAACTTCCCGCCCCGAACCGGCTCGAGGCGTTTTACTGGCTCTTCTTCAGCCGCCCGCCGACCGCCGGGGAGGCCGAAGCATTCAGGCGATTCCAGGCGACGCTTCCGCCGAAGGAACGCTGGCGCATCACGCAGGAAACCGGTTGGATTCTGCTCAACTCCACGGAATTCATCCACCAACACTAAGAGGTCGCTATGCAACGCCGTATTTTCCTCAAACACCTCTGCGCTTCGATGATTGCCGCGCCGCTGCTGAGAGCAAACGGCGCGCCGTTTCAGCCGGGGCCGGCGCGCTCGGTCATTGAAATCTGGATGTGGGGCGGGCCTTCCTCGCTCGAGACCTTCGACCCGAAGCCCGATGCCGGGCGCGATTACAATAACGGCATGAAAGCCATCGACACCGCCGCGCCGGGGCTCACGCTCTCGGAGTTTCTCCCGAAGCTCGCCGAACAGGCCGCGCTCTTCTCGCTTGTGCGCACGCTTCACCACCCGCACGCCGGCCACGAAAACGCCTCGTACCTCATGCGCACGGGGCGCAATCCGGGCGGGCCGGTCTTCCCTTCCGTCGGCGCGATGGTGGCCTCGCTCAAAGCGCCCGGTTATAAGGGCGACATTCCGCCCTATGTGATTCTGCCCAATACAAACGGCCGTTTCTCCGAAACCGGCTTCCTGGGCGACGCCTGCGCGCCGCTCGTGACCGGAGGCGACCCCAACGGACAGCGTTTCGCTGTCGACGGCATCGTGCCGCCGGGCGGCCTCACCGCCGAAATGGCCGACCAGCGCCTCGCGCTTCTCGATGAAATCGATACCTTCACCCGATCGGCTCCCGCGGGCGCGCTTGAAGCCTTTCACGCGGCGGGCGGCCACATCAGGCGCGTGATCCACGGCAACGCGGCCAAAGTCTTCGATCTCTCCGAAGAACCCGCCGATGTGCGCGACCGCTACGGCCGCAACACCTTCGGGCAAAGCTGCCTCGCCGCGCGGAGGCTCGTGGAGGCGGGCGTGCCCTACATCATGGTCAACGCCGACGGCTGGGACAACCACAAGCAGCTCTTCGAAACCTTCAAACGCAAAGGTCCCGTCTTCGACCAGGGTCTTTCCGCCCTACTCGCCGACCTCAGCCGCCGCGAGTTGCTGGCCTCCACCATCGTTTCGTGCTGCGGCGAGTTTGGGCGCACGCCGCGCATCCAGCGCGAGCCGCCCTGGAACGGCGGGCGCGGCCACTTCCCCGGCTGCTTTTCGGCGCTCCTGGCGGGCGGCGGCTTCAAGGGCGGCCTCGTGGTCGGAAAATCGGATGACACCGCCACAAAACCCGCCGAGCGCCCCGTGTCGCCGCAGGATTACCTCGGCAGCATCTGCGAACGCATGGGCATCGATCCCGACGCCTCATTGCCCAATCCCGCCGGCATCCACGCCCCCGTGCTCCCGCCCGAATCAGCGGCGGGGCGTCTGCGCGAACTCTATGCCTGAGGTGAACCATGCGTAAAACCGTTTTTTTCTTCGCCTTTCTTTCAGCCTTCGCCTGCGCCGCCGAGCCGTATCTGGCCTATTGTTACCCGGCAGGCGCCACGCGGGGAACCACGGCCACCCTCCTCTTCGGCGGCATGCAGCTACGCCGCAACGGCGGTTTACACAACGGCCTCATCACCGGAGGCGGCGTCACCTTCCGCAGCGTGCGGGTCATTCCGGGATTTCCGAATCCCGACGGCAAACAGCGCGCCTGGCTCCTCGCCTGGCTCAAAAACCCCGCCCAAAAACCGCCCCTTCCCGAAGACACCTCGCTCTGGAACAAACACCCCTGGTGGGACTCCATCGATACCCTTTCCGAGTTCGAGCGCGAAATTCTCCACCGCGCCCTCACCGTCGGCTCCCAGGAGCGCCAGGCCGCGCAATCCATGCAGGAGCTCGTCATGGCCGAGCTTGAAATCGCCCCCGACGCCGCGCCCGGTCTGCGCGAGCTCCGCCTCACCGGCCCCGCCGGCACCTCCAATCCCCGCGCCTTCCGCATCGACGCCTCCCCTCGCGTACGCGACAATCTCACCGCCGCACCCATGCCTCCGGTCGTTCTGGAGGGGCGGATCCTCCGGCTCGAAACCGACCGTTTCACCCTCCCCCTCGCCGGCGGAACCCCCTACGCCCTCACCCTTCACGCCCGCAGCCTCCAGCCCTTCATCGGCGATACCGTGCCCGGCTACTTCCAAGCCACCCTCCGCATCGCCGACGCCCAAGGGCGAACCCTCGCCTTCTCCGATGAAAACGGCTTCGATCCCGATCCGCGCATGGCCTTCACCCCGCCCGCCGACGGCACCTACACCGTCGAAATCAACGACAACCTCCACCGCGGGCGCGAAGATTTCGTCTACAGCCTCGTCATCGAGCCCGCCAAACCCACAGAGCCCTCCCCCCTTCCCGTCATTTTACCCGGCATGGCCAACACGCACGCCTTCACCGGCAAACAAGGCGAACAGCGCCGCATCGCCGTGACCGCCCGCCGCGCCGGATCGCCGCTCGACCCCTTCATCCGCGTCTTCGCGCCCGGCGGAACCCTCCTCGCCGAAGCCGACGACACCCCTCCGCCCTTCAACACCGGCCTTCACCTGCAACACGCCGACCCCGAGCTCACCCTCACGCTTCCGGCCGCCGGCGAGTATACCGTGGAAGTGACCGACGCCACCGCCCACGGCGGCCCCGACTATACCTACGCCCTCGCCATCGAACCCGCCACGCCCGATTTCACCCTCTACAGCACCGCCTCCTCAATCAACCTCCGCCCCGGCGAGCGCGGCTCACTCACCATCGCCATCGCGCGAAACGGGTTCGCCGGCCCGGTTAAAATCACCTCCGCCACCCCCGGCATCGAAGCGTCAGGCACCCTCGAAGCGGGAAAAGACCGCGGTAAAATCACCGTTGTCAACCGCCAAAAAGCCGGATCTCCGCCGATCCCCGTCGCCCTCCTCGGCACATCCGAAACGCTCACACGCCCCGTCATCCCCGCCGACGAACGCGAACAGGCCTTCGCCTGGAAGCACCTCCAGCCCGCCCAAACCCTTTACCTGACCACCCTCCGCCCCGCGCCCAAAAAATAGAGCAGGTTAAGATTGAAACTTCTCAATTTTTCGAAAGGTATTTTTCTTTTTGGTGAATTCTTGAAGTGAGCCGTAGCAACGCTACGGCGACCTGAAAGGATGAAAGCAAAAAGGAAAAGAACAGAGAAAAAGAGAAGTTTCAATCTTAATATGCTCTAAAACGGAAATCCTTTCAACGTTGCAACAAACGCGGCATTTGTAAAAATGGCGCGGCTGTGTTACCATTGCCCCCCATGAAAAGCGATGAAACCGACATTCTGTTTGCGGGAGTGGCCATTGAAGCCGTGCCGGATCGGCTGTTTGATTATGCCGTGCCCGCGGAATTGCGGGGAAACATTCACCCCGGCCTGAAAGTGGCGGCGCCGTTTGGGAAACAGGTCGTTTCAGGCTATGTGATTGAATGCCGGAGCGCCCCCAAAACAGATGCCGCCATCAAAACACTTCTAAAAATCGAAGATCCGGTTCCCTTTTTCAGCGCGCAGCTGATCGCGCTTCTCAAATGGATGGCCGCCTATTACTGCGCGCCCTTTGCGCTGGCGCTCAAGTGCGCCCTCCCCGCGCCGGTGCGGGGAGGAAAAGTCTCGGCCCGCGAGGAATTGATCGTGACGCCGAAAACGGGCCAAAGCGGTTTGACGGCGCGGCAAAAAGAATTGTACGACAACGTGGCGCGCGTCGACGGCGGCCGCCTGCATGCCCTGTGCAAAGAATTGAAAACCACCCCCGAAACCCTGCGGCGCCTCGAACGCGCCGGCTGGATCTCCATTGAAAAGCAGACCGTGCGGCGCAATCCGCTCGCGCGGCGCAGAGTGATGCCCTCGACCCCGCGCGCCCTCACGCCCGAACAGCAGGCGGCGCTCGCGATTATCCGCGCGGAGGCAGAGAAAAAAACGCCCAAACCCGTGTTGCTCTTCGGCGTGACGGGCTCCGGCAAGACCGAAGTTTACCTCCAGGCGATCGCCGATGCGCTGGCGCAAGGAAAAAGCGCCATCATGATGGTCCCCGAAATCGCCCTCACACCGCAAACCGTGCAACGCTTCGCCGCGCGCTTCGGCGAAGCCATCGCGGTGTTGCACAGCGCATTGAGCGCCGGCGAACGCTTCGACGAATGGCACCGCATCCGCAGCGGCGAGGCCAAAGTCGTGATCGGGCCGCGCTCCGCCATCTTCGCCCCGCTTGCCAACCCCGGCATCATCATTGTCGACGAAGAGCACGAACCCAGCTACAAGCAGGATGAAACCCCGCGCTACAACGCACGCGATGCGGCCGTCATGCGCGCCTGGCTCGAAAAATGCGCCTGCATCCTCGGCAGCGCCACCCCCGCCCTCGAAAGCTGGGCCAACATGAAAGCCGGCAAATACACCCTCGCCGCCATGCCCAGCCGCGTGGAGAACCGCCCGCTTCCGTATGTGCACCTGGTCGACATGCGCCTCGAAACCGCCCGCGCCGGCCGCGCCCAAATCTTTTCCCAAGCGCTCATTTCCGCCATGCGCCAACGCCTTGAGCGCGGCGAGCAGATCATCCTCTTCCTCAACCGCCGCGGCCACTCGCCCACCACCCAATGCCCCGCCTGCGGGCACACCGTCGAATGCGAATCGTGCAGCGTGAACCTGACCTGGCACCAGGCGGGAAACTGCCTGCGCTGCCACCTCTGCGGCAGTTGGAAACACCTTCCCGCCAGCTGCCCAGCCTGCGGCGCCCCCGGCTTCGATCACCGCGGTTTCGGCACACAGCGGATCGAAGAGGCCCTCGCAAAAATCTTCCCCGCCGCCCGCCTCGTACGGATGGATGCCGACTCCACCTCCCGCCGTTTCAGCCACGACGACCTCCTCGACACCTTCCGCTCAGGCCGCGCCGACATTCTCCTCGGCACCCAGATGATCGCCAAAGGGCTCGATTTTCCCAACGTCACCCTCGTCGGCATCATCGCCGCCGACATGAGCCTCCACCTGCCCGATTTCCGCGCCGCCGAACGCACCTTCCAGCTCCTGGCCCAAGTCTCCGGCCGCGCCGGTCGCGGCGAACGCCCCGGCGAAGTCTACATCCAGACCTACCGCCCCGATCACCCCGCCGTCCAGGCTTCCCGCAAGGCCGATTTCGCCACCTTCGCCGCCGGCGACCTCGAAGAGCGCCAAACCGGCGGGTACCCCCCCTACTCCCACCTCGCCTGCCTCACCTTCCGCGGCGCCGAAGCCGCCCTCACCGAAAAAACCGCCCGGCAATGGGAAAAAGACCTCGCCGCCGCCGACCCCGCCCTCCACGTCTCCCCCGCCCTCCCCGCTCCCATTGAAAAACGCCGCGACGAATACCGCTTCCAGCTCCTCATCCGCGCCGAAACCGCCCGCCTCATCGTCAACGCCCTCGCCCGCATCCGCTCCGCCCGCCCCCTCCCCAAAGGCATCACCCTCGCCATCGACATCGACGCCTTTTCCCTGCTTTAGAGCAATTTACAAAAATAAATTCTATTATTTTCAGAAAATCACCTTGTCATCCCCCCGCCATTCTGATATTCTCCCTTTGGAATCAAAATTATTCTCGTTTAGAATTGCGATTCACCGAAAAGGGACAACCATGAAAAAGATACTCCTCCTCACCGCCCTCACCGCCGCCGCATGGCTCCATGCGGCAATCACCGTCCAAAACGTCACCGCACAGCAACGCTGGCCCTGGAACGGCCTCGTCGACATCGACTATGAAGTGGTCTGCAACGAAAATCCGAATGCCGACGTCTGGGTCTACCCCCTCGGCTTCGATCACGACCGCAACATCTCCATCGCCCCCCGAACCCTCACCGGCGCCGGCGCTAATTCATCCGTCAAACCCGGCAAACACCGCATGACCTGGGATGCCAAGACCGACGAGCCCAACTTCCACTCCTCCTCTTTCACCATGACCATGCACGGCTTCGCCAACGCCTCCCGCTACATGGTCGTCGACCTCTCCAACGGCCCCGCCGACGGCATGTTCTACCCCGTCCGCTACACCAACGATCCCCCCGACCTCTCCAACGACACCTGCCGCACCACCGAGCTCTGGCTCCGCCTCATCCTCCCCGGCACCTTCATGATGGGCAGCCCCAGCACCGAGCTCGGCCGCGCCGACAACGAAGACCTTCATCAAGTTACCCTCACGAAGCCCTTCTATATCGGCATCTTTGAGGTTACCCAAAAACAATACCAATTGGTGATGAATCAGACCCCGTCCACTTACAAAGGAACAAATGCAGACGTCCGCCCTCTTGATCTAATTTCCCGTGACTCAATCATCGGAGATTTTCTTCCCACGATCCGAAAACGCACCGGTATCAGCGGTTTCAATCTGCCTGCTGAAGCGCAATGGGAATATGCCTGCCGTGCCGGAACTTCAACAGCCCTCAACAGCGGCAAAGAATTAACCCAGAAAATAAACTGCTCCAACATGGCCGAAGTCGGGCGATATACCGGCAACGGCGGTTCCAGTTATCAGCATGCCAAGGTCGGCTCCTATCTGCCCAACGCCTGGGGTCTGTATGATATGCATGGCAACATCTCTGAATGGTGCCTTGATGCATATATCAAAAACTTGGGTACAACAGAACTAAATGATCCGACCAATTTAGGGAACACAGGCAGTACACTTTGTGTGATCCGTGGTGGAAATTGGCATAATTCAAACGGTGCTCAAACCTGCCGGTCTGCCAGTCGCGGGAATGCCAGCAGCAACAGCAGCAACTACTACAGCGGCTACTACTATGGCTTTCGCTTGCTTGCCGTCCCGCCCGTTCAATAACACCCTGCCAAGCAGCCTCTGCACAGACGTGAACAAGGCGGCACGGCGGATGCCGCCGCCGCGTGAAACGTGTGTGCGGGGGTTTGGGGGCTTGCCCCCAAAGATTTTTTTAATCGGGATCTTCATGGCCTTTCAGATATTCATACAACCTATTCCGCAAAACCCGGAAACTGACGATCTCAATCGATTTCTGGCTTCGCACCGGATTATCAATGTTCAGCGCCAGTGGCTCACGCAGGCCGACGGCGCATACCTGGTCTTTGTGGTGGAATACCTGCAGGGGCGGGCTCTTCCGGAGCTCCCTCAGCCCCCCGGCGGCCTTCCCGGAAAAATCGATTATCAGAAGGAACTGGAGCCGGAAGCCTTCGCCCGCTTCTGCCGCCTGCGCGAGGAGCGAAAAAAAATCGCCGAAGAGGAAAAAGTGCGCCCCTTCGTGGTCTTCACCAACGAACAGCTCGCCGAGCTGGCCCGCCAATGCGACCCGACCCTGGCCTCGCTGGGCTCCATCTTCGGCGTGGGCGAGGCGCGCCTGGCAAAATACGGCCCCCGCATGATCGCCGCCCTCGCCCCCCGGGAGGAACAGCCGGCATGAAACGCCTGGGTCACTGTTTCAATGCGGTCACCGACCCCGAAAACCTGGCCGCCGCCTTTTACCGGGTCAAGCGCGGCAAGGGCGGCCAGGCCGCCGTCCGCGCCTTCGCCGCCGACTACCCCGCGCGGATGGAAGCGCTCCGCGCCGCATTGGCGGCGGGCACCTTCCGCTTCGGCACGTATCACTTCTTCAAGGTTTTCGACCCCAAAGAACGCGTCATCGCGGCGGCGGCGCTCGAGGAGCGCATCGTGCACCACGCCCTCATCGCCGTGTGCGGCGAACGCCTCGAAAAGGGCCTCGTCGACCACACCTACGCCTGCCGCAAGGGCAAAGGCCAGCTCAAAGCCGTGGCCCATGCCCGGCGCTGCGCCAGCCGCCACCCCTGGTGCCTCAAGCTCGACATCCGCCGCTATTTCGACTCCATCGACCACGCCGTGCTTCTCGCCCAGCTTCGCCGCAAGATCAAAGACACCCGCGTGCTGGCCCTCTTCGCCCAGCTCATCGCCAGCTACGAAACCGCCCCCGGCAAAGGGCTCCCCATCGGCAACCTCACCAGCCAATACTTCGCCAATCTTTACCTCGACCCCTTCGACCGCCGCGTGACCGCCTCCGGCGCATTCTCCTACGCCCGGTATATGGACGACATGGTTGTCTTCGGCGACTACGCCCCCCTCAAAGCCCTCCTCCGCGAAGCAAAAATCCGCCTCGCCGAAGACCTCACGCTCGAAATCAAAGGCGGCGGATCGCTTCACCGCATGACCCATGGCGTCGACTTTCTCGGCATCCGCATCTTTCCGGATCGCGCCCATCCTGCGCGGGACCGGCGCAAACGTTTTGTCCGAAAAGTGGCCGGCGTGGAACACCGGCTGCTGCGCGGCACCCTGACCGAACACCGCGCCCAGCAGCGCCTGACCGCGCTTTTCGCCTGTTTCCGGGCGGCCCGGCACCGGGAGCAACCGCGTGATCCGCGGCGGGAACTGGAACAACAACGCCCAGAACTGCCGTTCCGCGAATCCCAACAACAACAGCAACAACAACTATGGCTTTCGCTTGCTTGCCGTCCCGCCAGCTCAAACGCCACGCAGGGTGACTTGAACCGCCCGGCCAGCCCTTCCGGCATAACCTCGCCGGATAAACCCATACCGACCCCGCGCCTGAGTACCCCACTGCGAAAGGGAGCGGGGGCGTCCCCCATCTTTTAAAAGGAATTCATAATGAAAAAATCAGCCGTAACTTTTAGTTCCATATTTTTCTTCTCTCTGGTTCATGCGAATTCCTTGATTTGTCTTGAATCTTTGACCTCCTCCCCCATCCGTTTGGATCTGCGCGACACCGGCACCTTCGGCGCCGCCCTCGCCCACGCCACCGAACGAAAAGGCACTCCCGATGGAGCCGCCATCGCCGATTGGAACACCGCCGCCTCCCCCGAAGGCTGGCAGGCGTTGACCTCCGGCACCAACGAAGCC
>JAVBLT010000035.1:0-40875 GCA_031553315.1 Kiritimatiellia bacterium
AACCGTCGTAGATGTAATCGCGGGTGGCGGCGGGGGTGGTTTTACGGATGCGGCGGGATTGGTGGTCGTAGGTGTAGGCAAAGAGCTCGCCGCTTGGGAGGGTGGCGGTGACGAGGCGGTTTTCGGCATCGTAGGCGTAGCTGGCGGAGGGGGTGGAGGCGAGATTGCCGTTGAGGTCGTGGATAAGGCTGAGGGGTTGGTTGAGGGGGTTGAAGGGGCTGGGTGTGGGATCACCCTGAGCGGTGGTGTCGGTGCGGTTGCCGATGGGGTCGTAGAGGTAGGTGTTGGGGTCCTGGGCGGCTGCGAGATGGGCGGTGGTAACTTCGGAGCGGGGGTTGTAGGTGAAGGTATCGGTTCCGGCGGGGGAGGTGCGGGCGGTGAGGCGGCCAAGGAGGTCGTAGGTGTAGTTTCGGGTGGAGATGATCTGGTTGCCGATGGTGTAGGTGATGTTGGTGATGAGGTGGGGGCGCTCGGCGCGGGCAAGGGTTTTAGTGAAAACGGCGCCGGTGGGTGTTCGGATGAGGGTCTGGGTTTGGAGGGGGGTGGCGTATTTCTTTTCGTAATCGTAGCCGATGGAAATGATGCGCCCGGAGCGGTTGTAGAGGATGGTCTCATAAAGCAGGTTAACACTACCGTAGTAATGTTCCGTGGTGCTGGTGCTACGATTGACCACGCTGGGGGCACCGGGGTTCTGAGCGAGGGTCTCGGTTTGGGGGCTGACGACGACCAGGCGCCCCCGGACGCCGTATTCGTAGACTTCATGCCGGATTTGGGTTTCGTGGTTTCCGCCGGTTTCATTCCGAATGTTCCAGGTTTCACCGGTGGGCTGACCGATCTCGTTGTAGGTGTGGGTAATGCTATTGCCGGAGCCGAATGAGGCGGTATGGAGCTGACCGGCTGGGGTGTAGGTGTAGGTGACGGTGGCGGTGGCCAGGATGGGATCGGGGGTGGTGTAGGTTTGAGCGACGAGGCGGCCGAGGGTATCGTAGGTGTTTTCTTTGATGATGCCGCCGGGGGTGGTGAGGCTTTGTATTTGATCGGCGGGGGTGTAGGTGAGCGTAGTTTGGGTGAAATCGGGGTAGATTTTGGCGATGGGAAGGCTGGTGGCGGGGCCGTAGACCCATTGGGTGGTGTCCCATACGGGGGTGTAATCGGGGAAATCGATCCCGCGGGTGGTTTGGAGCGTGGTTCGGCGGCCAAGGGGGTCGTAACTGTGGCGGGCGGGATAGGTGGCGCCGGATTGTTCGATGAGGCGACCGGCGGCATCGTAGGTGTTGGTAATGGTGTGGCCGAGGGTATCGGTGGAGGTGAGGAGGCGGCCGTAGGTATCGTGGGTATAGTGGTTTTCGGTGGTGAGGCCGGAGGGGTAGGCGGTGGTTTCACGGATGAGGTCGCCGTAGTCGTTGTAGGCATGAATGGTTTGGTAGAGGAGCTGGGAACAGGATTCATCTGAAAAACAGGAGAGGGTTTTTTGTTGACCGAAGCCGTCGTATGAAAAAGAGGTATGGTTATCGGCGGTGGTGATTTCCGAGAGGCGCCCGGCGGTCAGTATGTGATTTTCCCACCCCGTCAGGTACTGATAGCGGCGATAGGTGTAGATGTCGTCTTTGTATTCGGTGAGCCATAAGCATTTTCCGGGACCTGTTCCGGAATAGATTTCTTTTTCCAAGTGTTGATGAAGGGGATGGTAAAGTTGACCCATCGTTTTTTCATGTTCGCTTGTTACTCGAAAAATACCGTCGCCGGAGGTTACGGTGTCGATGATGTGCCAGTAGGCGCCGATGACGTGCCAGTACGCTTCACTGCTGGGCTCGTAAGATTCTTCCCGGCGGGTGGAAATGCCGTTTTGTTCGCTTCCGATTTGATTGCCCAGCGCATCGTAAAGATAGGTAAGGGTGGCGGATACATTGCCGGAGGCGGTTGTGGTTTGGTGGAGGCGCCAAGAAGAGCCGTGATACGTGTTGGTTATGGCCTGGGTTGGGGTTTGAATTTCGATAATGCGGCCCAAGAGGTCGTAAAGGGTCGTTGTTCTGGTCAAATAGTTTAAATTTTCGTCGTCGCGTTGAAATCGGGTTTCGATGCGCTTGCCGTCGGGTCGGTAATGAATCTCGCTGATGTTAACAACTTCTGGAACACCTGCAAACGTTTCCCATGTGCCGTGGAGCCCATTGCGATAGGCGATGGTGTGGGTTCGGTGAGTATGTTCGGCGGCTCCGGCGGGATATTCAAGAACAAGGGTCTCTTCGCGGTCGGGATAACCTGTGCGGGTGGTGAGGCGGCGGTTGCCGCGCATATCGATCTGTTCGGTTTCGGTGCGGTTGACGTAGTTTCGGTAGAATGTTTTGTTTTCGCGGCGGATCTGATTGGCGCTGGTGGTGTCGACGCGGTTGGTCTGGCGGCCGAGGGCATCGAACCAATATTCGGCGACGGGGTAATCGCCGCTTTCTCCGCAAAGGGAGGTTTCGTGGAGGGCGTAGTGGAGGTGGTCGAGGCCGGTGGTGGCGACGCGCTCGGTGAATTTTCCAGATCGGTCTTGGTTCCAGAGCAACCGGCAGCAACTGTAAGAATTCACATTGAAGGTGCCGTCGGCAAAGTGAGATTCAACAAGGCGGTTTTGAGAATCGTAGAAATGGTCTTCCCAATCGAGGCATTCATAGTTGGATTGGAGAAGGGTTTCGGCATGCCGCATGGTACCGCTGATGAGGTCTTGGCCTTCCACTCGGAGGGTGCTTTTTTCAGGGATGCCGTTGGGGGCTGCCTGGGTATATTGGCGGGTGGTGGTGAAAAGGATGATTTCGCTTGCGGTGGTGTAATCGTCAATCCGATAACTATAGGCGGTGGTGAGGCCGGATTCGTCGGTTTCGGAGAGGGGCAGGCCGCGGAGGTGGGGGTTTACGGAGAGATTGTCGGGTTGGTGGCTGGTTTGGGTGGAGATGGCGTTGGCGGGGTCGTTCCATTCGGCGCTCTGGCTGTGGGCGCGGATGGTGGTGGCGGTGAGGGTGCTCTGGGCGTTGTCGCGGGCGTGGATGAACCAGGTGCGGGAGATGAGGATGGGGGCGCCGCCGCCGGTGATGTAGGTGGTCTGGGTGCGGGGGTGGTTGATTTCTTCGGGGTGGTGGAAATCGCCGGGGAGGAGGGGGGCGATGATATGGAGGGGTATGTCGTTAAGCATGGCAGGGCTGTTTAAAGTGTTTTCCAGTTGATTTCAAGGCGCAGGGGTGGGGAAGGGGGCCGATGCCGCGGATGCGGAGGGTATCCCAGTGCCCGGGGAAGAAGGGGTTTTCAATAGACTTCCTGCGAATTTAATTTTCTCACGCGGAGGCGCGGAGAACGCGGAGAAAAACACTCCCTTCACTGTATGTGGGTTTGGATTTTTCACAAACCGGCTCCGTGTTCTCCGCGCCTCCGCGTGCGAAAAAAACGTAGCTTCGCAATTTCGCAAGAGCTCTAATATTGCGCTGAAGGGTTTCGTCCCATTGGATGGCGCCGTTGCCGGTTTCGGGAGGAATCAGGATCGAGGGCTGAAAATAGGCTTTGCCGAGGTAGTAGCCTGCGAAGGGTTGGGTTTGCCACTGGAAGAAATACCAATATGCGGCGGAGGTGTAAAGGGGGAAATTGTTGCGGCGGGCGCGGGGATGGGACCAGAGGGTGTAATCGGGGCCGGCGTCGGCGGAATCGAGGTGAGGCCAGAGGGCGCGCTGGCTGGGGGTGAGGTGGAAGACTTCGCTGCTGAAGAGGAGGACAAGGGCGGTTTCTTCGGAGGCGAGGATGCCGTCTTGGTTGACGTCGCACCCGAATGAGGCGGTGAGGACGCCGGGCCAGTTTTCGCTCTCCGTGTAAAGCGCGACGGCGAGGCCTTCGCCCCAAAGATCTTCGATGGGCGCGCGGGGGTAAAAGGCAAAATGTTCATCAAGGCGGCCGTCGGCGCTTTGCCCTTCAAGCATGAGCGCGGCAATGGGCTCTTCTTCCGCCGCGGGGGCGGAGTGAAAAGCGACCGCAACAGCCATGATCGTTAAAAACAGCGTTTCCATTCGGAGGCTCTCCGCATATGCGCCAAATAAAATATTTCGTTATCGAAAAAATATCAGAAAAATTTCTTCTTATCAATCTTTTTCAAAAAAAAGGGTGTTCTTTTTCAAATTCCGGCCTGAAAAAATGTTCAATGAAAGAGCTGACATAGGCTTTAAATCACGCGGTCTTTAAGATGATTTCTTTTTTTCACTTTTCTATTTGAAAACACCGGCCATTTTTGATACACTGCTTCCAACAAATGCAAGTGGTTTTGTTTACGTTTTTCGGGCGGGGTTCCCGCATGTTCGATTTAAAAAAAACATAACAGAAACAACCCCGACCGATCCGAATCCGTCATACGATTCGGATCGGTTTTTTTTATGCCCGCCGGGTGCTTATCTTCCGCCGCTCAATGCCTGTAGGGCGCCGAGGGCCTCGCGCCGGGCGGCGGCCCAGCGGGCGGAGTCGGCGGGTTGAACGGTGTCGGCCACGTAGGGTTCGCCGCAAAGCGGGCAGCAGGCGCCGCCGCGCACGGTCGCGCCGCAGCCGGGGCAGCGGTCTTCGAGGAGTTCGCCGCAGCAGGCGCACCGGGGATCGTGGTGACCGGCGGGGCGGGGAAAGAAAAGGAGGCGGTCGGCAAGGGCGAAGGGAATGTTGGAGGGGCACTGGGCGGCGGGGCAGTAGCGGCGGGGGGCGGGCGCAGAGGCGGAGAGGGCTTCGGCGGGGGCGGCGGGAAGGGGCACGCCAAGGCGGGCGGCAATCTTTTCAAGGATGGGCCGGCTCACGGAATCGGCTTTGCCGGATTCGAGCATGGAGATGGCGGATTGCCTGCAGCCGGCCTCGGCGGCGAGCCGTCCTTGAGTCAACCCCAGCTTTTGGCGCGCCTCGCGCAGCGCCGTGTAGAATGATGTGTTTTGGGCATTCATAAAACGCCGCTATTATCCCATGCGGCGGCTCTGAAAGGCAATATCAACTTATCAACAAAATATCAACTTCTAAAATTGCCATATATTTCAATATGTTATTCTTGATTATCAAGTTTATCAACAGCTTTATCATCATCTGTTGATAAATCAAAAGGGGTCATTTCCGGGCGTTTTCCGGGGCTTGGGCGCATCCGGCGCTTTTATTTTAAGCCCGCGCGCGAAATAAGTTGGCAGGAGCGTGCCAATGTGGTATAAAAAAAGCATTGGATGTTGCGTATGCGGAAAGGGATTTTGCCATGATGAAAAAACAGCGTTTGGGAACGCCGGTGCTCAAGCGGCTGCCGCTTTACCTGCGGGTTTTAAGCGCGTTGCTGAAAGAGGGCGAAAGCCATGCTTCGGGCGCGGTTGTGGCTCGTTATCTGAACCTGGATCCGATTGTGGTGCGCAAGGATCTGGCGCAGACGGGCGTGCGGGGCACGCCGCGCGTGGGGTTTCCCATCGGCCGGCTCATTTCGGCGATTCAGGAGCTGCTGGGCTGGAACACGGAGATGATCGCGGTGCTGGCCGGCGTGGGCAAGCTGGGATCGGCGCTGCTCAATTATGCGGGGTTCCGGGATGTGGGGCTGCGCATCAGCGCGGGATTCGATTCGGATCCGGGGCGTTGCCGGGATCAGGATATGCCGGTCTATCCGGCGGCTGAGATGCAGGAACGCATCCCCGGGTTGGGGGCGTGCATCGGCATTCTCACCGTGCCGGCGGATCAGGCGCAGAGCGTGGCGGCGCAGATGGTGGCGGCGGGCATCCGGGGCATTTGGAATTTCACGCCGGCGGAGCTGTCGCTTCCCGAAGACGTGATCGTCAAACGCGAAAATCTCGCCATCAGCCTCGCCGTGCTCTCCCACCGCCTGCGCGAACAGTGCCGCGATCCGCAAAACGAAAGGAAACAACCCCATGCAACGCCTTGAAGCCGCGCTCCGAACCCGTTATCTTGCCGTCGACGGCGCCATGGGCACCGAGCTGATCGCCCGCGGTCTTCTCCCCGGCGATTGCCCCGACGCCTGGAACCTCACCCGCCCCGAGGCCGTGCAGGCCGTTCACCGCGCCTATTGCCTCGCCGGGGCCGACGTGATCGAGACCAACACCTTCGGCGCCAACCGCTACACCCTCGCCCGCCACAACCTCGCCGGCGACATGCGCGCCATCAACCTCGCCGGCGCGCGCCTCGCCCGCGAAACCGCAGGCGCCGACCGTTATGTGATGGGCAGCATGGGGCCCACGGGCGTGTTTATGGAGCCTTACGGCGACGAAACCGAAGAATCGGTGACCGCCGCTTTCGCCGCTCAGGCCGCCGCCCTTGAGGAAGGCGGGGCCGACGCCGCAATCGCCGAGACCTTTACCTGCATTGAAGAGTGCTGCGCCGCCCTTCGCGCCATCCGCGGCAGCACCGGCCTCACCGCCGCGGCCAGCTTCACCTTCGACCCGCTGCCCGACGGTTCCTACGCCTCGATGATGGGCGTGACCCCGCAACAATTTGCCGCCGCCGCCCGCGCCGCCGGCGCCCACATCATCGGCGCCAACTGCGGGCTCGGCCCCGAGCACATGCTCCGCGTGATCGCCGAGCTCCGAGCCGCCGTGCCGCCCGGAACCCCCATCCTCGCCATGCCCAATGCAGGCATGCCCCGCTGCGAGGGCGGAAAAACCATTTTCCCCGAGAGCCCCGAAACCTTCGCCGCCCACATCCCCGCGCTGCGCGAGGCGGGCGCGACCTTGATCGGCGGGTGCTGCGGAACCGCGCCAAGCCACATCGAAATGATTGCAAAAACCATTCATACATGGTAATTTAGACGGATTTTGTTTTACAGTTTCAGGAGACAATCCATACATGTTCGCGTTGTTGAAATATGCAACCTGGTGCTTAACCCCGCTGGCCGTCGCGCTGATTGCGCTTTTCGCCGCAGCCTGCGGCGCGGGGCGCAGGCGCGCCCTCTGGCCGGCGCTTTGCCTGACGCTTTCCTTCGCATTCCTCCTCTTCATGAGCCTGCCTTCCACCGTGATCCTGCTGGGAGCACCCCTTGAAGAACGTTTTCCGCCCACCTCCATCGCCACGCTGCCCAAGGCCGACGCAATCGTGGTGCTCGGCGGCGGCATCGGCAGGATCAGACCGCCGCTTCTTCACCCCGAGCTCTACAGCGCCGGCGACCGCGCGCTCCACGCCGCCCGCCTCTATAAAGCAGGCAAAGCCCCCATCGTGATTCCCAGCGGCGGCGAAGAGGCCCACGGAACCGTGCCGCTGCTTGCGGAGCTCGGCGTGCCGCCGGCCGCCATCGTTTGCGACGACGCCAGCCGCAACACCGCCGAAAACGCCGCCTTTACCCAAACCATCCTCCGCGAGAAGGGCGCCAAAACCATTCTCCTCGTGACCTCCGCCTGGCACATGCCCCGCGCTCTCCCCCAGTTTGCCGCCGCCGGCATTCAGGTCATTCCCGCCGCGACCGATTACGAAGCCACCCTTTTCAAAGCCTCCCGCCCCGAAAGCCCCCTCTGGCGGCGCCTCCCCTCCGCCGAAGCCCTCTATGCCAACGGCCTCTACCTCAAAGAGTACCTCGGCCTCGCCTTCCACGCCCTGAAAAAGCCATCGAAAGGCGCCGCCAAATGAAACGCCTCTTCCTTTCACCGCCCCATCTTTTCGGCGACGAACAAGCGCTGATCGACCAGGCTTTCGCCTCCGGCTACATTGCCCCCTGCGGCCCCATGGTCGACCGCTTTGAAGCCGCGATCGCCGCCTGCGCGCAGACTCCCGGCGCGGTGGCCGCCTCCAGCGGCACCGCCGCCCTTCAGCTCATTTACCGGTGCATCGGCATTGAACCGGGCGATGTGGTGATCGCCTCGGATCTGACTTTCATCGCTTCAGTGGCCCCCGCCGCGCAGATGGGCGCGAAGGTGGTCTTTGTGGATTCCGACCCCGAGACCTGGACGATGAGCCCCGCGCTCCTTGAACAGGCCCTGGCCGAAAATCCCCGCGCCAAGCTCGTTGCGGCCACCGACCTCTACGGCCAGTGCTGCCGCTACGAAGCCCTCCAGGCCCTCTGCGACAACGCCTCCGTGCCGCTGGTGATCGACGCCGCCGAAGCGCTCGGCGCCACCCGCCGCGGCCGCCCCGCCGGATCCGCCGGCCTCGCCGCAGCCTACTCCTTCAACGGCAACAAAATCATCACCACCTCCGGCGGCGGCGCCCTCGTGAGCCACAGCCCAGGCCTCCTCGACCACGCCCGCCGCCTCGCCACCCAGGCCCGCGGCGCCGCCCTCTGGTACGAACACAGCGAGACCGGCTACAACCACCGCCTCAGCAACATTCTCGGCGCCCTCGGCCTCGCCCAGATCGGCCGCCTTCAGGAAGCCGTCGCCCGCAAACACGCCGTCTTCGCGCGCTACGCCGCCCTGCTCGCCGGCACCGCCTGGGAGCTCATGCCCGCCGATCCCGGCGGCGTTCCCAACCGCTGGCTCACCGTGGTCACCCACCGCGCCGACCGCCAGGCCGCGCCCGCGCGCCCCGCCGAGCCTTCGCCGCGCATCCTCGACCTTCTGAGCCGCTTCGAAGCCGCCGCCATCGAGACCCGCCCCGTGTGGAAACCCATGCACCTGCAACCCGTTTTCTCCGGCGCGCCCTGCTACGGCGGCGCCGTTGGCGAAGCCCTCTTCCATTCCGGCCTCTGCCTGCCCTCCGGCCTTGCCGTCACCCCCGAAGAACAGCAGCGCGTGGCCGCCATTCTGAAAGGATCCCAGTAAATGCCCTCCTGGCTCCCCCCCTACGTGATCCCCCTCTCCCTGCGTTACATCGCCGCATTCGCCATCGCGCTGGGCATTGGCCTCGCGCTGACGCCTTGCGTGCGCGAGCTTGCCCGCCGCGTCGGCATGATCGACAAACCCGACCCGCGGCGCGTCAACAAAGTGCCCATTCCCCGCGGCGGCGGTCTTGCCGTGTTCGCCGCCTTCCACCTCACCATGTTCATCATGGCCTTCCTCGCGGGCGGGTTCGACCAAGTCACCGCCAGCGGTTACTACTTCGCCTTTCTCGCCGGATCCTCCGTGCTCGCCGTCATCGGCCTGCTTGACGACGCTTTCAACCTCAAAGCCATCCTCAAGCTCTTCGGCCAGATCGCCGTGGCCTTCTTCCTCTGCCGCCAGGGGATGCTCGTCAACCTGCCCTTCGAATGGGCCCAGATTCCCCTCGTCCAATACGGGCTGACCATCGCCTGGATCGTGGGCATCATCAACGCCTTCAACCTGATCGACGGGCTCGACGGGCTCGCCTCAGGCCTCGCCCTCATTGCCTCCATCGGCATGATCGGCAGCATATTTTTCGCTCAGAACTACGTCGGCATCATCCCCTACCTCGTTTTTTGCGGCGCCCTGCTCGCCTTCCTGCGTTACAATTTCAACCCCGCCTCCGTGTTTCTGGGCGATACCGGCAGCATGTTCATCGGCCTTCTGCTCGCCACCCTCCCCCTGGCCACCCACAACCAGGAAAACCTCATCGTATCGGCCGGCGTGCCGGTGCTCTGCATGGGCATTCCGGTGCTTGACACCGCCCTGGCCATCATCCGCCGCTCCGTGCGCGCCATTCTCTGCCGCCTCCACCCCGACGGCCATGCCGACGGCATCATGCGCGCCGACCGCGACCACATCCACCACCGCATGCTCCTGCGCCACGGCAGCCAGCGCAGCGCCGTCTACATCCTCTACGCCCTCGCCATCTTCCTCGTGAGCGCCGGCTACTGCTGCGTGATCCTCCACGAGAAGGCCAGCGGCGTGTTCCTCCTCGCCTTCCTCGCCTTCAGCCTCATCATCGTGCGCTACATGACCAACATCGAGATCTGGGATACGGGCCGCCTCCTCTCCGAGCGGCGCAACAGCACCTTCCGCCGTTCCCTCACGATCCCCCTCTACCTCGCGTGCGATTTCATCGCCTTCTTCATCTGCTGGCTTCTGGCCTGCTACATCTGCCGGGCGGATCCCGTCGATCCGCTCATGCTCAAGCTTTTTCCCGCCTTCTGCGCCCCCATTTTCCTCACGCTCTTCATCTTCAAGCACTACGCCCGTTCCTGGTCTCAGGCCCGCCAGCGCGATCAGGCCATCATTCCCTTCGCCGTGCTGCTGGGGTTTGCGGTGAGCCACCTCATCCTTTTTTTCACCCTTCAGCCCGTGGCCCACGAATACCGCTCCATGCAGCTCTGCTTCAGCCTTCTGTGCATCATTCCCCTGTGGATCAGCCGCATCACCCGGGCCGGGGTGCTGCAAAGCACCAGCCTCATTGAAAACCACCGCATGATGAGCAGCGAAGATCCCCGCATCGAGCGCACCCTCATCTACGGAGCCGGCTACCACATGCACAGCTACATCAACGCCTTCGTCTACAACCTCGGCTGCAACCGCGAATGCATCGTCGGCGTGGTCGACGACAACCCCAACCTCAAAGGCGCCTATGTGTGCGACGTGCGCGTGATCGGCACCCTGGCCGACCTCGAGGGCGAATTCACCCGTTACAACCCCACCCGCATCCTCATCTGCGCCAACCTCCTCCCCCCCGCGAAAGACGCCCTCGCCTCCTTCGCCACCACCCATTGCCTCGCCCTTCACCGCTGGGAGAGCAGCGAGATCCCCGTGCTCCCCGCCGAACTCCTTCAAGAAAGCCCCCCGCCATGAGCCTGACCGAGAGCAACGCCACCCTCACCCTCCTTCCCGGCGGAGAAACCCGCAGCATCCCCGTAGGCACACCCATCGGCGCCTGCCTGCCGCGCGAAGTGGAAGGCCTCCCCACCCTCGGAGCCCTCCTCAACAACGACCTCCTCCCCCTCTACCACCCCCTGCTCACCACCGCCGCCGCCCGGCCCCTCACCCTCGCCGACCACAACGGCTGGCGCATCTACCGCTGGACCCTCGCCTTCATCCTCGCAAAAGCCCTCCACGAAACCTTCCCCGACACCCCCTACCGCATCCGCAACAGCTTCGGAACCGCCCTCTACTGGTCCATCGACCTCGCCGATCCCTCCCCCCACAACCTCCTCCACTATGTGGGCACCCTCAAGCTCGCCATGCAGCGCCTCATCGAGGCCGACCTGCCCATCACCGTCGACCTCCTCAGCTACGATGAAGCCATCCAGCGCTTCACCGACAACAACCAGCCCGACAAAGTCAACCTCCTCGCCCACCGCAACCCCCCCGCCATCGGCCTCATCCGCTGCGGCGCCTTCTACGACCTCCCCCAGGGCCCCCTCGCCCCCCGCACCGGCGTGCTCACCCACTTCGACCTCATCCCCCACGCCGAAGGCTTCATCCTCACCTTCCCCACCTGGCAGAACCCCCGGCAGATCGATCCCCTCCCCCCCTTCGACCACCTCTTCCGCATCTACGAGGAGCACAAACACTGGGGCGAAATCCTCAACCTCACCAACGCCGGCCAGCTCAACGCCGCCATCACCGGGCAACGCGTCCGCGACCTCATCTTCACCATCGAAGCCCTCCACGAGAAAAAGCTCGCCTACATCGCCGACCGGATCCTCAGCCGCCAGCCCCAGCCCCGCCTCATCCTCATCGCCGGGCCCAGCTCCGCCGGCAAGACCACCACCTCCATGCGCCTGATGACCCAGCTGCGCGTCAACGGCCTCAAGCCCCTCATGATCTCCACCGACAGCTACTTCGTGGGCGACGAGCTCAACCCCCGCGACCCCGAAACCGGCAAACCCGATTACGAACACATCCAGGCCATGGATCTCCCCCGCCTCAACGCCGACCTCCTCGCCCTGCTCGCCGGCAAAACCATCCACCCCCGCGGGTTCGATTTCATCAACAAGCGCCCCTACGACCGCCCCGACCCCCTCACCCTCCCGCCCGACGGCGTCCTCATCGTCGAAGGCATCCACAGCCTCAACCCCACCCTCACCGCCGAGATCCCCCCCGAGCAGAAATTCCACATCTTCGTCTCCGCCCTCACCCAGCTCGCCCTCGACCGCAACAACCGCATCTCCACCGCCGACCTGCGCCTGCTGCGCCGCATCGTCCGCGACCACCAGTTCCGCGGGCGCGACCCCATCGCCACCCTCAGCCACTGGGATTCCGTGGTCCGCGGCGAAGAAAAATGGATTTTTCCCTACCAGCATTTGGCCGACGCCGTGTTCAACTCCTCCCTCGACTACGAAATCCCCGTGCTCAAGACCCTCGCCACCCCCCTGCTCAACACCGTTAAACCCCACCACGCCGAATACGCCGAAGCCCGCCGCCTCACCGGCTTCCTCCAAAACTTCGTGGAAATGCCCCCGGAGCGCGTCCCCGGAAACTCCATCCTCCGCGAATACCTCGGTCATTCGAGCCTGCATTATGAATAGGTGACATGAACCTCCACATCGAATTCCTGGCCCTTCTCCACCTCCTCGTCTTCGCCGGCGTGGCCCTGCACCTGCTCTCCCGCCCCCGCGAGCCCCTCAGCACCCTCCTGTGGCTCTTCATCACCTTCAGCTTTCCCTTCCTCGGCCTCTTCCTCTACATGGCCCTGGGCATCAACCGCGTGCAGACCCCCGGCCCGAACCCCGGCCGGCGCCAAACCCTGCGCGAGCGCCGCCAGGAACGCCAGCGCCGCCGCCTCGACCGCCAGCTCAACGAAACCCACCTCGCCTACCGCCAGCTCGACCCCAGCCTCCCCCCCTGCGCGCAACCCCTCAACACCATCCTCCAGCGCAGCCCCATCACCCCCCCCCTCACCACCGGCAACAGCCTCCACCTCTACACCAGCGGCGCCGCCGCCATCCAGGCCATCCTCGCCGCCATCCACACCGCCCGCCACCACATCCACATCCAATTCTACATCATCGCCAACGACCCCACCGGCAGGCAGCTGATGGACGCCCTCGCCGAACGCGCCCGCGCCGGCATCCACATCCGCGTTCTCTACGACACAGTCGGCTCCGCCCCCTCCCACCTCAGCCGTTTCTTCTCCCCCTACCGCCGCATTCCCAACCTCCACATCCACGGCTTCACCCACACCAACCTCGCCCGCTTCACTCTCCAGGCCAACATCCGCAACCACCGCAAAATCGCCGTGTTCGACGGCCAGACCGCCTTCACCGGCGGCGTCAACATCCACAAAGACTACTTCCCCACCCCCCTCGCCGAACCCATCCGCGACATCCACCTGCGCCTGCGCGGCCCCGCCGTCAGCGACCTCCAGGCCACCTTCCTGCGCGACTGGCACCACATCTCCCCCTCCTCCCCCGACCTGCCCCCCGACCGCACCTTCCCCCCGCCCCTCATCGAAGGCCAAA
Organism: Kiritimatiellia bacterium; assembly: GCA_031553315.1. GTDB lineage: Bacteria > Verrucomicrobiota > Kiritimatiellia > RFP12 > DVOR01 > JAVBLT01. Next base: position 13,253 of record JAVBLT010000035.1, read on the forward strand.
CCCTCGTCCGCGTCGTCAACAACGGCCCCACCGACGACGAAATCGACATCGGCGCCAACACCTTCACCACCGCCATCCAATCCGCCACCCGCCAGATCCTCATCCTCACCCCCTACTTCGTCCCCACCCCCGAGCTCACCCGCGCCCTCATCATCGCCGCCCTCAAAGGCATCGACACCCGCATCCTCCTTCCCCGCGAAAACAACCACCCCCTCATCGCCAACGCCTCCCGCTCCTACTACCAGCGCCTCCTCCAGGCCGGCGTGCGCATCTTCGAGCGCCAGCCCCCCTTCATCCACACCAAAGCCATCCTCATCGACAGCATCCTCTCCATCATCGGCTCCTCCAACCTCGACCCCCGATCCCTCAACCTCAACTACGAGACCAACCTCATCATCCCCGATCCCCCCTTCGCCGCCATCCTCAAACACCACCTCCTCTCCGAATTCGCCCACGCCGACGAAATCCACCTCCCCGCCTGGCGCCGCCGCCCCCTCCACCGCCGCATCATCGAAAACGCCTGCAACCTCCTCCAGCCCAACCTATGAAATCCACCAGCCTCACCCTGACCCTCGCCGGCCCCGCCAACGCCGGAAAATCCACCCTCCTCAACCTCATCGCCGGCCAGGATGCCGCCATCACCTCCCCCATCCCCGGAACCACGACCGACACCGTCGAAAAAATGATCGAGCTCATCCCCCTCGGCCCCGTCCTCCTGCTCGACACCCCCGGCTGGGACGACCCCACCCCCCTTGCGGCACCCCGCCGCACACGCACCCAAAACGCCCTGGAACGGGCCGACATCATCCTCGGCGTCATCCCCGCCTGCACCGATCCCCTCGATCCCAGCCTTCAAGCCCTTCTCCAAAGCCCCAAGCCCCTCATCCTCATCCTCACCCATCCCCACGCCCCCAACCCCGGCCTCACCGCCGCCCTCGCCGCCCGCCCCCACCTCATCCTCGATCCCCGCACCGAAGACCGCGATTCCTTTCTGAACGACCTCAAAGCCCTCCTCGCGCCCCTCCTCCCCGCCGAGTTCACCACCCCCCCCGATCCACTCCCCCCCCTACCCCCCCAGGCGCTCATCCTCCACATCATCCCCATCGATTCCCAAGCACCCAAAGGCCGCCTCATCCTCCCCCAGGTCAACCTCATCCGCGCCGCGCTCGACGCCAACCACATCAGCATCGTCGCCACCGAAAAAGACATCCCCCGCACCCTCGCCAGCCTCAGCGCCCCCCCCCGCCTGGTCATTTGCGATTCCCAGGCCCTCCACGCCACCCTCGCCGCCCTTCCCCCGACCGTGCCCTGCACCACCTACTCCATCCTCCTTGCCCGCCTCAAAGGCGACCTCCCCACCCTCGCCCGCGGCGCCCAGGCCATCGCCACCCTGAAAGCCGGCGACCGCATCCTCATCGCCGAAGCCTGCACCCACCACGCAGGCGAGGAAGACATCGGCCGCGTGAAAATCCCCGCCCTCATCCGCCGCGCCGCCGACAGCCGCCTTGAGTTCGACATCGCCTCCGGGCGCGACTTCCCCCCCGACCTCGCCCCCTACGCCCTCGTCATCCACTGCGGCGGCTGCATGATCAACCGCTCCCTCATGCTTGCCCGCACCCGCCACGCCGCCGCCCGCGCCATCCCCATCACCAACTACGGCCTCGCCATCGCCGCCGCCCAGGGCCACCTCGACCGCGTGCTCCGGCCCTTCGGGCTTTCAGGCATTTCTTAAGGCACGGCAATTCCCAGCCGCCCGATTTTATAGTGCATCACGCGGGGGCTGAGGCCGAGGGAGCGGCCGGCGGCAGACATGTTGCCGCCGTGTTTTTTGAGGGCTTCCACAATGAGCTCGCGCTCGAAGGTGGCCACGAGGGTGTCGAAAGAGGCGGCGCCGTCGGGCAAAAGCTCGGAGTCGGTTTCCAGGCCGGTCTGAAGGGAGGGAGGAAGGTTGTAGCCGTGGATGCTGTCGCCCGCGGCGGTCAGAATGGCGCGCTCAATGCAGTTTTCCAGCTCGCGGACGTTGCCCGGCCAGTGGTAGGCCATGAGCATGTTGACGGCCGGCGTGGAGAGGCGGCGGATGTTTTTGCCGTAGCGCAGGTTGTGCTTCTCGATGAAGTGCTCGGCCAAAAGAATGATGTCGCACAGGCGCTTGTTGAGCGGCGGGAGGGTAATGGGGAAAATGTTGAGGCGGTAGTAGAGGTCTTCGCGGAATTTTCCTTCGGCCATCAGCGTTTCCAGGTCGCGGGAGGTGGCGGCGAGAATCCGCACGTCGGCCTTCAGCTCGCGGCTGCTGCCCACGCGGGAGAAGGTGCGTTCCTGAATGAAGCGCAGGAGCTTGACCTGCGTTTGAAGCGTGAGATCGCCGATCTCATCGAGAAACAGCGTGCCGCCGTCGGCGGCTTCCGCGCGGCCCACGCGCTGGTTCACCGCGCCGGTAAACGCGCCCTTCTCATGCCCGAAGAGCTCGCTTTCCACGAGGCTTTCGGGAAGCGCCGCGCAGTTGAGCGCCACAAAGGGTTTCTCTGCGCGCGGGCTGAGCTGCCAGATGGCGTTGGCGGCGAGCTCCTTGCCGGTGCCGGAGGCTCCTCGGATCAGCACGGTGGCGTTGCTGGGCGCCACCTGGCGGATGAGCTCGTAAACGTGTTGCATGCTGCGGCAATTGCCCACGAGCTTGCCGGTGGGGCCGGATCCGGCGAGGGCGGCGCGGAGGGCTTCGTTTTCGCGGCGAAGGCTCTCGCGCTCCTCTTCGGTGAGCTGGGCCACGCTGACGGCTTCGGCGGTGAGGTTGGCCACAATCTCCAGAAAGCGGAGGTCTTCCTCGAAATCCACGCCGGGCTCCACGCGCCGGTCGATGCTGAGCGTGCCGATGATTTTCTCGCGGTGAAACACCGGCACGCACAGGAAGGCCACGCCGCGCTGGCCGGTGCGCGAACCGGTGGTGTTGCGGAAGCGTTTGTCTGCGGAGATGTCGGGCACCAGCTGCGACACGCCGCTCTCGGCGACGATGCCGGTGACGCCTTCTCCGAGCCGGTAGCGCCCGCGCCGCATCTCTTCAGGCGTGAGGCCCTGCGAGGCGGCGATTTCAAAAACGTTGCCCTTGCGCAGGGTGAAGGTCCCGCGGAGCATCGCCATTTCACGGCTGAGCACGTCGAGCACTTTTTCCAAAAGCGCGGGAATGTGGCGCTCATGCACCACGGCGGCGCTCAGCTCGCGCAATACGGCAATTTCGGTCTTGAGCTGGTTTTCCATGGATTGTGCGAGCATGATAGCGCCTTTTTGCAAAACGGTCAACGCTCAACAAGAAACCGGTGAACGGCTCCCGCGGTCTCCATCGCGCGGGCGATGGCTTTGACCACAAGCGATTGCCCGGTAAGGGCATCGCCCACGGTGAAAACGCCGCCGCCCGGAGGCGGAAGGTCGGGCTTGAGGAATCCCAGCGCGAGGAGCACGAGGTCGGCCCTGATCGTTTCGGCGGGAGCGGCGGGCGCGCAGCGCAGCGGTTTGCCGGCCGGGGTGAATTCCCACGCCACAGGCACGGCTTCCACGCCGGCCACGCGCCCGGCGCGGGAGAGGAAGCGGGTGGTTTGGAGGTTCCAGCGGCGTTGGCCGCCTTCGGCGTGGCTGGAGGAGGCGCGCTGGAGGTAAGGCCAGTCGGGCCAGGGGGTGGAGGGCGAACGGAGGGCGGGAGGCTCGGGCATGATTTCGATCTGCGCCACGCTGCGGGCGCGCTGGCGCAGGGCGGTTCCGGCGCAGTCGCTCCCGGTATCGCCGCCGCCGATGATGAGCACGTCTTTTCCGGCGGCGTCGATGCCTCCGGTGAGGAAATCGAGCGCGAAGGCAATGCCCGTGGCCTCGCGCCCCGGAAGGGCGAGGTCGCGGGGGGCGGGCGTGCCGGTGGCGGCGACCACGGCGTCGTAAAAAGGCGCGAGGGCTTTGGGGGAGGTTTCGGCGCCGCAATGAAAGGCGATGCCGCTCAGGCGCATGAGCTCCACGCGGCGATCAATCAGGTGTTTTTCGAGCTTGAAGGCGGGAATGCCGTAGCGGAGGAGGCCGCCGGGCAGATCGCTTTGTTCGAAGATTTCCACGCTGTGCCCGGCGCGGTTGAGGGCGATGGCGGCGGCAAGCCCCGCCGGCCCCGAGCCGATGACCGCGACTTTTCTGCCGCTGCGCCGCGCGGGGATTTCCGGCAGCACCCACCCTTCGGCGAAGGCGCGCGAGACCACGGCTTTCTCAATCTGGCGGATCGTCACGGCGCCAAACTCCGGCTCCGCGCAACAGCTCCCTTCGCACAAAGCGGGGCACACGCGGGAGGTGAATTCGGGCATGGGGCTGGTGGAGGCGAGCATCTCCCAGGCTTCGCGCCAGCGCCCCCGCCGCACGAGGGCGTTGATCTCGGGAATGAGGTTTTGAAGCGGGCACCCGCAGCCGTGGCAGAAGGGAATGCCGCAATCCATGCAGCGGGCGGCCTGGTCGCGGAGCGCGGCTTCGGAAAGCGGGGTTTCCACCTCGAGCCAGTCGGCCAGGCGTTCGCCGATGGGGCGGTAAAGGGCGGGGGCGCGGCGGGTGGCTGAAAATTCTTTGCTCATGGTCAATCCTTTCTTTGGAGCATCCGCTTGTATTCAATGGGAAAGATCTTCACGAAACGGGCGCGCTCCTCACGCCAGTTGGCGAGGATGCCGCGGGCGCGAAGGCTTCCGGTGAGGCAGGCGTGCTCGCCGATGAGATCCAGCAGCTCGGCTTCGGAGCCGCTTCCGGCGGGCACGCTTTCGAGCTCCACGGTGGCGAGGTTGCAGCGCAGGTCGAAATCGCCGCGCCGGTCGTACACGTAGGCGATGCCGCCGCTCATGCCCGCGCCGAAGTTGACGCCGACCTCGCCGAGCGCCACCACGCGGCCTCCGGTCATGTATTCGCAGCCGTGATCGCCGCCGCCTTCGAGCACGAGCGTCATCCCGCTGTTGCGGATGGCGAACCGCTCGCCCGCCTGGCCGCCGAGGAAGACGCGCCCCGAGGTCGCGCCGTAGCCCACGACGTTGCCTGCGATGACGTTCTCCGCGGGGTCGAACGGAACGCCCTCCGGCGCTTTCACCACAAGGGTGCCGCCCGAGAGCCCTTTGCCCACGAAATCGTTGGCCTCGCCGGTGAGCGTCAGGGTGACGCCGGGCGCGAGAAACGCGCCGAAGCTCTGCCCTGCGCAACCGGTGAGGTTGATGTCGATCGTGCCTTCCGGCAACCCCTTCGGGCCGAATCGCCGGGCGATCTCGCCGGAGAGGGCGGCGCCGCAGCTTCGCCCGGTGTTGCCGATGAGAAGGTTGAGAACGGCAGGCTCGCCGGTGCGAAGAGCGGCGCCCAGCTTGGGAAGAATGTGGAGCGAATCGTAATCGGGCTCGCGGGGCGGCGCGGCCTGAAACGCTTCGGGGCCGCCGGCGGGGCGGGTGAAGATGCGGCTGAAATCGAGGTTGCGGTCGCGAAAAAAGGCGAGCGCGGGGCCGGTATCGAGCAAATCGGCGCGCCCGACGGCCTCCTTCAGCGAACGCAGCCCCAGCTCGGCGAGAAGTTCGCGGACCTCTTCGGCGAGAAAACGGAGGAAATTTTCGATGTATCGGGGTTTTCCTTTGAAGCAGCGGCGCAGGTCGGGATCCTGGGTGGCGATGCCGGCGGGGCAGGTGTTGTCGTGGCATTTGCGCATCATCACGCAGCCGAGGCACACGAGGAGGGTCGTGGCGAAACCGAACTCTTCCGCGCCGAGGAGCGCGCCGATGACCACGTCGCGCCCGGTTTTGAGCTGGCCGTCGACCTGGAGTTTCACGCGCCCGCGCAGGTTGTTCAGGACCAGCGTCTGCTGGGTTTCGGCGAGGCCGATTTCCCAGGGGAGGCCGGCGTGTTTGATGCTGGAGAGGGGCGAGGCGCCGGTGCCGCCGTCGTGCCCGCTCACAAGAATCAGGTCGGCGGCGGCTTTGGCCACGCCCGCCGCCACGGCGCCGATGCCTGCTTCGGAGACGAGCTTCACGGAGATGCGGGCGGAGGGGTTGGCGCTGCGTAAATCGGAAATGAGCTGGGCGAGGTCTTCGATGGAGTAGATGTCGTGATGCGGCGGGGGCGAGATGAGGGTGACGCCGGGGGTGGAATGGCGCACGCGGGCGATCCCGGCATCGACCTTGTGACCGGGGAGCTGGCCGCCTTCGCCGGGTTTCGCGCCCTGCGCCATCTTGATCTGAAGCTCCTTCGCGCCCGCAAGGTAGGAAACCGTCACCCCGAAACGCCCGCTGGCGACCTGGCGGATGGCGCTTGCGCGGTTTCCTTCGCGGGCGGGGTCTTCGCCGCCTTCGCCGCAGTTGCTCATGGCGCCGAGGCGGTTCATGGCAATGGCGATGGCTTCATGGGCTTCGGGGCTGAGCGAGCCCAGGCTCATCGCGCCCGAAACGAAATGAGTGAGGATGGAATCGACGCTCTCCACGGCTTCGATCGGCACGCGCCCGGCGGATCTGAACCCGAAGAGGCTGCGCAGGGTGCAGGCGGCGCGGCCCTGTTTGTTGATGAGGTCGGCATAGGCGCGGTATTTTTCGGGATCGCCCTCCTGCACGGCCTGGCGGAAAAGGGCGAGGGTGCGGGGCGACCAAAGATGGTTTTCACCGTCGTGGCGGAAGGCGTAATCGCCGCCGGAGCGCAGAAGCGGGCCGGGGGGGGAGGCCAAACGGGAGCGGATGGCCTCGGCGATGACCGGAAAGGTCAGCCCGCCCATGCGGGAGGCGGTGCCGGGGAAGCAGGCGTCGATCACCGTCTGGTCGAGGCCGACGGCTTCGAAAATCTGCGCGCCGCGGTAGCTGCGAAGGGTGGAGATCCCCATTTTCGACATGATTTTAAGGAGGCCCCTGTCGATGGCGCGCAGGTAGTTTTCGGGGTTCTCCACGCAGGCCAGCGCAAGCCAGGGGTGGACGGCTGTGGCGCCGAAGCCCAGCAGCAGCGCCACGTGCATCACTTCGCGCACTTCTCCGCTCTGCACAATGATTCCCGCCGAGGGGCGAAGGCCGTGTTCCACAAGGGCGCGGTTCACGGCTCCGGCAGCCGCCAGCGCCGGAATGGGCAGGGCGCCCTCAGGCAAATCGCGGTCGCTGAGAATCAGAATCCGTTCGCCGTGGCGGACATGGCTCACGGCGCTCAGCGCGAGTTCGTTGAGCTCGCGTTCAAGGTCGTGGCTCCAGGCCAGCGGGAGCGTGGTTCCGCCGAGGCCGCGGAGATCGGAATCGGTCAGCGTGGGTCGGGGAAGGGTCACGAGGCGGGCGTGGGCGGGCGTTTCCGCGAGGATGTTGCCGGGGTTGCCGATGGTCGTGCGCAGGCTCATCACAAGCGCTTCGCGGATGGGGTCGATGGGCGGATTGGTCACCTGGGCGAAGAGCTGCTTGAAGAAGGTGTAAAGCAGCGGCTTCTGCGGGGAGAGCACGGCGAGGGCGGCATCGTTGCCCATGGAGCCGATGGGTTCGTGACCGGTTTCGCTCATGGGGGCGACGATGCGCTCAAGGTCTTCCCGGCTCCAGTGAAAGCGCCACAGGTCCGTGTGGAGGTCGCGGGGTTTGGGTTCGGCTTCGGGGCGCGCGCGCAGGGTCGCGCGATTCTCTTCAAGCCAGCGGCGGTAAGGTTTGGCGCGCGCAAGAGTCTCTTTGATTTCGCGGTCGAACACGAGGCGGTGATTGGGCAGGTTGCACCAGATCATCTCGCCGGGGCGGAGGCGGCCGCGGCGGGCGGTTTCGGCGGCGGGCACATCGACCACGCCGGCCTCGGAGGCGAGAATGAAGAGATTGTCGCGGGTGAGGGTGTAACGGGCGGGGCGCAGACCGTTGCGGTCAAGAAGGGCGCCGGCGGTGATGCCGTCGGAAAAGGCCACGGCGGCGGGGCCGTCCCACGGTTCCATGAGGCCGGAGTGGTATTCGAAAAAGGCCCGGACGTCGTTCCCCATATAATACTTCGGCCCCCAGGCCTGCGGCATGAGCATGAGCATGGCGTGAGGGAGGGATCGCCCCGCCAGCGCGAGGAGCTCGGCCATGCGGTCAAGCGCGGCGGAATCGCTTTCACCGCCATCCATGAGCGGGAGGCAATCGCGCAGTTTCGGGCCGAAGAGGGGGCTGTCGAAAAGCGGTTCGCGGGCATGCAGGTGGTTGAGATTGCCTTTGATGGTGTTGATTTCGCCGTTGTGGGCGAGGTAGCGGAAGGGGTGGGCAAGGTGCCAGGCGGGGAAGGTATTGGTGCTGTAGCGCTGGTGCACGAGCGCGAGGGGCGAGGTGAAAGCGGGATCGGCCAGATCGGGGTAAAACCGGGCGAGCTGGGCGGCCTGAAGCAGGCCTTTGTAGACAATGGAGGTGCGGGAGAAGGAGCAGAAAAGAATGCCGCATTGCTTTTCGATGCGGCGGCGGGCGATGAAAAGCGCGCGGTCGAAAGCGCCGGGTTCAAGATTGCCGGCGGTTACAAACGCCTGGTGAATTTCAGGCCGGCTCTCGCGCGCCGCGCGGCCAATCGCCTCGGGGCGGGTCGGCACTTCGCGCCAGGCGGCGAGGCTTAGCCCTTCCTCGCGGAGGAGGATTTCCATTCCCGGGTGGCGCCTGCCGAAAATCATCGCCACGGCATAGCGCCCCGGCCCGGGAAGCGTTTCGGGGAGCACGCCGGCGAAAAACGCGTGAGGAATGGCCGTGAGAATGCCCGCGCCGTCGCCCGTATCGGGATCGCCGCCGGAAGCGCCCCGGTGTGAAAGGCGCTCCAGCGCGCCGATCGCCAGCTCGACCACGCGCCGGGAAGAAGCATGGTTGTTTAAATCGGCCACAAGGCCTATGCCGCAGGCATCGCGTTCATGCGTGGGGTCATACAGGCCGGTCACGGGAGGGAAGCAACGGTTGTTCATCAGGCAATCCTTTCATCATTCGCAGGAATCTCAAGCACGCGCCGTGCCAAAGAGGAAAAAAAGCGCGAATCAACGCCAGACTTTGCCGATGCTTTACAAAAATGTAAATCGGTCCGCGCCGTATTTTACGAAAATGTAAAAACGGAGATGCAATCTGTTTCATTTCGCCTGTTTTTTTCGTTTGGCACGCCGCGTGCTAACCAATCCGCCAGAAAGGAATTCATCCTCCATGAACACCCGAGCCACCGCCATCGAAGCCATCGCCGCGCAGCGAGGCCTGCCGCCTCAGCACCCCCGGCCCGCCTCAGCCGAATGTTATGGGGAAGACGTGTTCAACCAGCAGGCGATTCAGAAATACCTCCCCAAGGCAGTCGCGGCCAAGCTCACCGCCACCATGACGAAAGGCTCATCGCTCGATCCCGAAATCGCCGGCGACGTGGCCCACGCCATGAAAACCTGGGCCCTTGCGCGCGGCGCCACCCACTTCACCCACTGGTTCCAGCCCCTCAACGGCGGCACCGCCGAAAAGCACGACGCCTTTCTCGAACCGGGCCCCGACGGCAAGGCCGTGATGGCCTTCTCCGGCAAGAACCTCATCGTGGGCGAGCCCGACGCCTCCAGCTTTCCCTCCGGCGGCCTGCGCCATACCTTCGAGGCGCGCGGCTACACCGCCTGGGATCCCACCAGCCCCGCCTTCATCAAGCGCCACGCCAACGGCGCCACCCTCTGCATCCCGACCGTTTTCTGCTCCTACACCGGCGAAGCGCTCGACAAAAAAACACCGCTTCTGCGCTCCATCCAGGCGCTCAAGCAAGCCGTCGCTCGGCTGATGGCGTGCTTCGGCCTGCCCGAAGCCGTGGCGGGCGTGACGCTCGGCGCGGAACAGGAATATTTCCTCATCGACAAACGCTTCCACCTCGCCCGCCCCGACCTCCTCCAGACCGGCCGCACCCTCTTCGGCGCTCCGCCCCCCAAGCACCAGCAGCTCGAAGACCACTATTTCGGCTCCATCCGCCCCCGCATCCTCGCCTTCATGAACGATGTGGAAACCGAGCTCTGGAAGCTGGGCATTCCCGCCAAAACCCGCCACAACGAAGTGGCCCCCGCACAGTTTGAAATCGCGCCGCTCTTCGAGGAGCTCAACCTCGCCGTCGACCACAACATGCTCGTGATGGAGGTGCTCAAACAGACCGCCGACCGCCACGGCTTCGTGTGCCTGCTCCATGAAAAACCCTTTGCCGGCGTCAACGGTTCCGGCAAGCACAACAACTGGTCCGTGAGCTACGGCCGCCAAAACCTCCTCGACCCCGGCGACAACCCCCACCAAAACGCCATCTTCCTCACCGTGCTGACCGCCGTCGTCACCGCCGTCGACCGTCACGCCGACCTGCTCCGCGCCGTGACCGCCACCGCCGGCAACGACCACCGCCTCGGCGCCAACGAAGCGCCCCCCGCCATCATCTCCATCTTCCTCGGCGACCAGCTGACCGACATCATCGCCCAGATCGAGCGCGGCGCCCCCCGCACCAGCCGCAAAGCCGCCCCCCTGCGCATCGGCACCGACGCCCTCCCCCCCCTCCCCCGCGATTCCACCGACCGCAACCGCACCAGCCCCTTCGCCTTCACGGGCAACAAATTCGAGTTTCGCGCCGCAGGCTCCAGCCAATCCTGCGCCGGCATCAACGTGGTGCTCAACACGATTGTGGCCGAAGCCCTGCGCGACATCACCTCCAGCCTCGAAGCCGCCCCCAAGACCGATTTCAACGCCACGCTCCAAAAAACACTCCGCACCCTCCTCGCCGCCCACCGCCGCATCATCTTCAACGGCAACAATTACGCCCCCGACTGGGTCGCCGAAGCCGGCCGCCGCGGCCTGCCCAACGCCCCCCAAACCATGCACGCCCTCCAGGCCCTGCGCAAACCCGCCAACATCGACCTCTTCATCCGCCACGGCATCTTCACCGCCGAAGAGCTCGCCTCGCGCTACGAAATATTCCTGGAGGAATACCACCGCAAAATCCGCATCGAAGGGCAGATCGGCCTGGAAATCGCCCGAAGCATGATTTTGCCCGTGGCCATCGAGACCTATTCAAAGACGGCCGCCTTCCTCAAAAACAGCCCCCGCGCCGCCACCCTCGAAAAACGGCTCGTTGCTCTCCAGACCGCCATCGGCGCCCTCGAAGGCGCCCTCCCCGAGCAGCACGAACACATCCTCGCCGCCCTCCAGGCCCTCCGCACCGAAGTCGACGCCTGGGAGCTCCTCGCCGACGACGCCTCCTGGCCTCTCCCCAAATACCGTGAAATGCTCTTCATTTATTAACCATGAGCGACCCACTCAAACATGAATGCGGCGTGGCCCTCATCCGCCAGCGCCGCCCCTCCCCCGCAGGGCTCCAAACCCTCTCCCTGCTCATGGAAAAACAGCACAACCGCGGCCAAGACGGCGCAGGCATCGCCGTATGGCGGCGCGAAGCCGAGCCCGGCACGCCTTACACCGCCATCGTAAAATCCAACGGGCGCAACCCCCTGGCCGAGGTGCTCGAGGCCGCCGCCGGCTTCCCCTTCACCGGCGAAATCTACCTCGGCCACCTCCGCTACGGAACCTTCGGAGGCCATTCACCCGACGAGTGCCACCCCCTGCTCAAGCCCTCCGCCTTCCGCAACCGCGCCCTCCTCCTCGCCGGCAACTTCAACCTCACCAACACCCGCGCCCTCCTCCGCCGCATGGCCGACCAGGGTCACCACCTGACCTCCTCCTCCGATACAACCCTCCTCCTGCACATGATCGGCCACGAGCTCGAAAAAGACCCCGACCGCCCCCTTTCCGAGCTGCTCGCCCTCGCCGCCCGTTCGTGGGACGGCGGCTTCCTCATCTGCGGCGTGACCGGCAGCGGCACCGCCTTCGCCCTGCGCGACCCCGCCGGCATCCGCACCGGCTTTTACCACACCGGCCCCGACGCCACGCTTGTGGCCTCCGAGCGCCCCCCCATCCAGGCCGCCACAGGCGGCGAGGCACAGGAGATCCCCCCCGGCCACGCCCTCGTTATCGACCCCTGCGGCCGCACGGCGATCACCCCCTGCCTGACCCCGCGCCCCACCCGGGCCTGCGTCTTCGAGCGCATCTACTTCTCCCGCGGCAACGATGCCGCCATCCAGGCCGAGCGCCGCGAAATGGGCCGCCGCCTGATCCCCGCCCTCCGCCGCGCCGCCCCCGACCCCGAAACCGCCTTCTACTCCTACATCCCCAACACCGCCCTGACCGCCTTCAACGGCCTCCTCGCCGAGCTGCGACCGCCGCGTTTCGGCCAGCTCATCGTGAAAGACGCCCAATTCCGCACCTTCATCGCCAACGCCGCCGGGCGCCAAACCCTCGGCATGCACCTCTATGACCTCGTCTACGGCCAGACCGCCCCCGCCGACACCCTCGTGCTGATCGACGATTCCATCGTGCGCGGCAACACCCTCAACAAGTGCCTCCTCCCGCTCCTGCGGCGCCTCGCGCCCCGAAAAATCGTCATCGCCTCCACCGCACCGCCCGTCTGCTACCCCGATTGTTACGGGATCGACATGGCCTCCCTCCGCGAGCTCGTGGCCTTCCGCGCGGCCGTGAACCTGCTCCCCCCCGGCGCGCTTGACCACGCCGTGGCCGCCGCCCGGGCCGATTTGAAAAAACCCGACCGCGCAATGGAAAACCGCGCCGCCCCGCTCTACGCCCGAATCGGCTTCCAGGCGCTCACCGCGGAAATTGCCCGCCTCCTCACCCCGCCCGGCTTCGAGACCGATTTTGAAATTGTCTTCCAAACGCCCGAAGACCTCCGCGCCGCCTGCCCCAACCACACCGGCGACTGGTACTTCACCGGCAACTACCCCACCCCCGGCGGCAACCGCATCGTCAACCAGGCATTGGCCGATTACGCCGACCCACACACCAAAAGGGCCTACTGATATGAAACACTTCCTCGCCCTCGCCGACGGATCCGTCTTTCCCGGCCACTCCGCCGCCGCCCGGGTCGACGCCCCCGGCGAAACCGTCTTCAACACCGGCATGACCGGTTACCAGGAAATGGCCAGCGACCCCTCCTACGCCGGGCAGATCCTGGCGCTCACCCTCCCCGAAGCGGGCAACTACGGCTGTTGCCGGGCCGCCATGGAATCGCGCGGGCTTTTCCTCGGCGGCCTGGTTGTGACCAACCTTAACCCGCCCTCCGGCCACCTTGCCGAAGAATCCTTCGCCGGCCTCCTCACCCGCCACGGCATCCCCTGCCTCAGCGGCGTGGATACCCGCGCCCTTGTGTTCAAGCTCCGCCAACACGGCACCCTCCGCGCCTGGATCCACGCCTCCGACGACCCGATGAGCCCCGAGGAAGCCATCGAAAAAGCCCGCGCCTGGCCGGGGCTCAGCGGCCAGGACTACGCCACCCGCGTCAGCACCGCAACCCCGTATGCCTGGAACGATTCCGGCGATTACCACATCGCCCTCTACGATTTCGGCGTGAAGCAAAACATCCTCCGCCAGCTCGCCGCCCAGCGCCTGCGCGTCACCGTCCTCCCCGCGCGCACCCCCGTGGCCGACGCTCTCGCGCTGCGCCCCCGCGGCATCTTCCTCTCCAACGGCCCCGCCGATCCCCGCGCCCTGCCCTTCGCCATCGAAGCCGCCCGAAAGCTCAGCCGCCGCCTCCCCCTCATGGGCATCTGCCTCGGCCACCAGATCCTCGGCCTCGCCCACGGCGCCGAATGCGGCCGCCTGCCCTTCGGCCACCACGGCTGCAACCACCCCGTGAAAGACCACACCGCCGGAACAGTGGAAATCACCAGCCAGAACCACACCTTCTCCCTCCTCGCCGAAACCTTCCCCGCCGAGCTCGAAATCACCCACACCAACCTCAACGACCTGACCGTAGAAGGCTTCCGCCACCGCGAGCTGCCCTGCTTCGGCGTGCAGTTTCACCCCGAAGCCGCCCCCGGCCCGCACGATTCCCACCACCTCTTCACCCGTTTCCGGCGGATGCTGGAAGGAGCCCGATGAACAGCAAAACAGCCTTTATCTTCATCACCGGCGGCGTGGTCTCGAGCCTGGGCAAAGGCATCACCGCCGCCTCGCTTGCGCTGCTGCTCAAGGCACGCGGGCTCAGCGTGGCCATGCAAAAGCTCGACCCGTACCTCAACGTCGACCCCGGCACAATGTCGCCCCACCAGCACGGCGAAGTCTTCGTAACCGCCGACGGCGCCGAAACCGACCTCGACCTCGGCCACTACGAGCGCTTCACCGGCACCGGCTGCACCCGCGCCAGCAACTTCACCTCAGGGCGCATCTACCGCGCCGTCATCGAACGCGAGCGCGCCGGCGGCTACCTGGGCGCCACCGTGCAGGTCATCCCGCACATCACCGATGAAATCAAAAGCGCCATCCGCGCCGCCGCCGAAGGCGAGCCCGACATCGCCCTCGTCGAAATCGGCGGAACCGCCGGCGACATCGAATCGCTCCCCTTCCTCGAAGCCGCCCGCCAGCTCCGCCACGAGCTCGGCCCCCGGCGCGTCCTCTTCGTCCACGTCACCCTCCTGCCCTACCTCAAAGCCGCCGGCGAGCTCAAAACCAAACCCACCCAGCAATCGGTCGGCATCCTCCGCGCCATCGGCATCGTGCCCGACATCCTCATCTGCCGCAGCGAAGCGCCGGTACCGGCCGCGGCCCTCGCCAAAACAGCCCTCTTCTGCAACGTGCCGCAACCCCGCGTCATCCCCGAGCTCGACGTGCGCCACACCATCTACGAAGTGCCCCTCCACCTCGCCAAAGCCGGCCTCGACCGCCACACCCTCACCCTCCTGGGCCTGCGCGCCCCCCGGGCAGACCTCGGCGCGCTCCGGGCCTACGTCCGCCGCGCCACCCGCCCCCGCCGCCGCTGCCGCATCGCGCTCATCGCCAAATACACCGCCTGCCCCGACGCCTACAAAAGCATCTGCGAAGCCCTCCGCCACGCCGCCGCCCCCCGCAGCGGCCACCCCGACCTCACCATTCCCGCCGCCGAACCCCTCCCCCCCGACCTCACCCCCTACCACGCCCTCCTCATTCCCGGCGGCTTCGGCACCCGCGGCGTGGAAGGCAAAATCAACGCCGCCCGCATCGCCCGCACCCGCGGCATTCCGCTGCTGGGCATCTGCCTGGGCATGCAATGCATGGTCATCGAATACGCCCGAACCATCCCCGGCTTTGCCCACGCCAACACCACCGAAACCGACCCCGCCACCCCCCACCCCGTCATCGACCTCCTCCCCGGCCAGCGCGGCCTCAGCGCCAAAGGCGGCACCATGCGCCTGGGCTCCTTCCCCTGCGCCCTGCGCCCCGGCAGCCGCGCCCAAGCCCTCTACCCCGCGCCACACATCAGCGAACGCCACCGCCACCGCTACGAATTCAACACCCTCTACCGCGAAGACCTCGAAGCCGCCGGCCTGCGCGTCAGCGGAACCTCCCCCGACGAAACCCTCGTTGAAATCATCGAGCTCCCCGGCCACCCCTTCTACATCGGCTGCCAGTTCCACCCCGAATTCCAGACCCACGTCACCACCCCCCACCCCCTCTTTACCGGATTGATTGAAGCCGCCTTGAAAGGAACACCCCATGCCAAAGCGCACTGACCTCAGCACCATCCTCCTCATCGGATCGGGCCCCATCACCATCGGCCAGGGATGCGAATTCGACTATTCCGGCGTTCAGGCCTGCAAAGCCCTCCGCAACGAAGGCTACCGCGTAGTCCTCGTCAACTCAAACCCCGCCAGCATCATGACCGACCCCGAATTCGCCGACCGCACCTACATCGAGCCCCTCACCGCACCCGTGCTCGAACAGATCATCGCCCGCGAACGCCCCGACGCCATCCTCCCCACCCTCGGCGGGCAAACCGCCCTCAACCTCGCCACCGAGCTCCACGAAAACGGCACCCTCCAACGCTTCGGCGTACAGCTCATCGGCGCCAGCGCCCAAGCCATCGCCCGAGCCGAAGACCGCCGACAGTTCAAAAAAGCCATGCAAGGCATCGGCCTCGAGCTTCCCCGCTCCGCCTCCGCCCACACCCTCGAAGAAGCCCGCGCCGCCGCCCGGGAAATCGGCTCATGGCCGCTCGTGATCCGCCCCGGCTTCACCCTCGGCGGCACCGGAGGAGGCATCGCGCGCGATCCGGAAGAATTCGAGACCATCGTGCTCAGCGGCCTCGCCGCCAGCCGCAACACAGAAGTACTCGTCGAAGAATCGCTCCTCGGCTGGAAAGAATTCGAGCTCGAAGTGATCCGCGACCACACCGACACCTGCGTCATCGTCTGCTCCATCGAAAACATCGACCCCATGGGCGTGCACACCGGCGACTCCATCACCGTGGCCCCCGCGCAGACCCTAAGCGACCGCGACTACCAGCTCATGCGCGACAACTCCATCCGCGTGCTCCGCGCCATCGGCGTGGAAACCGGCGGAGCCAACGTCCAGTGGGCCGTCAACCCCGCCGACGGCCGCCAAATCATCATCGAAATGAACCCCCGCGTCTCCCGCTCCAGCGCGCTCGCCTCCAAAGCCACCGGCTTCCCCATCGCCAAAATCGCCACCCTCCTCGCCATCGGCTACACCCTCGACGAACTCTGCAACGACATCACCCGCACCACCCCCGCCTGCTTCGAACCCGCGCTCGACTACATCGTCGTCAAAGCCCCCCGCTTCGCCTTCGAAAAATTCCCCGGCGCCGACGACACCCTCGGCACCCAGATGAAATCCGTCGGCGAAGCCATGAGCATCGCCCGCACCTTCCGCCAAGCCCTCCAAAAAGCCCTCCGCTCACTCGAAACACCCCCCCACGCCACCCCCTTCACCCACGCCGGCCTCACCCGCCCCCACCCCGGCCGCCTCACCCTCATCCTCGAAGCCATCACCCGCGGCTACACCCTCGAAACCCTCCACACCCTCACCGCCATCGACCCCTACTTCCTCAACCACCTCCGCGAAATCATCCAAAGCCAAAACCACATCGCCCTCGACCCCCAAGCCATCCACCAAGCCAAGCAAAACGGCTTCTCCGACCGCCAGATCGCCCGCCGCCTCAACCTCACCGAGACCGAAATCCGCCTCTACCGCGAACACCGCGGCATCACCCCCGCCTACAGCCGCGTCGACACCTGCGCCGGCGAATTCGCCGCCCAAACCCCCTACTACTACTCCTCCTACGGCATCGCCGGCGAACCACCCGCCATCCCCCTCGGCTCCAAAAGCGTCATGATCATCGGCGGCGGCCCCAACCGCATCGGCCAGGGAATCGAGTTCGACTACTGCTGCGTACACGCCGCCTTCGCCCTGCGCGAAGCCGGCTACCGCACCGTCATGGTCAACTCCAACCCAGAAACCGTCTCCACCGACTACGACACCTCCCACACCCTCTACTTCGAGCCCCTCACCCTCGAAGACCTCCTCCCCATCTACCGCCGCGAAAACTGCATCGGCGCCATCATCCAGCTCGGCGGCCAGACCCCCCTCAACCTCGCCCAACAGCTCAAAGACGCCGGCTGCACCATCCTCGGCACCCAACCCGAATCCATCGCCCTCGCCGAAGACCGCGACACCTTCCACACCCTCGCCCAAAACCTCGGGTTGCAACAACCCCCCGGCGGCACCGCCCGCACCCTCGAAGAAGCCGTCGAAACCGCCGCCCGCATCGGCTACCCCGTGCTGCTTCGCCCCTCCTTCGTCCTCGGCGGCCGCGCCATGGTCATCGCCTACAAAGAAGAATACCTCCGCCGCTTCGCCGCCGACGCCTTCGCCGCCGCCCAAGGCAACCCCGTACTCATCGACAGCTTCCTCGAACACGCCACCGAGGTCGACGTCGACTTTATTTCCGACGGCACCCAGACCCGCATCGCCGCCATCATGGAACACATCGAACCCGCCGGCATCCACTCCGGCGACTCCGCCTGCTCCATCCCCCCCCGCACCCTCCCCCCCCCCATCCTCCAAACCCTCCGCGACCAAACCCACACCCTCTCCAAAGCCCTCCGCGTCTGCGGCCTGGGCAACATCCAATTTGCCGTCAAAGGCCACACCGTCCACATCCTCGAAGTCAACCCCCGCGCCGCCCGCACCATCCCCTTCGCCTCCAAAGCCACCGGCATCCCCTTCGCCAAACACGCCGCCCTCGCCATGCTCGGCCACCCCCTCAGCCTCCCCCCCCGCCCCGCCCTCCCCTACACCGCCTTCAAAGAAGCCGTCTTCCCCTTCGCCAAATTCCCCGGCGCCGACATCGCCCTCAGCCCCGAAATGAAATCCACCGGCGAAGTCATGGGCATCGACACCTCCCCCGGCGCCGCCTACCTCAAAGCCCAGACCGCCGCCGGCAACGCCATCCCCCCCACCGGCGGCATCTTCCTCTCCCTGCGCGCGGCCGACAAATCCCCCGCCCTCCCCCTCATCCGCCGCCTCCTCGCCCACGGCTTCACCCTCACCTGCACCCGCGGCACCGCCACCTTCCTCTACGACCACGGCATCCCCAGCCGCGCCGCCTACCGCATCCACCTCGGCCGCCCCAACCTGCTCGACTTCATCACCGAAGGCACCATTCACTGGATCATCAACACCCCCGAAACCGGCCCCCAAGCCATGGTCGACGAACTACGCATGCGCACCGCCGCCGTCGCCTCCGCCATCCCCGTCACCACCACCCTCAGCGCCCTCTCCGCCGCCCTCATCGCCCTCCAGGCCCCCCCCCCCGCCCTCCGTTCCCTCCAGGAATACCATGAACTATAAAAAACGGCGCCTCAAAAGGCACCGTTTCACGCAACGTGAAAAGCAAGCCCAATGCACATGAAAACGGCTTTTTTTCTTTTTGCCTTGAGTTTTTTCCCGCAATGGAGTAGAGTACACCCGTTTTCTTTTCGGAGCGTAGCGCAGCCTGGTAGCGCGTTTGGTTCGGGACCAAAAGGTCGAGGGTTCAAATCCCTCCGCTCCGACCATCCTCGAACAAACCCCCTCTTTTTTGAATAAGTATATTGTAGATATTGGGGTTGCTTGAGTTCAAATAATTCAGGCGCTGCTCGGCGGCGCGGGCGCGGAAGGTCGCATCGTCTATCAAGCCATCGACCCAACCGCTGGTCAGCTTTTCAAGACGCTTCTCGGCCTTCATCCTCCCTGAAACCTCCTTTGGATAGATGTTGCATCTATTATTGCAAATCACGGATTGTTTTCCTATTGACATTTCATCGGAATTTTTGATATACTATCTGACGATCAAGGGGTTTTAGGCGATTCGCCGCTTCTTGTGCCACTCACCTGTCTGGGTAAAGATGCCACAGACTTAACGAAAGGATTCCGCTATGAATTACCGCCTTTGGCTCATCCAAAACCATACCCGTAAAGAGCTGCACTACCACATAAGCAGCATTGCAACCTCATCTTGGACGCTGACAAATTGGCAAAATAACATCTCGGCGCAGATCAAGTCAACATGGGTTTGGTCAGTGGATGATATTACGTGGGAAGTTTTTCCCGGGCGATACCTCAACTACGCTACAGGTGCGACGATTGCAAAGGTCTACTCGGATGTGATTAAGCAGGGAATTTCCTGTTCATTCTCTGGTTGGACGGTGGTCTAAGCGCAGGGAGGGCGGCTAATCGATTTTCGAAGAGCCGCCTTTATGCCCTCGTAAAACTTTTTCTCCTCATGGTGAACCTGTTGATAGCGGGCATCGTTTCATGTACAATACAAAATGCTTGAGCAATAGATTGCGTGGGTGGTGCCACGCCTCAGGCAATTTTAAAAACCCGCCCGGCTTCCGCATTCAAGCGGGAGAGGCTCCCCCTCAAAGAAGGGGCAAAGAGAAAGAGACACAACCCATGGCAGAGCCAAGCTATCCGTTTCCTACCCTCCAATCCTTCGTCACACGCTCAAGGCAAAAGCGGCGCTGCGTGTATTTACTTTGGAATCACGCCAAGAAGCAAATCTATATCGGCGTCAGCAAAGAGCCAGTGGAGCGATGGCGCGAGTACCACGCAAAAGAAAAGGTCAAGGCCACCGAGCACTGGAATTGGGATCGAGATGGCATCGTCCCAGAGATACTGGATTGGTATCCTACTCAGGAAAGAGCCAGCTTTGTGGCGCATACGCTGGAAGAGTACTGGTACATCCCGATGCTGCTTGAAGGATGGGAGGTGATTCAGACAGAAGGCGGCATATAGATCACCGCAAGGCGTAAAGAGTGTTCAAAAGGCGACTCTCCGTTTATTCGGAGGGTCGCCTTTGTTTTTGCAAGTGATGGGATCGCCGACGGTTTTGAGCCGGCCAGCGGCAGCGGCGAAGAACTCATCAATACCCTGCTCTATGCCCGAGACGGCACGTCACCTCGCCTCTTCATCAGTTGCGATTGTCTCAATACCCTCTTCGCCCTCATCCACTACACCGGGCGCGATGGTCAGAATGGCGCGTGTAAGGAAGCCATCGACAGCCTCCGCTATCTTCTGCAATCCGGTTGCCTTGATGATGGGCCGGATCCGCGCTTCGATAACCGTTTCGGCTCCCGCCTCCTCACTGCTTTCGAAATCTTCAAACGCCTCCGTATGGGAGCTGGAGGAAGAAATTTTTACAAGCGCTGACTCATTTTCAAAATATTTTTTTAGTTTTTCAAGATCTTCTAAGAGTTTTCCTATGTTTGCTTCTTTTGAAAATGTATATGCAGTTTGATACATTTTTTCAGTTTTATCTGTACCATCTGTCAAATGAAAAAAGGTATACAGATTCATATAGACCTTCGCCAATCCGTCCTTTGCACCAAGAGTTTTGAACAATCTCTCTGCTTCAAGCAATAACGTTTCTGCTTCAAAAAACAGTTCTTTTCTTTTTTCACTATCACCTTGTTTTAAAAGAGCAGAGGCAAGACTTGTACAGTCATCAGCGATGCTACGTTTTGCATCAATTTCACGATCAATATCTAACGCCTTTCGATACATTTCTATTGCGTGCTTGAAATCGAATTGCATGCAAAACACATTACCAATATTCCCGTATCCATTTGCAAGATGTTCTCTGTTTTCCATTCTTTTTGAAATGGCCAACGCCTCTTGATACATTTCCATTGCTTCGTCTAATTTGTTCTGGTGTAAATATACGCTTGCGAGATTACCATAAGTTGCGGCTGCATTTTCTTTTTCATCAAGTGCTTTGAAAATCCTTAACGCTTCTTGAAACATTTCTTCTGCTCCATCCAAGACGTTGACCTTCAGAAACGTAAGTCCAATATTACCTGCACATATAGCCATTCCAAAAGGATTTTTAAGGTTGAATAAAGCGGCTAATGCTTTACTGTGCATTTTCATTGCTTCATTAAAATTACACCTATCGGAAAAAAGGATTCCAAGATATCCATAAATTGCGGCTTCTCCAATCTTGTGTTTTTCCGTGTTATAAATGCTTAACGCTTTTTCATAACTTGCTTGTGCGGCATCCATTTCGCCGTGCAATGCCTGAATACTGCCTATAAGAGAATGAGAACATGCCAGCGAAAGTTTATCCCCTTCTGTCCGCGCAAGGTGTTGTGCACTGATTGCAAAATCTAAAGCCTTATCAATGTTACCAAGCCGACGATAAAACGAACTGATTTCAAGTTGTAACTCAGATGATCCATGCATCGCTGCAAGAGTGAGAAGTTGAGATTCAGCTTTAGGCAAATTACCGCTATCTGCAAAACACCACGCTTCTTGCACCTTAAATCTGATTTCAGGAGAAAGTTCTTTAGGAATTAAATTTGAAGGATCAATGTCCGATAAATGAGGACTAGTTGATTTAGAGGAAAGAAGGGCTGAAGCTTTATTCATCAGAAATTTTACAGCCCAAGTATTCAGACACCTTTCGATTTGCTGATTGAAATCATTGTCAGTTGAAAAAGTGTAATAGAAGTGTGGTTTTTCAGATTGAACCGATGTTCTAAATGCAATAAGTTTTTTTAATTCGGGTCCTGGGTCATTTTCCTGCTCCTCGGCAACCTTTTTAAAAAAGATTGCAACATCTTTCATTGATTTTTGTTCATGACACTTCATACAAAGACAATACTCTTCATCAGTTGGCGAAATATAACTTTCATTTTTTGAAGGTGACCCCATATGCGTATGAAACACAAAGATTGCAAAATCACAGTTTTTCAATCTTTCATTGATTTGTGGTTGTGGAGCCCCTGGCCCTCGCCCAACCGTCTCCCATTTTACTGCATGAAAGGCAACATTAAACTCTTGGAACTCAAAAGTTTTTTTCGCAATAGCGGCATCAATTGCCCTACGCTCCTGCTCAAGGCCGAAAGGAGATCCTATAAAAATTGTCAATCCAATAATAGCCATGATTTGTTATCCTTTAAAACTTAACTTGAATTGTACAAAGCAATCTCGGCAAAGTAAAACATAAATGCTTACGTAAGCATGAAAAGGAGGCAAATGGCGGGGCGGCGTTGAAAAATGTGAGGTTTTCTGTTTTGATTTTAGCACGGAAACACGGGAAACGCGCAACCGTGACAGCCGAAACTTTCTGCGCGGCGCTTAACGTGGGAGCAAATCCATGAGTGAAGAAGATGTGAATGCGAACCCGGCTGGCGATGATGATCTGAAGCTTGGCCCGACCGAAGGGGATCCCGATGGGGATGGCTCCGATGCGGATCCCGATGGTGATGACGATCCCGGTGGCGGTTCGCAGGAGGATGACAAGCCAGACGGAGGCTCGCGTGCGCAGCAGCGCATCAAGGCGTTGACGGCCAAACGCAAGGAAGCCGAAGAAAAGCTCGCCGAGTCCCAAAAGGAATTGAGCGAGCTGAAGGAGCGCTTTGGCGATGCCGCGCCCGACCTGTTCATCAAGGCTGCCGAAAAGACGGGGGTTCTGCCCTCGCTCGTTTCCAAGGCCGATGCCAAGGGGCTGACGGATCTGGCCGATGCCGAGGCGCAGGTCAGGGCGTTTCGCTCGCTGCTGCGGAACAATCCCGATTCGACCGAGTTCACCCTTGGCGAGAAGGAGGTTTCCCGCGGTGCGGTGCAGGCGCGGCTTGATGAATGGCTCGAAAAGGCCGAAGACCTGAAGGAAAAATTCGGTTCCGCACGCAAAACGCTTCAAGACCGGGCCAAACGGGTGTTTGAGCTGGGGCTTCAGGCGGAGAAGGCCGGGTGGAAGCCCGGACAAAAGGCCGCCAAAACGGATGAGGATCCGGACGCGGGGAAGAAGGAGAAAAAGGGCAATCCGCCCAAGGCGCCCTCCAATCCCTCTTCGGAGCGCAAGCCGCCCAAATCCAGAAACGGCGGCGGCATCGACCCCGCTTCGGTGAGCGACGCCGAAACGCTGGCGAATTATTTTGAAGAAAATGGATAAACCGGCCGGCCGTTTCGCCGCGCCGAGGAAAGGAACAGAGGTATGGCAGAGTTATACACCGTGAATAAAGTTCTGCGCAAGCAGGATGCGTTTGATGCGGTTACCCGCTCCATGGCGGATCAGGTTCAACTGATTCCGTCGCTCAAGCGCGGCGAGCGGCCGAAGGACTGGAACGGCGAATGGGAAATCGAACCCTTCCCCTCTTCGCACGATCCGGCCATCAAGGAAGGTCAGGACAAGACCGACGGCTACAATGTGGACGTGGGCTTCCTGCTCAAGGGCTCGCTCCAGATTGCGCGTTCAAAGGGGTGGAAGGTCACCCGCGAATCGAACCTCATGCCGAGCGTCACCGAGAAAAGCGTCGGCGTCAGCGCCGCGAAGGCGAAGGCGCAGGATTCCCGCAATTTGATTCTCTCCATCGAGCGCATGCTGCTTTCCGATCAGGAGGTGGTCGAGAAGGTGGCGGCCGATACCGTGACCAAAACGCGCGGCATGATGAGCTGGCTCGACAAGGCGGCCCACGCCGTTCACCCGATCCCCACCGCGCTGCGGCCGGCGGATGAATTCAAGGGCGACGTGAAAACCTTCACCGAGGCCGACCTAAAGGCGCTGATCTCCAAAGCCTACCGCCAGATCAACGGTCAGGTTTCGCTCATCGGCTACGTGGGGCTGGGCCTCAAGGAAATCATGAGCAATTTTTACGCGCAGGTTCCGGTCACGCAGAGCATGCGCGATACCTTGGTGCGCACCGCGCCGGCCAACGCCTCCGAAATCAAGCTCGTGGTCGATACCTTCCAGTACGACGGCGGCATCGTGCGGACGGTGGTTTCGACCAACGTGAACACCGACAAAGCCAGCGGCTTCCTGCCGACCGACGCCTCGCACCTCTCCGGGGCCTTCATCGACCCGAGCATGTGGCGCTTGCAGTTCCTTGAGGAAATGACCCACATCGACCAGAAGGACGATGGCGGCGGCCCTCGCGGCTTCTTCCAAAGCATTTTACGCTTGCAGTGCCTGAACCCGATGGGGCAGTTCCGCGTGGTTCACGCGGCGGCGTAAGCCGCCTGTGGAGGGTGAAAGGTGGAGGGTTGAGGGTATCGCCTTCCACTTTTCACCCTCCACCTTCCACCGTGAGTGACTGAAAGGAACGAACCCCCGTGAAGCAAATCGGTATCCGTGAACCCGTTTCCGCTGAAGAGCTCGCCGAGCTGAAAGACCGTCTTTCCGAATGGGATGGCCGCGCCCGGGAGTATTACGCCAACCGCCGCGAGGCGCAGGAACGGCTGTTGTGCGAAACCGAAAACGGCAACCTCGACGGCCTTATTCTCGCCAAAACGCAAAGCGACGACCCTTTCCCCTTCAACGGCGCTTCCGACCAGCGCGTGCGGCTCGCCGAACGCGTGTTGGGCGTGCTGACGGATCTGCTCATCAACACCGCCGAAGAGGCCGATGTGGAGATCGTCTGCGCCAACGGTTCCGGCGGCCAGCAGCTTGCGCGGAACCTCACCGTGCTGCTGCGCTGGCTCATCGACAAGCAGGGCGCCAACTGGCCGCGCCAGTTGCGCGCGCTCTGCCATTACATGATCGCCGATACCCCGGCTATCGGCATGATGCACGTGGGCTGGCGCAAGGCCGATATTCTGGGAATCCGCGAACTCACCGCCGATGAACTCTCTCTGCTGATCAACCAAGACGATGCTGCGCTCAATCAGGATTTCCAGGTACGGCTGAAGCGCGGCGATACCGCCGCCATCGAAGAAAAGGTGGCGAAGCTTTTCAAGGTCGAGCCGAAGAAAGCGCGGCAGATTGTCAAGGCGCTCGCGGAAGAGGGCGAATGCGCCTTCTCCGCCGTGGTCGAAACCGACGAAGGCCCCGTGGTCAAAGCCCTGCGTTACGGCGACGATTTCGTGCTTCCCGAAAACTGCGTGGATTTCGACTTCGCCTCCCCGTGGTTCCGGGGCGAATGGGTCACGGAAGCCGAGCTGCGCTCCCGCGTCGAAACGCTCGATTGGGATGAAGCTTTCGTGGAAGAGGTGCTTCAGCACGAATCGGCCATCGTCTTCAATGACAACAGCAGCCCCAGCTACGATGACCGCAAGGGGTTGTATAACCTCGTGTGGGCCTATACCGTCGATACGCTCGACACCGGCGCCACGGCGCGGTATCTCACCGTCTTCGGCGCCGGCAACCTCACCGCGTGCGGCAAGGAGCTGGTGCGCGGGCGAAAAGGGCGTTGGCCGGCCGTGCTCTTCACCCGCGAAGTGGCCTCCGACAACCTCATCGATGCGCGCGGCGTGGCCGAGCTGGCCGCCCCGGCGCAGGGCATTGTCAAGACCCTGCGCGACGCCTCGGCCAACAACGCCATCATCGGCGCGCTGCCGCCCATCAAAAGCAAAGGTTCCAGCCTCCGCAACGTGATGCTCGAACCGCTCAACATCATTTCCATGGGCCGGCAGGACGAACTCGCCTTCATGCAGCCCCCGGCCTATCCCGCGGCCGGCAACGCCGAGGCCGAGCGGATTCTCAACGAAACGCTCGATTATTTCGGCATCGCCACTAAAAACAGCGACCCGAGCGTGATCCAGTCGCAGCGCACATCGGGCGTCAACTGGTGGCTCGCGCAATACCGCGAAGCGCTCGAAGCCCTCCTCCAGACCGCGCAGGAATGCGGCAGCGACGAGATGCTCGCCGCCGTCACCAATACCAACGAAAGCACCATTTCCAACCGCCAGAGCATCGCCGGAAACTTCTCGCTGCGCCTGAAGCTTTCCCTTGAAGATCTCGACGCCTCCGAGCTGATCAAAAAGGTCACCGCGTTTTCCAGCGTGCTGATGAGCATCGACCGGAAGCAGGAAATCGATACCGGCCCCGTGGTGCGCCTCGTGCTGCGCCGCCTCTTCCCCGATATCTCCGAGGAAAGCCTGCGCCAGCCGGAACAGCTCGCCGAGCAGGAACGCTCCGACGAAGAGCAGAATTTCATCAAAATCAAATCCGGCATCATGCCGCGCATGAACACGGCCGGCCAGTGGAACTATGCCGCCCGCCTCGACTTCTACGAAGAGCTTCAGGCGAACAACCCCAACGCCTTTGCCGACATCACCCCCGACCGGATGCAGATGCTTCAGGCGTGGGTACAGGCGCTTCGCCAGCAGAGCGAACAATTCGGCGCCAACGCCGAGACCGGCCGCACAGGCGTCGAAGGCGTGCCATCCATGCAGTAAAGGAAATGAAATGGTGAACGGTGGACAGTTGACGGTGGACGGTGATGGTTTGGGGCTCTGCCCCACACTTCGCCGATGGCTCGCTACCCCGAATTTATGTTGCCGGGGGAGCGTGACCGTGAGGTCAAACGCGGGGGCCGCGCCCCCTCTGCCACCGTCCACCGTCAACTGTGAACCGTCCACCGTGAGCGCCTGAAAGGAGCGAACACCCCATGAGCAACGACGACCGCGAAAACACCAACGAATTTTACCCCGACGGCACCCAGCGCCGCACGGCGGATATGATTGCCGCCGCTGTGAAGAAGCACGATTCCGACGCGACCGCCCATCTTCCCCTGCGCGAGCTCGGCGGCGGCCTTCAAGGCCCGCAAGGTGAGAAGGGTGATCCCGGCGAGCCCGGCCCTCCCGGCCCGCAGGGCGAGAAAGGCGACCCCGGCGAAGCGGGGCCGCCCGGGGAAACCGGCCTGCAGGGCGAAACGGGGCCGAAGGGCGAACCTGGCCCGCAGGGCCCGGCGGGCGCCGAAGCGAGCCTCCCCGCCGACCCCGTCATTGAAGGCACCCTCACCGTCAACGGCGACCTCGCGCTGCCCGGCCGCACTCTTGTCGCGCTCGACGGCGACGGCGTCGGCTTCACCATCGACAGCGGCAGCCTGACCTTCATGGACTGGGGCGACCCCCTCACGACCTACGGCAAAGAAAAAATCCTCCTTCCGCGCGATGGAACCGAATACTCATTCTCCCGCTATTCCGACAACCAGATCCTCCGCCGCGCAGACACCGCCGTCATCGAGTTTATCGACGGCGAGCTGGTCGCCAGCCTCCCCAACGGCTCAAGCTACTTTCTCACCGCCACACCCCGTTAACCTCCACCAAAGGAATCCCCGAAATGGCCCTCGTCAAACCCATCGAACAACCCTCCGGCGCCACCGCCGCCTACTGGCGCGTCATCGACCTGCACATCGACTGGCCGCGCCAAACCCTCCTTGCCCGCGTCGGCGGCTACATCAGCGAAGCCGCCCGGCGCGAAGGCAAAGCCCCCCTCGCCACCCGCCAGATCATGTATCGCGGCCCCGCCTTCCCTCTCACTGCCGACGGCAACACCACCGCCCAAACCTACGCCGCCCTCAAAGCCGACCCCTTCTTCACCGGCGCAAC
>JAVBLT010000010.1:0-19637 GCA_031553315.1 Kiritimatiellia bacterium
TTCCGCTTTTTCTCGGTGCTTTTTGTTTTTGAACTTCACCCTTTCAGATCGCCGTAGCGTTGCTACGGCTCACCTCAAGCGTTTGTCAAAACCAAAATTCACCTTCGCAAAATCCGGAAATCTCATTCGAAACATGCTCTAGGCAGGCCTATTCCGAACCCAGCTCCGCATTGAGCACGGCGACCTCATCGGGCGGAAGATCTTCGAAGACGGCGTCGTAGAAGAAATGGCCGCAGATATCCTCAAGCGCCGCAGGCTGAAGCTCAAGCACCATCAAGGCATCGAGAATCATGCCGCCGGGGAGCGTGAGCCCGAAGCTGGCGGCAGGGCGGAAACCGAAGCGCGAGAAGTAGCGGGGGTCGCCGAGAATCACCACGGCGAGATACCCAAAGGCCCGGGCTTTTCGCAGCGAGTAATCCACAAGCGCGGCCCCGATGCCCCGCCCCTGAAATTCAGGTTTCACGCTGAGAGGACCGAAGGTGAGCGACCAGGCGACCCTGCCCCCGGGGCTGACGACGGTGCTGCGGGTGTAGGCGATGTGCCCCGCGATGCGCCCCTCGACCTCGGCCACAATGGCGAGCTCGGGGATGAAGGCGGGAACCTGCCGCATCTTCCTCACAAGAAGGTGCTGATCGCACGGTTCACTCCCGGCGCGACGGAAGGCTTCGCGGGTCAGCGTTTCCACGGCACGGTAATCAACGGGTTTTTCAGGGCGCAACGTCAGCATACTCATCATCTTTGCCAATTAAATCATTTGACCGCATGATAGCCTTTTTTAGACGGGAGGTCAATTAAAAAACTGAGTTTCCCGCGCAGGCACACTGCTCAAGCCCCGAAAAGCACCCAAAATCGTTAAGCGGTTGACTCGGGTATGCCGATTCGCTATACTACCCGCACACACGAATAAACCAATCCGTCGCAAGATTGGGAAAGGCACAGAAATGAAGGGTTTCCTTCTTTTGGCGATAGGCATGGCATGGATCGGCGCGGCGCAGGCGCAGGCGTTTTACAGCGATGAACCCGTCGTCGCGCCCGAATTCGCGCTCTACTCCACAGCCGCCTGGCCGCAGGCCGGTCAGGCCGCGTTTGCCGGCGCCTCCCTTTTGACCCTTTTCCGGGAAGCCGCCTCCGGCCTGCCGGGCACAGTCGAATCGCGCACCCTGCTCTTGCCGGTCGACACCGAGGCCCCCTATCTGCCGCGTTACCGCGCCCAGTTTATCATGACCGGCCCCGATATGGAATCGCTCTCCTCGTATTACGAGACCCCCGGCGTGCCCGCCAATCCCGGAGAAAAAATAATCTCCGACGAAAAAAGATACCTCCAGATGCTCGGATCCGTGGGCGTTGGCGCCTTCCTGATTTTAGCCTACTACGGCCTCACCCGCCGCCGCCCAATAGAGACCTGAGCGCAGAACCCCTTTTCGCCGTTTGTTTTCAACGGGTTATTCCTTTTTGTGAAAAATTTTGAAAGTTATACTTGAAAACGTTTCCCGTTTCTGCTTCAATAGGTGGCCGTTTCGCCTGACTGGAGATGTGGTTTGCGTGATGCGTCCTGTTGACGGGTCCGGGCAAACGAAAAGGAAAGCGTGCCCATCGGTTTTGCGGGAGTCGTATGCAAAAGGCATTGACGCCGCTCCCGGGATGTGATATCGTCTCCGGGTACTTTCAACCCTTGTCAGGTTTTGGAAGACATGAATCGAAGGGGAAGCCCGTGAGGCGTTGCTTTTCGGGGTTAAGGCCTGCGTAGCTCAGTTGGCAGAGCACGTCCTTGGTAAGGACGAGGTCAGCGGTTCGATCCCGCTCGTAGGCTCCATTTCCTGATTGTTTCGGTAGAGTTCAACGTTCACAGGAGTTTAAGAAAATGGCAAAAGAAACTTTTGATCGCGGCGGTAAAGAGCACGTCAACGTCGGCACCATCGGCCACGTCGACCACGGCAAAACCACTCTCACAGCTGCCATCACCCACGTCCAGGCCCTCAAAGGCCTCGCCACTGAAATCAAGTATGACGAAGTCGCCAAAGCCTCCGAATCCGCCGGCCGCCGCGACGCCACCAAGATTTTGACGATTGCGACCTCGCACGTCGAGTACAGCACCCCCACCCGCCACTATGCCCACGTCGACTGCCCCGGCCACGCCGACTATGTGAAGAACATGATCACCGGCGCGGCTCAGATGGACGGCGCCATCCTCGTGGTCTCCGCCGCCGACGGCCCCATGCCCCAGACCCGCGAGCACATCCTTCTCGCCCGCCAGGTCGGCGTGCCCAAAATCGTCGTCTTCCTCAACAAGGTTGACCTCGTCGACGATCCCGAGCTGCTTGACCTCGTGGAAATGGAAATCCGCGAGCTGCTCGACAAATACAACTATCCCGGCGACGACACCCCCATCATCCGCGGCGCCGCCTATCCCGCCACCCAGACCACCAGCGGCGACGATCCCGCCTGCCAGTGCATCACCGACCTCATGAACGCCCTCGACACCTACATCCCCGCCCCCGTCCGCGTTCTTGACCAGGCCTTCCTCATGCCCATCGAAGACGTGTTCTCCATCGAAGGCCGCGGCACCGTCGTGACCGGTCGTATCGAGCGCGGCCTCGTCAAAGTCGGCGAAGAAGTTGAAATCGTCGGCCTCCGCCCCACCGCCAAGACCACCGTCACCGGCGTGGAAATGTTCCGCAAGCTCCTTGACCAGGGTCAGGCCGGCGACAACGTCGGCTGCCTCCTGCGCGGCACCAAGAAGGAAGACGTGGAACGCGGCCAGGTTCTCGCCAAGGCCGGCTCCATGCAGCCCCGCACCAACTTCTCCGGTGAAGTCTACGTCCTCACCAAGGATGAAGGCGGCCGCCACACCCCGTTCTTCAAAGGTTACCGCCCTCAGTTCTACATCCGCACGACCGACGTAACCGGCGACATCACCCTCCCCGAAGGCACCGAAATGGTCATGCCCGGCGACAACATCTCGATCGACGTCGAGCTCATCGCCCCTGTGGCCCTGGAAGAAAAGATGCGCTTCGCCATCCGTGAAGGCGGCCGCACCGTCGGCGCCGGCACGATCTCCAAGATCACCAAGTAACCAGCCTTCCTGTGAACAAAGGGCTGCCGGAGCCCCAATCGCTCCGGCAGCCGCTTTTTCGGCACAAACGAGAAGAGGCGAAAAATGCCCAGAGAATTAGCCATTTTGACCTGTACCGAGTGCAAGCGCCGCAACTACACGACCACACGCAACAAGCGCACGATGACCGAGCGCATCGAAATCGTGAAGTTCTGCCCCCACGAACGCAAGCGCACCCTGCACCGCGAAACCAAGTAGTTTTTTAAAGGCCAGTAGTTCAATGGCAGAGCAGCAGTCTCCAAAACTGCCTATGGGGGTTCGAATCCCTCCTGGCCTGCCATTCAAAGAAGCAGTAGCGAGCCATTGCGCTCCAGCCGCCCGCCGATGCGCGGAGGGGAGCCGGTGAGCCGGGAAACGGTAAGCGTATGTTTGAAAAAGTGAAAAACTTTATCTCCGAAGTGGCTCTTGAAGCCAAGCGGATTTCATGGCCGGGCCGCGGCGAGCTGAAAGACTCCTCGATCGTGGTGCTGGTTTTCATCATCCTGCTTGCCGTCATCATCCTGTGCTGCGACGAAGCCATCAAGCACCTGCTTGACGTGCTTTACTGAGAATGAGAGGAGATGCGGGCATGGCGATGCAATGGTTTGTCCTTCAGGCGCTGACCGGCCAGGAACTCAAAGTTCAGAAACACATTCTTGCCCAGGTGAAGCAAAAAGAAATGGGCGAAGTCATCGGCGACGTGGTCGTGCCGATGGAAAAAGTTTCCGAAGTCAAAAACGGTAAAAAAATCACCGTTGCCCGCAAGTTTTTCCCGGGATACGTTTTGGTCAACATGGCCCTTTACAACGACGATCCCAAGCGCACCGTGAACCAGCCCGCGTGGCAGTTCGTGCAAGACACCCCCGGCGTGATCGGCTTTATCGGCGGTTCCTCCACCCGCCCGCGCCCCCTGACCGACGAAGAAGTCGGCAACATTTTCAACCGGGTTGAAGACCGCGCCGAAGCGGTCAAACCCAAGATTGTTTTTGAGCCGGGTGAGACCGTGCGGATCATCGACGGTCCGTTCATGAGTTTCAACGGCACTGTCGATGAAGTGGATCCTGACCGCGGCCGCCTGAAGGTTTCTGTTGCAATCTTCGGTCGTTCGGCTCCGGTTGAGCTGGAGTATTGGCAGATCGAGCGGGCAACCGACTCGGCTGAATAACGCTCCCGCTGTCAACGGCGGTTCGCCTGCACCGGATCGGATCTCCGGGAGAGCCGCACAGACAATGAGGAAGAGACATGGCTAAGAAAGTCACGGGTTTGGTGAAGCTGCAGATTCCTGCCGGCGCCGCGAACCCCGCTCCGCCCGTGGGTCCCGCGCTGGGCTCCCAAGGCGTCAACATCATGGCGTTCTGCAAAGAATTCAACGCCAAGACCCAGGACAAAGGCGGGATGATCATCCCGGTGGTCATCACGGTTTACGCCGACCGCAGTTTTTCGTTCATTTTGAAGAGCCCGCCCGCCTCGGCATTGCTGAAAAAGTATGCCAACGCCGCCAAAGGCTCAGGCAAACCCAACCGCGAAAAGGTGGGCACCGTCACACGGGCGCAAGTCGCTGAAATCATCAAGATCAAGAAAGACGATCTCAACGCCCGTTCCGAAGAAGCCGCCGCCCGCATGATTGAGGGCACCGCGCGCAACATGGGTATCGACATCGTTGACTAAGGGGATATGACAATGGCAAAGCATGGAAAGCGTTATCAGAATGCCTTGGCTAAAGCCCCCAAGGAAACCGTGAGCCTCGATGAGGCGATCAGCTTCGTGAAGGCCAATCCCGGCGCGAAGTTCGACGAAACAATCGATGTGGCCTTCCACCTGGGCGTGGATCCGACCAAGTCGGACCAGTCGGTTCGCGGCACCGTGAACCTGCCCAACGGCACCGGTAAACACGTCCGCGTGATTGTGTTCGCCGCCGGCGAACAGGCCGACGCCGCCAAGGCCGCCGGCGCTGAAGCCGTGGGTTATGAAGACCTGATTGATCGCGTGAAAGGCGGCTGGACCGATTTCGACGTGGCTATTTCGACGACCGACGCGATGAAACTCGTCCGCACCGTGGCCCGTGTGCTCGGTCCCCGCGGCCTGATGCCCAACCCCAAGACCGGCACCGTGACCGACGATGTGGTTTCCGCCGTGAAGGCCGCTCAGGGCGGCAAGGTCGATTTCCGCATGGATCGCACCGGCAACGTGTGCGTGCTGGCCGGCAAGCGCAGCTTTGAGGCCGACAAACTGGCCGAAAACATCCGCGCCGTGATGGAAGCCGTCGCCCACGAGCGCCCGGCCGCCGCCAAGGGTGTTTTCATCCGTTCCTGCACGATCAGCACCTCGATGGGCGTGGGCGTGCGCGTGGCGATGAAAGAGTAATTCGGAGTAAACGATGTCTACGAAACAACAAAAGCAGAAGCGGCCTGAGAAGGTTGCGATTTTCCGCGAAGTGACCGAATTGCTTCAGGGTAAGGATTTCGCGTTTCTGGTCAATTTCGGCGGCCTTTCGGTGGTTCAGCTTGCGGCGCTTCGCGCTTCGCTCACAGCGAAGGAAGCCAGCGTGGCCGTGATCAAGAACACCTATGTGGCCAAGGCCGCGACCGAGCTCGGCTGGGATGATCTCTCCGCCATGCTCGCCGGTCCCACGGCCGTTGTGGTCGGTTGCGGCGACGTGGCCGACACCGCCAAAACGCTGGTCGACTTCGTGAAGAAGAACGACAAGGCTTCCATCAAGGGTGGTCAGCTCGAAAAGCGCGCCATCACCGAGGTCGAAGTCAACAAGCTCTCCGAGCTCATTTCGCTTGCCGCGCAGCGCGCCCGTTTGCTGGGAACCATGCAGGCTCCCGCTTCGAGCTTTGCCCGCGTGCTCCAGGCCAAGGTCGATGCCGAAGGCGCTCCCGCCGCCGAGGCGCCTGCCGCTCCCGCCGCCGAAGAAGCCGCTCCTGAAGCCGCTCCTGAGGCTTAACTGTAAAACCGGGGCTCTGCTCCGGTCTTCCTCCTTCGCCTGTCGAAGGCGGTTGGCTTAAGAAAGAAAGATGAATAACATGACTAACGATGAAATCATTGAAGCGCTGAGCGGCATGACCGTTCTTCAGATCGCCGACCTGGTGAAAGCCCTTGAGGAGAAGTGGGGCGTTTCCGCCGCCGCTCCCGTGGCCGCCGCCGGCGCGGGCGCCGTGGCTGCCGCTCCCGTGGAGGAGAAGACTGAGTTTGATGTGGTTCTGGTTGATGCCGGCGCCAACAAGATCGCGGTCATCAAGGAAGTGCGCGCCATCACCGGTCTGGGTCTCAAAGACGCCAAGGACCTCGTTGAAGCCGGCGGCAAAGCCGTCAAGACCGGCGTCGACAAGGCCGAAGCCGCCAAGATCAAGGAAACCCTTGAGAAGGCCGGCGCCAAGGTTGAAGTCAAGTAACACCGCTTGGCTTTTTCGGGCAGGGATTATCCGTTCGCGGGTAATCCTTGTCTTGTCGTTTCTCCCTCTCTTTGCTCTTTTTGTTTCACCTCCACACCCACGGAAGGCAAGCCAATGGTTGACCAGCATGTGTTTGGCAAGTTGACGGCTGTGATTGAGCCGCCTGATCTGATCGAAATTCAGACCCAATCCTACAAGGATTTTCTTCAGGCAGGTTTCCAGCCTCTCAAACGCGAAGATAAAGGTTTGCAAGCAATTTTCCGCGAAGTGTTTCCCATTCAAAGTTACGATGGGCGGTATACCCTCGACTTTGTAAAGTATGATCTTGGCGAGCCCAAATCCTCTGCTTATGCCGCGCTGGCTGATGGTGCAACATACTCTGCTCCCCTGCACGCCACGTTCCGCCTGAAAGACGGCGACGAGGTCCGTGAAGACAACGTCTACATGGGCGAAATCCCTCTCATGACCCCCGACGGCGCGTTTATCATCAACGGCGCCGAGCGCGTGGTGGTCAGCCAGCTGCACCGTTCTCCCGGCATCTGCACGGAGAAGGCGCTGCACCCCAACGGCCAGGAGCTTTATTCCGTCCGCATCATTCCCGACCGCGGCTCCTGGATCGAAATTCAGTTTGACGCCAGCGACACGATGTGGGTCTATCTTGACCGCCGCCGCCGCCGCCGCAAGTTTCACGTGACCACTTTCCTCCGAGCCATCGGCTACGGCTCGGATGAAGACATTCTCAAGCTCTATTACACCTTCGAATCGCTTCCCACGGATCAGCCCTGGGCCGACGATGTGCTTGAGAAGTATGTGCTTAAAGACGATTTGATCGATGTGGAATCCCACGCCGTTTTGGCCCGCCGCTACGACCCGATCACGCCCGCGCTCGTGGAGCAGGCCGGCCGCGCCAACATCCGCGCGATCGAGGTGGTCAACAAGTCGTTCGACGACGGTGTGCTCCTCAAGACCATGAAGGCCGATGCCACGCGTAATGAGGAAGACGCTCTCAAGGACATCTACCACCGCCTGCGCCCCGGAGACCCCGTCACCCCGGCCAACGCGAAGCAGCTCATCAAGCGCCTTTTCTTCGATCCCCGCCGCTACGACCTGGGCAGCGTGGGCCGCTACAAGATCAACCAGCGCCTGGAGCTCACCGAGAAGGTGACCGAGGGCTTGCGCACGCTGAGCGAAAGCGGCGTCGAAGTCGTCGAAGCCGTCCGCCTGTTGCTCAACATCCGCTCCGGCGTGCTGTATGTCGACGATATCGACCACTTGGGCAACCGCCGCATCCGCACCGCGGGCGAACTGCTCGAAAACCAGTGCCGCCTGGGCCTGGCCCGCACCGAGCGCCTGATCCGCGAACGCATGGCGGTCTTTGATCCCGCGACCGGCACCGGCGTGCTCTCGCCGATGCGCCTGGTGACCTCGAAATCGCTCTCCGCCGTGATCCAGGATTTCTTCGGCCGCAGCCAGCTGAGCCAGTTCATGGACATGACCAACCCGCTCAGCGGCCTCGCCCACAAACGCCGCCTCTCGGCGCTCGGCCCCGGCGGTCTCAGCCGCGAACGGGCCGGCTTTGAAGTGCGCGACGTCCACTCCTCCCACTATGGCCGCATCTGCCCGATTGAAACGCCTGAAGGCCCCAACATCGGCCTGATTTCCTCGCTGGGCATCTACGCGCGCATCAACACCTACGGCTTCATCGAAACCCCGTATCGCGTGGTGAAAAAGGGCCGCGTGACCGACGAAGTCCGCTACATGTCCGCCGACGAAGAGGAGCGCTACGTCATCGCGCAGGCCAACGCCGTGCTCGACGACAAAGGCCGCTTCACCGATGACCGCGTCAGCGTCCGCACCAAGGGCGACTTCGCCGAAGCCGCCCCCTCCGACATCCAGTTTATGGACGTTTCCCCCATGCAGGTGGTCTCGATCGCCGCCGGCCTCATTCCCTTCCTGGAACACGACGACGCCAACCGCGCGCTCATGGGCGCCAACATGATGCGCCAGGGCGTGCCGCTGATGAAGACCGAGCGCCCCCTCGTGGGCACCGGCCTCGAAGGCCGCGCCGCTTCCGACTCCTGCGTCACCGTCGTCGCCGAGGAAGACGGGATCGTGGCTTACGTTTCGGCGACCGAGATCGTGGTTTCCGCCGACGGCAGGTTCAACGCCCGCATCCGCAAGGGCGACAAGGTGAAAGGCGCCCAGCGCTACACCCTCCAGAAATTCCGCCGCTCCAACGCCGGCACCTGCTTCAACCAGAAGCCCATCGTTTCGGTCGGCCAGAAGGTGAAGAAAGGCGAGGCGCTGGCCGACGGCCCCGCCACCGATCAGGGCCTTCTCGCCCTGGGCAAGAACCTCCTCGTGGCGTTCATGCCCTGGCGCGGCTTCAACTTCGAAGACGCGATTCTCATCAACGAGCGCTGCGTGGCCAACGACACCTTCACCTCGGTTCACATTGAAGATTTCGAAGTCGGCGCCCGCGACACCAAGCTCGGCCCCGAAGAAATCACCCGCGACATTCCCAACGTCGGCGAAGACGCGCTCAAGAACCTCGGCTCCGACGGCGTGGTCCGCATCGGCGCGGAAGTGAAACCCGGCGACATTCTGGTGGGTAAAATCACCCCCAAGAGCGAAACCGAGCTCGCCCCCGAAGAACGCCTCCTGCGCGCCATCTTCGGCGAAAAAGCCGCCGACGTGCGCGACACCTCGCTGACCGTGCCCTCCGGCACACACGGCATCGTCATGGACGTCAAAGTCACCTCCTCCGGCGAAGCCGGCGGCCTCGGCCTTCTGGCCCGCTCGCCCCGCCGCGCCGACGTGGAAGCGGAAGACGACGAATCGCAGAACGACGCCAACGAAATCGAACCCGAGCTCAACGAAGAAGAACAAGGCGGCTCCGACGAAGAGCCCAGCGTCGACGACTATCTCGACATTCCCAGCCGTTCCGAGCCCGAAGCCCCCGACCTGCGCGCCCTCGAGGAAGAGCGCAAACGCCGCCTCGCCGAGCTCGAAGACGAACTCACCCGCGCCCTCAGCAACATCCTCCTCGGCGAGAAAATCCCGCTCGACGTGCTCGACGTGAAGACCGGCGAGATCATCATCCCCGCCAACCGCAAGATCACCAAGACCCTGCTCGCCCGCCTCGCCTCCGCGCACGACCATGTGCAGATCGAGAACAGCCCCATCCAGCAGAAGATCGACGAGATCCTCGACACGTTCAAGCCCCGCTTCGCCGAAATCGAGGAAAAGACCTCCAACACCTTTGGCGTCGATCTCGATTTCCCGACCGATGAAGGCGGCGTGGTCAAACAGGTGCGCGTGTACATCGCCGAGAAAAAGAACCTCTCCGTGGGCGACAAGCTCGCGGGCCGCCACGGCAACAAAGGCGTGATCTCCCGCATCATGCCCGATTGCGACATGCCCTTCCTGCCCGACGGCCGCTCGGTCGACATCGTGCTCAACCCCCTCGGCGTGCCCTCGCGCATGAACCTGGGGCAGCTCTTCGAGACCGTCCTCGGCTGCGCCTGCAAAGAGCTCGGCATGCACGCCACCACCCCCGTGTTCGACGGCTGCTCCGAAGGCGAAGTCGATGAACTCCTCGCCAAAGCCCGCAAACATCAGGAAGACACCCCCGGCCAGGTCCCCTGGATCAGCGCCGACGGCAAGACCCAGCTCTTCGACGGCCGCTCCGGCGACGCCTTCGATCAGCGCGTCGTGGTCGGTCAGATCTACATGCTCAAGCTTCACCACCTGGTGACCGACAAGATCCACGCCCGCGCCACCGGCCCTTATTCGCTCGTGACCCAGCAGCCGCTGGGCGGCAAAGCGCAATACGGCGGCCAGCGCATGGGTGAAATGGAAGTGTGGGCGCTGGAAGCCTACGGCGTGGCCTATGCGCTCCAGGAGCTCCTCACCGTCAAGTCCGACGACGTCACCGGCCGCACCCGCATTTACGAAGCCATCGTCAAAGGCCAAAACACCCTTGACGCCGGCATGCCCGAGTCATTCTCGGTGCTCATGAGCGAGCTGCGCGGCCTGTGCCTCGACATGAAGCTCCTCGGCGACCGCCTGAAATCCGAAGCCGTCGGCGTCGTCGACGATTCCCAGAAGATCTGAGTCAGAACGGAGGTACCCCTTTGAATCCCTACGCAGCAAAAGAACTCTTCAACCTGTCGGAATCCGGCCAGTACGATGCGGTGAGCATCACCCTGGCCTCACCCGAAACCATCCGTTCCTGGAGCCACGGCGAAGTCCGCAATCCCGAAACGATCAACTACCGCACCTACCGCCCCGAGCGCGACGGTCTCTTCTGCGAGAAGATTTTCGGCCCCACGCGCGATTGGGAATGCGCCTGCGGCAAATACAAGCGCATCAAACACAAAGGCGTGGTCTGCGACCGTTGCGGCGTGGAAGTGACCATCTCCCGCGTGCGCCGCCAGCGCATGGGCCACATCGAGCTTGCCGTGCCCGTTTCCCACATCTGGTTCTTCAAGTGCAGCCCCAGCCGCATCGGCCTCGTGCTCGACCTCTCGGCCACGACCCTTGAACGCGTGCTGTATTATGAAGACTACCTCGTGATCGACCCCGGCGAGACCCCCCTCCAGCATCTCCAGCTCCTCTCCGAGCCCGAATATCTCGACGCCATCGAAAAATACGGCGAAACCTTCGAAGCGGGCATGGGCGCCGAAGTGATCCGCAAATGCCTCGCCAAAGTGGATCTCGACGCTCTCATGGTCGAGCTCGAAGAGCAGATCGAAAGCACCCGCTCCAAGCAGACCCGCAAAAAAATCACCAAACGCATGAAAATCATCGACGGCTTCCGCACCAGCGACGCCAAGCCCGAGTGGATGATTCTCGATGTGCTCCCCGTGATCCCCCCGGAGCTGCGCCCCCTCGTGCCCCTCGAAGGCGGCCGCTTCGCCACCTCCGACCTCAACGACCTCTACCGCCGCGTGATCAACCGCAACAACCGCCTGCGCAACCTCCTCGCCCTGAAAACGCCCGACGTGATCATCCGCAACGAAAAGCGCATGCTTCAGGAAGCGGTCGACGCCGTGTTCGACAACGGCCGCCACGGCCGCGCCGTCGCCGGAGCCGGAAACCGCCCCCTCAAATCCCTGAGCGACATGCTCAAAGGCAAGACCGGCCGTTTCCGCCAGAACCTCCTCGGCAAACGCGTGGACTATTCAGGCCGCTCCGTCATCGTCGTCGGGCCCTACCTCAAGCTCAACCAGTGCGGCCTGCCCAAGAAAATGGCCCTCACCCTCTTCGAGCCCTTCATCATCCGCCGCCTCAAGGAAAAAGGCATCTGCCACACCGTCCGCACCGCGCGCAAGATGATCGAGCGCCACGACGAACAAGTCTGGGACATCCTCGAAGAAGTCACCAAAGGCAAGACCGTGATGCTCAACCGCGCACCCACGCTCCACCGCCTCTCCATCCAGAGCTTCGAGCCCATCCTCATCGAGGGCGACGCGATCCAGATTCACCCCATGGTCTGCACCGCCTTCAATGCCGACTTCGACGGCGACCAAATGGCCGTTCACGTGCCCCTCTCCGTGGAAGCCCAGCTTGAAAGCCGCCTCCTGATGCTCGCCTCCAACTCGATCTTCTCGCCGGCCTCCGGAAAGTCGATCATGACCCCGACGCAAGACATCGCCCTGGGCTGCTACTACCTCACCATCCCCAGCCAGCAAGACAAGCTCGCCGGCATCGAGCCCGGCCGCGGCGGAGACCGCCCCAAAGGCGAACACCTCCCCCTCTTCGGAAGCCTCGGAGAAGTGATCTTCGCCTACGACGAAGGCGCCGTGAAAGTCCACGACCGGATCCGCTTCCTCAACATCGACAAATACCACCCCGAGCGCCGCTACGGCAACCCCAGCCTCAACGTCCTCGAAACCACCGTCGGCCGCGTGATCTTCAACGAAATCTGGCCCGACGAAATCGGCTTCGTCAACACCCGCGTCACCAAAAGCAGCCTCGGCGACCTCATCCTCTACTGCCACCAGGTCGCCGGTCACGACCGCACCGTCAAAGTGCTCGACGACCTCAAGCGCCTCGGCTTCGACTGGGCCTGCCGAGCCGGCGTCTCCATGGGCATCAAAGACATGATCCGCCCCAAGGAAAAAGACCGCTTCATCACCGCCGCCGATAAAGAAGTCGCCAAAGTGGAGCTTCAATACCGCCAAGGCGTGATTACCGACGGCGAACGCCACAACAAAATCGTCGACATCTGGTCCGGCACCACCGAAAAGATCGCCGACGCCCTCTACAAGGCCATCGACCGCAACATCAGCGAAGACAACCCCAACCCCGTCGAAACCAACCCCATGTTCATGATGGTCGATTCGAAAGCCCGCGGCTCCAAGCTTCAGATCCGCCAGCTCGCAGGCATGCGCGGCCTCATGGCCAAGCCCTCCGGCGAAATCATCGAACAGCCCATCACCGCCAGCTTCCGCGAAGGCCTCGGCGTGCTGGAATACTTCATCTCCTCCCACGGCGCCCGCAAAGGCCTCGCCGACACCGCCCTGAAAACCG
This sequence comes from Kiritimatiellia bacterium, assembly GCA_031553315.1. Lineage (GTDB taxonomy): Bacteria > Verrucomicrobiota > Kiritimatiellia > RFP12 > DVOR01 > JAVBLT01. Next base: position 13,027 of record JAVBLT010000010.1, read on the forward strand.
CCGACGCCGGCTACCTCACCCGTAAACTCGTCGACGTTTCCCAAGACGTCATCATCACCGGCATGGACTGCAACACCGTCAACGGCATCGAAGTCGAAGCCATCATTGAGGGCGACGAAGTCCAGGTTCCCCTGCGCACCCGGATCCTCGGCCGCACCACCCTGCACGAAGTGCGCAACCCCACCACCGGCGACGTCATCTGCCAGGCCAACGACGATATCGACGAAGAAAAATGCCACGCCATCGAAGCCGCCGGCATCGACAGCGTCTGGATTCGCTCCGGCCTCACCTGCGACGCCGCCCACGGCATGTGCGCCAAGTGCTACGGCCGCGACCTCGCCACCGGCCGCCTCGTTGAAATCGGCGCCGCCGTCGGCATCATCGCCGCCCAGTCCATCGGCGAACCCGGCACCCAGCTCACCATGCGCACCTTCCACATCGGCGGCACCGCCTCCACCAGCTCCAAAACCCCCGAAATCGTCGTCAAGCGCGACGGTCTCGTCCAGTTCCGCGACCTGCGCACCGTCCGCAACGTGGAAAAACAGATCGTCGTCCTCAACAAAAACGGCTCCGTCGCCATCACCGACGACGAAGGCACCGAATTCGAATCCTACACCATCCAGATGGGTACCGTCCTCTTCGTTGAAGACGGCGGCCCCGTGAAAAAAGGCGACTGCATCGCCAAGTGGGATCCCCACTCCGTGCCGATTCTCGCCGAAAAAGAAGGCGTCGTGGAGTTCCAGGATTTCGAGGACGACGTCACCGTCATCCACGAACACGACGACGCCAGCGGCATGTCCACCCTCGTCGTCATCGAGACCCGCGAAGACCTGCACCCGCAGATCATCGTCAAAAACCCCGAGACCGGCAAAACCGAAGGCTTCTACCACATCCCCGCCGGCGCCCACGTCATGGTCCGCGAAGGCGCCCGCGTGGAACCCGGCGAAATGCTCGCCAAAACCCCCCGCAAAGAAGCCAAAACGCGCGACATCACCGGCGGTCTTCCCCGCGTGGCCGAGCTCTTCGAAGCCCGCCAGCCCAAAGACGCCGCCGAAATCGCCCGAATCGAAGGCGTGGTCGACTTCGGCGAAAACCAGCGCGGCAAACGCTGCCTCATCGTCCGCGACGAGCTCACCGGCATCACCGAAGAGCACCTCATCCCCCTCAGCAAGCAGATCGTGGTGTTTAAAGACGACCACGTCCGCAAAGGCCAGCAGCTCACCGAAGGCCCCGTCATCCCTCAGGAAATCCTCGAAGTGTGCGGACCCCAGGAGCTCCAGAGCTACCTCGTCAACGAAGTGCAGCAGGTCTACCGCCTCCAGGGCGTGGAAATCAACGACAAACACATCGAAATCATCGTCCGCCAGATGCTCCGCAAAGTGCGCGTCACCAACCCCGGCGACACCGATTTCCTGTGGGGCGAACAAGTTTCCCGCCAGCGCTTCCTTGAAGTCAACAACGAAATGTCCGAAGAAGGCAAACGCCCCGCCGAAGCCCAGCCCGCCCTGCTCGGCATCACCAAAGCCTCGCTCGAAACGGAAAGCTTCATCTCCGCCGCCTCCTTCCAAGACACCACCCGCGTGCTGACCGACGCCGCCACCATCGGCCGCGTGGATGAGCTCCGCGGCTTCAAGGAAAACGTCATCCTCGGCCACCTGATCCCCGGCGGCACCGGCTTCCCGATGCACCGCTACATCAAGATGGTCCCCCTCGCCCAGCCCATCAGCGAGGAAGAGATGAACGACGTGGAAGCCGCCCGCAACAAGCTTGAAGACGTCTTCAACTAGAGCAGGTTTCGAATGAGATTTCCGGATTTTTCGGGTGAAGTTCAAAAACAAAAAGCACCGAGAAAAACCGGAACGCTCAATTCCAACTTGCTCTAAGCCCCCCTTCGCGCCGACAAAAAGCGGCAGGCCCTCACCGGCTTGCCGCTTTTTTTGCGTGTGATTATAAAAACCGGAGGTCGGGAGGCGCCCCTTACCCGATTGCGATTTCGAAGGCGAGACCCGGCGCGGTGAGGTTCACCGTGCCGCCTGCGGCATAGAGGGTGGCGGGGTGGTAACCGGCTTCGAGGTTGATTTCAGCCGTCAGGCCGCCTGCGGCCTCGCCGCGCTCGGCGCCGAAGAGGAAGGCGCCGTGGAGGCGGAAATGGGCGCCGCCGGCGCCGTGAAGGCGGAAGGTGTAGGCGCCCGCCTGAGCCACATGGATGAAACCGCCGATGGCGTAGTCGGCCGTGGCGGGCAGAGTGAGAGCGCTGCCGTTGAGGGGCTGGCCGACGGGGCCGGCCTTGTTGCCCACGGGGCGGATGAGGGCCTGGGAGAAATCGGGGACCCAGGGGTAGGCGGCGGCGGGGCTGCGGTAGGTGACGACGGTGGTCTTGAGGTCGGCTTTGGCGATGTCGATCGCCGGCACGGGGGCATCGTCGTAAGGGCGCTTGGCGTCTTTGTCGGGGCGGCGGTGGCGAAGCAGCTCTTTCATCATGAACGCGGCCTGCCTGGCGTAGGCGGGATCGCCCGCGAGATCGGTGTCCTGATGGGGGTCTTTGACCACGTTGTAGAGGCGGATGGGGGTTTCGTGGCTCTTGATTTGGGTGCGGGTGGCCGCGTAGTCGCCCATGCGGAGCATTTGCTGCTGGCCGCGGATGGAGCCTTTGCGCGCCTGGAGCTCTTTCACGCCGGGCTGACCGTCGACCCCCACCGCGTATTCGCTGTAGATGACGGAGGGGCGCTGTTTGCCCGCGCCGGTGAGGGTGGGGGTGAGGCTGACGCCGTCGGAATGGGCGGGCGGGGGAAGGCCGGCGAGCATGGCGAAGGTGGGCATCCAATCCCAGAAGCCGGTGGGGGTGGCGCTGGTGGTGCCGGGGGCGATGGCGCCGGGCCAGCGGGCAAGGGCGGGTTCGCGCAGGCCGCCTTCGTAGCAATCGCGCTTGAAGCCGTCGAAGGGGCCGGCGGATTGGAAGTTGCGCGGGTCGGTGCCTTGCTCGGCGGCGGGGCCGTTGTCGGAAGTGAAGACCACGAGGGTGTTGCCGTCGATCTTCAGATCCTTGAGGAGCTGGAGGAGGTCGCCGAAGGCATCGTCCATGCGGCGTATGCCGGTGGCGTAGCGGGCTTTGTTGTTTTGGAGCTTTCGGTAGTCGGGGTGGATCCAGGTGTTGCGCGCCTCGATGGGTTCGGGCTCAAGCGGCCATTGCGCGCCGCCGTTGAGGCCCTGGCCCTCGGGGTAGGGGCGGCCGGGCACGTGTATCTGGGCTTTGTGGGGCACATTGGCGCCCAGGCGGCCCGAACCGTGGATGGTGTTGATGGCGTAATACATGAAAAAGGGCTTGCCGGGCGTGTCGCGGCGGTGGTCGGTGATGTATTTTTTGGCGCGGGCGGTGAAAAGGTCGGTCGAGTAGATGCCTTCGGCGGTTTTTTGGGCGATCTCGCGGTCTTCGTGGATGCCCATGTAGAGTTTTTTCTGGTTTCCGAGGTAATCGTCGAAATGATAATACGTGTGGCCGGCGAGGTGGTAGAGAAAGCCGTAAAAGTGATCGAAGCCGCGGTCGAGCGGGTGGGCCTCGAGCGGAAAGCCCGATTCGCCGCCGCCGCCGACACCCCATTTGCCGATGGCGTAGGTGGAGTAACCGGCGGCCTTGAGCACGCGGGCAAGGGTGAGATCGTCGGCAATCGGGCGGTCGAACTGATTGTTGCGCACCGAGCAGTGGCCTTGGGTGAGGCCGGTCAGGAGCGAAGCGCGTGAAGGCGCGCAAACGGGGCAGGGGGAGTAGTGGTCATGCAGGGTCAGACCCTCCGCGGCGGCGCGGTCGAAGTGAGGGGTGTGGATGCGGGGCTGCCCCTCGGGGCGGGCGTTTTGAAAGAGCCAGCCCATGTCGCCAAAGCCCACATCGTCGGAGAGAATGAAGATGATGTTGGGGCGCGAACCGAGCGCGCCGATTCCCGCGGGCGCGGCGGAGCCGCCTTTCGGGAGGAATGAAAGCGTGGCCGCGCCGAGGGCGGTCTGGAGAAAACGGCGGCGTGATAAAGTCATGAAAAACCTCGTGAAGGGAAGGATTTATTTCGAAGGAGCCTGGAATTCCTTGCTCAACGCCTCGCGCAGCGCCACATCGCCGCGCGTCATCACGCTCCAGAGAGGCGCCGTCACATTTTTCGTCTCGCCGCCCGTCTGCAAAAAGAAACCACCGCCGATCGGCCCCGCGTCGACCGTCATCGCCGGATTGCGATCGGCCGTGAATTGAGCCTTATCCGCCATGATCCAGCTCTTCTTATCCGGGTCAAACGCCGCGAAATGGGTGAAATCCGCGCGGCGCACCTGCCCGGCCGATTCGTAATTGCGGCGGAAATCCTCCACAAAGCTGTACACCCCGCTCACCCGGGGTTTTCCCTTCACCGCCACCGTGCTGAACGTCGCCATCTTGAACCAGCTCTTCGTTTCATCGCGGTAAATCCAGCCCGTGAAGGCAATCCAGGGATCCCCCCCGCTCTCCGCGCTCACGCAGAAGCGGTAAGGCTGCCCCGGCTTCCAGTCGAAATCCATCATCGACTGACCGCCCGTGCCCTCGCCCCCGAAGCGCCGCGTCCGCACACCCTCGCCCGCATAAAGCTCCTTCGTGCGCGTATCCTCCGGCGACTTGTCCGGGTGAGCCTTGAAATCAAACGGATCGCCCGGCTCCCACACCGAAAAAATCGCCACCTTGCGGCCATTGCCCTGCTCCTGAATCCCCATATAGCCGCCATTGAAACCAATCGCGCAAAAATAAGACCCCGGCGCACACTCCCGCACCGTCACCTCCCCATAGACAGCCTGCGCCGCCGGAATCTCCCGGTAACCCAGATGCACCGAGCGCGCCTGCCGCTTCGCCTCCATATCCAGCACCTCCTGAGGCACCTTCTCCCCAAACACACAGCCCAACCCGCAAACCAAAACCGCCATCGCCATACGCATCTTCATCATGCATTCTCCTCATTTAAAAACACAATACGCCGCCTACTATAACCGACCCGGGAGCCATTTTCAAACCCGAAAACACCCCCTCCGAGAAAAATGACTCCACATGTGCACAAAAACATTGTTTTCCTTCACACTGTTCCTTTTTTTCAGCTATAACTAACACCATTCACTAACCACCCGAAAGGCCCCCCCATGACCCGAACCCACAAAGGCTGGCTCAGCCAGCGCAGCAAAGGAAAATACTACCCCGCCGAAACCCCCGGCATCAACGGCACCTTCTACCTCTGGCTCACCACCCCCGCCGGCCAGCACCCCGTGAACCTCCACACCACCGACCTCGCCACCGCCCGCCAGCGCGCCGCCCTCCTCACCCTCTCCCTCGAAACCCCCGCCACCCCCCGCGACCCCACAGCCTTCCTCAACGCCATCCTCGACCTCGCCCAATGGGCCCGCACCCGCCTCGCCCAGAACCCCGCCGCAAAACCCCTCCCCTCACCCTTCCTTGACGACGTCTGGCCCCGCTTCGCCACCCTCTACGCCACCGGCCCCCACACCCTCACCGCCTACCGCCTCCACTGGCGCCGCTTCCAATCCTGGGCCACCCAAAACCGCCACACCACCTTTGCCGACATCACCCCCGCCGTCGCCCAAACCTACGCCACCCACCTCACCGCCCAAAAAACCTCCGCCCCGCGCGACATCCAAACCCTCCGCCGCATCCACCGCACCCTCCTCCCCCAAGCCCCCAACCCCTTCGAAAATCTCCGCCTCCCCCCCCGCCCCTCCCCCGTCAACCGCAAATACCGCCGCCTCACCCACGACGAAATCCTCCGCCTCGACACCTCCTTCGCCACCCACGCCCCCCATCCCGAATACCGCCTCGCCCTCCACCTCGCCTACACCTACGGCCTGCGCATCGGCTCCGTCGTCACCCTCACACGGGCCGACGTCAACCCCCGCCACCACACCATCTACCACATCCCCCCCAAGACCCGCCACCGCAAACCCCACCCCCTCGCCCTTCCCCTCACCCCCCCCATCCGCCAGCTCCTTCGCCACTGCCCCGCCCGCGGCCCCCTCCTCCCCAACCTCCACGCCCTCTACCAACACTCCCGCTCCCGCCTGGCCGACACCATCCACACCCTCTTCACCCACGCCCGCATCACCTCCGATCCCAGCGGCCACGCCAGCTTCCACTCCCTTCGCGCCACCTTCATCACCCTCATGGACGAAGCCAACGCCCCCTTCTCCGTGACCGACTCCATCACCGGCCACGCCCCCCAATCCATGCACCAGCGCTACTCCCAGCCCTCCCTTAAAATCAAGCTCCACTGGATGAACCTCGCCCTTCCCCCCCTCCCCCCCCTTCCCCCCCCAAAGGAACGCCCCGCAGCGATCCCCGTATTAAATCTATCTTCCCTTTTTCTTCCCCGTCCGAAAAAGACCTGACCCCTTTTTTCAACTGACCAATTTTCTTCATTTCGAACTAACCCTTTGTTAATTCTGCCAGACATCCCTTGAAAAACGGATGTCTGATTCGTTTTTTTGTTTGGGGCGGAGGTAAATTTGTTATGAAAAAGATGGTTTTTTCCTTATCGGTTCTCCTCGCCGGTTACACATTGGCCCAAGTGGAAAGCCAAGTCGTCGGCTACAACACCATCACC
>JAVBLT010000056.1:0-31430 GCA_031553315.1 Kiritimatiellia bacterium
AGCCGATGAATCCTTTCGGGTTCATCTCTCGGTTTTATTGATAGGTCCTGATCCGGCACAAGCATCTTACTGTTCTTGCGCATCCCTTCCAGACCAAGAGCCTGAAGAGATGCCATTGAGCGATTCCACTTTTCAAAGAGCGAGCCCCATGTGGGGCGAAAACGGGTTGAAGAATAGCAAATGAGGGGGGGGGATGGCAACAGGAAAAAGAATTTATTTTACAGAAAAGAATAAACCGTTGAAAAATAGGGTGGGGTTGGTTTCAATCTTCCAAAACGACGCGGAAGCCGACGTTGTAGACGGGCTGGTATTCGCGGTAGGGTCGGCGGAAGGAGGCGGTGGCGTATTTGGGGCGGTCGTACCAGGAGCCGCCGCGGATGATGCGTGATTCGCGGGAGGGGGCGGGGTCGTTGCGGCCTTCGTCGCATGAGGGTGCGAGGGGGCGGGCTTTGGAGAGGGTCCATTCGGCGGCGTTGCCGTGGATGTCGAGGAGGCCCCAGGGGTTGGGTTTCCATGTGCCGGATTGTTCGGTGAGGAGGCCGCGGTCGTTGAGGGGGGATTGGGGGATCCAGTTGTCGCAGGGGTTTTGGGGGTTGTTGTAGGGGGCTTTGGCGATGTCTTGGATATAGGGGTTGGCGGAGAGGCGGTGGAGGGTGATGTCGGCGAGGTTGGCGTAGGGGGTGAAGTCGGCATCGATGCCGCCCCAGAAGAAGTCGGTGTCGTGGCCGGCGCGGGCGGCGTATTCCCATTCGGCTTCGGTGGGGAGGCGGCATTTTTTGCCGGTTTTGGCGCTGAGCCATTCGGTGAAGGCCTGGGCTTCGCGCCAGGTCACGCGGACGACGGGGAGGTCGTCGGCGTTTACATCGATTCCGGTGATGCCGAACTGGTAGCCGTGGCGGTCTTCGCGGAAGCTGTGGTGGTCGGGTTTGAACTTGCGGAATTGGGCGTTGGTGATTTCGCGCTGGCTCATGCGGAAGCGGGGGATGTGGCCGAGGGGGAAATCGCCTGAGGGGATGTCGAGCATGGTCAGCTGGGCGTCGTCGGCGAGGGTGAGGATGATGGGGGGGCGCTGTTTTTTGGAGGCGGGGTCGAAGGGCCAGCCGGGGATTTTTACGTTCTTCGCGGGGTCTGTCGCGGGGGGTGCCGGCAGGGGCAGGAATTCGATTTTTTCGAGGGGGGGGAGGGGGTCGTTTTCGTGGTTTTCGCTGTAGCCGAGGTAGGTGATGCGGCGGCGCTGGCGGAGTGTTTCGCGCTGGAGGGCGATGTCGCCGACGATATCTTGCCAGCGGCCGTGGAAGGGGGTGTTGAGGTCGATCCAGGTGATGATGCGGTCGAGGGCTTGGGGGGGGAGGTCGGGGCGGTGGCCGCTGTTGAGGAGCATGATGAGCTCGGTGGTGTCGGCGTGCCACTCCATGGGGGGCTGGAGGTGGATGTCGCTCTCGATGCCGGGGTGGCGGACGAAGCGGTGCAGATCCACGTAGGATTGGGTGAATTTGCCGAGGAGGTAGCCGTAGGCCTGGCCGTGCATGGCGGTTTTCCAGTTTTTGAGGGGGGTGGGGCGGAAGTCGGGGCGGGTGGGTTCTTTGCCGTTGTGGCAGCCGATGCAGTAGCGGTCGAGGACGGGCTGGACTTCGCGCTGGAAGGTGTAGTTGCGGGGGGGGCCGTTCCAGGGGGTGATGGCGGTGGGTTTGATGCGGATGGGGGGGGCGGCGAGGGGGGTGTAGGGGGTGTCTTCATGGCAGCCGGCGCAGGAGAGGTATTCGCCGTTGCGGGCGGTGACCCAGCTGCGCATGATCTGGAGGGCTTTGCCTTGGGAATCGAGGGGCTGGAGGGCGATGGGGGTGTTGGCGGGTACGGTGAAGAGGGCGGAACCGTCGGGGTTTACGGGTACGGTGCCGAGGATGCGGCGCATATCCCAGGGCCCGTCGACGCCGATGGAGCCGTAGAGCCCGCCCTGGTCTTTGAAGCCGTAGGTGTAGGTGTAGAGGCGGAGGGCTTTGACGGTGCCGCGGGGGATGCCTTTGAGGCCGGGGCCTTGGTAGATGTCGGCCACGTAGAGGGTGGCTTGGGGGTCGGCGGGGTTGATGCGGTCGGGGATGGCGGGGGGGATGGTCTCTTTGCGCAGGGGGATGGGTTCGAGCAGGTGGGCGCCGGGGATGCGCAGGAGGGTGATGGCGTTGTCGAAGCGGTCGATGAGGGTGATGCCCCAGTCGGCGGCGGGGTCGGGTTTGAGGGCGACGAGGGTGTTGGAGGGGTCGAGGGGGTAGGGATGGAGGGCTTTGGGCCAGCTGGTGTTGACGAGCTGGTCGCGGACGGGGGCGTCGACGGGTTTGCCGTGGCCGGGGATGCGCTGGACGGCGCCGGAGGCTTCCTGGCGGCCGCGGGTGATGTCGAACAAGACGAGCTCGCCCATGCGGGGAACGCCGTGATGCCCGGAGGCGATGGCGAGCACGCGGGAGGTGTCGCCGGGGATGGGGCGGGGATAGAAGAGGCTGTTGGGCCAGAAGGAGTTGGAGCCATACCAGGCGCGCTGGGCGGTGCCGTCGGGGTTGCAGGTGAAGAGGAGGCGGGAGTTGGCGTGGGGGAGGTCGGCGTATTCCCAGCGGTGGTAAAGGAGGCGGCCGTCGGCGAGGACGGTGGGGTTCCAGGCGTGTTCCTGGTCGTTGGCGAGGGCTTCAAGGTTGGCGCCATCGGCATCGCACCGGAAAAGATTGGCCACTGGGTCGGAACCGTTGACGCAGGGGACGGCGTAGGTGAGGGCGGTGCAGGTGAGGGCGAGGCGGCCGTCGGGGAGGTAGCAGGCGTCGTAGTGGTTGATGTCGTTGTCGGCGTTGCGGGTGATCTGGCGGGGGGGGGAGGCGGTGTTGAGGGTGAGCTCGAAGATGTGCCAGGCGTTGTTGCCGCCCACGGCGGAGAAGAGGAGGCGGTCGGCGTTCCAATGGAGGTCGAGGTCGCCGATGAAGGAGGTGTTGGGCGGGCGGTAAAGCTCGCGCGGCTCGGCGCCGGGCGTGCGGATGGAGAGGGCGCAAAGGGCGTTGTTGAAGCCTTGCTTGGGAAGGGAGGAGTTGCTTTGCCAGTTGGCGGGTAGGCCGATGTTGCCTTCGCGGCGGATGAAGAGCAGGTCGGTGAAGTCGACGGCGGGGTTTTCGTCGACCATGATCGCGCGGTAGCGGGCGATGGCCTGGCGCATGGCGGCGGCGGTTTCGGGGGCGGGGGGCGCGGCGAGGCTGTATTTTGCGGCGGGGCCGATGGCCTGATGCAGCGCGAGCAGGTCGGCGAGGTTGTTGAGTGTGCGCTCCCGGTTGAGGCGGAGGAGGGCTTCGGGGTTGATTTCGGCATAGGCGGCGAGGAGTGATTCGGCCACGGCGGGATCTTCGGTGGAGGCATGGAAAACAACGCTGCCGTTTTTACCCGCGCCGCGGTCGATTCCCACTTCGGCATCGAAGCGCGCAATGCCTTTGGGGAGCGTGTAGACGATGACGGAGGGGGCGTGTGCCCAGAGGCCGCGGGCGAAGGCGCGGCCGGCGACCTGGAGCCTGGCGCCGGTGTGGTTTTTATCGGTGCAGAGGGTCCCCCACCCCACGCGGACGCGTTGGGGCTTGAGCGAGGAGAGGGCAAGGGTTTTACCGTCGGCGAGGGTCAGCGTGGGTTCGCCCCAGACGGCCTGATCGTAATCGTAGGTGTCGCCGCCGGTATCGGCGGTGAGCACGAGCACTTCGGCGCCGGCGAGGTCGAGCGAGAGCTTTTCGGGGGCGTCTCCACCGGTAAGGCGGCGGCTGCTCACTTGTGCCGCATGGATTCCGCTCACCCAAACCATCAAACATAAAAACATTGCTTTTCTACACATGCGCACCTCATTTCTGATTCAGATATAAAGCAATACCGTGAAAAAAGCCAGATTCCTTTTTCTTTTCTTCGCGAGCCGCCTACATGAAAACGCCCGCCCGTGAAAAGGAGCGGGCGTTGTTTTTTACATGCACTCAATAGAGCGTGATATACATTCCCTCATGGATGCGCTTCAGAATAATGGCCTTGCGATCGAGATCACGCACCATTTCCCATCCGGGAACACGGCCGTTTTTGGTCTGGCCGTCGATGTACATGTTGTTGGGCAGCTGCGCGGGCAACGCGGGCGCTGTATCGCCGGTCCATTTCACGAGGGTATAGCGCAACGGCGGTAAATTCGCCACATTGGTGGAGAGCTCGATGCGGCAGTTGGCGCCAAATGAGAATGAGCCGGCCGTGAGGCAGGCTCTCGTGAGATTGGCCTGCGGGGTCACGGTGGTGGCGTTATAACCTGTGGCCACGAAGCTATCGGCGACAATGGCTCCCTGCGAAAGAACCAATGTGCCTGCATTTACAGAGAGAGCCCTGACCACCGAGGCATCGCCGCCGGGCGTGCCGTAGGTCAACGACACATTCCCCACGCCTTCTTTAGTGAGGTTGCCGGTGGTTGAGGTTGCCTTCTGGAGCTTGAGTGGAATCTGGAGAAATGTGCTGTATTGGTTGGCATCACCGGAGTAGAGCGTCACCGTTCCATCGAGCGTAACGACCGGATCGGTCACGGCATCGGCGGCCTTGCGCAGATACCCCGTCTGCGGATTGGTCTTCACGGCAAGGAAGGCATTGGTCAGGGTCAGCGCGGCTCCTTCGGCGATTTCAATGGACGAGTGATCGCGGAGGTAGATTCTCCGGGCAAGAGCATCCCGGGCGCCGGCTTCAAGGCGGAGCACGGCGGGGGTTTCGGCGGTGCCATCTTCCAACGTGATGGCGCCGGCGGCGGCGATCGCCGCGGTCGCGGCATGCGGGCCGCTCGCATGGGTTCCGGCAAGCACAAGCTTCGCTCCAGGAGCAATCGTGACAGGGCAATTGATCGGAAGCAGCCCTGCGGTTGCTTCCGGGGCGGCGTTGAGCACAAGCGCCCCTTCGCTCACATAGATGGCGCCGGGAGCTTTGGGCGAGGTGAAGGTCAGCGTGCCTGAACCGGCTTTCGTGAGCGTGCCCGAACCGGTGACGGCACCTGACCAGGCGAGGTCGGCGGTCGCGGCGAGGGTGGCGTCTTTAAGCAGCTCCAGAGTCAGCGCCGTATCGGCCCCCGTGCCTGCGGAGAGGTTTCCGCCGGAGAGCCGTAGGCCGGTCGAGCTGCCGAGGCCGGCGGGCAATTCAAGGGTGCCGGAGGTGTGCAGAGGCGTGCCGGAAAAGGCGTTGGCGCCGGTGAGCGTGGAAATGCCCGAGGGCGGCAGCACGGGGAACGCGTTGAGCGGGGCGGAAACCGCCGCTCCGCCGCCGGTCACGCCGGAAAGGTCGAGCACGCCATCGAGAAAAGCGCCGGCTGCGGCTGAGATCGCCACGGGACCGCTTCCTTCAAGCGCCACGCGCCCGGCGTAGACGCCCTGATCGAAGACCAGCTCCTGCAGCGGGGTCGCGCCGCTGATTTCCGCCACGTTTTCCGAACCGTTTTGCCATACGGCGCCATCCTCCCACGGCATGGCCGACCACAGCACCGGCGAACCGGAAGAGGCAAGTGAGGCCGCGTAGGTCACGGCCTGGGCAGGTTCCACATAAACCGCATGGATACCGGCGGCGTCTTTATACACAGTGTAGGATCCCACAGGCAAAACGGCAAGCTGGCCCGGTGAGAGCGACTGCGTGAGGTCGATCTGAGAGGCGGTCACGGCCGCACCGTCGGGGAACGTCACGGTGCCGACGGTCACCGTTTGGCTGGAAAGCGCGGTGGAGGCCGCCCAGCTGATCAGGGTGCGGGGGGAGGAGACGCGCCGCAGAGGGGCCGAGGCATCCATCGCGGGAACCGTGAAGGAAAGGGTGTGGCCGATGCCGTTGGCGATGCCGCCGTTGTAAGCCACCGACCCGCGGTCGTGAAGCACATAGGCGGCCACATTTTGCGTGCTGCTTCTCACGACCGACTCGAAGACCACGCCCTGCGGAGCCTTCACATCGAAATTCTGCCGGATGTTGCACCCCGTGGAGAGTGTTCCGCCGCCGGCGCGGAATGTGAGCGATGATTGTTCATCGATCCTGATCCAGGTGGGCGCGGCGGCATCCATTTGCAGCTTTTGGGTTTTGTTGATTGTTACGTGGGAATTGATCAGCTCCATGTCGACCGCCCAGCCTTCAAACGAAAAATCAGGAGGCGAGGCGATCACGGCATCGGCGATGGTGATGCCGCCAAAGTTGCTTTCATTCGATTTTTGGGGAATTGTGCTTCCCGGCGGGTTCAACCAGTGGGCCGGATCCGCCCAGTTGGCGGGTTCCCCGACCGAGCCGGCGGGGCCGATCCAGGTATTGGTGCGCAGGAAGAGGCTCCGGTAAAGCAACGCCACCTCACCGGGGGTCAGCGCGCGGTCGTAGATGCGGAAATCGTCGACGTCGACATTGACATTCAGCCGCCATCCCCCCAGCTCTGAAGCGAATTGAAACTGGGTCAGGCCGGTTAGCGCGGGCTTAACGGTCAGCGACTCCTTGAGCACGCCGTCAATGTAAAGCCCCGCGGCGCGATCGGCATCAATGGAGACCGCAATGTGATGGTACCCGGCATCGGGCATCGTCCACGCCGGAGAGGTGGTAAACAGATCGTAAATGGCAACGCCGGTGGTTGGCGTTGTTTTCTCAATTTTCCAAAGCGATCCCGAGGCGTCTTTGAAGCACATGGTGTCGGTCCAGGCGGCGCCGGTGCCGATCGTGCAATAGAGGGAAAGGGTAAACCCGGTCATGGGAATAGGCGTTAACGCCACGGTGTTGTAAGGCCTCCCGGCGGTACCGGCGCGAAGCGCTTTCGATTGGGGAGCCCCCGGAAGGCGCGGCGCCGCCACATAGGCGGCGGATGTGCTCATGGTGGGGGAAAGCGAACCCTGGCTGCTCAGGTTGCTGTTGTCAAACGTCATCCAGATCAAAGGCGTATAGCCCAGGAAATCGGTTGCCGCGAAAGCGGCCTGTGAACCGAAAAGGCAGACAAAAACAGACAGCGCGCGTAAAAAATTCATTGTTTCTCTCCTAAATGAACCTTCATTCACGCCTTATGGTACAAAAAAGCATTCCGTTGTCAATACAAAAGCCAATATAAAAATCTCCCGTTTCCGAGAATGGGAGTCGGGAGATTTTCCGGGTGGGAGAACCGCGGGGTTGGAATGAGCAGCTCTAGAAGAGCGTCACACAAATGCCCATGCTCGAGATCACGCCCACGTTGCGACCGATCTGAGTGACCCGGCACTTCTCCGCGCCTTCGACCCCTTCCACGGCAAATGCCGAGAAGTCCGCAAGCTTCACGCCTTCAGGCAGGGTCATAAACGGCACAAGCTCGTTGCCCGCGGGCACGGCGGCAATCGAAACCTTCACGGTTTCGGCCACCGTCGCGCTTTGGGAGACGTTGAGGACTTTGCCCGAAACGATGCGGACGGTCGAACCGGCGCCGAGGTTCAATGTGCCGATGGCGGCTCCGGTCTCAATCGTGCCGGCGACGGTCACGGGGGAGCCTGTGAAGGAACCGGTGCCTTTGAGGACGCCGCCTGCCGCCACGGTGGTGCCGCCGGTGTAGGTGTATTCGCCGTTCAAAGTCCAGTTGGAGCCGGTGATCTCGACGCGGCCGTCCATGCGGCCCTGGAGGGCGCCGCCGGGGCCCTTGGTGGGGATGTCTTCATGGAGGATGCCGGCGCCGGTGCCGGCCAGGGTCAATTTGGCGTTGGCCTCTTCAAACCAGATGGATTCTCCGGTGGGGTAGCCGCCGCCGGTTCTGCGCTTGGTGTAGGTGTAGGGCGCGGCAACTTCAAGGGTGGCTCCGTTGGCGAAGATGTGGAATCCGCGGCCGTTGTTGGATCCGCCGCCGCCCTGGACGGTGGTGCTGTCGGTCTCGAAACGGATGGTGCCGCCGTTGACGTTCATCTTGGCGTGATGCCCGAGGAGGCCGAAAGCGAAGTTGGCGCCGTGGTTCCAGTCGGCCTTGAGCACGAGGGTGCCGCCGTTGATGATTGCGAGCTTTTCGCCGGCTGTTTGGTCGTTGAGACCGCCGAAGCCGTTGGCGCCCATCACAAGGGTGCCGCCCTCGATCTGGAGGACGGGCCGAGCCTGCACCCCGGAGAGCGTGCCGCCAAGGGTGGTGCTTTTGCCTTCAAGCGTGAGCGTGCCGCCGCCGCGTTTGATAAAGGAGGTGGAGGGGCTGACTCCGGCAAAGACGCCTTTGTAGACGGCGCTCTCGCCGGCGGGCACATCGTAGACGATTCGCTTGGAGACGAAGCTGATGACATTGCCCGAGGCGCTTCTCACGGTGTTGGTGAAGATCAGATCGCCTCCCTCGTTGACCAGGGGGCCGTTGAAGCGGGAAATGTCGCCCGCGATGATGAGGGCGGCGGTGTCGATGTGTGAAAACATGCCCGCCTGGGTCAGACCTTGTTCATTGGAGAGCGAACCGGCGAAGACCGCCGGCGACGGAGGGTTATAGGTGCGGTAAATCGATC
Source organism: Kiritimatiellia bacterium (assembly GCA_031553315.1). Classification (GTDB taxonomy): domain Bacteria; phylum Verrucomicrobiota; class Kiritimatiellia; order RFP12; family DVOR01; genus JAVBLT01. Next base: position 8,469 of record JAVBLT010000056.1, read on the forward strand.
TGGTCGAGCCGATCTGAACCGGCTGGTCAAACGTGACGCCGCCGGAGAGGTCGACGAGGCCGCCGCCGTCGAGAAGCAACGGCACGCCCCGGGCGTCGGTGGCGGCGACGTTGAGAATGCCGCGGTAGACGCGGACCGCGCTGGCGACCAAGGTCTGGGGCTTGAAGTTGGTAAGCCCGGAGTTGGAAAGGGGGCCGGTTTGGCCGTGCGCGTAGAGCTTCAGTTCGCCGCCGTCTTTGCCTTTGAGCGAGGCGGTGATGGTCGGCTGGTAATTGTTTGAGGTGCTCGTGGTCGGATTGATGTCGATCGAAGCCACTTCGAGCACATTTTCGGGCGCGCTGGAGGCCAGAAGGGTGCCCCGGATTCCCGCGACGAATTGCTTGGGGGTGTCGGGCATGATGGAACCCACGCCGTTGATCACGAGCGTGTTGGCCACGGCGGGCTCGGTCAGCGTGAGGGTGAAGGAACCGGCGGTGACCACGGCGTTGGCGCCGGGCTGCCAGGGGAGATTGGTTCCGCCCGAACCGTCGGACCACGCATTGGCGTGCCAGTCGGCATTGGCGGTGAGGGTTCGGGTCAGCGTGTTGGCAAGCGCGAGGCCGCGGTTGACAATCTGCACGGCGGCGATGGAGCCGCGGGCGCCGTCGGCGACCGCCAATCCCTGAATGGCGAGCGTGGGGCCGGAGAGATCTCTCACGACGAGGTAGTTTTTGCCTTCAATCGGAGAGGCGTCGAAAGCGCCCTGAGGGAAGGCGAAGTCGGCGGAGCCGGCGATGGTTTTGTAGCCGTTGAAGGTGTAGGCCGCGCCGTTGACGGAGACGGGGCGCATCGCGCCTGCGGTGTTGACGGCATCGGAGGAGAGGATGATGTAGGCGTCGTAGCTGGAAAAGGGGATTCCGGCAAAACTGACGGCTGCGCCCGGCGCCCCGTCGTCAAGATACCCCCTCAGGAGGCTTCCCGCGGGCGCGGCGGTGTTCGAAGCGGAACCGGATGCGCTCCAGGTGATCGTGGCGCTGGAGGTCATGCCGTCGGAAAGCGTGGGCAGGGGCTGCGTGCCTGAGGCGGCGCCGAGAGTCGCGGGGCTGTGCCAGCCGGTTTCGGGTGCGGCCACCACGCCTTGGGGCGCGGTCAGGGCTGAATCGGCTTCATGCGTGAAGGTGAAGTTGAGCGCCTGGGGAGCCGTTACGACCGGAGCCTGGGTCTCGACAATCTGAAACCCGGCGATGGTCGCCCGGCCTCGGGTCACCCCCGTGGCCGCAGGGACGTAGCCGCCCACAATCTGCAGCGTGGGATAAACCGCGGAGGAGAGACCGTTGATGCGGATGGCGTTTTTTCCCCACTCGGGCGCGGTCTTCACGCTGGAATCGCCCCACGATACAGCGCCGTAGGCCACGGGAAACCCGATTCCATCATCCTCGCAGGCGTAATACGTTCCATTGATCAGCGGCGAACCGAATTTAATGTCTGCGGTATCGGTGGCGAAATAGACGATCAGATCGTAGGCCGCATACGGCACGCCCGTTATGCTGATCGAGGGAACGTCATTGGCGTTCCTGTCGTCAAGATATCCGCGGAGCAGCGCCGGAGCCGAACCCGAGGAGGTGTAGACGCCGGGAGCCATGTAAGTGATCCGGGCGGTTGTGGCGGCGCCGAGGGAATCGGTCACCGGCTGCGGCGTTTTTCCGTTGTTTCCCGAAAAGTTGTTCCAGCGGTTGCCGGGCACAGGCTCAAGGCCGACCTCGCCGGAGCCTTCAACCACAAAACCCGCCGTGCCGCCGCCTGAAAAATTCACACTGATGGATTCCGCGGAAAGAACGCCCGCAAAACCCAATACACATGGTAAAAAGCACTTTACTGTTTTCACTTTAATCTCCCATTGTTCAAAAGCATATGGCTCCTGCGCCTTATAATATATCCTAAAAAACAGGGGGTTTGTCAAGGCAAAAACGGTCTTTTTTATAAAAAAGCCGACTCCGTTTCTGAACACCCGGTTTAGGCGCCTATTCGATTTTACCGTTTCGCCACCGGATTGTGCTGCCGGGAGGAAAGGCGCCGGCGATGATGCGCCGGGCGATGGGCGTTTCAAGCTCGCGCTGAATGGCGCGCTTGAGCGGGCGGGCGCCGTAGGCGGCATCGTAACCGCCCTCGATCACGCGGTCGAGCGTGGCGTCGTCGATATCGAGCCCGATTTCCTGCTCCTGAAGGCGCCTGGCGAGGTCGGCGATTTGCAGGCGCATGATCGCGTGCAGGTCATCCCGGTTGAGGGGCTTGAACAGCACCACGTCGTCGATGCGGTTCAAAAACTCCGGCCTGAAGGTCGCCTTGAGCAGCGCGTCGACCTCGGCGCGGGTCTTTTCGCTCATTTCGCCCTTATCGGCGGCCACATCGGCGGCGATGACGGGCGCGCCCAGGTTGCTGGTCATGATGATGAGGGTGTTTTTGAAGCTGATTGTGCGGCCGTGATTGTCGGTGAGGCGGCCGTCGTCGAGCACCTGGAGGAGAATGTTGAACACATCGGGGTGAGCCTTCTCGACCTCGTCGAGCAAGACCACGCTGTAGGGTTTGCGGCGCACGGCCTCGGTGAGCTGGCCGCCCTCTTCGTAGCCGATGTAGCCGGGAGGCGCTCCCACAAGCCGCGAAACGGTGTGCTTCTCCATGTATTCGCTCATGTCGATGCGGGTCATGGCGCCGGCGGAATCGAAGAGCTCCGAGGCGAGCACCCGCGCGAGCTCCGTCTTGCCCACGCCGGTCGGGCCGAGAAAGAGAAACGCGCCCACGGGCCGCGCGCGGTTCTTGATGCCGGCGCGGGCGCGGAGCACGGCGTCGGAAATCACCTCGACGGCATCGTCCTGGCCGATGACCTTCAGCTTCAACGCATCGGCAAGGTGCAGCAGCTTTTCGCGTTCGCCCTCCAAAAGCTTCGTCACCGGAACCCCCGACCAGCGGCTCACCGCCTGCGCGATCTCCTCGGGCGTGACCTCCTCCCGGGTCATCGCCGTTTCGGTCGCGGCGTTGGCCGCAATTTCGCGCTCCAGCTCGGGAATCGTTTTATACTCCAGCTCGCCGGCCTTTTCATATTCATAGCGGCGCTTGGCCATCTCCAGGTCATGGCGCGCCTGCTCCAGCTTCTCGCGAAGGCCGCGCGCCTGGTCGTGCTGCGCCTTCTCCTTCTGCCAGCGGGCGAAGAGCGCATCGTTTTCGGTTTTCAGCTCCGCGAGCTCCTTGCGCAGCTCCTCCAGGCGCACCTGCGAAGCGTGATCCTTCTCCTTCTTCAGCGCCGTCTCCTCGATTTGGAGCCGCGTGACCTTGCGCGAGAGCTCATCCAGCTCCGCCGGCATGGAATCCATCTCCGTGCGGATCGCGGCGCACGCCTCATCGAGCAAATCGATCGCCTTGTCGGGCAGAAAACGATCCTGAATGTAACGATCCGAAAGCACCGCCGCGCTCACCAGCGCCGCATCCTGAATGCGCACATTGTGGTGCGCCTCGAAACGCTCCTTCAAACCGCGCAAAATCGAAACCGAATCTTCCACGCTCGGCGCATTCACCAGAACCGGCTGGAAACGCCGCTCCAGCGCCGCATCCTTCTCCATATGCTGCCGGTGCTCCGCCAAAGTGGTCGCCCCGATGCAGTGCAGCTCGCCGCGCGCCAGCATCGGCTTGAGCATATTGCCCGCATCCGAAGAGCCTTCGGTCTTGCCCGCGCCCACAATCGTGTGGATTTCATCAATAAAGAGAATGATGCGCCCTTCCGACGATTTCACTTCATTCAAAACCGCCTTCAGGCGTTCCTCGAAATCGCCGCGGTATTTGGCCCCCGCCATGAGCGCCGTCATATCCAGCGCGAAAATCGTGTGATCCTTCAGCCCCTCCGGCACATCGCCCCGCACAATCCGCTGAGCGAGCCCCTCCACGATCGCCGTCTTGCCCACGCCCGGTTCGCCGATCAGCACCGGATTGTTTTTGGTTTTGCGGGAAAGAATGCGAATCACATCGCGGATTTCCGAATCGCGCCCGATGACCGGATCCAGCTTGCCCTCGCGCGCGCGCTCCACCAAATCCGAGCCATACTTTTCCAACGCCTCGTATTGCATTTCCGGCGTATCCGTCGTCACCCGCTGATTGCCGCGAATCGCCTTCAGCGCCTCCAGCAGATTTTTCGAAGAGACCCCCAGATCCAGCAACACCTTCCCCGCGGGATCCTTCTTGCCCAGCTCCAGCATCGCCAGAAGCACATGCTCGACCGAGACGTAGTCATCCTTCATCTTCGCGGCTAAATCACCCGCCTCAACCAAGACGGCATTTAACTCCGAAGTGACGTAAATCTTATTCGCCTCCATCTCACCCGAGAGATGCGGCAACTGGGCGATCGCCTCCTCCACCCGGGCCCCCAGCACCTGCAGGTTCACCCCCGCCCGCTCGAGCAGACTCCCCGCCAGACCTTTTTCCTGCGCCAGCAACGCCGCCAGCACATGCACCGGCGCCACATTCTGCTGGCGGTTTCGGATCGCCAGAGCCTGCGCCGCCGTCAACGCTTCACGCACCTTTTCAGTCATTTTATTCATATCCATAGCAAAAATCCTTTCACCTGAATAGAAGCAAAAACCATGCCGAAAAGCGGAAAAAGCACAAAGAAGGTTTATTTTCGGGGAGCCACTCCCCTACCCCGCCTCCGGCGTTTCCATCTGGCTCACCTCGAGTGTAGCAAAAGGAAACACCCGGCGCAAACGGAAAAAACGTTACCTTTTAAGAAGCGCATCGCACGTAAAATTCGCATGCGGAGAAAACCGTTGCGTAAACGCCACAATGCGTTCAATGGCCTCAACAATGTCGTCGAGCCAAAGCGACACGCTACGCTGTTCAGACATAACGCAAATCCTTCTCAATCAACGCCCGAAAGCGGGGTTTGACACCATCCTCCGAAATAAGGTCAACCCTGCGCCCCAGTCTTTTCTCAAAAGCCTCCGCCAAGTCAACCACCAAACCGACAACCAGAATTACCTCATCTCCCATCCCCCCGTAAAAACCAAATATAAAAGAACCGGAAATAGAATAAAACATCCAATCAGAGAGACCCCGTATAACCCCAACAGGCAATTCGAACCATTTCTGATTTGCATTCGAATGACAGAAACGATTGGAATTGATCCAATAAAACCACCTATATAATACCCAATCCGAATAAGAACCAGAATCCCCAGAATTGAAAATCCCCAAATCACAAAATGAAGGAACAACCCAAACTCCTGCGATTCCCCCCGAAAAGAAATTGCCCAGTAACGCAGCCCTTCTTTTGCAATCTGACTCAATTCAAATAACGAAAATAACAATCCTTGCAAAATTTCCATAATATAAGCTTTCTAATAATTATGCCAAAGTTATTGCCCGCGTTTTTTCTCAATGTTTTCAAGTTCTCTACAACCTTCACTCCAAACAAAAAGAGTAAAAATTTGATCCCCGGCACAAGGATCAACGATATTTTCTTCTTTCAAAAATGCGCAAAAAAGGCGCGCCTCTCATTTCCTGTTCTCAAAGGAGGCCTACCCTACCCCTGCATTATCTGCACGGTAAAGGAACGGGCGTTGCCCGCGACCGGGGCCCGGCGCAGCACGCTCGGCGGGGTGTGGGGGCGCGCCCCCATCGGTACAAAGGATTATGCGCCACGGAAAAGGGGTTCCCCTACCCCGGTTGGCCGCGCTTGATGAGCACGCTGAGGATGGCGATGTCGGCGGGGTTGACGCCGGGGATGCGGGAGGCCTGGCCGAGGGTGGCGGGTTTGACGCGGCTGAGTTTTTCGCGGGCTTCAAAACGGAGCGTGTCGGTTTTTGCGTAATCGAGCCAGGCGGGAATCAGAAGGGAATCGTCGCCTTTGAGGCGGGCGGCGGCGCGCTCTTCCTGCTGGATGTAGCCGGCGTATTTGACCTCGATTTCAAGCTCGGCGATCCATTCGGGCGCAGTGGGCAAGCCCTCCCCTACCCCGGGGGGCAGATCGGCGCAGGTTGCGCCGGGGCGGGCAAGGAGCTGGAGAAAGCTCGCGCCGTCGCCGGAGCGGTGGGTCTTTTCAAGGCGCTGTTTGGCTTCGGCGAGGGCGTGTTCCCAAGCGGCGGTTTCCTGGAGAATGCCCGGGTCAGGAATGCCGAGGCGGCGGGCGTGGGGGGCGAGGCGGTAGCGGGCGTTGTCCTGGCGGAGGATGAGGCGGCGCTCGGCGCGGGAGGTAAACATGCGGTAGGGTTCGTCGGTGCCCTTGGTGATGAGATCGTCGATCATCACGCCGATATAGGCTTCGCTGCGGCTGAGGATGAAAGGCTCGCGGCCTTGCACGGCGAGGGCGGCGTTGACCCCGGCCACGAATCCCTGGGCGGCGGCTTCTTCATAGCCGGTGGTGCCGTTGATCTGGCCGGCGAAGAAGAGATTGGGCATTTCTTTGAAGGCGAGGCGTTGGTCAAGGGCGCGGGCGTCGATGGCGTCATACTCGATGGCGTAGCCGGGGGCGGCCATTTCGGCGCGCGCGAGACCGTGAATGGTGCGGATCATTTCGAGCTGAACATCGGGCGGGAGGCTGTTGGAAAGGCCGTTGGGATACATCCAGGGGCAGTCGCGCCCTTCGGGTTCGAGGATGACGTGGTGTTCGTCGCGCGCGGAAAACTTCACGATTTTGTCTTCAATCGAAGGACAATACCTCACGCCTGTTCCCTGGATTGCGCCGCCGTAGAGGGCGCTTTTATCGAGATTATCGTGAATGACCGCATGGGTTTGTGCGTTGGTGTGCGTGAACCAGCAGGGCAGCTGCGCTTCGCCGGGAAGGCGGGAGCCGTATAAAAAGGGTTGTTTTTCGGAGGTGTTCCACGTGGAACATTCACTGTTTTCCGGGCTCGGGTTCCGGTAGGTGGCGTAGTTTTCCACAATGTTCCACGTGGAACATTCCTGTTGCGGAAGGAAGGCGCCGGGTTCCCATGCACCGGATTCGGCCATTTTTCGAACGGTGCGGGAAAAGTAGGGGACGGGATCGGTTTCGCCGCTTTGGGGTTCCAGCGCGGAAAAATCGATGGAATGATTCCAGATGCGGGGCGGTGTTCCGGTTTTGAGGCGTTTGATTTCAAGGTCGGGATGAAGGGCGCGAAGGGCGGCGGCGAGGGCGCTTTCATCGGGGCGGGCATCGCCGGCGCCGGGGGTAGGGGAGCGGCCGTGCCAAATGACGCCGCCAAGGGCGGTGCCGGTGGTGAGGACGATGCTTCTGGCGCGAAGGGTTCCGTGCCGCGCGGTGCGGAGGCCGGTGACGGCATGGGTGGCGTGGAGGAGGGCGGTGACGCTGTCTTCCAGCACGGTGAGGTTGGGGAGGCTTTGGGCGAGGCGCCGCATACGGAGGGTATAGTCGCGTTTATCGCACTGCACGCGGTTGGCCTGCACGGCGGGGCCGCGGCTGCGGTTGAGCACGCGAAACTGGAGGCCGGTGAGGTCGGTGTTGAGGGGCATTTCGCCGCCGAGGGCATCGAGCTCAAACACGAGGTGCGATTTCGCGAGGCCGCCGATGGCGGGGTTGCAGGGCATCAGCCCGAGCGCATCGCGCCGGGCGGTGACGAGCAGGGTAGGGGAACCGAGGCGGGCGGCGGCAAAGGCGGCTTCAAGGCCGGCGTGCCCGCCGCCGACGACGATGACATCCCATTCGCGGTTCAGGTTTTCTTTCATTTTTTCTTCGCTCCAGATCGGGGATGAAGTATACGGGGCGAAGGCGGAAAAATCAAGTGTTGACGGATAAAATCGCACGGGGCGCGCTGTGTTGACAAAACCGGAAAAAAGGGGATGCGAAATAGCCGGTTTATCTCTAAGGAAACACTGATTAAATCCAAAGACCGACAATCAGAATTTAAATTCTCACGCGGAGGCGGGGGGTGCGCGGGGGAAAAACACAGTTTTGTTGCCCCTTGGGGGCTTTCCTCCCCCCGCGACCCCCCCGCCTCCGCGTGAGAAATAAAAAGGGTGTCATTAATCAGCGCTTCCCTAACATCCTTGTTTTCAATTTATTAAAGATGAAACCAAGCTGTTGATAACGTGTTTAGAAAGCACGGATTCAACACGGGTTTAAAAAAGCGACGTGCTTGAAAGCGAGGATTTCCGGCGCATGGCGAAGCTGTTGAGAAGCTGTTGACACGTGATTGAAGAAAAATGTTGATAAGTTTGTTTTTTTCACACTAATCCATTGAAATTTCAATCGATTGTTGAATCAACCCGCTTGTTGATAAGCTGTTTAAGCATTGATTATATCTTTTCCTTGAAGAAGCATCGAAAATGGCCGAATATACGGAGCATGCAACCAAGAAAAGGTTGCTCTAAATTCAGGTTGGTTTGTGTTAGGGTGGATAGCATGCAGACGCTGTGGAATCTGGCGAAGGATCATTTAAAACGCGCTTTGAGCGAGGACAGTTACGACCGGTGGATTGAACCGATCAAGCCGCTTTCGCTTTCGGAATCGGAGCTGACGCTGGGCGTGGACAATGAGTTTTGCCAGCAGTGGCTGAATGACAATTATCTGGGTATGATCAGGGATGCGGTTCATGTGAGCCCTTCGCACACGCAGCTGTTTGTGCGCCTTGTGGTGCCGGGGGAGGAGCGTGAGGCGGCGGCGAAGGTTTCCGAGGCGCCGCATGAGGCGCGGGGCGCGGCGGCAAAAAAGGCCGTGCGCGGAAAATCGACTGCGGGGGCTTTGGAAAATCTTTCGCTGAACCCTGAATTCACCTTTGAAAAATTTGTGGTGGGCCCGAGCAACAGTTTTGCCCACGCGGCGACGTTTGCGGTTTCGGAGAATCCGGGGAAGGCGTATAACCCGCTTTTCATTTACGGCCCCACGGGGCTGGGCAAGACGCACCTGATCCAAAGCGTGGGCAACCGGATGATCGGTGTGAACAAGCGGGCGAAGATCGCCTATGTGACCTCGGAGATGTTGCTGAATGAATACATTGAGGCGACGATGACGGGCAAGCATGTGGAGTTTCGCAAAAAGTATCGGAGCGTGGATATTCTGCTGATCGACGATATCCAGTTTCTGGCCGGCAAGGATCGCCTGCAGGAAGAATTTTTCCATACGTTCAACGCGTTGTACGATGCGAAGAAGCAGATCATCATTACCTCCGACCAGCCGCCGAAGGAGATCAAGGGGCTTGAGGCGCGGCTGGTTTCGCGCTTTGAGTGGGGAATGGTGACGGAGCTGGAATACCCCGATTTCGAGACCCGCCTGGCGATTCTGCGCTATAAGCATTCGTCGGCCCCGGTTCGCCTTTCGGATGCGATTCTGACGTTTATCGCGGAGAATGTGCAATCGAATGTGCGGAGCCTGGAGGGTGCGTTGACGCGGGCGACGAGCTTTGCTTCGCTCACGCCTCCGGGTATTCAGCTGACGGTGGATATGCTGCGCAACCTGCTCAAGGATCTGCTGGCGCAGGAGCGCCAGGCGGATCTGACGTTTGATACGATTCAAAAGGCGGTCGCGGAGCATTTCGGAATCAAGCTGGTGGATATGTCGAGCAAGGAACGCTCGCGCTCGGTGGCGTTGCCCAGGCAGATCGCAATGTACCTTTGCCGGAAGCTGACGCGCGCCTCTTTGCCGGAGATTGCGATGGCCTTTGAAAAAACGCACGCCACGGTGATTCACGGCTGCAAGGCCATTCAGAACCGCCTGGATACGGAACCGGATTTGAAGGGGTCGGTTCAGGAAATTATCCGCAAGCTGGGCCGCGACCTTTCATCGATCTGACTTTCCTCTTTTCCACGTTTGCCGGCTCGTTTCGATTTCAATCGGGATGGGCCGTTTTGGTTTGCCCGTTTCATTTTTTTCGTTTTCCCCTTGACAGGCGGGTTGTTGATAAGTTGTCGATAAAGAAAAGAAAAGCGGACGTTTCCCCTATTTCAAAAGCATTTATCGTTACTTTTCACCCTTCGTTTCCGCTTTTCCAACCAAGACCCATCCCAAAAAACCCATAAAATACTCAAAAATATCTTTTTCAAAATTAAAGGGTTATTTCTCCGTTTTCACTAAAATACTTTAACGGTCAAATGAAGGCGCTATAAACTCCTCATTTGAAATGAGAAACACAGGATAGGGTGGGGGAATGGAAAAAACGGGAAAAATGATGTTGATAAGTTGTTTACAAGGTGAATGTAACACCTTGATATCCTGTTTGAAAAGCGGCGGTTATCGACAGGATGGTCTCGGCGGGGCGATTTCATCGACAGGAGCGGACAATCGGCTTTCATGTTTTCAACAGGCTGTTTTTTTGTTAAGATTCGGATTCGTTTCGGGTTAAATTCTTATGAACAGTATCTACAGCGATACGGATACTGATATTTATATATATAAATCATATCTATTATCAGCAGATGGTGTATCATATGCGGAAAGGAATGTGAATGTATGAAGAGAGGCGGATGGTTACGTGTGTGTTTCACGCTGGCGGTTGGGCTGGGGTGGGGTTCTTTCGCGCATGGGTTGGGAATCAGGATGTGGCAGGTGGCGTTTGCGCGCAAGGATTTCGCGAAGGCGCTCGAGCATTATGAGAACGGGGAATTCCAGGAGGCTTTCCGTTTCTTCAAAAAAAGCGGGAAGGCCGGGTTCGGCCCTGCGCAGATTTATCTGGGGATCGCTTATGAAACGGGCAGGGGCGCGGGCAAGAACCTGAAGGGCGCGATTGAGTGGTATTGCCGGGCGGCGGATCAAAACCTGCCCGACGCTTATTTCCACCTGGGCCGGCTTTGCCTGATGCGCGGCGACGCGCGAGGCACGGCTGAGGCTTTCCGGCTTTTTCGCCTGGCCGCAGATCTGGGCCATGTGGAGGCGTGTTTCAACGTGGGGCTGTTTTATCATAACGGCGGCCCTGAAATCGAAGCGAACCGGGAGCTGGCGCTGGCCTATTTCAAGCTGGCGGGCGAGGCGGGCCATCATGAGGCGCAGACGGTGCTGGGCGGGTTGTATGAAAACGGCATCGGCGTTGAAAAAGACGAGGCCAAAGCCCTGACCTGGTACCTGCGGGCGGCCGCGAAGGGTCATGCCTATGCGCAGTGCTGTGTGGCGGATCTGTATCTGGCCGCGGCGCGCTTCGACCCCGAGCAGGCGGCGCGCTGGTATCGCCGGGCGGCCGATCAGGGGCTGGCGGAGGCGCAGCACCGCCTGGGGCGGCTGTATGAGCAGGGGGTAGGGGTGGAAAAGAACCGGGAAGAGGCTTTGCGCTGGTATGAAAAGGCGGCAAAAGGGGGGCATCGGGAGGCTTTGGAGATCATGGGAGGCAATCCGGTCGATCCGCGTTAATTCGGCGTTGACTCTCGGATTGCGGAAAGCGTATAATAAGACGCTACTGAGTTTTTTTTCGATTTACGGTTAACGGGGTATGCTGATGAAATTCACAATTGTCCGCTCAAAGTTTCTGGAAGCGCTTCAAACGGTCCAGAATGTGGTTCCTTCGAAGCCTGCGCTGCTGATTACCGCCAATTGCATGATTGCGGCGGAAGAAGGCAGGCTGCTCATCACCGCCACGGATCTGGATATGGCGGTCAAGTGCGAGGTGGCTGAGGATCTCACGATCGACGAACCGGGCAGGACCACGCTGCCGGTGCGCCGCCTGGTGAGCATTGTACGCGAGCTCCCCGAGGGGCAGATCACCTTTGAAATCAATGAAGACGATGTGGCGAGCGTGCAGTGCGGCGCATCGTATTTCCGCATTATCGGCCTTCAGGCGGCGGGTTTCCCGGGGGTGGCGCACTACAGCGAGGGCGATGCGTCGTTTGCCTTGGATCAGGGCATTTTCCGCGAAATGCTGAAGAAGACCTATTACGCGGCTTCCACGGATGAAACGCGGAGGATTCTGACAGGCGTGCTGCTGTCGTTCCGCGAAAGCAAGCTGACGGTGGTCGCCACGGACGGCCGCCGCCTGGCGCTGGTGGAAAACGAGCTCGAATTTCACGAGGACGATGAATGCGAGCTGGTGCTTCCTCCCCGCGCGGTGAGCGAGCTTCTGCGTTTGCTGCAATCGGAAGGGCCGCTGCGGATTTACCGGCAGGCGAACCAGGTGGTGTTTGTTTTCGGGGCGTGTGTGTTCAGCAGCAAGCTGATCGAAGGCGTTTACCCCAATTACCGGCAGGTGATCCCCACAGGGTGCGACGAACACATCACGCTTGAGCGGGAGATGCTGCTGGGCGCGCTGCGCCGTGTGTCGCTCGTCGCCACGGACAAATCCAACTCCGCGAAGCTCACCTTCGCCGACAATCAGCTGACGGTCGTCACCAACACGCCCGATGTGGGCGAGGCGCGCGAAACGCTGCCGATCAAGTATGCGGGCAAGAGCATTTCGGTGATTTTCAACCCCGAGTATATCATGGATTGCCTCAAAAATCTGGATACCGACGAAATTTATTTTGAATTGAGCGAGGGTCACTGCCCCGCCATCATCAAATGCGATATTCCTTTTATTTACGTGTTGATGCCTTTGCGGATCAGCGGATACAGCGGTTAAAGGTTTCTTTAAGCGAAAAAAGCTGAAAAAAGAGTTGCGGCGGATGCGTGTTTCTGGTATAGTAGCCGCCGTTTTACAGCAATTGCCTCATGGTGTAACGGTAGCACAACTGACTCTGGATCAGTTTGTTAAGGTTCGAATCCTTATGAGGCAACCAATAAAGTGAAAATGAGACCGCGAAACCGATTGCGTTTTGTGGTCTTTTTTTGTTAGGAGCGGTTATGGACGGTTTGCTGAACATTTTGAAATCCAACGCGTTGGAAACGCCCGAAAACATCGCCCGGATGCTGGGCACCACGCGGCAGGAGGTGGAAGCGGAGATCGAGCGCCTGAAGCGTGAGGGCGTGATTCGCGGCTGGCAGGTGATTGTCAATGAAGACGAGCTTTCGCAGAATGTAACGGCGGCCATTGAGGTGCGCATTACGCCCGAGCGCGACGGCGGCTTCAACCGGATCGCCGATCGCGTGTGCCGTTATCCCGAGGTTTCGGCGGCGTTTCTGATGAGCGGCGGCTATGATCTGCTGATTTTTGTGACGGCGAAGGATTTGCTTTCCGTGGCTAAATTTGTGAGTGAAAAGCTCGCGACCATTCAGGGCGTGCTTTCCACGGCCACGCATTTCCGCTTGAAAACCTATAAACAAAACGGCGTGCTCATGGAGCAGCCGAAGCAGGACGACCGCCTGCCGGTTTCGCCTTAAACGGAGATTTGAATCATGAGCAAGGAACAGTGGTACAGGGAACGCATCGCCCGGCATGTGGTGGATTTGCCCAAATCGGGCATCCGGGCGTTTTTCGATATCGTCAACACACGTAAAGACGTGATCTCTCTCTCAATCGGCGAGCCCGATTTCGATACCCCCTGGCACATCCGCGAATCGGCCATTTTCTCATTGGAGAAGGGCGAATCGCACTACACGGGCAACGCGGGCATCCTCGAGCTTCGCCAGGCGATCGGGGCGTATGTGGCGGCCAACTTCGGCGCTCAATACACGGCCGCTTCCGAAATCCTGGTCACGGTCGGCGTGAGCGAAGGGCTCGACCTTGCCTTGCGCGCGCTCGTCAACCCCGGCGACGAGGTGCTCTATCACGAGCCCTGTTTCGTTTCCTATGCGCCTTCCATCCGCCTGGCGCACGGCGTGCCGGTGGCGGTGGAAACCCGCGCCGAAGACCATTTCCGGCTTTCCCGCGAGGCACTCGAGAAAAAAGTCACCCCGAAAACGCGTATCCTCCTGCTCAATTTCCCCAACAACCCCACCGGCGCCGTGCTGACCCAGAGCGACGTGGAGGAAATTGCCGCCTTTGCGATTGAGCACGATCTGATTGTGCTTTCCGACGAAATCTACGCCGAGCTCACCTGGGGCGGCCGCAAACACGTGAGCCTCGTTTCCGTGCCCGGCATGCGCGAGCGCACCGTGCTTTTCCACGGCTACTCCAAAGCGTGGGCGATGACGGGGTTCCGCCTGGGCTACCTCTGCGCCCCCGAACCGCTTTGCGCCGCCATGCTCAAGATCCACCAATACGCGATGATGTGCGCCAGCACCACCTCCCAGCGGGCCGCGCTCGAGGCCATGAAGCGCCCGGCGGAGGATATGGCCCTCATGCTCGAAGCCTATGAGCAGCGCCGCAATTTCCTTGAAAGCGCTTTTCACGAAATCGGCGTGCCGATGCACCGCCCGGCGGGCGCGTTTTACGCTTTTCCGCGCATCGGCGGGTTCGGTTTGAGCAGCTACGATTTTGCCGTGCGCCTGCTGGAAGAGCAGAATGTGGCGGTGGTGCCGGGATCGGCGTTCGGGCCGTGCGGCGAAGGATTTGTGCGCTGTTGCTACGCCACGGGCATGGAAGACCTGAAACGCGCCGTGGAGCGTATCGGCGCCTTTGTCGCGGCGCTGCGCCAATCATGAATATCGACCCCTCCACCCTGATGCTCCTGCGCCGGATGCAGCGCAATGAAGTGACCGAAGAGCAGGTCTATGCCCGCATTGCGGCGCAGGTGAAAAACGCGAAAAACAAGGCCACGCTTCTGAGCATCTCCGCGGAAGAAGGCAGGCATGCCGCGCTGATCGCCCGCTACACGGGCGAAACGGTCAAGCCGTGCGGCTGGCGGGCGGCGTGGTTCGCGGGGCTGGCGAGGGTGTTTGGGTTCACCTTCGCGGTCAAGCTGATGGAGCAGGGCGAAAACACGGCGTCGCGCCTGTATGCGGCGCTCAATACCCGCTTTCCCGCCGTCGCCGCGCTTGCGGCCGATGAAGAAAGCCACGAAAACGCCCTCCTCGAAATCCTCGAAGAGGAACGCCTCAATTACGTGGGCGCGATGGTTCTGGGCCTGAACGACGCCCTCGTGGAGCTGACCGGCACCCTCGCCGGCCTGACCTTCGCGCTGGCCGACACGCGCCTTGTGGCCCTTTCCGGGCTCATTACCGGCATCGCCGCCACGCTTTCAATGGCCTCGAGCCAGTTTCTCAGCGCCCGCGCCGAAGGCCGCGCCGACGCGCTCAAAAGCTGCGCCTATACCGGCGCCGCCTATCTGTTCGCCGTGACGATGCTGGTCCTTCCCTACCTTCTGCTGCCCAACCACCTGTGCTGGGCGGCACTGGCGTGGATGCTGGCGCACGTGGTGCTGATTATCGCGGCGTTTAATTTTTACCTCTCCGTGGCGAAGGGCGGCTCCTTCCGGCGGCGTTTCGGCGAGATGGCCGGCGTGAGCCTGGGGGTGGCGGTGATTTCCTTCGGCGTGGGGCTGGCTGTGAAATACCTTTTGGGGGTGGATGTTGACTAAGAACGACCTCTATTTCGACGAAGCGGCCGAAACCATGAACCGCGATACCCTGGCCGCGCTTCAGGCCGCCCGCCTGAAGGAAACACTCAACCACGTGTGGCTCCACTCGCCCTTTTACCGCAAACGCTTTGAAGATGCGGGCGTGTCGCCGGCCAGTGATTTAAGCACCCTGCCTTTTCTCACGAAAGAAGCGTTTCGCCTCGCTTACCCCCTGGGCATGCTTGCCGTGCCGCGCGAAACCATCCGCGAGATCCACATGAGCTCCGGCTCCACCGGCTCCCCCGTGGTCATGGCCTACACCCGCGAAGACCTCGGCCAATGGGCCGCCTGCATGGCGCGCTGCTACCGCATGGCCGGGCTCGGGGTGGGGGATACCGTGCAGATCACGCCCACCTTCGGCCTCTTCAACGGCGGCTTCGGCTTTTACCACGGCGCCCAGGCCGCGGGGCTTTTCACGGTGCCGGCCAGCTCGGGCAACACCCGGCGCCAGATCGCGCTGATGCGCGATTTCAATGTGAAATGCCTCGGAAGCGTGGTCTCCTACACCTCGCGCATCATCGAACTGCTCGACGAGCAGGGCATGGAGCTGCCCGATTTGAAGATCGGCATCTTCGGAGCCGAGTCGTTTTCCGACGACATGCGCGCCCGCGTGGAGCGCCGCCTGGGCATCACCGCCTTCGACATCTACGGCATGACCGAGACCGGCGGCGTGGGCACCACCGGCATGGATTGCCGCGCCCGCAACGGCCTGCATGTGTGGGAAGACCACTACATCGTGGAAATCGTCGACCCTGCGACCGGCAAACCGGTGGCCGACGGCGAGCTCGGCGAAGTGGTTTTCACCTCGCTCACGCGCCGCGCCGTTCCCGTGATCCGCTACCGCACGCAAGACCTCAGCCGCGTGATCTCCCGCGAACGCTGCGCCTGCGGCCGCACGGGCCTGCGCCTTGACCGCATCCTGGGCCGCACGGATGATATGCTCATCGTCAAAGGCGTCAACTTTTACCCCAAACAGGTCGAGGAAGCGCTCATGGAAATTCCCGGCGTATTGCCCGAATACCAGATTATCCTCACCGACCGCGACGGCACGACCGAGGTCGAAATCCATGTGGAAGCCGAACCGGGCGTCACCGGCTATACCGTCGAAAAGCACCTCAAAGAGCGCCTCGGC
The DNA here is from genome assembly GCA_031553315.1 of Kiritimatiellia bacterium. Taxonomy (GTDB): domain Bacteria; phylum Verrucomicrobiota; class Kiritimatiellia; order RFP12; family DVOR01; genus JAVBLT01. Next base: position 24,913 of record JAVBLT010000056.1, read on the forward strand.
TTCAGCCCGAAAGGCGATGTGTTTGCGCCCGGTTCCCTGCCGCGCTCCGAAGGCAAGGCCGTGCGTGTGATCCGCAGAAAGGATGAACAATGATTCCCGGTGTATTGAAAGGCCTGTTGCATCTCTTTATCCTGTGGCTCGCGCTGGATGTGGGCTGGCTCTTTGTGCTGACCCTGGCCGCTTTCGCGGGCAGGAAGCGCGCGAAGGCTCCCGAGGTGGAACCGCGCCTGCGCTTTCTCTTCCTCATTCCCGCGCACAACGAGGCGGCGGTCATTGGCGATGTGCTGAAAAAAATTCACGAGACCCTCGTGTGGCCCGAAGCGCTCTACGAGCTCGCGGTCGTGGCCGACAACTGCACCGACGCCACCGCCGCCGAAGCCGCGCCCTATGCCACCGTGCTGCCGCGCACCGATGCGGAAAACCGCGGCAAAGGCCCCGCCCTCGCCTGGGCCTCCAAACAGCTCGCCCAGTGGCCGCGCCCCTTCGACGCCGTGGTGATTATCGACGCCGATACCGCCGTGAACCCCGGCTTCCTCGCCGGCTTCCAACGTGTGCTCGACTCCGGCGCCTCCCCCCTCGCCCAGGCCGTCAACCTCGTGGGCAACCCCGAGGAAGGCTGGCGCCCCGCGCTCACCTACGCCGGCTTCGCCGCGATCAACTTCATCCGCCCCGCCGGGCGCGACTTCCTCGGCTGCTCCGCCGGCCTCATGGGCACCGGCATGTGCTACCGCCGCGATTTTTATCTCGCCCAGACCTATGAATCCAACGGCCTGGCCGAAGACCTTGAAGAAGGCATGCGCTACCGCCTTGCAGGCATCCGCACCCGTTTCGCCTACGGCAGCGAAGTGCGCTCCCCCATGCCCGTGGAGGGAAAAAACGCCGAATCCCAGCGCATGCGCTGGGAAGGCGGCCGCCGCGCCGTGGTCAAAGCCTGGCGCGGAAAAATGCTCAAAGCCTGGTTTAAAAAACCCGGCCGCATTGTGTTCGACGGTTTCATGGAGCTCGATATCCCGCCCCTGGGCCAGCTCGTGACGATGATCGCCGCCGCCATGACCGCCGGCGCGCTTCTGCGATACTGGCCCGCGGTCGCCTGCGGAGCCAGCCTGCTTCTGCTCCTCGCCATTCACATTTTCGCCGGCCTTTTCCTCACCCGCGCTCCTGCCTCGGTTTACCGCCGCCTGCTTATGGCGCCGGTTTACGTGGTGTGGAAAATAATATTAAAAATCATGCGCGTCAAAAAGCGCGAGGACCAATGGGTCCGAACCAACAGGGAGACGAAACCATGAGCCGCCTCTTCGAACGGATTTACTGCCTCGGAGTGCCTTTCCACAACGTTTCGAATGAAGAAACCCGTGAAGCCATCCTTCAGCGGATGAAAGCCGGCACGCCCGGCATGGCCGTGATCACACCCAACCTCGATTTCATGCGCGTGATGGAGAGCGACGCCCGCCTCCGCCGCGCCGTGATGGAGGGAGACCTCGTCATTGCCGACGGCATGCCCGCCATCGTCTGGCTCAAAGCGCAGGGCTTTCCCCTCAAGGGCCGCGTCACCGGCAGCGACCTCACCCGCGACCTTTTCGGCATCTGCGCCGACAACGGCTTCAGCATCTACGTGCTCGGCGCCGCGCCCTCCGCCGTGGAAACCGCGCTCGCCAAAATGAAAGCCGCCCACCCTTCGCTCAAAGTGGCCGGGGCCTACTCCCCGCCCATGATGCCCCTCGAGCAGATGAATCTCGACGACATCGCCGCCCGCATCGCCGCCGCCAAACCCGACCTCGTGTTCGTGGCCATGGGCATGGGCAAACAGGAAGCCGCCATCTACGCCCTCCGCCGCCGCGTCGACGTCCCCGTCTGGCTCGCCATCGGCGGATCCATCGATTTTATCGCCGGCGTGCAGCGCCGCGCGCCCGCCGCGGTTCAGAAAATCGGCCTCGAATGGTTCTGGCGCATGGCCATGCAGCCCCGCCGCATGTTCGGGCGCTATTTCCGCGACGGCGTTTGGCTGCTTCGCCGCATCGCCCGCCAGATCGGGCTCTGGCTCGCCTGCCGTTTCGCCCCAAAGCCCTGCGCCTGCCCCGCCGAAAGCGCGCCCAAAACCATCCGCCTGCCCAGCCTCGCCACACCCGATCAGCAGGAAGCCTTCATGGCCCTGGTGCGCAAAGGCACCTTCACCCACCTCGACCTTTCAGGCCATGCCAGCCTCAACCCGCTTGAGCTCGCCATGGTTGTACTGGTCGACGCCATGTGCCTGCGCGGCACGATCCCGCTCATACGCCTGAGCGGCGTTTCGCCGACGCTGCGCCGGCAGCTGCGCATCGAACACCTCTTCCGCACCGACCCCCTTCTGCAAAGCCGTGAAAACGCCATGCTTGAGCGCCCCTGGTCGCTTTTCGCACCCGCCCACCTCTTTGCCGCCGCCGGGATTTTCCTCGGCTACGCCATCCGGCCCGATGGCGCCGGCCTCGCCGTCGGCTTCTGCATCGCCGTCGGCGCCAGCCTCATTCCCCGCATCATCCGCTCCGCCTGGGACAACCCCGCCGAAGCCTTCGACCACCTGGATCACGATGTGCTCCTCATCTGCCAGAAAGGCCTCATCACCAGCGCCTCGGCCAATACCGCCAAACTTCTCGGCTGCGCCGACTACGAGCTCATCGACCACCGCCTCAGCGAGCTCTTCCCTGAAATCGACACCGCCGACGCCACACCCCGCGTGTGCGACACCGTCCTCGTCGGCCGCTACAAAAAGATTCTTCCCGTGCGCGTGCGCTTTCTGCCCGCCACCGGCCAGGGCCTCCAGAGCGTGGTCGTTTCCAGCCAGCACTCCGAATACGCCCGCGCCCGCGAAATGGCCCACTTCGAAGACCGCCGCCGCCTCGTGATCGACCACCTCTGCCGCACCCTCGAGACCGACGCCGTGAAAGAAGGCAACCAGGTGGCCGCGTGCTTCGGCACCGTGCTCATCCGCAGCAGCCCCATCCGCGGCGACTTCGCCTGCCGCGCCTTCTCCAGCACCACCCACATCGGCCTCATCATCGGCGACGTCTCCGGCTGCGGCGACGATGCCGTCGTCCTTGGCAACGCCCTCAAAAACGAAGTCTACCGCACCATCTCCGAGCTCATGATGGCCTCCCTCACCCACGACCGGCCCGACGTCACCTCCATCATCAGCACCCTCGATGTGGCCGTGACCCGCTACCTCATGGATATGGGCGCCCTCTTCTCCTTCGGCGCCGTGCTCTTCAACCGCCTCAACGGCCGGCTCGACTACGTCTCCTGCGGCATACCCTGCCTCATCCACGCCCACGCCGCCACCGGCCAGGCCAGCCGCCTGCCCGTGGAAAACATCCCCCTGGGCATCCTCCCCCGCCAGCCCCTCAAAGTGGAAACCCTCACCCTTGCCCCCGGCGACGCCGTCCTCTTCGCGACCGACGGCCTCCTCTCCTGGCACGAACGCTCCCGCACCGGCCTCTCCCTGGAGACCCTCTTCGCCCGCGCCGCCAAGAGCCGCAACGCCGCCAGCATGATCAACGATTTCCACGCCTTCTACAAAGCCGGCAGCGATCCCGCCGTCCCCCTCCCCGACGATATCGCCATGGCCACCATTGTCCGCGAGCCCGCCGGCCCCTGCCAGGCCTGACCCAAACAAAACGACCCGCCTCGACAACCGAAGCGGGTCGCTTTGTTTGGCGAGGGGGCATTTACAGCGCGAGCATGCGTTCCACGCAGAGGCGGGCGTCGGGCACGAGCGCATCGGGCACGCGAACAAGAGCCTCTTCCGGCCAGCTCTCGAGCACGCGAAGCAGTTTTTCGGGGGTGGTCAGGGTCATGTCGCGGCAGAGGGTTTTGCGCAGGGAGCGGATTTTCAGGCGGGGGTTGTCTTTGGCCAGCCGGGCGACAAGGCTCTCTTCGGTGCCGATCACATAGGTCTTTTCCGTATCGGCGGCGGCGGCGATCCAGGCGATGATGGCGCGGGTGGAACCGTGGCAATCGGCGGCGCGGGTCACTGCTTCGGGCGATTCGGGGTGAACCATGATCTCACAGCCGGGCCAGCGGCGGCGGGCTTCGGCGACGTCGCCGATTTTGTACGAGCAATGGATGGGGCAGCAGCCTTTCCAGGCGATGAGGCGCGCGGCCCGGAAGGCTTCGGGGGCGAGGCCGCCGCCGGGCAGGGCGGGGTCGTAAAGCGCCACGGCGGAATCGGGGTAGCCCAGATCGTGCATGATGTTGGCGCAGAGGTGCTGGTCGGGCGCGAAGAAGATGCGGGCTCCGGAGGCGAGAAAATGGCGGATCACGGCCTCGCCGTTGCCGGAGGTGCAGGCGCTGCCGCCGCGGCGGCCGCAGAAGGCCTTCACATCGGCCGTGCTGTTCACGTAGACGACGGGTACGAGCGCCGTGGCCGGGTCGAGGGCGGCAAGCGCCTGCCAGGCGCGCTCGAGGGCGTCGCCGGCGGCCATGTCGGCCATGGGGCAGCCGGCTTCGGGGGCGGGCTGGTAAACTGCGCGGCCGTGGGTGAGGATGTCGGCGGTTTCGGCCATGAAGCGCACGCCGCAGAAGACGATGCGGCGGGCGGTGCTTTGGGCGGCTTTGCGTGAAAGCTCCAGTGAATCGCCGCAGAAGTCGGCGCATTGGAGGATTTCGGATGCCTGGTAGTGGTGGCCCAGAATGACGAGGTCCTCTCCCATGGCTTTTCGAATGGCCTGGATCTGCTGGATAACGGTCGGCATATTTTCTCCCATCGCAAAGCCGGGCCGCCGGCGGCGAACGGCTTGCAACCAATCGGGTCTACCAGGCGATGTTGATCAGCGGCAGGCCGATGTATTGGCTGATGTTGATCACGCCGATCTGCACGCCCTTGAGGTTATCCGTCACATTCAGGAAGCCGATCTGAAGGCCGCGGGTCTCGATGGTTTTATTGTAAAGGCCGATCTGCACGCCGCGCAGGGTGCGCTGGACATCGTTGTGGAAGAGGTTGATCTGCAGGCCGGAGGCGTCTTTGGTGATCACGGAAAGCAGGCCGATATCGACCCCGCGCAGGCGCTGGTGGCTGTAGCCGCCGATGGAAAGGCGCAGGCCGTCGATGGAATACCGGTAGTTGGGGGCGCCCCAGCAGAGGAAGGAGATGCCGGCGATGGAGCTTTCCACGGTCTCGTAACCGTAGGAGACGTTGTGCCAGTGGCGCAGGATGTTGGGCTGCGGCGGGGGCGCGTCGACCGCCTGGGTCACGGCTTCCGTGAGCGCGCCTTCGGGCGCTTTTTCGGTCTGCGCTTCTTTGGCGACCGCTTCGATTTCGCCCAGATCGAGCTCCGGGTTGGGGGCGATTTCAGGCGCGCCGACAACGGGGATCTCCGGGGTGGGGGGGGTGGTTTCAGGTTCGGGTTCGGGGGGTGGGGCGGGGGGCTCCGGCGCGATTTCCGGTTTCACGCCTTCAGGTTGGGCTTCGGGTGCCTGGGGCGCGGGAAGGGCGATGTCGGCAAGCAGGGCTTCGCCGGTTTCCACTGCGGGCGCGGAGGCTGAAAGGATCGCCGCCAGCCCCGCCACAAACCAGATTTTTTTCATGATGCTGTCTCCCTTATTTAAAAACACCGGCCACTTTGCCGCGCGATCGGGAGAGAGTGTAGCACAGTGGCCGGTATTTATCAAACAATCCTTAATTCCAGGTTTGGCCGCGGGAGGTGCGTTTGCCGACCATGCTTTCTTTTTGCCACCATTGCAGGCCGGTGCGCAGGTCGGTGATGTGGAGCTGAAAATAGTATTCGTATTGGTGGCCGCGGTTGTCGCGGCGCACGTCGCGGGCGGTGATTTTGCCGGAGAGGGCGAGGTCGGGGGCGAGGAGCTGGCCTTTTTTGACGGTGGTGGCCTGGTTGAATTCGTCGTCGTGGCGGAGCGTGCGGGCGCCGTCGATGAGGGTTTCGGTTTTGCCGGGGGCGCCGGCGATGGCGGAGGTGGTGTAGATCTGGCCGCTGTTGGTGAGGGCTTCGGAGATTTTGGCGGTAAGCAGGTCGGTGTCGATGCGCTGGCCGGTTTTGTCTTCCACGGCGCCGATGGCCATGATGTGGATGGAACCGTCGGGCTTTTTGAAGCGGCCGCTGCGCAGGAGGGTGTCGATCATGTCGTTGGCGGCGAATTCGAAGTCTTTATACGAGATGCCGGCGACGATTTCGGTGTCGTTGTCCCGGTCGACCATCACGGTCTGGTTCCCGCAGCCGGCGAAGGCGAGGGTTGCGGCGAGGAGCGCGGGAAGAATCATGCGTTTCATGTCGTTTTCCTTATGTTTACCCGCCGGGCGGAATCGTTTGCCGCCCGGCTTCACGGGGAAGCGGGCGGCAAAACGTTATGCCGCGCCTGCGCGCAGGGCGTGGATAAGCCGGGCCGTTCCGGCGGTCATCTGTCGGGGGGATCTGCTCTGGAGCATATTTCGATTGATCTTTACGCTTTTTCTCGGTGCTTTTTGTTTTTGAACTTCACCCTTTCAGATCGCCGTAGCGTTGCTACGGCTCGCCTCAAGCGTTTGTCAAAAC
>JAVBLT010000036.1:0-5687 GCA_031553315.1 Kiritimatiellia bacterium
CTTTTCCATTTTTTTCCGGCCGCCCCCTCGGGGGCCTGGCGTCAGGGCTCCCGGGGCGTGCTTCGCCCGCCCCGGTTCCCAGCCCTTCCTCCACCTCATTTTCACCTTTTGAAGGTGAACCATTACATTTTGGAATTTTCAAATTCTCAGGTTTTTTCGTTTTGCCCTTGCAAAATCGTATTAATTATGAGATTATGTCGCTCCATTCGTGCCGGTTTCAGGCTTTCTGAAGGAGGCCGGTGCGGATGTTGCCCTTGAAAACACGGGAAAGAAGCGGTTTCCCCGCCCAGTGCGCGGGTACGGTTTTGAATCCCAAGGAAAAAAAGAACCGTACGCTTCACGGAGAGAAAAATGGTTAAGATCAGACTTCGCAGAACCGGCTGCACGAATTATGCAGCTTATCGTGTGGTGGCCGCCGATCAGCGCTCGCCCCGCGATGGTAAGTTTTTGGAAATCCTCGGCTGGTACGACCCGCACAAGACGGATAACAAGTTTGCCCTCGATCTCGAGCGTGTGAACTATTGGCGCTCCCAGGGCGCCCAGATGTCCGAAACCGTCGCGAGCCTCGTGCGCAACGCCGAGAAGGCCGCCGCTTCGGCCTAAAGCCGGCGGCGCGCGCGGGAAACCGGTCGGAGATGGAACGGGAGCCTTTGAGAATCGATGTGGTGACCCTTTTTCCGGGTATGCTGCGGGGATTTCTTGAGGAGAGCATCCTGAAACGGGCCGCCGCGATGGGGGCCGTTGAAATCCGAATCGTGGATCTGCGCGATTTCACGCACGATGTCAGAGGCACGGTCGACGACCGCCCCTATGGCGGCGGCGCGGGTATGCTGATGAAGCCCGAACCGCTTTTCGAGGCGGTTGAGTCGCTCCGGTCGCCGGGCGCGCGCGTGATTGTGATGACGCCTCAGGGGGAACCCTTCCGCCAGCCGGTCGCACGCCGGCTGGCCGCCGAGCGGCATCTGATTTGTGTGTGCGGCCACTATGAAGGCATGGATGAGCGCGCCGTGGCCGCGCTGGCGACCGACAGGCTCTCCATCGGCGATTATGTGCTGACCAACGGCGCCTTGCCCGCGGCGGTAATCATCGACGCCGTTTCGCGCCTTCTGCCCGGTGTGCTGGGCGGTGGCGCCGAGGCCACCCGGAATGAATCCTTCACCGAGGATCTTCTGGAACACGGGCAATACACCCGCCCGCCGGTGTATCGCGCCATGACGGTGCCCGAGGTGCTCCAGCGCGGGCACCACGCGGAGATGGAGCGGTGGCGAACCGGTCAGATGATCGACCGCACCGCCCGTTACAGACCCGATTTGATGAAGTAGGAAAAGGAAACAGGATTATGATCTCGAAAGCAATTGACGCCGTGAACAAGCTGACCGCCGAGAAGCTCGGCCGCAAAGCCCCCGAAGTGGGTATCGGCGATACCGTGCGCGTGTTCGTGAAGATTAAAGAAGGCGACAAGGAGCGCGTGCAGGCTTTTGCCGGCACTGTGATCGCCCGCGACGGCAGCGGCGTGACTGAAACGTTCACCGTTCGCCGCGTGGCCTTCGGCGTGGGTATCGAAAAGGTGTTTCCTTTCTACTCGCCGGCCGTGGAAAAGGTTGAAGTCGAGCGCCGCAACCGCGTTCGCCGCGCGAAGCTCTACTTCCTGCGTGAACGCAGCGGCAAGAGCGCCCGCCTCCGCGAGATCTAAGTTGTCTAACTTCGCCATGCCCGCGCTCGATTATGAGCGCGCGTATTGGTCCGAACACGCCGGGAGCCTTTTGGCCGGTGTGGATGAGGCCGGCAGAGGATGCCTGGCCGGACCTGTCGTAGCGGCTGCCGTGGCAATTACGCCACCGGCGGCCGCCGCTTTTTTTTCGGGGAATCTCGCAGGCCTCACCGATTCCAAACAGCTCGCCGCCGCCGCCCGCGACCGGTTCTTCGAGGCGATCACCGCCCGCCCGGATATGCTTTACGGGGTGGGGATGGCTTCGCCCGAGGAGATTGACCGCATCAACATCCTCAATGCCACGCATCTGGCCATGCGCCGGGCCATTGAGGCGCTCCCGCTCAAACCGGATCACGCGCTGGTCGACGGGCTCCCTGTGAAGGGGTTGCCGGTTTCTTCCACTGCCATTGTGAAGGGCGATTCGAAGAGCCTGCTCATTGCGGCCGCCAGCGTGGTCGCGAAGGTGACGCGCGACCGGCTGATGCGGCAGCTCGATGCGCTCTATCCCGCCTATGCCTTTGCCCGAAACAAGGGTTACGGCGCGCGCGAACACATGGCCGCGCTCATGCACGAGGGCGCTTCGCCCGTTCACCGTAAAACCTTTCGGCCTGTGGCCGATGTATTGGAGCGCCTGCCGGGGCTCTAGAGCATATTAAGGAAGCGCTGATTAATGCCACGCTTTTTATTTCTCACGCGGAGGCGCGGAGTACGCGGAGAGAGAAGGACCCAATATGATCGGAAAAAGTGTGTTTTCTCCGCGTACTCGGCGCCCCCGCGCGAGAATTTAAATTCTGATTGTCGATCTTTGGATTTAATCAGCGTTTTCTTAAGAATGAAACTTCTCAATTTTAACCTGATCCAAAGGCGATTGAGAATGAACGTTTATCCGCACGCTTTTCGCCGGGGGCCTGATGCGCAAGGGGGAAACTGTGCCGGTTCAAATCGAGTGGGATGAGACGGGGATCCCCGTCATTGTTTTGGAAAGGAATTGGAATCATGGCCGGAGAATACGTTTTCAATCTGATGCAGGTCACGAAGCACCACGAGAAAAAGGTGATTCTGGACGACGTGAACCTCGCGTTTTACCACGGTGCGCACATCGGCGTGATCGGCGCCAACGGCTCGGGGAAATCGTCGCTGCTGCGCATTTTGGCCGGGCGGGACAAGGCGTTCATGGGCGAGTGCGTGATTCAGAAAGGCCTCAAGATCGGCTATCTGGAGCAGGAACCCGAGCTCGACCCCGGGAAGACTGTGCAGGAGTGCGTGATGGAGGGGGTGGCGCAATCGCAGGCCATGCTCGAACGTTACGATGAGCTCTGCGGTCTCTTGGGCGAAGACCTGCCCGATGCCGAAATGGAAAAAGTGAACAACGAGATGGCCCGCCTTCAGGATTTCATCGACGACAATGACCTGTGGAGCCTCGACCACCATGTGGAAATGGCGATGGAAGCGCTCCGCCTCCCGCCGCCCGAGATGAAGACCGCTCCGCTCTCCGGCGGCGAGAAGCGCCGCGTGGCGATGTGCCGCCTGCTCATTTCGAACCCCGACGTGCTCCTGCTCGACGAACCCACCAACCATCTCGACGCGGAATCGGTCGCCTGGATCGAAACCTATCTCAAAGGCTTCAAAGGCACCCTCATCGTGGTCACTCACGATCGCTACTTCCTGAACAACGTGACCGAGTGGATTCTCGAAATGGATCAGGGCCGCACCTATCCCTACAAGGGAAACTACGAACAATGGCTTGAGCAGAAGCAGGCCATGCTCGCCGCCCAGGCCAAGCAGGCCGATTCGCGCAAGAAGATGATTCAGGAAGAGCTGGAGTGGATGCACACCTCGCCCAGCGGCCGCCGCGCGAAGGGCAAGGCCCGCCTCGCCCGTTACGAAGAGCTCATCAGCCAGCAGGTCGATACCCGCGAAGAAGAGCTCAAGATCCAGATTCCGCCCGGGCCGCGCCTGGGCAACCTGGTGGTCAAGGCGGAGAACCTCACGATGGCGTTCGACGACCGCATCCTCTTTGAGGGCGTTTGCTTCGATTTGCCCCGCGGCGGCATTGTCGGCGTGATCGGCGCCAACGGCGCGGGCAAGACCACGCTCTTCAAGCTCATCACCGGCAAAGAGAAGCCCACCTCCGGCGAACTGCGCGTGGGCGATACGGTGGTGGTTTCCTATGTGGATCAATCCCGCGAATCGCTCGACCCGGCCAAGACCGTCTACGAAGAAATCACCGGCGGCGGCGACTATGTGAACCTCGCCGGCAAAGGCATGATGAACGGCCGCGCGTATTGCAGCCGTTTCAACCTGCGCGGCGCGGATCAGCAGAAGAAGGTGGGCGTGCTTTCCGGGGGCGAGCGCAACCGCGTGCATCTGGCCAAGCTGCTGCGCTCGGGCGGCAACCTGCTCCTGCTCGACGAACCGACCAACGACCTTGACGTCGAAACGCTGGGCGCGCTGGAAGAAGCCATCGAAAACTTCGCCGGCTGCGCCGTGGTCATCAGCCACGACCGCTTCTTCCTTGACCGTCTGGCGACTCACATCCTGGCGTTCGAAGGCAACAGCCACGTCGAATGGTTCGAAGGCAACTTCGAAGCTTACGAAGAAGACAAGCGCCGCCGCCTTGGCGATGCGGCCGATCGTCCCACCCGCCTTGCCTACAAGAAGCTGACCCGCTGATCCTGGCGATTTAGCTTACGGAACAAGGCCGTCGTCCGGAAAGCCGGGCGGCGGCCTTGTTCATTTTAAAATGCGTCAATATGAACAAATAGCAACAACGCGGTTCACGGATTCGACAGCACGCCTCCTATATCCAATATCTTAGGATAAGCCGCGAAGGGGTGCGGCAAGTCCGGTTTGGAGACCGGAAATGAATACGAAGGGTACGACACTGAAGACGAAGTTCCTCAAGAGCGCGGGTGTAGCAGGGGCCATGGCGGCGGCGCTCACGTCGCTTGCCGCTCCTGCAATGGCTGATGATCGTCCGCGTCAGGGCGCCCGGCCGGAAACGAACGGCCGCGAAGGGCGCAGCCCGCCCCAGCAGCGCCCCGCGCCGCAGCAGCAGTTCCGCCCGCAGATGCAGCCGCAGGGCCGTCCGCAAGGCATGCCCCAGGGCCAACCGCAAATGCCGTCTCAGGCCGAGGCGCGGCCGGCCCATGCATGGTCGGGATCGCGGCCGCAGGCCCCTCAGCAGGCTCAGCCGCAGAATCGTCCGGACTGGAACGGCAATCGTGGCAACGGCAACCAGCGCCCGCCCCAGAATCAGAGCTGGGGTGGACGCCCGCCGCAGCAGCAGGATAACCGTGGCCAGAATGACCGTGGCCCCGATCGCCGACCGGACTGGGCGCAGAACGGCAACCGGCCTGGTGGCCCCAACCCCGGCCAACCGCCGCAAGGCGGATACAACCAAGGTCGCCCGCCACAGGGTGGCCCCGACCGCAATCGCCCATCGTGGCAGGGCAACAATCCCTCCTGGAAGGGCAACCAGCCGAACGACCATCGCTGGTCCAACGACGACCGTCGCGGGAACAGCAATGACAACCGCCGATGGAGCAACGACGACAACCGTCGGTGGACCAACGACTGGCGTCAGGACCGCCGCTACGACTGGCGCGATTATCGAGACAGCCACCGCGACGTCTATCGTGGCCGGCCGTACTATTCACCCTATCGCGGCTATGCCTATCGCCGCGTAAGCATCGGTTTCACGCTGGGATCGCTGTTCTACGGCAGTTCGTACTGGCTGGACGATCCGTGGATGTACCGCCTGCCGCCCGTCTACGGGCCCTATCGCTGGGTCCGCTACTATGACGACGTGATGCTGGTGGACGTCTACACCGGCCAGGTGGTCGATGTGATCTACGACTTCTTCTGGTAACACCTTGATGCCCCCTGAAACTTCGGTTTCGGGGGGCATTTTCGCGGCGGATTGATCTTGCCGGCAGCTTGGTTAGTCTACCCGTCGATGCGGGGAGACAGACAT
>JAVBLT010000020.1:0-90441 GCA_031553315.1 Kiritimatiellia bacterium
AACCTCCTCGCCGCCGAAGTCTACCGCTGGTGCGACGGTTCCTACCTCGAAGACCAGGATTTCTGGCGCCTCAGCGGCATCTTCCGCGACGTGTGGCTCTGGGCCGAGCGCCCCGCCGGCCTGCGCGATTTCTCCGTGACCGCCACCTTCGATTCCGAGTACAAAGAAGCCGCCCTCACCGTGACGCCCCTGCTCGAAGGCCAAGCCAACGTGACCTGCGAGCTCATTTCCCCAACCGGTAAAACCCTCGCCATCCGGGAAGACGGCGCCTTCACCCTCAAAGACCCCCTCCTCTGGACCGCCGAAACCCCCAGCCTCCACACCCTCCTCTTCACCGTGACCGGCGCCGGAGCCCCCCCCGAATACATCGCCCGGCGCATCGGCCTGCGCCAGGTCGAAATCAAAGACGGCATCCTCCGGCTCAACGGCAAACGCATCCTCCTCAAAGGCGTCAACCGCCACGAATCCTCCCCCGAAGGCGGCTACACCGTCTCCCGCAAGCTCATGGAAACCGATATCCGCCTCCTCAAAGAGCTCAACTTCAACGCCGTGCGCACCAGCCACTACCCCAACCATTCCGACTGGTACGACCTGTGCGACGCCGCCGGCATTTACCTCGTCGACGAAGCCAACATCGAATCCCACGGCATGGGCTACGGCGCCAACTCCCTCGCCCACCGCGCCGACTTCAAAGCCGCCCACCTCTCCCGCGCCACCAACATGCTCCTGCGCGACCGCAACCACCCCGCCGTCATCATCTGGTCCATGGGCAACGAATCGGGCTTCGGCGAAAACTTCCGCGCCGTCTACCGCGCCCTCAAAGCCCTCGACCCCTCGCGCCCCGTGCAATACGAAGTGGCCGGCCGCGAGCTCGAGACCGACATCATCTGCCCCATGTACCACCCCGCCTGGAAAGGCGTTGAATACGCCCAGACCCGGCACAACCGCCCCTACATCCCCTGCGAGTATATGCACGCCATGGGCAACAGCACCGGCGGCCTCGAAAAATACTGGGATCCCTGCTACAAATACCCCTACCTCCAAGGCGGTTTCATGTGGGATTTCATCGACCAAGGCCTTTGGAAAACCGAAAAAGACCCCGGCGGCAACACCATCCGCTTCCTCGCCTACGGCGGCGACTTCGGCGACAAACCCAACAAAGGCAACTTCTGCGGCAACGGCATCGTCGCCGCCACGCGCGACCTCCACCCCGCCGCCGCCCAAGTCAAATACATCAACCAAAACATCAAAGTCAAATCCGTCGATTGGGCCGCAGCCGCCGCCGCAATCGAAAACCGCTTCATCTTCCGCGACCTCGGCGGCGTCAAAGGCCGCTGGAACCTCAGCTGCAACGGCCGCGTGATCTCCAGCGGCCCCCTCGACCTCGCCGGCCTTCAGCCCGGCCAAACCGCGCAAATCCCCCTTCACGGCTGGATCGGCATACCCAACCTCGAAGGCGAATTCTTCCTTGATTTCGAATTTCTCGAGGCCGACCGCATCATCGCCGCCGATCAGTTCCCCCGCGAGAAAAGCCCCGTTGCCGCCAAAATCCTCACCCGCCGCCAGCGCGCCGCATTCAGCGTGACCGGCGAGACCCCCGAAACCCTCACCGCCGCCAACGGCATCAGCACCCTCGCCTTCAACCGCAAAACCGGCGCGCTCGAAAGCTACACCGTCCGCGGCGAACCCATCCTCAAAGCACCCCTCCGCCTCAACTTCTGGCGCCCCCTCACCGACAACGACATCGGCAACAAACAGGCCAGCCGCTGCGCCGTCTGGCGCGAAGCCGGCCCAAACGCCGCCTGCACCGCCCTCGCCACCCGGCAAGCCGGCGAAAACCTCATCGTCGAGGCCCGTTTCGCCATTCCCGTCGGCGACTCCTCCGCCACCCTCACCCACACCCTCGCCCCCGACGGCACCATCCGCACCGACCTCGCCTTCACCGCCGCCCAGGACCTCCCCAACATCCCCCGCATCGGCCTCACCTTCGGCCTGCGCGGCGACTTCAACCAGCTCCACTGGTTCGGCCGCGGCCCCTTCGAAAACTACGCCGACCGTAAAACCGCCTCCTTCGTGGGCGACTACCGCCTCAACCTCGCCGACGCCGCCTGCCCCTACCTCCGCCCCCAGGAATACGGCTACCGCACCGACACCCGCCGCCTCGACCTCACCGCCCCCGACTCCAAAGGCATCCGCATCACCGGCGCCCCCGTCTTCGGCTTCAACGCCTGGCCCCACACCCAGGCCGACCTCGAAGGCCCCCGCCACCCCTTCGAGATTCCCAAACGCGATTTCATCACCCTCAACATCGACCTCGACCAGATGGGCGTGGGCGGCGACGACAGCTGGGGCGCCCAGCCCCACCCCGAATTCCAGCCCAAAGCCGGCCGCGCCTACACCTTCTCCTTCACCCTGCAACCCCTCTTTTGAGAACCCCCATGCAACCCTTCGGCCTTTACCTCGTGATCACGGACCCCGCCACCGGCTATGAAACCTGCGCCCGGGCCGCCGTCAAAGCCGGCACCCGCTTCATCCAGCTGCGCATGAAGCGCGCCCCCCGCGAAGCCATCGTCAGCACCGGCCACCGCCTCCGCGCAATCACCGCCGGCACCGGCACCCTCCTCATCGTCAACGACGACCCAGACATCGCCGCCGAAGTCAACGCCGACGGCGTCCACCTCGGCCAGAGCGACATGCCCGTGCCCCAGGCCCGCCTCAAATACCCCACCCTTCGCTACTTCGGCCTCTCCACCCACTCCTTCGCCCAATCCCTCGCCGCCCGCGACCAACACCCCGACTACATCGGCGTGGGCCCCGTCTACGCCACCCCCACCAAAGCCATCCCCGACCCCGTCCTCGGGCCCCTCGAAGCCGGCCGCATGATCAAAAACGCCCCCTTTCCCGCCGTCGCCATCGGCGGCATCGACGAAACCCGCCTCCCCGAAGTCCTCCTCGCCGGCGCCCAAAACTACTCCGTCGTCCGCGCCGTCTGCGCCAGCCAAGACCCTTACGCCGCCATCCTCCGCCTTCAGGCCATCTGGCGCGAGAATTTGAAAGAAACCCGCTCTGGAGCGGGTTTCGAATGAGATTTTCGGATTTTTCGAAGGTGAATTTTGGGTTTTGACAAACGCCTGAGGCGAGCCGTAGCAAAGCTACGGCTCGCCTCAGGAATTCACCAAAAAGAAAAATACCTTTCGAAAAATTGAGAAGTTTCAATCTTAACTTGCTCTAACGGCCGCGCCCGCCGCGGCGGCCGGGACCGGCCGGGCGGTCGGTGACCTGGATGATTTCCTTGATGGTGGCGGCGAAGTTTTCGCTGTCGGCGCGGTTGTAGCCGGCGCTGCGGCCTGCGGCCTGGAGGAGAATGTCGCGCTCGGCGTGGCGGAGCTGATCGAGCTCGCCCATGAGTTCGCGCATGTTGACGGTGATCTCTTCGCCTTTTTCAAACTTTTCGCGCGTTTCGTTGGCGAGGGCGAGCTTTTCCATGAAAAGGGTGTGGGTTTCGCGCTGTTCGCCGGTGAGCAGGCGGATATCTACGTTGGCGAGAAAGTTGGCGCGGTTTTCCGCGTCGGCGACGATTGCGTTGCGCCAGTTCATCATGCGCTGATATTCTTCGGGGTTTTCCGTCTTGAATTTTTCCAGCCAGGCCTGGCGTTCGGCGGCGGAGGGCGGGCCGCGGCGGGGCTGTTCGGGCTGGGGCTGGGCCTGGGCGACCGCGGGCTGTTCCTCCTGCGCTTTTTCGGGCTGAGGCTGCTCCTGAGCCACGATTTGGGCCTGGAGGGCGGCTTCGCGCTGGCGGAGGGCGGCGATCTGGTCGTTGAGGCGGCGAAGGAGCGCTTCTTTATCCGCGTCGATCACTGTTCCGCCGCTTTTCAGGTCGATCTCTTCCTGAATGATGGCGTCGACGGGTGCCGTGAAGCGACCGATGGCAAAGCAGCCGATGGCGAGAAAGAAGGCGCCTGCTGTGAGGAGGGCGGGTTTATTCATGGAGCCTCTGGGGGTTGGGTGTTTTCGGGGTGCGTGTCTGGTGTCAACGGCTCGGGGGGCGGATTATTGCCGGGCGGGGAATCTTTTTCGGCGGGGTCTTCTTTTTTGGGGTGAAAGGCGGGGGTGGAGGTGTAGTCGAGGATGCCTTGGCGGATGGCGGCGACGATGGAATCGATGTAGTCGTTTTGGCTGAGGCGCCGGGCTTCCTCGGGGTTCGAGAGGAAGCCGACTTCGACGAGGACGGCGGGGCAGGGGGCGTTGCGGAGAACGTGGAAATAGGCGCGCTTGAGGCCGCGATCCGCGGGGGCGGTTTTATCGGGATAATACCCGGGCTGGAGCAGGCGGCGGTGAATGGAGCAGGCGAGGGCGGAGCTGGAGGTGTTGAAGGGTGAACCGGGCTGGATGCCGCGGGGATCGGAGCCGCCGTTGGTGCTGGGGGCGTCTTGAAGGGCGAGGGCGAAGGTTTCGATGCCTTCGGCTTTGGCGGAGGGGGCGTTGTTGGCGTGGATGCTGACAAAGAGGTCGGCTTCGCAGGCGCGGGCAAACTCGGTGCGGTTGGAAAGGGTGAGCGTTTGGTCGCCTGTGCGGGTGAGGGTGACGCGGTGGGGGGTGTTGCTGAGGGAGGTCTGGAGGCGCTGGGCGATATCGAGGGTGAGGATTTTTTCGCGGAGGTTGCGGGTTGTGGCGCGGGTGCCGTTGTCGGCGCCGCCGTGACCGGGATCGAGGACGATGTGGAGCGGGGCGGCGTTGGTGGAGGGGGCGGGGAGGTAGGCGTCGCGCAAGAGGCGGATGTCGGCGGCGCAGATCTGCCAGTCGCCGGTGGCGATGTTGCCGCGGGCGGGGTAGTTGAGGTAACAGAGGAGATTGTTTACGGTGAGGCGGCGGCTGTCGGAATGAAAGACCACGGTGTGGGTTTCGTTGCTGTAGGTGAGGGTTGTGCCGTCCCATACGCCTTGGGGCAGATCGAGGGTTTCGGCGATGGTGGCGGGCGAGTGCCATGCGTTGGTTTGCGCGGCGAGGGGAAGGGCGGAAAGAAGGGCGAAGGCGAGAAAGAGGCGGGGCATAAGAAAAATCCTTTCAACGCCGCACATGATGGCCGAAAGGGTATTGAAAAGCAAGCGCCAAAGAAAAAAACCAAAGCGTGTGCGTTGAAAAGGGCGAGGCGAGCGCAAACGGAAAATCGCCCGTGAAAAGCAGTGGTTTTGATTGACGCGGAGGAAGGTTTGCGCTACCATGAAGGAAAATCGGTTTTATCAGAAATGAGGTTACTATGGATAGATTGCCCGTTTTTCTGCTTTCGGCGGCGCTGGCTGCCTCCTTCGCTTCCGCCCAGACGGCCACGATGACCGGCGCGACCGGCGCGGATATGTCGCTCCCCGCCACGTGGAGCAACGCCATCGGCATCACGGCCACTGAGGCCGAGGGGTGGGATTACGAAGTCGCCGGAAAGGATCTTCAAACGCCCAACAACGTCAACGTGGCCGCGAAAGCGCAGAGCCTTTCCGTCACCGGCGGTTCGCTCTCGCTCGTGCGGAACCACGCCAGCGGTTATGAGACCCGCACCTACAGCTTCCCGGGGCTCGCCTTGGCCGACAGCAACTTGCGCCTGCTCGGCACGACCGGCGGCAGCTATTATGACATTTCCACGCCGCTTTCCTTCTCGGGCAACAGCGCCATCACCCGCGTAAGCGGCGGTTATTCGCAGAAGCTTACCTTTACGAGCGCTTCGGGAATCTCGGGGTCGGGCGTGCTGACCGTTCAGAACTCCACCGGAAACCCGCTGGTTGTGGTCAACAATGCGCCGGGAAGCTACACGGGGCAAATCAAGCTGGCCAACGCGGGAAACAACGATTCGGCGTTTGAGCTGAACCAACCCGTCGGCGCGGCGGATCTGACCGTGGGCGGGACCAACGGCCGGTGGGCGCTGAAGGCCGGCGCCGGCGCCCTGACGGCTCTGCGCAGCTTCACCGTGGAGCGCGCCAACACCACGATCGAGCTGACCGGCGCCAACACATTGACCGATTTCACCCTCGCCGGCGCCACGTTCAAAGGCTCGGGCGCGCTGACGCTGGATCTGGATGAAGACTGTGTGCTTTCCGCTGCCGTGGCGATCACCGAAGCGGTCAGCCTCGTCAAAAACGGCGCCGGGGCGCTCACGCTCTCAGGCACCGGCAACACCTTCTCCGGCGGCCTGATCCTCAACGCCGGCGCCGTTTCGGTCACGGCGTTCAACGGCCTGGGCATTGGCCCGCTCACGCTCAACGCGGGCGAAATCGCCCTGGGGCAGGCCCGCCCCTCCGTCGTGACCGTCAACGGCGAAAGCAGCCTGAGCCTCACGCTGACCGCCCAGGATTTCAGCTCGCCCGATTCGGTCATCCTTCCCAATGTGACCGAGGCTTCCCCCGGCCTTCTCACCGTGGCGGCGAGCGATTCCGAGGGCAACGTCTACCCCACCCAATTGGTGAACAACCAGCTTCTGCTGATTAAAGACACCGCCGATTTGGTCTGGACGGGCTCCGAAAACACCCAGTGGGGCGGCGCCTTCCTCAACTGGCTGGCCGCCGGCGAAACGCCCCGCGCCTTTTCGCCGGGCGACGGCGCGTTCTTCCCTGCCTCGGCAGCCAACGCGGTGGAAGTCGGCGATTCCGTCATCGCGTCGGGGCTTCACGTCGAAGGCGAGGGCTACTCCTTCACCGGCGCGGGCGGCATCCAGTCGCCCTGGGCGCTCTTCACCCAAAGCGCCTCCCTCGCGGTGCCGCTTCAAACCTGGCGGATGACGGTCGAAGCCGGCATGGCCGTGACCGCCTCCTCGCTCATCGCCCTTCCCGGCGGAAAGTACGACGCCCGCTTCATCAAGCTCCTCTTCACCGGAAACAACGGCGCCGCCGACGGCGTGGCCGTGGCCGAGCTCATGCTTTTCGCCGATTCCCGGCGCGTGGCCTGGCCGGGAGGCTCCACCGTGGCGCTCTCTCCCGGGAGCACCTCCGCCAGCAACGCCAACGAGCTCCCCCGAAGCCTTATCGACGGCTATTACGGCAACGGCACCGGCAATACCGGCTGGGGTTATGCCTACAAAAACAACAAGCTCTGGATCAACAACGCCACGACCGACCGCATGAGCGGCGATCTGGTTTATGCCGTGATCGAGCTCCCCCAGACCGTCTCCTTCAACGCCTACCGCATTTGCAGCACCGACCACGGCCCCCGCAACCCCACCGGGTGGAAGCTCTTTACAAGCATGGATGGCGAAAACTGGCGATCCATCGATTCAAAGGGCAGCCTTGGCGCCGAAGCCGGCCGCGCCAACACCTGGTATGGCGACACCACGGCATCGACCATCACCTACGTGCCGGCGGGTCCCCCCGCCCTTCAGGCGCCGGCCGCCCTTTCCGGCAATGGCGACATCACCGCCGGCACACTCGCCGGTTCGTTCAGCAAAGCCGGAACCGGCTTGCTCACCCTCTCGGGCGACAACAGCACCGCCACCGCCTGGCTGGGCGTGACCGAAGGCTCCGCCCGTTTGGGCACCACCGCCACGGCCCCCAAAAAGATCGATGTGGCATCGGGCGCGACCGCCGAGGTCGACTTCCGGGGAAATCCCTCCCTCGCGCAGCTCGACGGTTCGGGCCTGCTCAATCTGATCCTCAACGCGGAAGCGGGATTCAGCGCCTCCGGCAATTTTTCAGGCGTCATCCGCCTCCATCCCGGCAGCGTCGGCGCCACCGCAAAGCTTCGCTTCGACCAATCCGCGATCTCCCTCTCCTCCTCCTGCTGGTTCGAGGTGATGCCCGGCGCCCAGCTCTGGGCCAATCAGGCCAATGCCGTTTCCCGCAACATCCGCATCGCCGGCGAGGGCGGCGGCGCCAACGTTGAGCAATTCGGCGGCGCGCTCCGCATGCAGAACGGCGCCGCGCTCAACGGCAAAATCGAAGTGATGGCCGATGCCTCCATCACCGGCAACGGCCGCACCTGCGGTTCGACCGTCACGGTGGCTCAAAGCGCCGAAAGCGCGCCCACGCTCAGCCTGGGCGTGGCGGCCGTGGCCTACGGCACAGCCGTCGAGGGCAATCTCACCTTCACCGGCGCCTTTTCCGGCCGCGAAGACCTGCCGCTCAACCTCGCGGTCAACGCCTACACCACCCGCTTGCAGGGCGGGGCGGGCAACAACATGGGTTCGCTCGCCGTGCGGCACCGCGGCGTGGGCTCCGACCCGTTTGCGGCGGCCGTTCTGGAGGGCGGCAAGAGCTACGCCTTCGCCTCCGTCTCGGTGGGCGGCAACGCCTCGAAAACCGAAAGCCTGACCGTCACCAACGCCACGCTGACCGTTTCGGGCGCACTCACCGTTTCGGAAAGCTCCAGCACGCTGTCGCTGCTCTCCGGCGGGCGTTTGGCCTATTCCTCCGGCGCGATCGAAGGGACCCTTGCGCTTGGCGGAGGCTCCGCGCTTCAGCCCCTTTCGTTTGCCGATCCGCTCACGGTCGCCACCGTGGTTCCGCCGGCGGCGGGAACCGTGGCGCTGGTCATTGACGAATCGCTGGCTCCGGTTCAACCGTGGGCGCGCGCCTACATTTTGCGCACGCCCACGCGTCTGCCCGTCACAGCCTTTACCGGCGTGCCCGAAAAGTGGCGGCTGGTTTCGGATGCGACCGGCCTTTACCTCACCCGCGATGTGGGCACAGTCATCATGCTCTTCTGAGTGATTGATCAAACAAAAAGCGGCTTCCCGGTCAGGGAAGCCGCTTTTTTTGTTTTTCTTTACCCGAGGATGGCGCGGAGGTCTTCTTCGGGGGTGGTGATGGGTTTGATGCCGTAGGTCTTCACGAGGGTATCGAGGATGGCGGGCGAAACAAACGCGGGGAGGCTGGGCCCGAGGCGGATGTTTTTGATGCCCAGCGCGAGGAGGGTGAGGAGGATGCAGACGGCTTTCTGTTCGTACCAGGAGAGGATGAGGCTGAGGGGGAGGTCGTTGACGCCGCATTTGAAGGCTTCGGCGAGGGCGAGGGCGATTTGGATGGCGCTGTAGGCGTCGTTGCACTGGCCCACGTCGAGCAGGCGGGGGATGCCGTTGATGGTGCCCAGGTCGAGGTCGTTGAAGCGGAATTTGCCGCAGGCGAGGGTGAGGACGAGGGTGTCGGGGGGGGTCTGTTTGACAAATTCGGTGTAGTAGTTGCGGCCGGGTTTGGCGCCGTCGCACCCGCCGACGAGGAAGATGTGGCGGATTTTGCCGGCTTTGATGGTGTCGATGAGCGGGCCGGCGACCTTCATCACGGCGTCGTGGGCGAAGCCGGTGGTGAGGGTGGTGCCGCCGTTGATGCCGGGGATGGTGGTGGCTTTGGGGTAGCCGCCGAGGGCGAGGGCTTTGGCGATCACGGGGGTGAAGTCTTTGTCTTCGCCGATGTGGGCGGTGCCGGGAAAGGCGACGACGGAGGTGGTGAACACGCGGTCGGCGTAGCTTTCTTTCACGGGCATGATGCAGTTGGTGGTGTAGAGGATGGGGGCGGGCACGGCGGCGAACTCGGTCTGCTGGTTTTGCCAGGCGGTGCCGAAGTGGCCCTTGAAGTGGGGGTATTTTTTGAAGGCGGGGTAGGCGTGGGCGGGGAGCATTTCGCCGTGGGTGTAGATGCCGACGCCTTTGCCTTGGGTCTGGTCGAGGAGGAGTTTGAGGTCGTGAAGGTCGTGGCCGGTCACGATGATGAAGGGGCCTTTTTCGATGGTGAGCGACACGGGGGTGGGCTCGGGGTGGCCGTAGGCGGAGGTGTTGGCGGTGTCGAGCAGGGCCATGCAGGTGAGGTTCATGCGGCCGGTTTCGAGCACGAGGGGGAGGAGCGTGGCGGGGTCGCCGGTTTCGGCGAGGGCGGCGAGGGCGGTGTAGAAGAAGGCGTTGAGGGCGGGATCCTGGTGGCCGAGGACGGCGGCGTGGTGGGCGTAGGCGGCGGTGCCGCGCAGGCCGAAGAGGATGAGGGATTTGAGGGAGCGGACGTCTTCCTGCGCCTGCCACACGGCATCCATGTTGAAGGGTGCGGGGGCGCCGGGGAGTGCTTTGAGGGCGGCTTCAACGTTCTCGGCGAGGGCGGTGACGGCGGCTTCGGAGAAGTTGACGTTGGTGACGGTGGTGAAGAGGCCGTCGCGCAGCAATGCGTCGGTTTCCGGCGTGCGCTTTTCGGGGGGGAGGGCTTTGGCCAGCGCAATCATGGCGCCGGTGAGGCGATCCTGGGCGCGGGCGGTGGGGGCTTCTTTGCCGCACACGCCTTTCTGAAACTGGCAGCCTTTGCCGCCGGCGGTCTGCTCGCATTGGAAACAAAACATCGGGTTCATGTCGACCTCCTTTTTTGGGTTGCTTTATGGGGGGTATCGTACTATACTTCGCGGAAAAGGGGTGTTGCAATTGCAACAGTTTTTTATTTTTTAGGAGATTGTGTAAAATGGTGCCCGTTTTGTCGCTTTTTTCAGGGATTCCCGCCGAGCATCATCCGGCGCTGTGGGCGCGGATGGAGGCGGTTCGCAGGCGTTACGAGCGCCATGCCTATATTTTTCTGGCGGGGAGCGCGAACCCGAAGTGCGGCGTGGTGCTGTCGGGGAGCGCGGAGCTGATCAAGGATGCGGCCGACGGCTCGCAGGCGCTGGTGGAGCAGGTTTTTCCGGGGGAGATCTTCGGTCTGGCCTTTGCGCTGCGGCAGGTGGCTGCGGTTCCCTTTTCCTGCCGCTGCCGGGAGGCCACGGAGATTCTTCTCTTCAATCCGCGCGCGGTGGCTTCGCTGGAGCAGCCGCCCTGCCCGGGGCAGCAGCGGCTGCTCGACAATCTGCTCCTGCTGCTCACCGATAAAACGCTTCAGATGCAGCGCAAGGTCGATTGCCTCTCCTGCCGCACGATCCGGGAACGTTTGCTGACTTATCTCAAGGGCTGCCGCGAGGGTGAGATTGCCTTCAACCGCAGCGAACTGGCGCGTTATCTGTGCGTGGATCGGTGCGCGCTGAGCCGCGAATTGGCCCGGATGCGCCGGGAAGGGTTGATTGTTTTCGACGGCCGCCGCTTTACGACCGGAGAAGGGGTGTGAATTATTCTTGCGGAAGGGTGAAGTTTTGCTGTAAACTGCTTCCCATGAAAAGCGTGGATGGTATTTGAGGGCGTGAAAAGATGGTTCAGCTGACGTATCTGGTGATGTTTCTCTCGCTGATTGCGCTGGTGGCGCTGGTGCCGGCGCTTGTCCGGCGCTGGCATGTGCCTTCCGTGGTGGCGATTATGGCCGCGGGAATCGTCATCGGCCCCGGCGGGCTGAACCTGCTCGCGCGGATGAACGCGTTTATGGGCGGAGCGGTCGATACCGCCAGCCTTTACAATGTGGTGCAGGCGCTGGGCTTTCTCGGGCTGGTGCTGCTGATGACGCTGGCCGGGATGGAGATCAGCCTCAAAACGCTGCGCAGTGAAAAAAAACCGGTCGCGCTTCTGAGCCTTGCGACTTTCACGATTCCCTCGGCCGCCGGTTTTCTGGTGTATTGGCTTTTCAAACGCGGCGACCCGGTGGGCGCGTGGGTCTATGCCTCGCTCTTTGCGAGCCATTCGATCGGCATTGTCTTTCCGGTGATCCGCGAGCTGGGGCTCGGGCGCACCCGTTTCGGGGTGACGGTGCTCTCGGCCACCGTCGTTACCGACATTCTCAGCCTGGTGCTCCTGGCGATGTGCGTGCAGTACAAGCGCTTCCTCGCACCGCCCTCCGAGGGCGCCCTGAGCGGCTTTTCCCTGCTCGACCGGGTGGATCTCTCGCCGCTGGGCAACTGGTTCGGGCCGGCGTTTTTCGCGGTGATTGTGATTTACATTGTGCTGGTCGTGCTGCTGGTGCCGGTGCTGTGGCGGAAAATCGCGCGGGTCGTTTCAACGGTCGACGATGCGCTGGTCTCCTTTTTTCTGCTGACGGTGCTGGGCGTGATTCTGGTGGGCGAGCTGCTGGGAATCAACATGATTGTGGGCGCTTTCGTCTCGGGGCTCGCCATTGCGCATACGCCCGGATTCGCCACGCACGGCCGCGCGCTTCACCACAAGCTCGAAGGCATCGGCTTCGGCCTGGTGATTCCTTTCCTCTTTCTGAATTTCGGCTTCCAGGCCGATTTGCAGGTGCTCGCGCAATCCTGGACCCATGTGTGGATTGTGCTGGCCACGGTGGGCGGGCTTGTGGCCAGCAAGGTCTTTTCCGGTTGGATCGCCATGCGTTTCGCCGGCTTCGGCAACATGAAATCGCTCTGCGCGGGGCTGATGACGGTGCCCCAGCTTGCCGCCACGCTCGCCGCCGCCGCCGTGGCGCTGAACCTGGAGATGATCTCCGTGGAGTTCTTCAACGCCATTGTAGTCCTTTCGCTGGCGACCACGCTGCCCACGCCGCCGCTGGTGCGGTGGCTCATCGCAAAAGCCAATCTTCGCTTCGAGCCGCTGCGCAATTCGGAGCCTGCCAAGGCCGATCCCGCTTATTTGGATATGACGGTGTAAACATGTTGCTTGAAATCAACGATTTTTCCGTGACCTTCCGCCTGGGCGACGCCGTGACGACGCCCGTGCGCGGGCTTTCCCTCGCGATCGCTCCCGGCGAACGCGTGGCTCTCGTGGGCGAAAGCGGCTGCGGCAAGAGCCTTTCCGCCCTCAGCCTCACCCGCTTGCCGCCGACCGACCGCGCCGGGCTTTCCGGTTCCATCCGCTTTGAAGGGCGCGAGCTCGCGGGGCGGCCCGGCGCGGTCAAAGCGGTGCGCCGCCACGGCGTGGCCTATGTGTTTCAGGATCCGGTGGGCAGCCTCAACCCCGTGATGCGGGTGGAGGATCAAATCGCCGAATGCCTCGGCGGCCTCAGCCGCAAGGAAAAACACGCGCGGGTGCTGGAGCTTCTGGCCGATACGGGGCTGCCCGACCCGCGGCGCGCGGCGCGTTCCTTCCCCTGCGAGCTTTCAGGCGGCCAGCAGCAGCGCGTGATGCTCGCCATCGCCCTGGCCGCGGAACCCAAGCTGCTGGTGGCCGACGAACCCACAACCGCGCTCGACGTGACCACCCAGCGCCAGGTGCTCGCGCTGATCAATTCGCTCGCCGAATCGCACAACATGGCGGTGCTGTTGATCACGCACAACCTGGGCATTGTGGCGCACTATATGGATCGGGTTTATGTGATGTATGCGGGGCAGGTGGTTGAATCGGGCGCCGTCGCCGAAGTGCTCGCCGCGCCGCGCCACCCCTACACGCGAGGCCTCCTCGCCGCCGTGCCTTCGCTGGATGCCGGCGGCCGGGCGCTGCAGGATATTC
The DNA here is from genome assembly GCA_031553315.1 of Kiritimatiellia bacterium. Classification (GTDB taxonomy): domain Bacteria; phylum Verrucomicrobiota; class Kiritimatiellia; order RFP12; family DVOR01; genus JAVBLT01. The sequence goes on from JAVBLT010000020.1 coordinate 13,265, forward strand.
CCGGTCTGGTGCCGCCGCCGCAGGCCTGGCCGGAGGGGTGCGGTTTTTCGCCGCGCTGTTCGCAGGCCGTGGCGCGCTGCCGGGAGGAGATGCCGCAGCTGCTTCGCGGGGAAGACGGGCGCGGCTGCCGCTGCTGGCTCAACGGGGGGGGGGATCATGGTTAAGGGCGAAGCGATGGTCGATGTAAACGGCGTCACCGTCTGTTACCACCCTCCGGGGCGCCCGCGCTTCGAGGCCGTGCGAGGCGTGTCGTTTTCCGTTCAGCCGGGCGAAATCTTCGGGATCGTCGGCGAGAGCGGGTGCGGAAAATCGTCGCTTGCGCGCGCGCTGACGGGGTTGAACCCGATCGCCTCGGGCAGCATCCGCCTGGGAGGGTTGGATATTTCCCGCATTTCCTCCCGCGAGCGCCGCCGGCTTGGCCGCCGCGTGCAGATGATTTTCCAGGATGCGGCCGGGTCTCTCAACCCGCGCAAGACCATCTGGAAAGCGCTTGAAGAGGTCTTTCGCGTGCACGATCCGGCCAAACCGGAGGAAATCCGCGCACGCGTCAACGTGCTGCTCGATTATGTGGGCCTGCCGGAAGATGTGCTCGCCGCTTACCCCCGCGAGCTTTCCGGCGGGCAGTGCCAGCGCGTGAGCATTGCCCGCTGCCTGGCGCTCTCGCCCGCGCTGCTCGTGGCCGACGAACCCGTCAGCGCGCTCGACGTCTCCGTTCAGGCGCGCGTGCTGAACCTGCTGGGCGATCTCAGGAGCCGGCTCGGCCTCACGCTGATTTTAATTTCCCACGACCTGGCCGTCGTCCGCACGGTTTGCGACCGCGTGGCGGTGATGCAAAGCGGCGAAATCGTGGAAATGAACGCCGCCGGGGCGCTTTTCGCGAACCCGGCTCATCCTTACACAAAACGCCTGCTGGCGGCCGTGCCCGATGTCGGCCGGGCTCTGGCTCAACGAACGTTGCAGAGATGAGGTGAACCATGATGAACTGGTTTGAGTTTCCCCTTTTTCATGAAATCCCGTCGCGCCGGTGGTGGACGGTCCGCATCGCCGCACTCGTCTGGGGTCTGGCGGCCTTTTTGCTGGCGTTTCCCTTTTTGGGCGGGTGGGCGCTGCCGGGGGAATCGGCCCACGCGCTCGCCGTGTTCAGCGGCGCCGATACCCTGACCGGGCGCGGATACCCGCTGCTCGCCGCGCTGTGCGAAGCGGCGTTGAAGGTTTTTTCCTCCGCGCCGCCGGTGCTGGTGTTGAACACCCTGGGGGCGCTCTTTGCCGCCGCCACCGCCGCCTGCCTCTTCCCCATCGTCTACTTTTGGTCTGACGACGCGCTCGACGACGAGAGCGCCGTCCGCCATCAGGTGCTCCTTCCCTTCACCGCCGCCTGCTTCGCCCTGCTGATTCTGGTTTCGTCGCAAGGGTGGCTGCTGGCCTCCGCCCATTTTGTTCCCGGCATGTGGAGCGCGCTGATCCTCACCTTCGCCATTCGCCTTCTGGTTTCCTACGCCCGCAGCGGAAAAGCGTGGAAAATGGCCTTTTTCGCCGCCGTTTACGGCGCGGGCATGGGCGAAAGCGAGCTGGTGCTCCTCTTTGCCCCGGTCATGGTCTTTCTGGTGATTACCACCGAATGGCGCCTGTGGGATCGCACCACGCGCCACCTCAGCATCTGGTTTGTGGCGCTGACGGCGGCCTTTCTCCTCTCCCACACGATCCGCGTGCTGGCGATGGATGCCGAGTTTACCGTCCGCTTCTTCGGAGGATCCATCCTGCGCCTGCTCCGCGTGCAGGCCGAGGGGCTCAAGAGCTTCTGGATCAAATCGTGGATTCTCACCGCCGCGACCGGTCTGGTGTGGGCGCTGATCGCGGTCCAGATTGCCCGCCGCGCGCTCAACAACACCCGCGCCTGGGGGCATTTCGCCCTGATGGCGATCGCCTCGGCCGCCGGCTGCGCGCTCTTCCTCAACGCCCCCTTCACCGCATGGCGCCTTTGGCTTGAAGAGGGCTCCGTGCCGGTGCTCACGCTGATTATCGCCGCCGGCGCCGGCGGCATGCTCGCGGCCGGCTGGGTCGCGCTGATCACCCTCGAAGCGCCCGCCGAGGCCCTCCTCGACGCCGAGGCCGACGATGAATCCCTGCGCGCCGGCAAGCGCAACCTTCTCACCCGCACCGCCGCCTGCGTGATCGCCCCCGTTTTCTGCCTCACGCTCCTGCTCGCCGCCGGCCTCGGCATTCGCCGCGCCGCCTCCGAGCCGGTCGATTTCTGCGACCGCCTGGCCGATTCCGTGCTCGAGCGCCTCGGCAACCGCCGCTGGTTCCTCGTGCAGGGCGATTTCGAAAAGCACCTCCGCCTGCGCGCCGCCCTTCAAGGCCGGGATCTCTTTGTGATCAACCCCGACCGTTTCCGCGAAAGCGCCTACCTGAAAGAGATCCGCGCCGCCATCGCCAACGACCCCTCCATCGAAGAGCTCACCCGCCTCAACGCCTTCACGCTCATCCCCGTTAATTTCCGCATGTTCGTGGAAGATTTCTTCCTCACCCAGCCCGACATCGCCGAAAAGGCCGCCATTTTCAATTTGGCCGACGTCTGGTACGGCGCCCGCCTCATTCCCCGCCCCGAGGGTTTCTTCTTCGGCGGCGCCGCCTCCCTCGAATCGCTTAAAGACCTTCCGCTGCTGGCCGATCACCAGGCCTTCTGGAGCCCGTGGGAAGCCTTTTTCACCCGCGCCGCCGCCCCCTGGGAAATCACCCGCAAACAGCAGGAAGCCATGCGCCAGCAGGCCGCCCTCGTGGCCAACAACCTCGGAACCGAGCTCGCCGACCTCCAGCGCACCGAAGAAGCCTTCGCCGCCTACGCCTTTGCCCGCCGCGCCAATCCCGAAAACGTCTCCGCGCTCATCAACCTCTGCGACCTGGTGCTCCGCCGCGGCCTGCACCCTGAAATGACCCGCGAGATCGAGACCGATTTCGAGCGCCTCATCAAGCACGCCAAACAAGGCCATTACTCCTTCCGCGGCGTGACCGCCCGCCACGGGCACCTGCGCAACAGCGAAGCCCTCTCCGCCCTCGGCTGGCTCTGGGCCAACGTAAGCCCGCCCCAAAGCGTGCTCGCCGCCCTGCGCAATGCCGACGCCGGCGAACGCGAAGACCCCGAAACCGCCGCGGTTCTGGGCACCATCATGGCCGCCCTTTACGAACGCGGCGGCGAATACGAGCTCAGCGAAAAGGGCTACCGCGAACAGCTCGGCAGGCGCGGCGACAACAAAGCGGCCGTTTCCGGCCTCACCCGCCTCGTGATCCAGCGCGGCGCCCTCGACGAAGCCCGCAACATCCTCAACGCCGGCAGCGCCGCCGGCCTCACCCGCGACGACCTCCTTCTCGACTGGGCCATGCTCTACATGGCCTCCGGCAAATACGCCGAAGCCCACGCCAACATCGAGCGCTTCCTCGCCCTCAACCCCGACCGCCCCCAGGCATGGGCCCTCTACGGCATGATCCTCCTCGCCCAAAAAAACCATGCCCGCGTGGATACCTATGTGATCCCCCGCCTCGAAAAAGTGGCGAAAGGCAACGACATCTACTTCGTTCACCTCCTGCGCGGCAACGTCGCCCAGGCCTCCAGCACCCCCGAAGCCCTCGCCAACGCCCGCGCCCACTACAACCGCGCCTACCTCATCCGCCCCGTCGTCAGGCAATTGCTCGATATGATTCTCCAGCTCGACGTGGCCCTCGCCGACACCAAAAACGCGGAGCTCGACGCGCTCACCATCCTGCGCACCCGCCCCAACCACCCCTACGCCAACTTCGTGATCGGCTCCATCCGCCTCAGCCAGGGCTACTGGAACAGCGCCGCCGTCAGCCTCCAGCGCTGCGTCGACTCCAGCGAAAAACCCCTTCCCGCCGCCTACAACAACCTCGCCGAAGCCCTCGTCCGCGCCGGGCGCTTCCCCGAAGCCCTCGCCGCCGCCCGCCGCTTCATCGAGCTTGATCCCGGCCATTACGCCGGCTGGGCCACCCTCGCCGTGATCCAGGCCCGCATGGGCGCCGACCTCCCCGCCGCCCGCGAAAACCTCGCCAAAGCCCGCGCCCTCCCCGGCGGCGGCGAAGACGCCCGCCTCTGGCTGACCGACGCCTGGATCGCCGCCCGCGCCGGAGACGCCGCCGCAATGGAAACCGCCATTGAAAACGTGCTCGCGCTCGATGCCGGGCTCACCGCCGGCGATCTCAAGGAAATTGACGCCATCCGCCAGGCCGCGCAGCCCAGATAACCCCGAAAAACGCCTCTTTCAGTCACTCATTTGCCAAAGACCGCGTTTAGGCTTGCCTTCGCCCCGGGAATCAGGCAAACTTACCCGAATCAGTGGAAAAGGATTCGTTTTACAGATTTTTTTTGACGGAAGCAATGCAATGAACGTGTTTCAGAAATTCATGAGTTTCTTTTCGTGCGACATCGGCATCGACCTGGGCACCGCCAACACGCTCGTCTTTATGAAAGACGTCGGCGTCGTGATTCGCGAGCCCTCCGTCGTCGCCCTTCAGGAAGGAACCAAGCGCATCCTCGCCGTGGGCGAGGAAGCCAAGCGCATGCTCGGGCGAACGCCCGGCAACATTGTGGCCGTGCGGCCGATGAAATCGGGCGTGATTGCCGATTTCGACATCACCGAGGCCATGATCCGCCATTTTATCAAGAAAGCCCAGCGCCACCGCCTGATCAAGCCCCGCGTGGTCATCGCCGTGCCCAGCGAAATCACCGAAGTGGAAAAGCGGGCCGTGGAAGAGGCCGCCCGCCATGCCGGCGTGCGCAAAGTGCTGCTGATCGAAGAGCCCATGGCCGCCGCGATCGGCGTGGGGCTGCCCGTTTCGGAGCCCTCGGGCAACCTCATTGTGGATATCGGCGGGGGCACGTGCGAAGTGGCGCTGATTTCGCTTGCGGGCATCGTCTACGCCCGAAGCGTGCGCGTGGGCGGCGACGCGATGGATGAATGCATCGTGCAATACATGCGCCGCGTTTACAATCTGATGATCGGCGACCGCACCGCCGAGGAAATTAAGATTTCCATCGGTTCGGCCTATCCCGTGGAGGCCGAGCGCACGATGGAAGTGAAAGGGCGCGACCTCGTGGCGGGGCTTCCCAAAACGCTGCGCATCACCTCCGAGGAGATCCGCGAAGCCCTTCAGGAACCCGTTTCGGCAATTGTCGACGCGGTCCGCATCACCCTCGAAAAATGCCCGCCCGAGCTCTCCGCCGACCTGGTCGACCGGGGCATGGTGCTTTCCGGCGGATCGTCGATGCTGCGCGGTCTCGACCGCCTGATCTCCCAGCAGACGGGGCTGCCGGTCACCTTGGCCGACGACCCTCTCTCCGCTGTGGCGGAAGGCGCGGGCGCCGTGCTCAACGAGCTCGACTTCTTCGAGAAGCACAACGTCAAAGGCCGCTAAGCGCGCGCCGGATCGGCGTACGTGCCGGCGGGCGTCGGTTTCGAGGTTTCCGTGTCGTTTTTCCGTTCGTTTTGGTTTTGGATTATCACCGTCAGCGTTCTGGCCGTCATCATATGGCAGGGCGCGGTGAGAGCCTTTTTCTCCGAGAGCGTGTATCCCTTTGAAAACGCGGGTCATTGGCTGAAGCGGCAGATCGGCGTGCGCGCCGCCGCCGCATGGGAAGCGGGCCGCACCGCCGTGGCCCGCGATTCGCTCGAACACGAAGTGGAGCGCCTGCGCGTGGCGCTCGCCGAAGCCGAGCTCATGCTCACTGAAAACGCCGACCTCCGCGAACAGCTCGGCTATGCCGCCCGCATGAAAAACCGCGTGATTGCCGCGCCCGTGCTCGCGCAAGGCGGCGCGCTGGGGCTTTGGGCGCAAATCAAAATCGGCAAAGGCAGCGCCGCCGGCATTGAGGAGGGCGCCGTCGCGATCGTCCCCGAAGGCGTGGTCGGGCGCGTGGAAAGCGTAACGCCTCACACGGCGGTGATTGTGCTCGTTTCGGATCCCACGAGCCGGATGGCCTGCGAAGTGGTTTTGCCCGAAGGCTCCGCGCCGCTGAGAGGCGTGGTCTACGGCCGCGGCGGCAAGCGCGGCGACGACCCCGGCCTGGCGATGCTGTACATGGCCGACCCGCTCCGCCTTCAGTTTCTCCCGCGCGATTCGGTGCTCCCGGAAGGCGCCCGGGTCGTGACCTCCGGCCTGGGCGGTCTCTTCCCCAGGGGCCTTGACGTGGGAACCGTTTATTCCGATGCCCTGAGCGAAGACGGTCTCTACCGCGAGGCCGCCGTGGCGCCCGCGGTCGATGCGATGGCGCTGCGCCACGTTTACATCCTCCAGGGAGGTGCCCATGCGCGCTGAATGGGGCATTCTCTGGATGGCGGCCGTGCTTGCGCTTCTGGGCGTGTTTCAGGAGATGCTCCCCTTCGGCGTGGCCGCAAAAGGGTTTCTGCTTCAGGGCGGCGTGCTTTTCTTCACCGTTACGCGGCCTTGGCCGGTGGCGCTCGCGGGCGCGGCGGGCGGCGGCCTGCTGCTCGAAACGCTGGCGGGGCTGCCGGTTTTCTGCTGCGTGGTTTTCTTTTTGGGCGCGGTGTGGCTGGTGCATGCGGTCGACCGCCGTCTGGCGCTGAGCGACGCGGTCTGGACCGGCGCCGCGCTCGGCGGCCTTGCCGCGCTTCTCTTTTGGGTCTGGGCGCCGCTGTGGTGCGGCGCTTTGGGGCTTTGGCCCCGCCTCCGGCTCGACGCTTCCTCCATGGCCTTCGCGCCGCTCACCGGCGCGCTCACCGGCGGTTTTCTCTTTTGGCTGCTCCGGCGTTTCGATTTCGAGGTCTTCCGCCGGAAACGGAAGGAGCGGCATGACATCGAAACCTGACCGCATCCGCAGCTGGCGCCTCTTTTTCATCTGCGCCTTCTTCACTCTGGGCGTGGCGATGATCATTGAACGCCTTTACCAGGTCCAGGTCGTTGAAACGCCCCGCTATCAGGGCAGCCAGATCCGCCAGAGCCTGCGGCGCGTGCAGATCCCCGGCCAGCGCGGGCGCATCTTCGACCGCCACGGCATCTGCCTCGCCGACAACCGCGCCAGCTATTGCGTGGCTCTCTACGCCGAAGAGCTCCGCCGCTCCGGCAACTGGACCAACACCATCAACGCCGTCGACGCCCAGGTCGATACCCTCGCCGCGCTCATCGGCAAGCCCCGCCAGGTCAGCGCCGCCGCCGTGGCCCGCCATGTGCGCCAAAGCCTGCCCATGCCGCTCGTCGCCTGGCGCGATCTCGACGAGGAGGCCATCGCGCGCGTGGCCGAGCGGCAGGAATCGCTCGCGGGGGTCGATATCCTCGTGGAACCCGCCCGGCGGTATCCCAACGGCGCCCTCGCGGCCCACGTCATCGGCTATGTGGGGCGCGACAAACCCGTCGCCGAAAACTCCGACGAACCCTGGCACTACCATGTGCCCGACATGGTCGGCCGCGCCGGCATCGAGCGCATGTACGACCAACACCTCCACGGCACCCCCGGCGAGCAGATCCTTCAGGTCGACGCCCGGGGCTACCGCCACAAAGGCTGGATCAAAAAGCCCGCCCGAAACGGCAACGACCTTCACCTCACCCTCGATTTCGCCCTCCAGCGCACCCTCGAAACCCAGCTCGAAGGCAAACGCGGCGCCGGCGTGGCGCTCGACCCGCGCAACGGCGACGTGCTCGCCATGGCCAGCTCCCCCGCCTTCGACCTTTCCGACATGGTGCCCTTCATCACCTCCGCCGTGTGGAACCGCCTCAACACCGACCCCGCCAGGCCTCTGCTCAACCGCGCCGTGCAGGGGCTGTACCCCCCGGGGAGCGTCTTCAAACCCTTCACGGCCCTCGCCGCGCTCAAATCCGGCATTCCGGACGACTGGAATCACTTTTGCGACGGCCGTTTCAAGCTGGGCAACCATTTTACCCTGCGTTGCGCCAGCCGCCACGGCCACGGCGAAGTGGCCCTTCACGCGGCGCTCGCCCAATCGTGCAACCCCTATTTTTGCGCCGTGGCCAATGAAATCGGCTTCACGCCCATCTTCACCGTGGCGCGCGACGCGGGCTTCGGCGCGCTCACCGGAATCGACCTCGACGGCGAGCTGCCCGGCCGCCTTCCCACGCCCGAGTGGAAGAAAAACCGAGGCGAGTATTGGGTTCCGGGCGACACCTGCCAGATTTCCATCGGGCAGGGCGCCCTCACCGCCACGCCGCTCCAGGTTGCCTCCGCCATCGGCGCGATCGCCATGTACGGTCGCGTGATGAAGCCCCGCCTTGTGGCCGGAACCGTGAAAAACGGCGTGGTGGAGCGCGAGATCGCCTGGCCGCGGAAAGACGTGAGCAAAGTGATCAACGGCATGATCGGCGTGGCCGAAAACGGCACCGGCCGCCGGGTGAGGCTCGAGGGGATTCAGGTCGCCGCAAAAACCGGCTCCGCCGAATACAACATCGCACCCGGCGACCGCCGCAAACACACCTGGGTCGCCGCCTTCGCGCCGGCGCAAAACCCTGAAATCGTCGTCGCCGTCGTCATTGAAGACGGTCAATCCGGCGGTCTCACCACCGCGCCCCTCGTGCGCAACGTGCTCGCCGCCCATTTCGGCGCCGCCGCGGCATCCGCCGCCGAACCGCGCGCCATCGGACTGGAGGCCGACGACTGATGAACGCCCTCCTCTCCCGCCTCGCTTTTGTGCTCCGGCGCCTCAACTACACCCTCCTCGCCTCCTCCGCGCTGCTGGCCGCCACCGGCGTGTGCTTCGTGCGCAGCGCCGCCTCCGTGCGCCAGGGCGAGCTTCAGTTTCTTTACATGGAGCACCTCCAGTTTGCGATTGCGGGCCTCGTCATCATGCTCGCGACCGCCTGCGTGAATTACCGCAGCGTGATCCGCTTCGCGCCCCTGTTCTATGCGGGCACGATTGCCGCGCTTGTGGCCGTGCTGTTTATCGGCACCTGGATTATGGGCGCGCGCCGCTGGCTCTTCGGCATTCAGCCTTCGGAAGTGGCGAAGATCGCGGTCGTGGCGCTGCTGGCCTACCTGCTGGGCCATTTCCGAAACAAACTGCAAGGCTTCAAAGGGTTTGCCGCGTGCGGCCTGATTGTGGCGCTGCCGGCGGGGCTGATCCTGCTCCAGCCCGATCTGGGCACGGCGATCGTGCTGGCGCCGACCTTTCTGGCGATGCTCTTCACGGCCAACATCGCGCCGCGCATCTTCTGGCCGCTGATTTTCACGGGCGTGGCCGCCACGCTCTTCGTGCTGGGCGCGATCTACACCGCCAACGTGATGCCGCTCTCCGAGGCGGAGCGCGAAAGGCGCATCAACGCCACCTTCCTCCGCAAGCACCAGGTGGAGCGCGTGGAGGTGTTTCTCTTTCCGGACCGGATGATTCACGACGAAGGCTACAACGCCCGCCAGTCTGAAATCGCCGTGGGTTCCGGAGGTTGGACCGGAAAAGGTTACCTGAAAGGCGACCAGAACATGCTGGGGTACCTCCCGCCCTCGGTGTCGGCCAACGATTTCATTTTCCCTGTTTTAGCGGAAGAGACGGGATTTGTCGGTTCAGTGGCGCTCCTGCTGCTGTTTCTGGGCGGAATTTTCGTGCCCGGGATCATTGTGGGGGCTCGTTGTGCGGATGATACGGGAAAATTACTCTGTGTTGGAATAACAACCTTGATGTTCTGCCATATGTTTATTAACATAGCGATGACAGTGAGATTGGTTCCGATCACGGGGTTGCCTCTGCCGTTTATCAGCTACGGAGGCACCTTCATGCTCACAATGATGTTTGCTGTAGGAATTGTTCAGAGCGTCGCGGTCTACGGCCGCGAGCAGGAACATGTGTTTATAAGGACAGAATGAGATGCGCATAGGCGAAACAGTTTGCGATTTCCTGCGCGAAGGAGGAAAAATGTTCGGTTGGTTGTTCAGAAGAAACTCGAAGAAACGCGAGATTGTGGTTAACGTTGAAAAGCTCGAAACCCGCGTGGCCGTGGTTGAAAACGGCCGCGTGGAGGAATTCCAGGTCGAGCACCCCACGGAAGAGCGCCTGGTGGGCTGCGTCTTCAAAGGCCGCATCCAGAACCTGGAGCACGACCTTCAGGCGGCCTTTGTCGACATCGGCCTCAAGAAAAACGCCTTTCTCCATTACTGGGACATGATCCCCGATGAAGACAGCATGCTCGATGAAGACGAGGAATCGCGCCCCTCCCGCCGCCGCCGCGTGTCGAACGACGACATCTCCAAACGCTTTCCCCCCGGATCCGAGATCGTCGTTCAGGTCACCAAAGGCGCCATCGGCACCAAAGGCCCGCGCGTGACGGCGAACCTCAGCCTGCCCGGCCGTTACCTCGTGATGATGCCCGGCTGCAAGACCACGCGCGGCGTCTCCCGCAAAATCGCCGACGCGAAGGAACGCTCCCGCCTCAAGAAAATCATCGACCGCCTGCCCCTGCCCGAAGGCGTCGGCCTCATCGTCCGCACCGTCGGCTCCGGCGCCAACCAGCGCGCCTTCGCCCGCGACCTGCGCAACATCCTCGACGTGTGGGCCACGCTCCAGAAAAACATCCAGGAAATGCGCGCCCCCGCCTGCGTGTATCAGGAACCCGACCTCGTGGAGCGCGTAGTCCGCGATTGGCTTACGGAAGACATCGACCGCGTGGTGATCGACGACGCCGAAGCCTTTGACCGCATCCGCGAAGTGGCCGGCCGCATTTCCCGCCGCGCCCGCCGCGTGATCACCCACTACGAAGGCCACCTGCCCATCTTCGACCACTACGGCGTGGAACGCCAGATGGAAGAAGCCTTCCGCCGCAAGGTCAACCTCAAGTCGGGCGGGTACCTCGTGATCGACGAGACCGAGGCGCTCATCGCCATCGACGTGAACACCGGCCGCCACCGCGGCAAGGGCTCGCAGGAAGACGCGATTCTGGAGGTCAACTCCGAGGCCGTGGAAGAAGTCGCCCGCCAGCTTCGCCTGCGCAACATCGGCGGCCTCGTGGTTCTCGACCTGATCGACATGAAGAGCCGCAAATCGCAGAACCAGATCTACAAGACCATGAAAGCCGCCCTCAAGCGCGACCGCGCCCGCACCAACGTGCTGCCCATCTCCGAGCTCGGGCTCATGGAAATGACCCGCCAGCGCCAGGAAGAAAGCCTGCTCTCGCAGATGTATTCCGACTGCCCGTATTGCCGCGGCCACGGCGTGATCAAATCGCCCCTCGCCCTCAGCGTCGACATTCAGCGGCAGATCACCGCCATCATGCGCAAAGTGCAGCACGACCCCGGCGCCACCGAGCTCCAGGTGCTCATCGCCCCTGTGGTGCTCGACCGCCTGCGCAATGAGGATGAAGCCATGCTGGTCGATATGCAGAAGCGTTACGATGGCCGCCTGACCTTTAAATCGGAAGCCAGCCGCCACCCCGAATCCTTCGCCATCCTCGATAAAAACGGGAAGATTCTCCACTCCGTGGATAAAGACCGCAACGTTTAATCCTCACGACCGCCGCACGGCGCCCCCGCCGTGCGGCCTTCGCCGGAAGGAATGCGCATGAAAGCCTTCGCCACTCTCCTCTGCGGCCTCTTTGCCCTCGCCGCCGCCACAGCCGCAAACCCCACTCTCGTTAAATCCGAGCTGCTTGATCTCATCAAAACCCGGCAAACGGCGAGCAATGTGGAAATGACCGCCGATACCTTGACCGGCGACCAGAAAACCGGCTGGTTCGAGCTCAGGAAAAACGCCGCCGTCAACTTCGGCCTCTACACGCTTCATGCCGACCGCGTGCGTGTGAACCGCGGCTCGGGCGAAATCGAAGCTGCGGGCAACGTCAGCATCGAATCCAAGGATTCCGGCAGCTGGAAGGGCGACAGCATCGCCTTCAACTACAAGACCGGCGAAGGTCTTATTTCCGACGGCACCTTCCGTTTTTCCGCCTTCACCGTCAACATGCGCAACGTGAAGCGCTCCCCCCTCGGCGTCTACACCGCCGAAGACCTCGCGATCACCAGCTGCACCAACGCCCCCTCCGCCTGGCACTGGCACGTCTCCGGCGCCGGCGAGTATGAGCATGAGCAGTATGTGAAAGTGACCGATGCCGTGCCCCACTTCCTCGGCGTGCCCATCGGCTGGATGCCCTGGTTCTACCGCGATTTCGCCAATCACTACGGCCTGCGCCTCACCCCCGGCTACACCTCCCGCTGGGGCGCCTACCTCCAAAGCGGCTACGTCTACCCCATCGCCGGCAACGCCGCCACCCCCGCCGAGCTCTACGGCAAAACCCGGGTCGACTACCGCACCAGCCGCGGCCTGGGCGCCGGCCAGGAGCTCACCTGGCGCGGCGAGCGCTACAACCTCAGCGGCCGCCTCGAATTCTACTGGGCCCACGACCTGGATCTCCCCGACCAGAAGCTGTATCACAACTGGATGTCGCCCATGCACGAGGATCGTTACCGCGTGGCCCTCTATAACCGCGCCGACCTCACCCCGCGCGATTCCATCCGCATTCACGGCGAGTATGTGAGCGACTCCGAATTCCGCGGCGATTTCCTCGAACGCTACGCCCGCCGCTATGCCCAGCCCCTCAACCAGGCCTCCTACGAACACCGCGCCGCCGACACCGCCTCCGGTCTCACCGTCTCCGGCCCCCTCAACGCCTTCTACGCCGGCGTGCAGCGCCTCCCCGAAGCCTGGGTCTCCCTCATGCCTGTGACCTTCGGCATTCCCGACCTCTATTACGATGCCGATATCCGCCTCGGCTGGCTCGCCCGCCAACCCGGAAAATACGCCGACGCCGAGCCCCAATACCGCTACACCCCCGGCCCCTGGGCCGATTACGACACCGCCCGCCTCGACATGCGCCAGTTCATCCGCCGGCCCTTCCGCCTCATGGAAGGCGTCGCCCTCACCCCCCGCATCGGCTGGCGCGGCACCTACTACTCCGATTCCGACACCCCCCGCTCCGACCTCTTCCGATCCTATTTCGAATTCGGCGCCCTCCTCTCCGCCGAAGCCTATGCCGACTACAATTCCCTCCGCCACACCATCCGCCCCTACATCGACTGGGCCTGGATCCCCAAAGTCACCGGTCTCACCGAAGGCGACAATTATGCCTTCGACCGCGCCGACGCCTCCTACGAATGGCGCGACCAGTTCGGCCAAGACGGTCTCTACGCCCCCCATGAATACCACGGCCTGCGCTTGGGCCTGCGCAACCTCCTCCAGGATCGCGCCCTCTACACCCCCCGCTCCCTGATCGACTGGGACCTCTACGCCGCCTGCGTCTTCCAAAACGGTTACGACAACTGGCTCTACACCGGCCGCGACCCCCAGCCTGCCGGTGAAACGGTTCACGAAAAGCGCGATACCGGCTGGCGCCTCCTCGGAACCCGCATGGCCTGGAACCCCTCCAAAACCCTCACCTTCAACACCACCTTCGAATACGACCCCGAAAACAACGCCGTCGCCCTCTTCGATTTCCACACCCGCCTCAACCTCAGCGATTTCACCGTCTACGCCGGCTACCTCAGCCGCGATCACGACGTCTACGACTACCGCTGGCGCGACCATTTGGAAGACATCATCGCCTACGGCGGCTTCATTCACCGCCTCTCCGATGCCTGGGGCTGGTCCCTCTACACCCGCTACAACCTCGACCGCAACGACCTTGAAGAAGTCGGCGGGTTCATTCAATACAGCCTCGACTGCATCACCTTCCGCATCGTCTCCTCCTACATGCCCTCCTACATCGCCTCCGACCACACGAAATACGACAGCGATTTCCGCATCGGCTTCAACGTGTGGCTCCGTGAGCGCCCCTCCCGATCCCATGAAGACTGGATGACCTGGGGCGGCATGTATAAGGAAGACGACATGATGGATTGATCGCTCTCCCGCGCGAAAAGCAAGCGGCCCTTTCCGGTTGCGGAAAGAGCCGTTTGCTTTTTGAAACGAGCCAAGGGTCACTCCCTGAATGAGCAGATCATGGAGCCCTGAGCCTGTTCAACGCGCAGCGTGTTGACATCGAGCCTGTAGATGCCGCCGCGGCTGGTTTCGATGCGCAAAGCGGAATCGTTCTCGAAATTGAGCTTTGAAATGGAATCCGTTTCGCCGCAGTGGCCGCCGCTTTTCGTACAGGCATGGCGGACAACGTAAATCTGCCTGTTCCAGATGGGCAGGTCTGTATGCAGCCAGTAAGCCTCCAGGCAGCCCTCCTGCTCGGCCGGGAGGTATTCGATGCCGTTTCTCACCGCTTTGACCGGGGCCTTTCCCGCAAGATCGTAATACGCCGCGAAAAGAGGCAGAAACGCCAGCGCGATAATCGCCGCGATGCCCAGAACCGTGAACCCCGCGCTGAGCGGGGATGTCGGGCCTTGGTTGGAAAAAAGCATGGCTTTCTCCTTCCTTTTCAATCGAAAGCCGCTCTGATGGCGGCCTCTTACAGAATCGTGTACCCTCCGTCGACCACCAGGTCGGAACCCGTCGCGAAGAGAGAAGCGTCGGAAGCGAAGTAAACGAAGGCCCCGATGAGGTCTTCGGGGAAGCCCAGGCGGCTGCCTTCGGGCATCTTGGCGGCCCAGATGGGGAGCATGTCTTTCAGCGTGGCGATGAGATCGGTCTGGATGTAGCCCGGGCTCACGCAGTTCACGCGGATGCCGTACTTGGCCCACTCCACGGCGAGCGCCTTGGTCAGGTGCAGCACGCCGGCCTTGGCGGCGCAGTAGTTGGCGATGGTCTGGGGCACGTTGATGATGTGGGCCGACATGGAGGCCGTGCTGATGATCGAGCCGCGGTTGCCGCGCTTGCGCATGAGCCTGGCGGCGGCCTGGGCGGTGAAAAACACGCCGTTGAGGTTCACGTCGATCACGCGTTTGAAGGTGGCGGGGTCGATGTCGATGGCGGGGTCGCCGGTGAAAATGCCGGCGTTGTTCACGGCGAAATCGAGCTGGCCGAAGTCTTTTTCATAACCGGCGATCATCGCGTCTACGCTGGCGGGGTCGGTCACGTTGCAGGCGTAGGCGATCACTTTGCGGCCGGTGGCCTGGGCGATCTCGGCGGCGGTGGTTTGGGCGAGCCCGATGTTCATGTCCACCACGGCCACATTGGCGCCGAGCTCGGCGAAGGCTCTGGCGAGGGTCTTGCCGATGCCTTGGGCGCCGCCGGTGATGAAGCCTTGTTTGCCTTCGAGCGAGAAGAGTTTTTTAACGTCCATTGTGTTGAGTCTCCTGTTTTACCATTGGGTTTGTTCAATACGGTCGCCGACGTCGGAACAGATGTCGGAAAGCGTTTGGAAGAGGGGGAGGATGCGGCCGTAGGCGGCGCTGCGGCCGGGGTCGGGGGCGATGCGGCTCTTCTCGGCGTGAAGGGCGGTCACGGGGGAGAAATCGCTCCAGATTCCGGTTCCCACGGCCGCGAGGGCGGCGGCGCCGAGGGAGCCGGCATCCTGGCCCACGCCGGTTTCGATGATGTCTTTGGCGTAGATGTCGGCGAAGAGCGAGCGCCAGAAGGGGCTTTTGCCGCCGCCGCCCACGATGAGCATGTCGGGAGAGAGGGCGGCGGTGTAGCCGGCCATTACGTCGAGCGCGAGGCGCAGGTTGAGGCAGATGCCTTCAAGCGTGGCGCGGATGATGTCGCCCTGCGTGTGGCTGAGCGTGAGCCCCAGGTAAGCGCCTTTGATGCGGGGCGATTTGTCGAGGCTCGACCCGCCGGCGAGGCTGGGGTTGAATATGAGGCGGTTGGATCCGGGGGGCGCTTCGCGGGCGAGTGTTTCCATGCCGCTGTAATCGAGGTTCCGGCAAAGCGTGTCGCGTAGCCAGCGGAAGGAGCTCCCGGCGGCGAAGATGGCGGTGGACGACACGAACATGCCCGGAACGGCATGGGTGAACACATAGGGCCGGCGGGCGCGGTCGACGATGGGGGCGTGGCCGGAAACGGCGATCCAGGCGGAGGAGCCGACCGAGGTGTAGGCCATGCCGTCGGCCACGCACCCGGCGCCGAGCGCCATGCAGGCGTTGTCGACGCCGCCGCAGACGACCTGCACGCCGGTATGGAGCCCAAGGGCCTGGGCGGCGGTTTCGGTGAGCGTGCCGATGACTTGGGCTGAGGGTTCGAGCGCCGGGAATTTGGCGGGGTCGATGCCGGAGGCGGCAATGAACCCTTCGCGGTAACCCCAGGCTTTGAGATCGTAGACGCCGCTGCCGGAGGCGTAGGAGTAATCGGAGCAGAGGCGGCCCGTGAGGAGGAAGTTGATGTAATCCTTGGTGCCGACGAATTGTTTGGCGGCGGCGTAGAGCTCGGGGTGGTTGTCTTTGTACCACATGAGCTTGAACACGGAGTAGAGGTGGGCGGGGAAGCCGTTGCCGGTGGCGAGATACCAGTCGCTTTCGTCGACGGTTTCAAAGAAGCGGGCGGCCTGGGCGGTGGCGCGGGCATCGGACCAGATGGGGGTGCGGTCGGCGAGGAGGGCGCCGTCGGCCCCGATGGGGATGATGCCCAGGCTGTGCCCCGAAACGCCGATGGCGCGGATGGCCTCCGCGGCGACCGGGTGCTTTTCGAGCACCTGGCGGGTGGATTGAACAATGGCGGCCCACCAGTCGTTGGGGTTTTGCTCGTGAAAACCGGGCCGGGGGTAATGGGTTTCGTAGGAGATGAAAGCGTCGGCGAGGGTGGCGCCGGTCTCATCGTGAAGCGAGGCCTTGGCGCCGCCGGTGCCCAGATCGTAGGCGAGGATGTAGGTCACGGCTGCTTCTCCTGAAGGCGGGTTTCGACTTCTTTCATCACGTCGAGCGCGGTGGATATGCCCAGGCCGAAGCGTTCGCAGCCCGCGTCGATCATCGCGAGCACGGCGTCGAGCCCGCGGACGCCGCCCGCGGCTTTGATTTTGGCGCAGTCGCCCACCGCCGCTTTCATCACGCGGATGGTCTCGACGGTGGTCGGCTTGGCCGCCCACCCGGTGCCGCTTTTGACGAAGGTGACGCCGGCCCTGACGGCGATTTCGCAGGCGCGGGCGATTTCCTCATCGGTGAGATACGCGATTTCGAGGATGGATTTCACGGGGGTGCCGCCGGCGGCTTCCACAACGGCGCGGATGTCGGCATAGACCGCATCGTCCATGCCCGATTTCAGCGCGCCCACGTTGATGACCATATCGAGCTCGGTGGCTCCGGCCTTGAGCATTTCGCGCGCCTGGAAGACCTTCACTTCGGTGGTGTCGGCGCCGGAGGGGAAGCCGACCACGCCGCCGATGGCGATGTCGGGGTAAGCCTTGAGCTTTTCCGCGAGGTAGGCGGTGAAGCAGGGCATGGCGAAGGCGCACACAAAGCGGTATTTCGCGGCGGCGGCGGCGATCTGGTCGATTTCGTCGCGGGTGACGTTGGCGCGAACGCCGCTGATGTCGATTAAACGGGGAAGGGTGGTCAAATCAAAACGCATACAAAACCTCATTTCATTTTTCATTAGTGTAGCGCCGGAGAGGAAAAGAGTCAAACCTCTTTTCCGGTTAGGGATACTTTTGGTAGACGAGCAGGGGGGAGGTCGCCGGAAAGGAGAGGCTGAAGGAAAAACCGGTTGCTTCGTTGAGCGTGGCGCGCCACCAGCGGGGCAGGGTGAGCGCGCGCAGCGGATAGCGGAGCCCTTCCGAGGTAATGGGCTGGGTCGGGTCGAAGCTGAAAATGGAAACAGCCTGCCCCGGGGTCGAGGGGAGCGAACCGGCGGCGGCGAGGGCCCGGAAGGCGCCGGTATCCGTCATGAGGGCGACGCGGGCCTCGCGGGCGTAGTCGGCGAGGAGGGAGAGGTTGCCCAGCGTGTGGTCTTCGCGCTTGCCGGTGGCTCCGAGAATGGCGATTTCGGCGGCGGGATCCAGGCGGCGGGCGAAGCGGAAGGCCTTGGTCAGGTCGTTGGTTTCCTGGTCGGGGTCGTGGTGGATGCGCCCCGCGCAGGCCTGGCGCGCGGCAGGGGGGAGGGAATCGAGATCGCCGGCCACGGCATCGGGCGGGCGGCCGGTCTTTTCGAGGAAAACCGCCGCCGCGCCGTCGCAGCAAATCACGGCGCCGGCCTCGCGCAGCAGGCGCAGCGGTTCGGGGTGCGTGGGAAAATCGCCGTTGGCGAGAATAACAAGCATAGACAAGAACCTTTCGGATGGGGTATAGTGTAGAGCGTAGATTGGATTTGTCAAAGCGATTCGCGTTGTGTTGTCTGCCGGATGATTGTTTTTTTGGCTGAATGAAGTTGCGCAGAGCGCAATTTTGTGTTTTCATATGCATACGAAAAGGAGTACCCCATGAATTCTTCGCGCCGCACGTTCTTGAAAACCGCCGCCACCGGCGTTGCCGCTTTCGCGGCCGCACCCGCCGCGACCGCCGCGGAGGCTCTTCCCGCCGCCGCCGCGCCCGTTCAGACTCCCCGCGACTATTGGGCCGGCATGGCCGTGAAAATCGCCAGACCCGTGCTCGAAAACCTTGCCGCGCGAACGCTCAGGAAAAATATGCCCATCGAGGCGCACAATCCCAAATACCGCGAACCCTTCACCCACCTCGAAGCCTTCGGCCGCCTTTTCAGCGGCATTGCGCCCTGGCTGGAGTGCGACAAACCCGAACCGTGGCTGAGGCTCGCCCGGGAATGCGTCGACGCCGGCACCGACCCCCAGTCGCCCGATTTCTTCAACTTCACCGGCAAGCCCTACAACCAGCCCCTCGTCGACGCCTCCTACCTGGCGATGGCCTTCCTCCGCGCCCCCGAAACCCTTTGGGAACCGCTCGATTCGCGCGTGAAGGACAACGTGATCGCCGCCATGACCGCCACCCGCAAGATCCGCCCCAACCAGAGCAACTGGCTTCTCTTCGCCTCCACCATCGAAGCGTTTATGAAGATGGCCGGCCAGGAGGTCTTCCGCCCCCGCGTCGGCGAAGCCATTGTCAAATTCGACCAGTGGTACAAGGGCGACGGCGTCTACGGCGACGGCCTCCACTTCCGCTGGGATTATTACAACGGCTATGTCATTCAGCCCATGCTCGTGGAAACCGCCCTGCACTTCGGCGACGACCCCGAATGGAAAGAGATGTTCAAAGACGTGATGAAGCGCGCCACCCGCTATGCCGGCGTGCTCGAGCGCCTCATCTCGCCCGAAGGCGCCTATCCTCCCCTTGGCCGTTCGCTCACCTACCGCTTCGGCGCCTTCCAGCCGCTCGCCCAGATGGCGCTGCTGAAGAAGCTGCCCGGCGGCGTGTCGCCCGCACAGGTGCGCTGCGCCATGACGGCCGTCATCCGCCGCCAGATGGAAGCCCCCGGCACCTTCGATGCCGCCGGCTGGCTTCAGCTCGGCTTCTGCGGCCACCAGCCCAGGCTCGCCGATATTTACGTTTCGACCGGCAGCCTCTACATCTGCTCCAACGGCCTGCTGCCGCTCGGCCTGCCCGCCTCCGATCCCTTCTGGAGCGACCCCGACGCTCCCTGGACCTCCGTCAAAGCCTGGAGCGGCGTCGACATTCCCGGCGACCATTCCATCTAACTAACCCTCAGCAAGGAAAATCATGAACCGCCGTTCCTTCTTCAAAACCGCCGCCACCGGCCTCGCCGCACTGGCCGCCGCCCCCGCCCTCGCCCAAACCCAGGCTCCCGCCCTGCCCGCCCCCGTCCGGGGCGGGCCCGCCGCGCGCGCCTACTGGATTGCCCTCGCCGAGAAGATCTCCAGGCCCGTGCTGGAAAACCTCGCCGCGCGCACCCTCAAAAAGAACATGCCCGTGGAGGCCTTCAAACCCGAATGGCGCATTCCCTTCTCGCACCTCGAAGCGTTCGGGCGCCTGCTCAGCGGCATCGCGCCCTGGTTCGAGACCGACAAACCCCAGCCGTGGATCGACCTCGCCCTGCAAGGGATCGACGCGGGCACCGACCCGGCCTCGCCCGACTATTTCAACTTCACCGGCAAGCCCAACAAGCAGCCTCTTGTCGACGCCGCCTATCTGGCGATGGCCTTCCTCCGCGCGCCCAAGACCCTTTGGGAACCGCTTGACAGGCGCGTGAAGGACAACGTGATCACCGCCCTCAAAACGACCCGCGTGCTCCCCCCCAACCAGAGCAACTGGCTCCTCTTCGCTTCGACCATCGAAGTGTTCATGCACACCATCGGGGAACCCGTGGTCAAACCCCGCCTCGAAGAAGCCCTCCGCAAGCACAACGAATGGTACAAAGGCGACGGCGTGTATGGCGACGGCAAGGACTTTCACTGGGATTACTACAACGGCTACGTCATCCACCCCATGCTCGTGGAAACCGCCCTCGTCTTAGGCGGCGACCCCGAATGGAAAGACCTGCTCAAAGACGTGATCAAGCGCGCCACCCGCTACGCCGGCGTGCTCGAGCGCCTCATCTCGCCCGAAGGCGCCTATCCCATTCTCGGCCGTTCCAGCGCCTACCGTTTCGGCGCCTTCCAGCCGCTTTCGCAAATGGCGCTCCTTAAAAAGCTGCCCAAAGGCGTTTCCCCCGCCCAGGTGCGCTGCGCCATGACGGCCCTCATCCGCCGCCAGATGGAAGCCCCCGGCACCTTCGACGCCGCCGGCTGGCTTCAGCTCGGCTTCTGCGGGCATCAGCCCAAAGTGGCCGACGGCTACGTCTCCACCGGCAGCCTCTACATCTGCGCCAACGGCCTCCTCGCCCTCGGCCTGCCCGCCTCGGATCCCTTCTGGTCGGAGCCCGACGCCCCCTGGACCTCCGCCAAAGCCTGGAGCGGCGCCGACATCCCCGGAGACCACGCGATATGAGGAAACATCTCTTTTTCGCGGCTCTTTGCGCGGCCGGGAGCCTCTTCGCGCAAACCTTCAAGGCCGGATCCTCAATCGTCTTTCAGGGCGATTCAATCACCGACGGCGGGCGCGGCCGCAATCAGGCCGACCTCAACCATGTGTTCGGCCACGGCTACATGTATCTCATCGCCTCCCAGGCGCTCGCCGAAAACCCCGCCCTCAATCTGCGCTTCTTCAACCGCGGCATCGGCGGAAACAGGCTTGCCGATCTTGAGAAACGCTGGCAGGCCGATGTGCTCGACCTCGAGCCCGATGCGCTCAGCATCCTCGTGGGCGTGAACGATCGAAACCCGCGCGTCGACCTGTTTGAAAAAACCTACGACGCCCTCCTCGAAACCACCCTCAAAGCCCGCCCCGGCATCAAAATCATCCTGGGCGAACCCTTCCTTCTCTCAACCGGCAAGTACACGGGCGAAGAGTGGAACACCCGCCGCCGCGCGGTCGACGACCGCCGCGCCGTGATTGAAAAGCTCGCCGCAAAGCACAAGCTCCCCCTGGTGCGCTATCAGGCCATGTTCGACGCCGCCTGCGCCCGCGCCCCCGCCGTCTACTGGATCTGGGACGACGTCCACCCCACCGCCGCCGGCCATTGGCTCATGGCCGCCGAATGGAAACGCGCCTGGCAGGCCGCTTACGGCGAAGAAAAATAACACCGAGAAACGCGGCTTGACTTTCCCGCCAAACGCGGTTACACTTCCGCCTTTCATTTTACGAGAAAGAGGATCATAAACTATGAAGATGACCTGGCAACCTTCGAAGATCAAGCGCAAACGCAAGATCGGTTTCCGTGCCCGTATGTCGACCAAAGGCGGTCGCGCCCTGTTGAACGCCCGTCGCCGCAAGGGTCGCAAGAACCTGGTGCACGTATAAGCCGACCGGAAGGGTGTGATGACGGAACAACCGGCATCCCCGGCTGCCGCCCGGCGAAAAGAAGGCGCTGAACAGGCGCCTCCTTTGCTTTTCAGGCCCTACCGCCTGCCGTCTCCGGTTTACAAAGCCGTGCTTTCGGGCGGAAAATCCCTGCCGGGGCGGATGGTCGTCCTTTGGGTGCTGCCCTCCGGCGCGGATCGCCCGCGAATGGGCGTGGTGGTATCGAAGCGCACGCTGCGCGAGTCGGTTGACCGCGCGCGTGCGCGCCGTCTTTTACGGGAATCCTTTCGCCTGCTTCGGCCCGGCCTTGCGCCGGGGGCCGATGTGATTTTGATGGCGCGCTTCAGAATCGCCGGCGCGGCTTGCGCCGATGTGATGAAAGACGTGGAAAAACTCTGCCGCAAGGCCGGCATCTGGCGAGGGTGCGGTGCGTGAGTTTTTTTCGCGCGCGGGGCGCATGGGCGCGTTCGCCTGCGTGTGCCTCGTGCGGATTTACCAGGCCACGTTTTCGGTGTGGCGGGGAGCGCCGTGCTGCCGTTTTTCCCCGTCGTGCTCGGCCTACATGATCGAGGCGCTTGAGAAGCACGGATTGATTAAAGGGCTTTATCTGGGCTGCCGCCGGATTCTCCGGTGCCATCCCTTCGGGGCATACGGATACGATCCGGTGCCGGAACCGTCACGAAAGGCTTCGGAAGAAGCCGGAACACATTGGAAAAACGGAAACGAATGAACAAACAGGAAAAAATCTTTGCGGCTCTGATCGCTTTGGCGATGGCGGGGTACATCGCGTGGACCAGCTACATGGCGCCCCCGCCTCCGCCGCCGGCGCAGCCTAAACCGCCCGCCCCGGCGGTCGCCGCCCCCGCCGCCCCCGCCTCCGCCGAAGCGCCGATTCTTCAGGCCGCCACCCGGTCGACGGAGGAAACCGCCACGCTGAAAAGCGACGAGCTCCTCCTCACCGTTTCCTCGCGCGGCGGAGCGATCAAGAAGGCCGTGCTGCTCGATTACCGCGAGAAACCCGCGAAAGACAGCGACCCCGTGGCGTTTGATTTCGCAACCGCTCCCGCGCTCGCGCTGACGGTGCCCGGCATGATCGCCGCCGATGCGGATTACGCATTGAAGCGGATCGACGACAAGACCGTGGAGCTGACCGCTGAAACGGCCGGCCGCCTGCGCGTCACCCGCACCATCCGCCTCGAAAAGGATTACCGCGTGGCGGTGAAAGATGCGGTCGCCAACCTCTCCGGCGCCGATTTGCCCGTCAACGCCTCCACCCTCTCGGCGGGCGCCCTCGCCCTGGGGCTTGAAGCGGGCGACGCCATCGCCGCCGATACCTTCGCCGTGGCCGACAAAGGCCCCGCCTACTGGGGCGGCAAGCTCAACGATTTCTTCGGCGCGAAATCATCGGGCTGGATGGGTTGCGGCGGCGCGCCCTCCGCGACCGGGCTCGCGCTCCAGGCCGCGCGCGACGTGCCCGGCGCCCAGCGCTGGCTGGCCGTGAAGAACCGTTTCTTCGCGCAGGTGCTCATCCCCAATGAAGCCGACGGTTCCGGCGCCCGCCTCACCGTTTACCGCGACCCGAAAAACCCCAGGCTCGCCGTCAACCGCATTTCCGGCGAAATGCTCTTCCCCGCCGCCGTCGTTCCCGCCAA
Source organism: Kiritimatiellia bacterium (assembly GCA_031553315.1). Taxonomy (GTDB): domain Bacteria; phylum Verrucomicrobiota; class Kiritimatiellia; order RFP12; family DVOR01; genus JAVBLT01. The sequence continues at coordinate 36,551 of JAVBLT010000020.1, forward strand.
CGGCACGCTTGAGCGCGGCGCCACGCTCTACATCGGCCCCAAGAAGCTTTCCACCCTCAAGAGCCTCGGCGTGGAAGATGTGATGGAGTTTGGCTTCTTCTCCTGGTTCTGCAAGCTCCTCCTGCCCACGCTCAACTTCTTCTACGGCCTGATTCCCAACTACGGCATCGCCATCATCCTGCTCACCTTCCTCGTGCGCACGCTCTTCTGGCCGCTCACCCACAAGAGCACGGTGAGCATGAAGAAGATGCAGACCGTGCAGCCGCTGATCAAGGAAATTCAGGCGAAGTACAAGGACAATCCCAAAAAGCTCCAGCAGGAGACCTGGGCCGTTTACCGCGAACACAAAGTGAACCCGCTTTCGAGCTGCCTGCCGATGCTGCTGCAGATTCCCGTGTTCATCGCCCTCTTCACGGTGCTGCGCAGCGCGGTCGAATTGCGCTACGCCCCCTTTCTGTGGATTTCCGACCTCAGCCAGCCCGAAAACCTCCTGGTCGGCATCGTTCCTCTGGGGCTCAACATCTGGCCCATTCTGATGGCCGTGACGATGGGCATCCAAAGCTGGCTCCAGCCCGGCGCCGGCGATCCCGCCCAGAAGAAGATGATGACCTGGATGATGCCCATCATGATGCTCGTGATGTTCTACTCCATGCCCTCCGCGCTCTGCCTGTACTGGACGATCAGCCAGGTGCTCTCCATCGCCCAGATGCTGTGGATTCAGCGCTCGGCCAAACAGGCGTAACCCATGAAGCGGGTCGTCATTCTCGGCGCAGGCGGTTTCGGCGGCGAAGCGGCATGGATCCTCAGCCGCATGCCCGGCGGCTACACCTGCGCCGGTTTCTGCGACGACGCCCCCGATTTCGCCTCCGGTTCCCGTTTCGGTCTCCCCCTCCTCGGCCCGCTTGAGGGCGTGAGGGAGGCCGCGCTCCTCTTTCACTGCGCGGTCGGCCGAAACGCCCTTCGCCGCGCCCTGACCGCCCGCGCCCTTGCGCACGGCTGGCAACCGCTTTCGCTGATTGATCCCTCGGCCCTCATTGCCCCCACCGCCACGATCGGTGCGGGGTGCTTCATCGGCCCCGGAGCGCTTGTCTCCGCCGGCGCCGCGCTGGGCGGCGGCGTGATCGTGAACCACCAGGCCACGGCCGGTCACGATTGCCGCATCGGCGATTTCGCCCAGCTGTGCCCCGGAGCCCGCGTCTCGGGCGGGTGCGCGCTGGGCGAGGAGGCGCTCATGGGCTCCAACGCCGTCGCCGTGCCGGGCATCGCCATCGGCCGCGGGGCGGTCGTCGCGGCGGGCGCCGCCGCCTTGAAAAACGTCGACCCCGGCGCCACGCTGATTCGCTTTTCACGACTCTCGGATTGAGGGAGGTTCTGAATGACTACCGTTTCCCGACGTGTTTTTCTCTCCACTGCCGGCTTTTGCCTGGCCGGAACCCTGCTCCACGGCTGCCGCTTCGGAAGGGTTGCGCGACCCCGCCCGCGCCCCGGCAAGCTCCGCGTGGCGGTCATCGGCCTAGGCGCCCAGGGCCGTTTCGACTGTCGCGAGCTGATGCGCTTCCCCGACCGGATCGAGCTCGCCGCGCTCTGCGATCCCGACCGGGTCGCGCTTTCCCGCACCGCCGATATTCTGCGGCCCCACGCGCCCGGCCTTCAGCTTTTCGCGGATTACCGCGCCCTTTTCAAAGCGTTGAACCCCGCGCCCGATGCCGTCGTCATCGCCGCGCCCGACCACCACCACGCCTGCGCCGCCACCCTCGCGCTGGAGCGTGGAATCGCCGTGTACATGGAACCGCCGCTCGCGCGGACGCCTGCCGAATGCCGGGCGCTGGAGCGCCTCGCCGCCGGGAAGGGCGCGCTGCTGATGCTCGGCGACCAGGGCGCCGCCGCCGACGGTTTCCGCCACGGCGTGCGCCTGCTTGAAGCGGGCGTGCTGGGCGAGGCGACCGAGGCGTGGGCGTGGACTGAGGCTCCGGCATGGCCGCAAAGCGTGCTCCGGCCCGCGGGCGAAGATCCGGTACCCGAATCACTCGATTGGGATGTGTGGCTCGGCGGCGCGCCGTGGCGGCCTTTCAAGCGCGGCGCCTATCACACCGGCGTGTGGCGCGGCTGGTACGATTTCGGAACCGGCGCGCTCGGCGCCGCCGGGATTCACCTGCTCAATCTGCCCTTCCGCGGGCTGGGCATACGCGCCGTCGACCGTGTGGAAGTCGCCGGCTTGCCCTTCGACACCCCTGAAAGCTATCCATCCGCGAGCCGGATCCGCTTCACCTGCCGCACCGCGTCGGGGTCACCCCTGGTGCTCAACTGGCTCGAAGCCGGTCAGCAGCCCCCCGCTTCCGTGCTGGCCTGCGTGCAGGAAACCTTCGGCGCTGTGCCCGCTTCGGGGTGCATGATCGCCGGAAGCAAAGGCCGGCTCCTGGGCGCGCACGACCGCTGCGAATACGTTTACGCCGCGCTCGGCGCCGATACCCGCTTTCAACCCGTGGATCAGCACCCGCTTTGCGCGGCATACAGGCCTGAAGCGTTGGAACAGAACCGCCTCGGCGCGTTTTTGAGCGCCCTTTCCCTGGGGAGCGACCCCGCCGCCGAGCGCGCCCATGCCGCCGGGCTCACACAGCTCGCGCTGCTGGGCTGCTTCGCCCAGCGCACCCGCGCCACGCTCCGGAACCCCGCCGCCGCCATGGCCAAAGACCCGGCTCCCCGGAAAGGGTGGCGCTGAGGCATGATCTTTCTCGGGATTGCCGTGGGGCTGCTTTCCGCCGTGCTCCAGGCCTGGTCGTATGTGTGCAGCACCTGGTTTCTGCAAAAGAAACACACCCCTTTCCAGCTTCTGCTCTATTCCCAGGTGGTGATGGGCGCGGTCTCGCTGCCGCTGCTGCTGGCGATGCTGCCGGGCGTGCCCTTTCCGGTGATGAAACACGCGCTCTTCATCCTCGGCTTCTGGCTGACCGGGTATCTCGCCGGGCAGTTCGGGTTCTTTCAGGCGCAGAAGACGATCGAACCCAGCCGCATTTCCTCGCTGATGGGGTTGAAGATTCCTCTCCTTGCCGCTTTTGTGCTGCTTCAGGGAAAACACCTCGGCGGCGGGCAGTGGCTCGCCGTGGCGATTGTGACGGCTGCCGCGTTTTGCCTCAACTGGAGCGGCGGCGGGCGCATTTCACCGGTGGGGCTGCTCTGGCTCAGCCTCACGCTGACCGGCTATGCCGCGTGCGACATGATGGAGACCGGCGTGGTGCAGCTGCTGGCCGCGCAAGACGGCTGGTCGATGTTCCGCGCCGCCTTGACCGCCATTTTTTTCTTCTACACCGCGCTTGGCCTCATTTGCGGCGCCGCGCTTGTGCGCAGAGGCCGCTTCGATTGGCCTGTCGCCCGTGATTCCCTGCCGTTTTGCGCATCGTGGTATGCCTCGCAATTGACGCTTTTCTTTTGTTTTGGCGCCTTGGGGGCTGTTTTCGGCAATGTGATACAAGCCAGCCGCGGCGTCTTCTCCGTTTTGATCGGTCTGGCGCTCATCGCGCTGGGGTGGCGTTATCCCGAGCCCAGGATCGGCCGTTTCGCCTGGATCCGCCGCGCCTTTGCCGCCGTGCTGATGGCGGCGGGCATCGCCCTCTACGCCCTGGCGCAGGGGTAGAGCGTGTTCACACGAGAGCACCTTTTCTTTACACCTGAAGGCTTTTGCGTTAAACTCCGCGCACATCTTTCACTTTTAGTTTTGGGAGCTGCCATGAATGGATTTTACCGCATCGCCGCCGCCTCGCCGCGCCTCGCCGTGGCCGACCCGCATTTCAACGCCGCTCAAATCGCGGCGTGTTCCAAAGAGGCCGCAGCCCAAGGCGCCCACGCGGTGGTCTTCCCCGAGCTCGCGCTCACCGGCAGCACCTGCGGCGACCTCTTCGGCAACCGGGCGCTTGAAGAAGCCGCCTTTCAAGCCATTGACTGCCTCTGCCGCGAAACCGCCGCCCTTTCATCCGGCACGCTTCTCGCCGTGGGCGCCCCGCTTCGCGAAGGTTCGCGCCTTTTCAACTGCGTGCTGGCGATTCAAAACGGCCGCGTCATCGGCGTGGTTCCAAAAGCTTGCCCAACGGGGCTTTTTTCTCCCGCCGCGCAGCGTCAGCACGATTTCATCGGCATCAACGGCGTGAAAATTCCCTTCGGCGAGGATGTGCTCTTCGAGCTCGCGCCCAAAGAAGGTTCCGCTTTGCGGGTGGGCATCGAAATCGGCAGCGACCGCCTCGCGCTCATTCCGCCCTCGGCCGGGCTCGCGGCGAACGGCGCGCACCTGATCCTCAACCCCGCCGCCGAGGGGGAGACGATGACTGGGGCTGAGATCCGCCGCGAGGGTGTGCGCATACAAAGCCGCCACCTTTTCTGCTGCTACGCCCACGCGGGGGCCGGTGTGTGGGAATCGACCGACACGGCGGCATGCAGCGGGCACCTCCTCATTGCCGTGGATGGGCGCCTGCTCGGCGAAAACCCCCGTTTCGAGCGCGGCGGCGCCTGCATCTACGCTGATTTCGCCCCCGATTGGATCGACCGCCTCCGCCGGGCCGCTCCCGCATTCAACGCCTCCCCGCGGCCCTTTAAAGCCCGGATCATTGAGTGCGAGCCCCCCGCGATCCCTTTCGCCGATCTTGCCCGCGCCGGTCTCTCCTGCGCGCCTTTCACAGCCCTCGACCCCGCCATTCTCCGCGAACGCTGCCGGGAAATCTTCCGCATTCAGGCCGCGGGCCTCGCCAAACGCTTCCTCCACACCGGCAGCCGGCGCCTCGTGCTCGGTCTCTCCGGCGGGCTCGACTCCACGCTCGCCCTCCTCGCCTGCCTTGAAATGTGCGAAGCGCTCGCTCTGCCGGCCGCCACCGTTCTGGGCATCACCATGCCCGGTTTCGGCACCTCAGGGCGCACCCGGGCCAATGTGGACGCCCTCGCCGCCGAAACCGGCATTGAGCTGCGCGCCATTCCCATCGCCGATGCCGTGAGCGCCCACTTCGCCGACATCGGCCACGACCCCGCCAGGCTCGACGCGGTCTTCGAAAACGCCCAGGCCCGCGAACGCACCCAGATCCTCATGGATGTGGCCAACGGCTGCGGCGGCATCGTCGTCGGCACCGGCGACCTCTCGGAGGGCGCCCTGGGCTGGTGCACCTTCAACGGCGACCACATGGCCATGTACGGCGTCAACGGCGGCGTGCCCAAAACGCTCATGCCCGCCCTCATCGAAACCTGGGCCGAAAGCGCCGCGCCCGCCCTCGCCGCCGTGTTGCGCGACATTGCCGACACCCCCGTTTCCCCCGAGCTCCTCCCCGGCGAACAGCATACCGAGACCATCGTGGGCCACTACGCCTTGCACGACTTCTTTCTTTACTACTTCATCCGTTTCGGCCTGGGCCGCGCCGACCTCCTCGACCTCGCCCGCGCCCTCCTTCACGACCGCTACGACGACGCCACCCTCGCCCGCACGTGCGACATCTTCCTCACCCGCTTCGTGACCCAGCAATTCAAGCGCAACTCGCTCCCCGACGGCCCCGCCGTCGGCTCCATCTCCCTCACTCCGCGCGACGGCTGGAAAATGCCCGCCGACGCCTCCCCCGCGCTCTTCCGGGAATAACGTTGCTGTGAAAGCACCCTCTTCAAATACATCCGTTTTCCTCTTGATCGTTTTCTCAGCCGGGGCGGCGACAGCCCCCGCCCGACCGACCGCCGAAGCGCGGTATCCGGCACAACCGATTCAAAACTAAAAACATAATTTTAAAAAAACGCCCCAACGGGTTGACAATTCAAACAAAACGAGGTATTCTCGCCTTACTTTCACCACCTATGAGGAGGGAATTAAAATGAGAAGAAATCTATTCCTATTGACGATTCTGCTTGCTTGCGCCGCGATTGCGGGCAATCAAACCATCACAACCAACAGGGACTTTTCCGGCGACGGCTATGCGATCACCCCTGGAGGTTACGATGGCGAATACCTCGCCGGCACTTTGCGGCTCTACACCGATTCCTACGTGTCGTTTCAGCGTGAAGAGGAATTGGGCCGCGACTTCGGCTCCTGGACGGCCGACTCCATCACCTTCGGTTATTACACCATGAACAGCTGGGGCGCTCCCGAAACGATGATCGCCTGGCCGGGCGGCAGCGAATCCGGGTCTTTCGGCGAGCTGGCCGCCGGGTCTTTCCTCGGTTTCACCATTTCCAACGGTGAAACCACCATCTACAGCGGCTTTCACACCCCAGGCATCCAGGGCGACAACTATGGCTACGCAACCGATGCTTATGTGCGCGACGGCATGCTCTACATCGGCTTCCTTGTCAACGGCTATTCGGGATCCACTCCCGAGGCCATCTACTACTCCGTGAACCTCGGGGTTCCTTCCACGCCCAACGGCCAGCCTCTGCCTGGCGTGTTGGCAAGCCTTGCCCTGGCCGGCGGCATCTTCGCCATCCGCCGTAAGCGGCTCTTAAGGAATCACTGATTGGAGCATGTTTCGATTGATCTTTCCGCTTTTTCTCGGTACTTTTTGTTTTTGACTTCACCCTTTCAGATCGCCGTAGCGTTGCTACGGCGATCTGAAAGCGTTTGTCAAAATCAAAAATCACCTTCGCAAAATCCGGAAATCTCATTCGAAACCTGCTCTAACCCCGGAAATGAATCATTTGATTCCATTCTCACGCGGATTCACGCGTGAGTTTTTTTTGATTACGGAAGATTCGCCGGGGCGGTTATTCGGTTTGGCCGGTGATGAGGCGGCGGGGGTTTTCGCAGCAGATGTCGCGTAGGATGGAGCCCATCCAGGGGAGATCGTCGGGGAGGGATCCGGCGGTCATGCGGGCGGCGAATTCGGCGCAGAGGCGGCGGCGGAAAAGTTCGTGGCGGGTGAGATGGGCGAATGAGGTGGCGCAGGAAGGCGCGCCGACCCATTCGGTGAGGGCATGGAGGAGCCCGAGAAGGTCGAGCTGGGAAGCCAAAAGGCCGGGTATGCGGCCCATGGAGCCGGGTGTGCCCAAGGTGACGCGGCCTGCGGGAACGAAGGGGCTGATCGCATCGATCACGCTGGCGGCGGAGAGGGCGTCTTCGGGGTCGATGGGGGAAATGAGCGTTTGCGGGAGCGTGCCGGCGGCGTTTTGGCGCTGAAGCATGGAGAGGAGGGCCACGCTGAGGGCGTTTTCGGATCCGGTCACGTTTTCCATTGCGGGGGCGCGCAGGGTGTGGGCGCGCAAAAGAGCGAGGCCGCGCAGGCGACCGAAGCGGATGTGGCTGACCCAGTGGGCTTTGGAGGCCATCACGCCCAGGTCGTGAAGGAGCTCGGAGCGGAAGGCGGTCACTTCGTCGGCGGAGGCGGGCTGGCGGGCGTTGCGGATTTTGCGGATGACGGAATCGAGTGAAACGTGGTCGGGCGGTGTGCGGGGCATGCCGAAAAGGGCCATGCGGCAATCGTTGATCACGCAGCCCTGGGCGGCGAAAACCGCCATGCGGCGCTCGAGGGCGGCGAGGAGGTCTTCGTAGGTGCGCACGGTGCGGCGGCTGCATTTTTCAAGGCGGTCGATCCAGGCGTTCCACCCTTTGAGGTCTTCGATTTCGAAGGCGGCGTCGGGCCGGAATGTGGGGATGACCCACCCTGTGGCGGTTTGCTTGAGGCTGGTGAAATGTTTGAGGTCTTCGCACGGATCCATGGGAATGCAGAGGGTCTCCACATTGAAGCGGCGCAGGAGGCAGCGGGCGGTGAAGGCGGGGTCGGCCAGGCGCTCGGTGAGAATGGCGTTGATCTGGGGGGCGGTGCCGGGGGTGAGCTGCCGCATCACGCCGAAAAGGCGGGTGAGCTCAAGCTGGGAGGAGGCGAGCAAGGGGGAGCCGGCGAGGCGGGGGATGTGCGCGGAGAAGGCTTTGACGGAAAAATCGGGCTCTTTGCCGCCGGTGAGGAGGGCGCTTTTTTCAGGGTCGGGCTTGAGCCAAAAATCGCCGGGATTCGCCCAGCCGGAATCGGCGGCGAGCTCGGCGGGGGAGAGGAACGCGCAGATGTCGACCACCGGCAAGGGCTCCACATATTCATGGTAGAGCGCGGCGGCGCGGGGCGAGGCGAGGAGGAAATCGGGGTTCATCCAGGTCTGAGAAGGGGTCATGGCGGTTTCTCCTTAGAGGCCGTAGCGTTGGCGGGTGAGGTCGCGGGGGAGCTCTTTAACGAAGCGGGAGGGTTTGAGGAAGAGCATGCCGCCGCCGGCTTTGAGGTTGCGGCGCTCGGGCACGCAGAGGGTGAGGCGGTCTTTGGCGCGGGTGAGGGCCACGTAGAAGAGGCGGCGTTCTTCGCTGTCGTCGCCGCCGGAAAGGGCTTTGGCGGAGGGGAACATTTCTTCGGCCATCCAGAGGACAATGACGATGGGCCACTCGAGGCCTTTGGCCTGGTGAACGGTGCTGAGGTGGACGGTGTCGCTGGAGGCTGTGTGGCCGGCGGGGGTGAAGTCGACATTGGTCATGAGGGCGACTTCGGCAAGGAATTCCTGGATGGGGCGGTCTTTGGGGATTTGGATGCCGAGCTCGCGGACGTCTTGTTCGCGGTCGTCGGCGTTGTCGTAGGCGCGGCGGAGGTAGTCGGTGTAGAAGGCCTGGAGGAAGCGGTCGACGAGCTCGCCGCCGTTGTTTTCGAGGTTGTCTTTCCAATACTCCTCGAAGAGGCCGTCGAGAATGTCGTAGGCGGGGAGGGCTTTTTTGGGGATGAGGGCTTTGAGCTTGAGGCGCTGGGCGGGGTTGGAGGTGTCGAAGGCGCCGTCCATTTTCTCCCAGAGTTTTTCGGCGGTGCGTTGGCCGAGGGAGGGCAGGAGCTGGAGCAGGCGGAAGAAGGCAAAGAGATCGCCCCTGCCGGTGCACACGCGGAGGAAGGCGAGCATGTCTTTGGCATGGGCCTGTTCGAAAACGCCGACGCCGGAGGTAATCACGTAGGGCACGCGCAGGCGGCCGAGCGCCATCTGGAGCTCGATGGAGTGGAAGTGTGAACGGTAAAGGATGGCGACGTCGCGCAGGGAAAAGCCTTCGTCGAGGGCTTTGTTGATGTGGCGGATGACGCAAACGGCCTGTTCGTCGCCGTCGCGCAGGTAGACCACTTCGGGGCGGGGGCCGTCGTTGCGGGTCGGGCGGAGCTCTTTCTGGAACTGTTCGGGGTTTCCGGCGATGCAGGCGTTGGCGAGGGAAAGGATTTGGGGGCGGCTGCGGTAGTTGCGCTCAAGCTTGACCACGCGGCAATCGGGCCAACGCTCGGGAAAGCTCATGATGTTGCGGAAATCGGCGCCGCGCCAGGAGTAGATGCATTGGAAATCGTCGCCCACGGCCATGATGTTGCGGTGGCGGGCGGCGAGAAGATCCACGAGCTGGGCCTGAAGGCCGTTGGTGTCTTGGTATTCGTCGACGAGGACATGTTCGAAGCGCTCCTGATACACGGCCAGCACATCGGGAAAATCGCGGAGCACGCGCAGGGCGAACACGAGCAGGTCGTCGAAATCCATCAGGTTTTCGGTCTGCTTGCGCCGGGTGTAAAGCGAGGCGATGCGGGCGACGTCTTCGGGGGCGGCGGTATCGGCAAGGCCGAAGGTTTCGACCATGTCGGCCACGGGGCGCTGGCGGTTGGCGGCCTGGCTGACGACGCCGGCAATCACGTCTTTCTTCGGAAACTGCTTGCGGTTGGGAACCACTTCGACGATGCAGGTTTCGACGAGGGAATGGGCGTCGTCCTGATCCATGATGGTGAAGGATCGGGTGAAGCCGATCAGCTCCGCATGGCGCCGCAGAATGCGGTTGCACACATGGTGAAAGGTCCCGCTCCAGATGCCTTCGAGGTCGAGTGTGGCCACTTTGTTGGCGCGCTCGAGCATTTCCCGGGCGGCGCGGTTGGTGAAGGTGAGCAGTAGAATGTGCCAGGGCGCCACGCCGCGCTCAATCAGGTAAGCGACGCGGTGAACGAGGGTGCGGGTCTTGCCGGTGCCGGCGGCGGCCAGCACGAGGATGGGGCCGTCGGGCGCGGTGACGGCTTCGCACTGCTCGGGGTTGAGGATGGCGGCCCAGTCGGTCGGGGCCGGCGGGGCGGAATCGAAGGGGTCGTCGTCAAACATGGGTGGGGAGCTCCTGGTCGAGCACAGTTTGGGCGAGCGTTTTCCACTCGGCGAGCTCTTCGGGGGTGTGGGTTTCCATCAAAAGGCGCAGGTAGGGTTCGGTGTTGGAGGCGCGCACGTTGATCCAGCCCTTGGGCCACTCGAGGCGGATGCCGTCGAAATCAAACCGGGCGGCCGGTTCGCCTTCGCGCGCGATGAAGGCCTTGCTCAGCGCGCCGATCACGGCCGCTTTGTTTTCGATGCGGATGTTCATCTCGCCGGAATTGGCATACACGCGGACGGGGGCAAGGAGGTCGCTGAAGGTTTTGCCTTCGCGCCTGGCCTGGGCCACGGCGCCGAGCACAATGAGCGCCGCCCATTCGGCGGAGTCGCAATGGTAAAAGTCACGAAAATAGTAATGCCCGGCAAGCTCGCCGCCGCAAACGGCCTTTTCGGTGCGCAGGGCGATTTTGGCGTAGGCGTGGCCGACTTTCCCCATCACTGTGCGGGCGCCGAGGCGGTGAAGCTCTTCGATGGCGCCGCGCGAGGTGCGGATGTCGTGAATGACCACGGGTGCCTGTTCATTCGGAATGAAATGCGAGGCGATCAGGGGAATGAGAAAATCGGGCTGCACGAAAACGCCTCTTTCGTCGATAAACATCACGCGGTCGGCGTCGCCGTCGAAAATCACACCGATGTCGAGGCTGTTTTCTTTCACGGCGGTGATCATCTGGCGGCGGCTTTCCGGGTTGAGCGGGTTCGGGTCGTGGTGCGGGAAAGCGCCGTCGGGGATGTCGTTGAGGTAGATCGGCTGTTCGCCGAAGAGCTTTCGCGCGAGGAGGCCGGCCATGCCGTCGGAGCAATCGATCGCGAAGCGCAATCCCGAGAGGTCTGGTTTTTTGCCGAGAAGCCAGGCGATAAATTCGGGCAGGAGATCCATTGCGCGCACTGAGCCCGATTTTTCCGCCGGCGGCGGAATCCGGTTTTCGCGGAGATCGGCTTCAATTTCGCTCAGCCCCGCGTCGTACCCCACAGGGAGGGCGCCGCGCCTGGAGATTTTAAGGCCGTTGTAGACCGGCGGGTTGTGGGAAGCCGTGACCTGCACGGAAGCGTCGTACCCGTGGCGGGCGGTGAAGAAGTAGACCATGGGTGTGGTGGAAAGCCCCATGTCGTCGACGTCCGCCCCGGCTTCCGTCAGGCCGCGCACCAGCGCATCGCGGATTTCGGGCGAGCTCAGGCGGGCGTCGCGCGCGACCAGCACGCGTTTCGCGGCAAGCTTCGCCGGAATGCACCGCCCGACCAGATAGGCGGTTTCCGCAGTCCACTCTTCCCCGTAAACGCCCCGGATATCATATGCTTTGAATACCGACATTGCCCGCTCCTTTCATTCCTGCGACCAGTATAAAACAGTGAGCGTAAAAAAACAACTTCTTCCCGCCTTGGTGCGGCTTTCGATTGAAAAAGGCGTGTTCTGGAGCAAGTCTCAATTGAGCGTTCCTATTTTCTTCGGCGCTTTTCCTTTTTGAACATCACCCTTTTCAGGTTGTCGTAGCGCTGCTACGCTTCCCTTTCAAGGGTTCGTCAAAAAGGAAAATCGCTTTCATAAAATCAGGAATTCTCATTTGAAAATTGCTCTATTCGGCGTCGGGGTAAGCGCGGGCGAGGCGGCGGGTGGCGCACCAGTCTTTCATGAAGCGGATCCAGCCGATGGCGGCGCAGCCTTGGGCGCGGTTTTGGGCGCCGACGGCGAAGAGGGTGCGGACCATGTCCATCAGGGTTCCGTAGACGGTGGAAATCGGGGTCGCGGGATCCCAGATGTGGAGGGGCTGGCCGCTGCGGCCGGAGCCGTTGATTTCCATGATGCGCAGGTTGGCGCCGGCAAGGAGGTCTTCTTCGGTGGGGCAGCGCAGGTCGAGGCGGATCCAGCAGAGGCCGGAAACGCCGCCGAGGATGGCGTCGACGGTTTGGGCGAGGGCGGGGGTGACGCGGGTGCGGATGTCTTTGGAAATGGCTCCCTGGCCGTGGTTGCCGGTGAAGCTGATGGGGATGCGTTCGCCGGCGGGGATGACGGTGTCGAGCGCGGGCAGGTTCTTTTTGAAGAAGAGGGCGGCGATGCGGCGGGCGCGGTTGTTGTTGAGGATGAGCTGGCGGAGGGTGTGGAAACCGTCGCCAATCATGCAGGGGGTCTCGCGCAGGGCGAGGGAGATGATTTTTCCGGCGCGCTCGCCCGGTCTGCGGAGGTAGACGAGGCTGGCTTCGACGGGGTCTGTGAGGAGCTCCTGGATGAGGAGCGGCTGTTCGCGGGGATAGGCGCGGCAGTAGGCGAGGAGCTCGCTTTCGTTGCGGATGCGGCGAACGCCGGCGCCGGCGTAGGTGAGGTCGGGTTTGGCCACGAAGGGGTAGGTGATGCCGGCCGCGGCGCGGAGGCGGTCGGCTTCTTCGGCGCGCTCTTCGAAGGTGGCGTGGGGCATGGCGGGGAGGATGGCGGTTTGGGCGAACCATTTTTCGCGGATGCTTTGGGGGAAGAGGGCGTATTCGGCGCTTTTGGATTCTTTGACGGCGCCTGAGGCGTAGAGGGCGGGGTTCACGCAAAGAGGCGCGCGGAGGCTGCGGGTGCGGAGGGCTTGCCAGAGGCCGTAGAGGGAAAGGGGAATGATGAAAAAGGCGGAGTGCCAGAACTCGTAGCCGGAGCAGGGGGTGTCGTCTTTCGGCAGGGGGTGGGGATCGGAGGCGTATTTGCGGTCGATGTGGCGGGAGATGAGCCTGGTGGCGATCCAGTTGAGCGCCAGGAAGAGGAGGAAGACCCCGGCGATGAGGCTGATTGCGGTCGCGGGGTGGGTGCGCCAGAGCTGTTTCAGCCAGGCGACGGGGCGCTCAAGCACGTATTTTCCGGCGAAGACCACGAGGGTGGCCTGGACGACGGAGGAGAGGAGCGAGTAGAGGATGTAGCTGTGCAGGGGCACGCGGAGCATCCCGGCGGCGATGAGGGCGACGGTGCGGATGCCGGGGGTGAAGCGGATGATGAACATGGTCTTGCCGACGTGGCGGCTGAAGAAGTCTTCGAAGATGCGGATGTATTTGCGGTTGTTTTCGACCCATTTGAGCTTGTCGATGTAGCGCATGGCGAAGCGGCTGGGGGCGTAGATGATGATGTCGCCGGCGAAGACGCCGAAGGTCGCCGCCCAGAAGGCCACGCGGGGGAGCATGTCGCCCGAGGCCACGAGGCCGCTCATGATCACGCAGACCACGTTTTCCACAATAAGGGTTCCGATTGCCGCGACCCAGCCTTGAAGCGTGGGGTGCTCGGAGAGCTGTTTGATTACTTCCTGCCAAAATTCGTAACTCATCGCGCGCTCTCCGTTATGTCATGCAATCGTATCAGTCGTTCATCCCGGTTGTTTTGTCGGAGGGAATGGCCAGGTAGCGCCCGATCTCTTCCGCCACTTGCGCAAAGACCGGCGCCGAGATCGAACCGCCCGTGCGCGACTTTTTGGGGTCTGGCCGCTCAACGGTCACAATCACGCCGATTTCGGGCGCCGTGGCGGGAAAGAACCCGACGAACGTGGCGTTGTGGTCGGTATTGCTGTACCCTCCGGCGATTGGAATCTGCGCGGTGCCGGTTTTCCCCGCCACGGTGTAAGACTGGGTGGCGGCTTTTGGGGCCGTGCCGCCTTCTTCGGTTACGCCGCGAAGCATTCCGCTGACCGACGCGGCCACTTCTTTTCGAATCGGCCGGCCGATAAGCCGGGGCGTGGTCTGGATGGTTTCGCCCTGGGCGTCGACAATCCGATCCACGATGTAGGGCCTCATGAGATTCCCACCGTTGGCAAGTGTACAATAACCGTTGAGCATTTGCAAGGCTGTAACGGCGATGCCTTGACCGATGGCGATGCGGCTGGGGGAGAGGACGTCCCACTTGGCGGCGGCGGAGAGGATGCCGCGCTCTTCGCCGTTGAGGCCGATCTCAAGCGGAGATCCGAAGCCGAAGGCTCTGATGTAACGCTCGAAAAGCTCGTTTTTTTTGAAGGCGACGCCGTCTCTGACGGTGGGCTTGGCGAGCTCAAGGCCGATTTTGGCGCAGGCGATGTTGCTTGATTTGGCGAGGGCGGTGCGGGTGTCGATGTGGCCGATGACGTGATCCGTGAGTTTTTTTCCGGCGTAGATCCAGAAGCCCTGGTGAACGTCGAAAATCGTGTCGGGGGTGATGAGGCGCTCGTTGAGGGCGGCCGCCACGATGAAGCTTTTCATGACGGAGCCGGGTTCGTAGTTTCGGCTGATGGCGGCATTGCTCCAGTTGTTGGAGCCGCCTTCCTGATAGGCTCCGGGGTTGAAATCGGGGTAGGCGGCCATGGCGAGGATCTCGCCGGTCCGCACGCGCTGCACGATGGCGATCCCGGAGCGGGCGTCGGCCCCGATCACGGCGGCGGAGAGGGCGCTCTCGACGATGCGCTGGATGTTGTTGTCGATGGTGAGGTAGATGTCGGCCCCGGGCACGGGGGGTATGCCCACGCGGCGGAGGGTGCGGATTTCCTTGCGGTGGGCGTCGCGCGAGCCTTCGATCATGCCGGGGATGCCGCGCAGGTTCTTGTCGTATTTCAGCTCCAGGCCGGCGCTGCCCACGCCTTCGCTGTTGACGAAGCCCAGCACATGGCTCAAGCGCCGCCCGTTGGGGTAGGCGCGGATGGTTTTGTCGGTCATGCCCACGCCGGCGATGGTTTTGGCGTCGAGGCGGGCGGTGAGGTTGGAGATGACCGATTCTTTGGCGGTGGTGGCCATGGGGATGAAGCGCTTGTCTTTTTTGGAGAAGGCTTCGATGATGCTGTCTTCATCGACCTCGAGCAGTTCGGAGAGGTCGAAGGTGAGGCGGGTGCGGAGCTCGGGCTTGAGCTTTGCGAGGCGTTCGTCTCTCGGGTCAATGAATACAAGGCGGCCGGGGATGCTTTCGGCGAGGGTCGCGCCGTTGCGGTCGCAGATGCGGCCGCGCAGCGCGCTGAGCTCATATTTCCATTCCCGGTTGAGGGGGGCCGATTCGATGAAGTGAAATTGCACGAGCCGGCAGAACACGGCGATGAAAAGCACCGCCAAAACACCTCCAACCAGGCCTATTACGCCGAGTAAACGGCTGTTTTCACGGTTGAATCCCGCCATGGCGATTCCTCCTTTTCGCTCCGGTTACCGGGTTTTGACTTGGCTTGCGGTTTTTCCGCGCTTGTGGGCGTCGGCGATGGCCTGGCTGGGGCTGACTCTGCCGTCGCGGTGGACGTGTACGATTTGCGAAGGGGCGGGGGTGTTGAAGGTCATGGCGCAGCGCCTGAGGGCGGCGTCGAGGTTTTCCGGGGTTTTCATGGTGTTCCAGTTGGCCGTTTCGCGCTGGAGTTGTTCGTTGCGGACCCGCTCCTTGTTTTCGAGCAGCTTGAGGTCTTTGCTGCGGTCTTCGATCTGGATGGCCAGCGTGCGGTAGGCAATGCCCACGATGAGGATGCAAAGGAGCAATCCGGCGGGGGCGAGCATTGAGGCGGTGAGGCGGCGTGTGTGTTTTTTATTTTTTCTCATGGCGGTTCTCCTTCCCGGTCGATGGGTGACGGCTGCGGCTGGGAATCTCCGCGAGCCGTTCCACGGCTCTGAGCCTGGCGGAGCGGGAACGCGGGTTTTCCGCGAGCTCGCTTTCGGAGGCTGTGAGGGCGTGTTTCAAAAGGTTCCGTATGGGGGGCTCTTCGCCTTGCCAGCGTTCGCCGCCCTGTTGCAGCGCCTCGAAGCGGCCTTCGTGGGCTTTGAAAAACTGTTTCACGGCGCGGTCGGTCAGGCTCTCGAAGGTGATCACGGCGAAGCGGCCGCCGGGTTTGAGCAGGGTGAGCCCGCCGCGCAGGGCGGCCTCCAAATCGGCCATTTCGTGGTTGACGGCCATGCGCAGGGCCTGAAAGACCCGTGTCGCGGGGTGGCGGGCTTTGCCTTTTGCGCCGCCGAGCGCGTCGGCCACAATCCCGGCGAGCTGAAGGGTGCCGGTGACGGGTTGCCCGCGGCGGGCGCGGTCGATGGCGCGGGCGGCGCGCATCGCCTGGGGTTCTTCGCCCCAGGTGCGGAAGAGGCGGGCCATCTCTTCCACGGTCATGCGGGCGAGGAGGTCGGCGGCGGTTTCGCCGGAGCCTTGGCCCATGCGCATGTCGAGGGGGCCGTCGAGGCGGAAGCTGAAGCCGCGCGCGGGGGTGTCGAGCTGATCGCTCGAAACGCCGAGGTCGAGCAAAACCGCGTCGGCCTCTTCAATGCCGTTTTGCCTGGCGAGGGAGAGGATGTCGCCGTGTTCGCCTTGCACAAGGATTTTTTCGCCGGGCACGGCGGCCAGGCGATCCCGGGCGCGGGCGAGGGCCTCGGCGTCGCGGTCGATGCCGAGCAGGCGGCCTGAGGGGCCCGCGCGCAGGAGCATTTGGGCGGCGTGGCCGGCGCTGCCGAGGGTGCCGTCGATGCAGGTGGCGCCGGGGGCGATGGCGAGCGCGGCGATCGTTTCGTTGAGCAGAACGGAGAGGTGCATGGGGGGTTACTCTCCTTTCCTGCGGCTGCGGATGGTTTGAATGGCTCGCAGCAGCTGATCCTGGTCGATTTCATCTTCGATTTCCATGCGTTCTTCGGCCCAGATCTGAATGCGGTCAAAGGTGCCGACCATGACGGCTTTTCCCGAAAACCCCGCAAATTTCTGAAGGCGGTCGCCAATGCGGATGCGCCCCTGCACATCAAGCTGAAGCTGTTCGGAGTTGGCCGCCAGCACGCGCATGGATTGGGTCAGCTCATCATCGAAAAACGCATCGTCGCCGCTGGGCTGGGCAAAAAGGGTCTCCATCTTCTCGATGGTGATGAGGTTGAGGCATTTTTCTTTGGGGTCGGGCATCACAAACACATATTTTGGATCGCCCATCATTTCGCGCCAACAGGAAGGAATGGTCAGGCGGCGCTTGGGATCGAGCGCATGCTCGAACCTTCCGCAAAATCTGCCTTTTCCATTTGTTTTTACTTCCATCGACACGATACACCTCGCCTGACATTCTGCCCCACAGTATGCCACTTTCTGACACCATTTGGCAACACTAAAAGTGAAATAAAATAATGCATTGACAAGTGGTGTTTTATTTATCCGTGATGATTTTTGTTCCGTTTTTTCCTTTTTTGACTATTCATTGGAAATCGGCTCCATGTGCATTTTGGCCTTGCCGGATGGCACTTGTTTTGCTATTTTGTCTGCATACGAAATTACTTTTCGTTTTTCGGAGATTAAATTATGAAAAAAAGCATTCTTATTTTGGCACTTTTTTCAACGGCCCTCGTTTTTTCAGCGGGTGTGCCGGATGAAACGGGCCTCGTGCCCACGCTGAATATCTCTTTCAACGTGGCCGGAACCACGGGCGATTTGAAGGATACCAATACCGGCTCCATCGCCATTTCGGGTACTGGCGACTATGTGGCCTCGCCCAACGGCAAGGCGATTAATCTGGTGG
Source organism: Kiritimatiellia bacterium (assembly GCA_031553315.1). Lineage (GTDB taxonomy): Bacteria > Verrucomicrobiota > Kiritimatiellia > RFP12 > DVOR01 > JAVBLT01. Next base: position 54,106 of record JAVBLT010000020.1, read on the forward strand.
ATAGCACGAAGAATCCCTACGGTAGCGTTGGCGGAGTGGTTCCCGCCGCCACAGCCTATACGGTCGCCTTTTTCGCCAAGCTTTCGGGGAATGACGCCGGCACTCTTTTTCACTTGCAGGATTCCGCGGGAGGCTTGCTCTTTCGCCGGGGCGCCACCGCCGGTTCGGTGGTGGTGGCCAATGCCAAGGGAGCCGCGACGATTTCGCTCACAGGGCTTTCGGATTTGGAAACAAAGTGGCATTTCTACGCGCTGACCGTCGATGCCCAATTCATCACGCTTTATATTGACGGCGTGCCGCGCGGCCAAAGCGCTTCGGGCGCAACCTCGTTTGTCAACGCCAAGACAGCCTATCAGTTTGGCGCCCGGCATGGCGGGATGGGAACCGGCGAAGCGAAAAACGGCGGATTGCTTGATGATTTCCGTGTGTATGCCCGAATTCTCACCGCCGAGCAGCTTGCTGCCGTGAACTGGGCACTGGTGCCTCATTCGAAAAAGGTCATCAGCCTGAATTTTGCCACAAACGCGAATGCCTCTGCGTTGCCCGCCACCGATGCTCGTGTGGGGCTTGAGCCGGTTGCCGCATCATCGTGGATCAATCTCGCCAATGCCGCGCAGGAGGAGGCGGTTTCGATTTACGCCAACGATTGTGCCCACCCCTTTCCGGCTCCGGCCGTTGCCTGGAGCGCTTCAACGATGTATCGTCAAGGCAGCACAGTCTCACTCGAGGCGACGGTTCTGCGCAACTATCTCGCCGATGCCCAAACGCGCACGGGCGTTGGCGTTCAGATCACCGTTTCCGATATTCCCTTTGCCGCTTATGAGGTCATCATTTATCAGGCGGCCGATTCCGCCACCCCTTTCCGCCCGCCCTCGGTCAACGGCCAGTTTTACACCTTTGATGCCACCGGTTGCCGCATTGTCAAAGGCAGCGCGAATTACGGCGATGCCAACGCCTCGCGCACCGCGTTCACGCATGGGGTCAATGCCCTGCGCATCCGTCGTGCCGCCATCGATCCCGCCGATGGCGATTTCTCCGGCGCGCTGACCATTCTGGGGCAAATTTCCGCCGGTTCCTCCATCGCCCGCGGATGCATCGCCGCCATTCAAATTGTGGAAGTGGAACCCTTCGAAACCGTTTATACCCGAGCGATCTCAGCCGATGGCGTTTGGGGTGATTCGCTTTGGAATACCTCCTCCGCTTCCAATCAGGCATGGGTCGATGGCGCGACCGCCATTCTGAACGCTTCCTCCCCCGCCACGCTTTCGCTGGGGGTGCCTGTGCAGGCCCATGATCTGATTATCCAGGGCAAGGGTTCCCTGGCGCTCACCGGCGCTTCTCTCTCCTTCTCCGGCGCGATCAACGCCCAACTGTTCAACGCCGCCGATTCGATCACGATCGCTTCGCCCGTGCAAAATGAAAATCTGACCCTTTATGCGCACAATCCCAACGCCTCCGCCGCCGGCAAGCTTGCTTTAACCGGATCTTTCCAGAATCTGACCCTCGGTTCCGGCACGCTCGATGCCGCCGTAAACGCAGGCAACCTTTCACTGCAAGGCGGTTCGCTTGCTATCGCCCCGGGGATCTATGCCTATCCGGTCTCGGTTGGCGCACCCGCCGTGTTCCGGGTGGATTCCGGCGACGCAGCCTTCACGCAACCCGTGAATTCCAATGCGATCCTCACCAAGACCGGATCCGGGAACCTCACCTTTGAAAATAATCTGACCTCGACCGCCGCGCTCAGCGCCGCCGCCGGGCAGGTCACGCTCAAGGGCACCGCGAATTCGCTCCCCGACTACCCGGCCAATACCGTTTTCGCCGATGGCACAACGACCACGCTGACAACCGAGCGGCTGACCATCGCCACCGAAACACGCACCTGGCCGATGGCTCCCGGCGCAACGATCGAGACCGCCGCCTTTCGTGCGGCCAATACGAGCGCTTCGAAATCAGTGATCAACCACACCAACGGCACCTTCCGCGTCACCGGCAACGTCTCCACCGCCGATACCGTGCCCACCTTCCTGCTCGCCTACTGGACCAACGGCGGCGCCGGCACCTACAACCTCAGCGGCGGCACCCTTTCCGTGCCCAATGCCGAAATCCGCCTGTCGCACTCCGGCACCGGCACGCTCAACATCTCGGGAAGCGGGCGCGTGGAAACGCTTGGCTTCCAAAATTGCGGCCTTTCCGGAACCATCGCCATGTCGGGCGGGAGCATCGCTCTCAACAGCGCCGGCATTCGCAGTTCCAAGATTTACCCGAAGTTTTCCGGCGGCACGCTCGAAGCCGCCGCCAGCTTCAGCATCGACAGCGCTGTCGAGCTGCTTGCGGGTGAAGGCCCTGTGATTGAACCCAACAGCCACACCATCACCGTCAACCAGCCTTTCTCCGGCGAAGGCAGCGTGACCTTTGGTTCCGCCGGGAGCACCGGCAGCGTGATTCTGGCCGCAGACCTCAGCCACACCGGCGGCACCGTGCTCGCCGGCGGCACGCTCGATATCGGCCTACGCACGGTCATTCCCGGCGCGGTCACGGTTCAAGGCTCGCCCGCGCTGAAAATCAACGCGGGCATCTTGCCGAATTATTCCGACAGCGGCGCGTTTCACCCCTCCGCGCTGACTTTTGCCGCCGATGCTTCTCTGCGCGTGGAGGTCGATGCCGGAGGAAGCGATGTGTTGCTTGAAAGCTATGCGTTTTTCGGCGCGGTTGAAGGCATTGACGCCTCCAAAATTTCGGTTTCACTCGTCAATACCGGCTCCGGTTTTCCCTCGGGCGGCGCCATGCGCGCCGTCTCCGGTCCAAACGGCACGGTGCTTTTCGTGGTCTCCGGTGTGATTCACCCGAAACGCCTCTTCTGGAACGGCTCATTCTCCTCGCGCTGGTCGACCGATCCCGCTGATATCAACTGGGGCGACGGCGCCGTTGACGGCCCCGTTGCCGCTTTTACCGATATTGACACCGTGAATTTCACAGACCTCGCCTTTGCCGAGCAAACTGTGGATCTTTATGGTTCCCTTGCCCCCGTCTTCCTCTTTTTCAATACCGAGCTCACCGCCTATACCCTCGCTGGAACCGGCGGCATAACCGGTTCGGCAGGTATCGAAAAAACCGGAGCCGGAACCGTCACCCTCGCCACGGCCAACACCTTCACCGGCGATATCTCCATCGGCGCCGGCGAGCTCATCCTCAGCGGCACGCTTGGCACCGCCGAGGCTCCCTATTCCGGTGCGGTTACCATTGCCGAAGGCGCTGCTTTGCGCATGGAATCGGCCGCGGAAGAATCGTACAAGGGCGTTTTCAAAGATTTCGGAACCATTCGCAAAACAGGAAGCGGCACGCTGGCCATCAAACTCCCGCAGCCCTATTTTAAAGGACAGCTTCAGGTGACCGCCGGTGCCGTTTCGCTCGACAACGGTTCCTCCGCCGTGCATGGAGGCGGGTCGGGGATCTTTGGCGATCCCATCTACAAGACCAGGTACCCCGTTCTCATCAGCGGGGAATCGGCTGTGGTGGATCTCACCGTCAATGAAGTGGTCGGGTGGTCAACCGGGCAGGTCGGTTATCGTTTTGCCGAAATGAAAGAAGGCGCAACTCTTCTCAAAACCTCCCAAACTCAAAACCTCCTGCGCAGCTTCCTTTTCTCCGGCGATGCCCGCATGGTCAACGCGCACGAAACCGATGGCTGGAAACTGGGGCCCGGCGCCGTGTTCAAAGCGACCTCCGGCACCACCGTCTTCAGCAGCACCGGAACCCCCAACGGTCTCCTTCTGATGGGCGGCGATGCCAACCGCACCCGCGTGGAGTTTGCCGTGGAGCCCGGCGCAGAAATCCGGTTTGATACTGCCCTCGCCTGCAACTCCATCAATACCGGTATCCTTAAGACCGGCGGCGGCCTCCTCACCTTCAACGCCGCCACCGAAAACAACGCCATGCCCACCGAAATCGAAGCGGGAACCCTTGCGGTCAATGCCGCCGCCACCGGCGCCGGCACCTACACCATCGGTACCGGTGCCACGGCCGCCACCTTGCGCGGCAGCGGCACAATCGAGGGAACCGTTGCGGTCAAAGCCGAATCCATCGTGGAAACCGGTTTGACAATCGGTACCCTCGCGCTCGATAAAGACGCCGCCATCCGCGTGGTTCCCGGTCAGGAGCTCGCCGTCGGCGCCGCCTTCACCGCCGATACCTCCTTCATCGTGGACCTCTCGCTCTACACACTCGGCACACCCAGACAATTTGTGCTGACTCTGCCTGAAAGCGCCTCCATTCCGAGCGCCGAATGCGTGCTTCAGGGAGAACTGGCGAGGAGCTACCGCGCCGCCTGGGTTGGAAAAAGCCTGGAAGTGGCCCTCATGCGGGGCATATTGATCACGATTTATTGATAAACTGATTTTGATTCAAAGAATTATCCTGAATGCCGGCGGCAGGTGCTCAACCTGCCGCCGGTTATCGTATGAAAAATCGTGTGAAAAATTTGTTTTGCGATTGTTTTTTTTTCAGGCATGTGCTACGTTGTGAACAAATTGTGTTGTTGATTTCAAGGCAGATGGATATGATGCGATTTTGCTTTTTTTTGACCATGGGGCTTTTTTTGGCCGGCTGCGGCGATTCTCCCGGAGCTTCCTCCCTGAAATTCATTAAAGCCGTGCGCGACGGCAACATTGAGCGCGCCTCTTCTTATTTGGCCGAAGGCGTGGCGATTCCAGCCGATACATCCGCCATTGTCAACGGTTTCATTGTTGAGCAGGAGGTCGTCAGCGGTCAGGTCGCCACCGTCGTCCTCCGCCGGCAGTATGATAAAACCGTGCCCTCCGTGTTGATTGAGCTGGAAAAGAGCGGCGCCTCCTGGCGTTTGAAGACGCTTCCCTTTTGAAAAGCCGTTTTTATTTTCAGGCTGCGTTCCGCGTGACGCACCTTCGTGAAATGGCGCTGTGATTTTCTTGTGCCGGAGGCTCGCCTCCCGTATGCTCTCTTTATAATTACGGTTGGATACTTTTCGGGGCTAGCCCAAGGAGCGTGATATGAAAAAAATGTGCTTTGTTGCGTTGTTATTGGCCGGAGGCGTGCCGTTTTTCGCGGTTGCGGCCTCGCTGAGCGTGAACTTTACAACACCGGGCGGAACCGGCGCGCTGGTTCAGGGCTCGAATTACGGGCTTGTGCCCGTGACGGCCGCCAATTGGAACCAGGTCACCACGGTCAGCGCCGCCGCAAATGATGTGGCCGATGATGTGTTTCCCGCCGCGGTCGCGCTGAAAGACAGCTCCGGCGCTCTGACCGCCGCCACTGTCGCGGCCGATGCCCGAACGCTTGAAACCGGCCTCGGAACCGCCTATGATCCCATTTTGCGCGGTTATATGCTTGATTATGCCGGAGGAACGGCGCGCTCCGAGAATGGTTGGCCCAAGGTGAAGCTCACCGGAATTCCGTATTCGCGCTACCGCGTGTACGTCTATATGTGCAATGAAACCTGGGAGAAAAGCGGTTCCGTGACCATTACGCCCGAAGGCGGAGCCCGCAGCGATTTTTATTATATGGACGGCGCCTCCGTTAAAACCGCCGCCGACAACACCGGCTGGGGCAACCGCGGGATCAACGCGCTTAAGCTGGGCGTCAACTGCCTGCGGACGCCTGTGCTGAGCGAGCCTGCGATCACCGTCGGCGCGTATCGGAGCAACAGCGCCTATTTCCGCGGAACCATCGCGGCGATTCAGGTTGAGGAAGTCAGAACCGAAACCCTCACGCTGACCGGAAACCAGACCATCAATGCCGCCGACTACACGCCCGGCGTGGAGCTCACGATTGACAATGCCGGCTCCGGCAATACCCTCACGGTGAAAGGCGCGCTCAGCGTGGGCACGCTGACCTTCACCGGCAACCCGTTGAACATTCGCCTGGCCGAACCCATCGCGGCCGACACCCTGCTGGTGCAGAACAGCCTCACATTCACCACTTTTCTCAAAAATTCCGTCTTGCCGCAACGGCTGACTTTGCTTGATGGAACCATCACGCTTGAAGGTGCGGGCGCGCTGAACCTGCCGCCTCCGGCGGGCGCCGATTCGTTCACGCGCGATACGGCCGCCACCACCGGCCTTCACGCTTACGCGCAGCGCCTGCTCCCCCAGGCGGGGCTCGGCTCGGTCAGCGTCAACTTCGCCTCCAACAAAGCTTCGCTTGAAGGTCAAAGCGGCGTTGTCGGCGCCTATCCCGTCGATGCCGCCCGGTGGATGAACACCGCCAATCCCGGCAACAGCGGCGGCACGCCGACCACAACCGTCTTTTCCGCGCTGACCAACGATCTGGGAACCGTTCTTTCCGCTTCGCTTCAGGTGTGTTCCAACGGCGGAACCTACAACAATGGTTCCAACGCCACACTGATCGGCAAGCTGATGTATGGGTATCTTGACGATTCCCACGGAAGCAATTTCGCCGGTTTTCAGGTCACGGGCGTGCCGTATGAGCGATATGGCGTGATCATCTATTTCAATACCGACAGCGGCAACGCCACGCCCTTCCCCGCTTACCGCGTCAACGGAGCCTACTATCGCGGAACCCCCGCTTTGGGCACATTGACCGGCACCGGCGCGCAGAACTACTGGGGCGCCAAATCGACGACGGCGCTGACTGAAGGCGGCAACTATCTTGTCGTGACCGGCTTCAGCAACACCGACAATCCGAACCTGCTGGTGTCTCTCCCCGCCGGAGCCGTTCCCTGGTATGCGGGATACCGCGCCTGCATTTCCGGTTTTCAGCTCGTCGACATGACCAGCCTCTTCCCGCCCGAGCATTACACCGCCACCGTGCCCGGCAGCGCCGCCATGACCGAAATCGAATGGGACAACGGCAAAAACTGGAGCGGCGGCTCTTTGAATGCCACCGCCGCCATTGATTTCACCTCCGCCGCCACCCTCACGCTCGATGGATCCGTGATGCTTCAACAACTGGCGCTTTCCAGCGCCGGCAGCCTCCTCATCAGAAATGCCGCCGTGCCCCTTGCCGTGGCCTCCTGGGATCTCGGCGGCGTGACCGCGCTGGTGATCGACGGCCAGAGCGATACCCTCTTCCCGGCTCCCATGACGAGCCTCCCGAAAAAATACCTCTACACCGCCCCCGGCGGCACGGTTTCAATCGATGCCGGAAAGGTCTATGAATTCCACGCGGGAACCGCCGAATCCCCCGCCGTCTACACCCCGGTCTACGCCGGCGGCGAGCTTCAGATCACCGGCGGCCATTACCGGATGACCGCCGCTCCCACCCCCGCGAAAACCACGCTCAAAATCAGCGGCGACCCCGTCATTCACTTCAACAACGGCTCCGCCGATACCAATTTCGACGTCGGCTCGATGGACGTCACGCTCTCGGGCGGCACGATTCGCGCCGGTAAATTCATCACCTCTCAAGGCGGCGACAACCGCCCCAACACCTTCACCATGACCGGCGGCGAGATCATCGTCTCAGGCAACGGTTCGGCCGGCGCCACCGGCACGGCTCCGCTCATGTTCGGCCACTGGGGCGCGGCCGCGACCGGCAAATCGGTCGTCAACCTCTCCGGCGGCTCCATCCGCGCCGACAACGGCGGCTTCCGCCTCAGCAACGACAGCCAGGTCGATTTCACCATGAGCGGCGGCTATCTCCGCGCCAAAGAAATCAGAGGCAAAGGCAACAACGACACCACCTTTACCCTCTCCGGCGGCGAGCTCGCCATCGGCTCCGGCGGTTTCGACAACCTCGGAAGGTGCACCTTCACCCTGGCCGGCGGCGCCGTCACGGCGCTCGAGACCAACGGCATCCGCATGACCGTTTCCACGCGCGCCGGAACCACCTCCACCGTCTCCGCCGCCGCCGGTCAATCGACCAGCCTCGCGGTCGTTCAGGGCGGAGGCAACCTTGTGTTCGGCACGGAAACCAACACCGGCGCCATGAGCCTCACCGCGCCCTGCCCCGCTTTCAGCGGCAGGCTGACGCTCGGCGGCATCGCCTTTAAAATGGGAACCTTCCGCATGCCCGCCGCCACGCTCGATCCCGCCTCAGCCGGCGCAATCAGCCTGACGCTTTCAAATGAGGACTTCACCGCCGTCGACCCGCTCGCCATAATCGGCTGGAGCGGCGCCGACCTGCCTGAAAACATCACCTTCGCCGTTTACGAGCCCGACGGCGCCACCCTTCGCGCCGATTGCCCGGTCATTCTCGACACCGCCCGCCAATGCCTCGCCATCGCCCTTCCCGGGCAGACCTGGACGGCCTCCTCCGACCTCTCCGGCCTCAATGCCTACACCAACCTGACCGTGGGCGACGGCGCCGCGGCCGACGGCCTGATCGCTTTCAACCAGCTCATCGTTCCGGCGGCCGGAGGCGCCATCGCCTGTTCGGGCGATGCCTCGATCCGCCCCGCCTCGCTCGTGCAAACCGGCAGCCTCACGCTCGACGCCACCGCCTTTGCATCCAAAGCCGCCTATGCCGCCCCCGGCCTGCCCTACAGCGCCTGCCTGCTCCACACGGCCATCGGCGACACCTCCAAGGTCACCATCATTCCGCCCGAGCTGCCCGTGGGGTATGAAACCGCCACCGAAGTCTATGCCGACGGCGCCTACCTCGTCATCACCTCGCCGGTCTACACCACCCCCTGCATCAGCCTCAACTTCATCGCCGCCGACGGCGTCGACGGCCCCAAAGCCGGCTACGGCCAGCTTCAGAGCCCGACCATTCACTACGGCGCTTACCCCGTGCCCGGAGCCGACTGGCATGAAATCGATGCCGTCGCCAATTCGGCCAACACCACGACCAACATCGGCCAAATCAGCGTGTCGCAGTGGGGGCAGCGCGGTTACTACGGCTGCTCCACCGTGCCGCTCGATTTCCTCAAGGGGTATATCGACGACGGCACCGATTATGCCCGCCCCTCCCTCACCATTCGCGGCCTCGAAGCCGCCTTTGGCGAAGGCGCCAAGTATCGCGTGGTCTTCTACGCCTCCACCGACACCGCGGGCGGTCAGTTTGGCTATGCCACCATCGGCGGCGTGAACTACTCCGCCAAACACGGCCACACCGTTAAAGCCCTCGCCGAAAAATGGGGCGACTCCCGCTCCACAACCCCCGTAGAGGGCGATTTCCATGTGATTTCCGACGTCCTCACCGGCGATGAACTCATCCTCAGCGGCAACCGCCTCAGCGGCTCCGTGCGCGGAACCATCGCCGCCATCCAGATCGTGCAGGTCACCGATACGCTTCGCCAGGTGCCGCTCTACCAACCCACCGCCCTCGCCACCGGCGATTGGACCGACAGCGCCTGGGTCGACGCTTCCAACGGCGACGCCCCCTACGGCGGCTCCTGGAATGAACCCGCCGCAATGGCGCTGATCGATGCAACCAACGCCGGCGCCGTCACGCTCACCGTGAATCAGGCCGTCGCCCTCGCCAAGCTCACCGTCAAAGGCGGCGGCGACCTGACCATCGCCCTGGGCCCCGGCGGCAGCTTCACCGCCGCGGAGTACGATTTCTCCCAGCACACCGGCACCCTTGCCGTCGGCTTTGCCACCGGCGTCGCCAACGTGACCTCCGGCGCCCGCACCGCCCTGGTTTCCGGCTCGGGCATCCTCACCATCGATCCCGGCAAAGTGGCCACCCTGCCCGCGCTCGGCGCGTGGAGCGGCATCGTGATCAACAACGGCATCATCCGTTACCGCGGTGCCCTCACCGCCTCGGCCGTGCCCGCCCAGGTCGGCGTCGTCGCCTTCGACGACCTCACCTACACCGGCAATGCGGGCTTCAGCGTGCCCACCTTCAAAATGGAACCCGGCGACCGCCTCCTGATGAACAACACCGAAAATCCCGCCAACGCCCACCGCTTCGCCAGCAACGCCCTCATCACCGGCGGCACCCTCACCATCGGCTCCGCCGCTTCGCGCCAGGCCGCGTATTGGAACGGCAACACCACCATCACCCAAACCGGCGGCGACATTGTTTACGAGAGCGACGGCATTCAAGACGGCGTGACCCAAGCCAAAGGCTTCCTCTTCGGCGCCAACGCCGGCAGCACCGCCTGGATCGCCTCCGGCGGCTCCATCCATGCGCCCAAAGCCCCGCTCAACTTCTGGTCCCTGCCCGGCAGCCTCACCCTTTCGGGCGGCGCCCAGGCCGCCTTCGCCGGCATTATCCGGGGCAGCGGAAACGGCAGCAGCACCGTGATCGTGAAAGACGGCGCCTCGCTGACGCTCGGTGCGACCGGCGTGCCCGCCGCGACCGGCCTGGCGACCTTTACCGTGACCAACGCCACACTCAACGCCTCCGCCACCACCGCCTTCGAGAATACCTTGACGCTGGGCGGCGAGGTCTCCCTCGGCGTTGCTCCCGGCGAAACCCTGACCCTCGGCGGCGCCCTTTCGGGCACTGGCGTGGTCTCGCTGAAAAGCGGAACCCTCGCCGTTCAGGCAAACACCTCCTCCGGGTTCATCGTGGAAAACGGAGCCGCCTTGCGCATCGAAGGCCTCATGGGCGGCGCGAAGAACCGCCACATTCGCCTACGCGTGACCGATTGGCCCAAAACCAACCCCAACGGCAACCTCTCGCTCGTCGCCTCCGGCGTCGCCATCGGCGAATTCCGCCTCCTCTCCGGCGGCCGGCCGCTTGCCTGGGGCCAAGCCACCCTCGCCGCCAACCCCGAGCACGGCAACGGAGCGGCAGCCAATGAAGGCAGCGGCAAAATGTTCGACGGCGCGTTCAACACCAAAGCCTACATGAGCGCCGTCGCCGCGCAATACGTCTTCACCTTCGACCGGAAAGACGGCGCCCCCGTGTTCGACGCCTACCAGATCTTCGCCACCGACGTCAACGGCCGCAACCCCATCGCCTGGGTTCTCGAAGGCAGCGACAACGGCACAACCTGGGTTGAACTCGACCGGCGCACGCTGACGCTCGACGAGGCCGCCGCCTGGTCCTGGACCGGCGCAACCGCAAACGAGCCCGGCCCCAGCCAGGGCAAAACCTTCACCCTCGCCTCAGGCCGCGCCCGGGATCTCACCGTCAGGAGCGGCGCCGCACTGGGCGGCACCGGCCTTGTCTCCGGGAAACTGGTTTTGGAAGACGGCGCCCTGCTCAGAAAAACCAACCCCGACCCTGAAGCCGCGCTCACCCTCAGCACCCCCGCCCAGCTCGGCGGTTCCGTTCGCGTGCAATGGTCCGGCTTCCCGCTTCAAAAGAACGTGAAAAACTACATCCTCAAAGGCCCCGGCACGCAAAGCCTCGACCTTTCAAAGATCGTGCCGCCCCCCGCGGCCAGGATCGGCCTCGACGAAACCGGTCTTTTCCTCCAGACCCGCGTGGGATTGACGATTCTGTTCTTCTGAAAAAAAGCGGCGCTCCCCGAAAAGGAGCGCCGCTTTTTCGCCTGCTCACACGAGGATGCACATCGCGTCGCCGTCAAATCGTTCACTTGCTTTTCTCCCTTTTGGCTTTTATGATTCCCGCAACACACATTGAGGTGCTGTCGAAAGGAATCAAAATGAAAAACATCGGGAATTTTAAGCGTTTGCGCATCGGCGTTTCTCTCATGGCTCTGTTTCCGCTTCTTGCGGCCGCCGGATCGATCAGTTTGAATTTCACCCCCGCCGGCAATATCGGCGACCTCGAGGCGGGAACCAACTATGGTCTTGCCCCTGCGGACGGAAGCGCCTGGACTCAGATCACCGCCGTCAGCGGTGGAGGAGAAGCCAATCTAAACGAGCTCTGGTCTGCCCCCGTGATTCTCAAAGATGCCAAGGGCGTAATCACAACCGCGACCATTGAGACCGATGCCCGCGCACTTGAGCGCGGAAACGGTACGAATTACGACGGCCTTCTCCGCGGTTATTTTCTCGATTACTGGGTAGGTGCCCGCTGGGAGCAGCAAAGCTGGCCCAGAATCAAGTTAAGCAACATTCCCTATGCGCGCTATCGTATCTACGTTTACATGTGCAACGCCAGCATCGTGAAAAACGCCTCTCTGACCATCACGCCCGAAGGCGGCGAGCAAAGCCTCTATTATTATATGTCGGGCGCCACGCTGAAAACCGCCGCCACGCCCACCGCCTGGGGCGATAAAGCCGTCACCGCGCCCACGCTGGGTTCCAACTGCCTGCTCACGCCCATTCTGAGCGAACCCACGATTACCATCAAGCTGCACCGGGTCGCCGGCGAATCCCGTGCCAGCGTGGCGGCCATGCAAATCGTGGAAATGGATGAGCCCACCCTCACGCTCTCTTCCGATGCCACAATCAATCCCGTTGACTACACGCCGTGCAGCGCGCTGACCATCGTCAACAACGGCACGGGCAACACCCTCACCCTCAACGGTGCGATCAGCCTCTCCTCGCTCAACGTTTCGGGCAACCCGCTCATTATCAAGCAGAGCGCGCCTCTCTCAATCGAGAACACCGTTGAAATCAATACCGCGATCACATTCGTTCCCGCAATCACATCTTCCGTTTGGCCGCAGCGCCACCTGCTGATCAACGCGCCCGCCGTCACCCTTGGCGCTTCCGGTTCCGTGCAGTTTGCGCCGTCGCGTGAAGGGTTTATCGTCAGCCAGGAAGGATCTCTTGGCGCAGGTCTTTCGGCCATTGTCCGCTCCGCCCTTCCCGAGCCCGGAAGCGCCCGAACGGTTTCCGTCAATTTCGCCTCCGACATTTCCTCCCTTGCAGGCGAAACCGGTATGGTGGGCGCCTATCCGGTCGATGCTTCTCTTTGGATCAATTGCAATCAATACGGCAACACAGGCGCAAACCCCACGCAGACCGTTCTCTCCGCATTGGCCGATAATCTTGGCAACACCAATGAGACCTCCTCGCTGCAGGTGGCTTCACGTGGCGGCGGTTATTACAGCGGCACAAAAAACACGCTGATCGGCAAGCTCATGTATGGTTATCTCGATGATTCAAACAACGGCAGCAACTATGCCGGTTTCAAGGTCACCAACGTTCCTTACGATTCTTATGCCGTGGTCATCTATTTCAATAACGCGGGCGGTCAGGCCAATCCCTTCATCGCCTATCGCGTCAACGGTTCCTATTATCGCGGCGATGCCGCCCTGGGCGGAACCCTTCCCGCCTCCGGCGCCACCGCCTATTGGGGATCGAAATCGACCACCGCGCTTACAGAAGGCGGCAACTATTTGGTGATCGGCGGCTTCTCAAAAGAACGCACCCCCGATTTGCTTGTTTCAATCGATAACTGGGGGTCAGGCGGTTATCGCGGATGTATTTCCGGTTTTCAACTGATTGAAACCGATTCAACGATCCCTGCTGAAACATTTTCGGCAACCGTTTCCGGCGATGCGACCCTGTCGCAAATCGCCTGGGATGATGGAAAAGCCTGGATCGGCGGCTCGCCCAACACCTCCGCCACGATCACCTTCGAAGGCGATGCCACCCTCACGCTCGACGGCGTGGTCTCGCTCAAGAGCTTCACTCTGATTTCTTCCGGCAGGTTGCTCATCAAAAATGCAGCCACGCCTCTTTCCGTTTACAACTGGGATCTGGGCGGCGTTGCCGCGCTTGAGCTTGATGGCCAGGGCAGCACGCTCCTTCCTTCGCCCATGGCGGCCATTCCGAAAAAATACTTCTACACCGCTCCCTCCGCCACGCTCAACGTGGCCTCGGGCGAAGTCTACGAAATGCATGCCGGTTCCGCGGAATCGCCCGCCGTTTACACCGCCAGCTACGCCGGCGGCGCGCTTGAGATCAGCGGCGGCAATTACCGCATGACCGCCCCTCCCACGAATACCCGAACCGCGCTTGATATCAGCGGCAACCCCGTTGTCCGTTTCCACAACGGCACCGCCGAGCAGACCTTCGGCATCGGCAAGATGAATGCGGTCATCTCCGGCGGAACCATTTACGCCAGCAAGTTTGTGACTACCGAAGGCGCGGATTTCCGTACCAACACCGTCGATATCACCGGCGGCGACATCATCATCTCCGGAACCGGCGCCGCCAGCGCAACTTCAACCGCCGCCCTGATGTTCGGCCACTGGTCGGCCGGAAATTCCGTCGTTACGCTTTCGGGAGGCTCCATCCGCGCCGACCAGGGCGGTTTCCGCATCAGCAACGACAGCCCTGTCGACTTCACCGTGAGCGGCACCGGTTACCTCCGCGTGAAAGGGATCGGCGGAAAGGGCACGCAACCCACCGCCTTCACAGTCGCCGATGGCGGCGAGGTCGCGATTGGCGTCAACGGCTTTACCAGCCTTGCCAACCTCACCTTCACGCTCGCCGGCGGTGCGTTGACCTCGTTTGAAAACAACACCATCAGCATGGCAATCACCGCCCGGGAAGGAACCGTTTCCACCATTTCCGCCGCAGCCGGGGTCACAGCCACCCTCAACGCCATTCAAGGCGGCGGCTCGCTCATTCTGGGTACCGCCGCCAACACCGGCACCCTCAAGCTCGCCTCCGCGCTGCCCGCTTTCACAGGAACCCTCACCCTCAACGGCGCCATCGATTTTGGCACGTGCCGCCCCACCGCCGCCACGCTCGACCCCGCCTCCGCCGGCTTGGTTAATCTCAAAATCACCGCCGCGGAAATCAAAGCCGCCAAAGTTCCCCTGATTGGCTGGAACGGCGCCGAGCCGCCCGAAAATGTGACCTTCGCCATTTACGGAACCGATGGCGCGCTCCTGCCAACCGCCCGTGTGAAAGTGGATCCCGCCAGCCGCAGCCTTTGCCTTGCAATCAACGAAACCGTTTGGAACGGAACCCTTGATCCCGCCTCCCTGAGCGCCACCTCCAATCTCGCTCTCGGAGACGCTGCAACGGCGGATAGCCTGCTCAATTTCCAATGGCTGCTTGTGCCGCCCTCCGGCGCCACAGTGACCTGCCTTCCCGGCGCTTCCATCCGCCCCGCCGCCGGTACGGTGTTTGATGGCCCGCTCACGCTCGATGCCACAGCCCTTTCCGCGTGCGCCGGTTACACCGCCTTCGGCATGCCCTACACCGCCTGCCTCCTTTACGGAACAATCGGCAATACCGACCTCGTCACCGTGATTCCTCCGGAAGTGCCGACCGGCTACACCGCCACGGTCGAGGTCTTCGCCGACGGCGTGTACCTGACTCTCGCCTCGCCGATCATCGAAAACCCCAGCCTCTGCGTCAACTTCACCGCCAATGCCATGACGGGCGTTAAAGATAAAGAGCCGCCTTACTTCGGAGCCCTGAGCAATCCTGCCGCCCGTTACGGCGTCTTCCCCGTGTTGGGTTCCGAATGGTTCGAGGTTTTTGTCGCCAACACCAACCTGCCCTTCACCGTTGAAATCGCCCCCGGTCTCTCCGTTTCCGGCGAAAATCACCGCGGAGCCTATGGCGGAACCACCTTCCCCGCCGACTATCTCAAGGGGTATATCGACGACAATTCCGCAGTCTCCTCCCCCACCGTTGCCATTACAGGTCTTGAAGAAGCGTTCGGCGCCGGTGCGAAATACCGTGTGATCGTCTACTCCTCGACCAACTACAACGGCGCCAAATTCGGTTACATGACCATCGGCGGCGTGAACTACTCCATCGCCCACAGCCACACCGTCGGTGCTCGCGATGACAACTGGGGCAGCCCTCAGGCCGCGCTTTTGGCCGAGGGTAATTATCACCTCGTTTCCGATGTGCTGACCGGCGATGCCGTCACCGTTACGGCTCACAGCAAGAGTACAAACGTTCGCGGAACGATTGCCGCCATCCAGGTTGTGCAGGTGTTCGATGAAGCCAAAGCCGTGCCGTTTTTCAAAGCCGCCGAAGTGGCCGATGGAAGCTGGACGGCGCTCCCCTGGGTAAACATAAGCGAAAATGATGAACCTTACACCGGCGATTGGATCGAACCCGGCGCTGTGGTGTGGATTGATGCCTCCAATGGCGACCCCGTCACGCTCACGGTTGAAGCTCCCGTTGAGATTTCCAAGCTCATCGTCACCGGTTCGGGCGAGGTCACGCTCACCCTGGGCGATGCGGGAAGCTTTTCCGCCATTGATTATGATTTCGCCGCTCATACCGGAAAATTTACCGTTGGTTTTGCCACGGGTGCGGCGAACGTCGCCGTGGGTACCCACACCCGGCTTGTCGGCGGTTCCGGCTCGCTGACCATCGCAGCCGATAAAATGGCCTCCATTCCCACCTTCGGCGCGTGGAGCGGCTATATGGTGAAAAACGGTATCCTTCGCTATCACAATTCAATCGCGGTAACCAACAGCATTCCCGCTCAGACCGGAACAGTCGCTTTCAACTCGCTCTCCTTTGTCGGCAGCGGAACGAACGGTCTTGCCGTGCCCACGCTCTTAATGGAAGAGGGCGATGAAGTGACGCTTGTCAACAACTCAACGAGCGCCGCAACCCGGTTTGACAGCAATGCCGTCATCACCGGCGGTACGTTGACCATCGACGCGAATAAAAACCCGGCGGCGTTTTGGAACGGCAACCGCACCATCACCCAAACCGGCGGCAGCGTTGTCCATCTGGGTACCGGCACAATGACCGGCACCGCCAACGCCACCGGTTTTGTTGTGGGTACCGGTTCGGGTTATACCACCTGGAATATGAGCGGCGGAACCATTCACTCCCCCAACGCGCCGCTCCATTTCTGGGCCAACGGCGGCGCAATTACGCTTTCCGGAACGGCCCGGGCGACCTTTACGGGCGTGATTTGCGAGGGTGGCGGCGACCGCCAGTATACACGGCTGATTGTGAAAGACGGCGCCACGCTCGCGCTCGGAGCGCGGGGAATTACCCGAACTGCGATTATGACCCAGTTTCATGTGTCCGATGCTTCTCTTACCGCATCCGCCTCCACTGGTATCGCCCATGCGATGACGGTGGGCGGGGTGGCGAACCTCAGCGCTGCTGCCGGTCAAACGCTCACCTTTACCGGAGCGCTTTCCGGCGCCGGCGGCATGGCCGTAACCGGCGGCACGCTTGCCCTTGGCGGTGAAGTTTCGGTGGCCGGCGAAGTGGCGGTTGAAACGGGCGCGACCCTGCGCGCCGCCTCCGCGGCCATCAACCCCGAAAGCGGCGTCCGCGTGAAAAACGGCGCCACGCTCACCGGATCCGGAACCATCGGAACCGGCTTGGCCTTCGAAGACGGCGCCGTGCTTCTGAAGCCCTCCGCCGATCCTCTCGATGCCCTCACCCTTACCGGTTCGCTTACCCTCCCCGAAACCGGTGCGCTTCGCGTGGCCTCGATCGGCGGGCTTGCCAACAGCGTGAAGTATTACATCCTCAAAGGCGCCGGCACGCAAGACGCCGACCTCGACAGGATCGCCCCTGCCGACGAAGCCCGAGTGGGCAAAGACGAAACCGGCATCTTCCTCCGCCGCCGGATCGGGATCCTCATCAGCATCTATTGAGATCCGCTATGAAACGGAAGCGGCGCCTCCTCTTGGGAAGCGCCGCTTTTCTTTTCACCGGATATTTCCGGTTCTTTAGAGCATATTTCGATTGATCTTTCCGCTTTTTCTCGGTGCTTTTTGTTTTTGAACTTCACCCTTTCAGATCACCGTAGCGTTGCTACGGCTCACCTCAAGCGTTTGTCAAAACCAAAATTCACCTTCGCAAAATCCGGAAATCTCATTCGAAACTTGCTCTAGGGGAAGCGAAATCAGCCGGTCGGGGTTCAGAGCGCCAGCGTCAGCTTTTCCCATTCGGCGACGGTCAGCGTTTCCGGTCTGCGCATGGGGTCGATGCCCGCCGCTTCAAGCGCCTGCGGCGCATTCGGCCAGGGGCCTTTGCGCAGAATGGTCGCGAGCTGTTTGCGGCGGTAGAGGAAGCAGTGTTTGGTGAGCGCGCGGAAGCGTTCTTTCTGCGCGGGGGAAAGCGTGCCGCGGGTGTGGCGGCGCATCGCCGCAATGGTCGATTGAACCTCGGGGCGGGGCCAGAAACAGGAGGCCTTCACGTGGCGCACGATCGACACGTCGAAATCAAGCTGGAGCCACACCCCCGCCACGCCTCGATCGGGGGCGCCCGCCTCGGCGGCGAAGCGCTCGGCCACTTCGGTCTGAACCATCGTCACGAGTGTGGCGGGCGCGAGCGGGTCGGCGGCCACATCCATGAGAATGCGCGTGCCGACCGAGTAGGGGAGGTTGGAGAGAAACGCGTCGAACGGTTCCGGCGAGAGCGATGAAAGCGGGCATTCGAGCATATCGGCATTGCGCAGCTCGAGGCGGTCGGGGAAGCCGGGCCGGAGTGATTCCGCGAGCCACTCGGCGAGGCGCTTGTCCTTCTCCACGGCGGTCACGCGCGCGCCGCGGCGCAGCAGTTCTTCCGTCATCACGCCCAGGCCGGGGCCCACCTCAAGCACGCGCGCGCCTGCGGTGAGGCCGGCCGCATCGACAATCGCTTCGAGGATGTTGCGGTCAATGAGGAAATTCTGCCCGAGCACCTTGTTGGGGTGAAAGCCCCGCTCGATGCACCAGGCTTTTACTTCGCTGGGGCTTGTGCGGTTCACAGCGGGCTGATGGTGTTGATTTTCAGCACAGCCTTCGAGCGGAGCGCTTCGATCCATTCCGTCATGCGCTGGCGGTAACGGGTTTCGCGCAGCTTCGCCTCGACCTTCGGCCAGGCGGCGTCGAGCGGCAGCACGGCGGCCTTCACTTCGCTCTCCTTGTAGAGAATGTAGTTCTGGTCGGCCAGCTTCACAATGCCCGAATATTCGCCCGGCTTCAATGCCGCCAGCGCGGTCACGATGGCTTCGGAAAAGGTCTCCTCCGGGTCGATCACGCCCCAGCTGCCGCCGTCTTGCGCGCGGGTATCCTTGGAATAACGCTTCGCCACATCGGCGAAGGGCGTGCCTGCCTTGAGCTCGGCAAGGGCCTTTTCGGCTTCGGTCTCGCCTTCCTTTTCAGGAATCAGAATCATGCCGACTTTCACGCCCGCGGCGCTGGTGAATTCATCCTTGTGTTCGCCGTAATAGGTGCGGATATCGGCGGGGGTGATGTTGAGCTTCTTGTCGATCTGCGTGTAGCGGAGCATGGTGAGAATGAGGTTCTCCTCGGTAATTTTTCGCCATTGGTCTCGCGTGATGCCTTCGCGCTGAAGCGCGGATTCAAACGCGGCCTGATCGCCGTTGAAATTACTCGCGATGATATCGCGGATGTGGTTGTCGAGCGCCGCATCCTGAAGCTTCATCTTCGATTCATTGTAAAACTTCAGCATGAGCTTGCGGTCGATCATCAGCTCCAGCATGCGGCCGTACGCTTCGCGGAGAAGGGCGGTGCGCTCCTCTTCGGGCACGAGACCGAAATTGACCGATTTGCGCACCTCGCGCATCACCTCGTCGATCGTGATCACCTCGCTGTTGACATAGGCGGCCACGCCGTCGAATTGAATGGCCTTCACGGGCGCCGGCTCCGCGCACCATGCCGCTGAAGTGAACCCGGAAAGCAGTAAAACGATTGCAAGCGATTTCATGCGAGTGTTTCTCCTTTATTGAAACGACTCAGTATGATACCCTATTCTCGCGTTTGAATAAAGGATAAACTGATTTATGCCCACACTCGTCACCAGCCTCGCCAATCCCCGCGTGAAAGACGCCGTGCGCCTGCGCCAGCGCTCCCACCGCGACGCCGCCCGCCTCATGCTCGTGGAAGGCTACCGCGAAATCACCCGCGCCCTCGAGCACGGCTACCGCCCCCGCGCCCTCTTCTACTGCGAAGACCTCTGGCTCAAACACGAAAACGAGCCCGGCGTGGTCGCCGCCTGCGAAGCGCTCGGCGCCGAGCTGCTTTCCTGCTCCAAACCCGTCTTCGAAAAGCTCGCCTACCGCGAACGGCCCGACGGCCTCCTCGCCGTGGGCCCGCAAATCTCACGCACGCTCGAAGACCTAGACCTCCCCGAAAACGCGCTGGTGCTCGTGGCCGAATCCATTGAAAAGCCCGGGAACCTCGGCACCATGCTCCGCTCGGCCGATGCCTCCGGCGCAGCCGCCGTCATTGTGTGTGATAAATGCACCGACATCCACAACCCCAACGTGGTCCGCGCCTCCACCGGCACCCTCTTCACTCTTCCCGTGGTTGAAGCCACCGCCGAAGAAGCCCTCGCCTTTCTGAAAGCCCGCGGCTTCTCCATCCTCGCCGCCACCCCCCACGCCGAAAAACTCCACTTCGAAGTGTCCCTCACCGGCCCCACCGCCCTCTGCCTCGGCTCCGAACAATACGGTCTCACCCACCACTGGATGGATGCCGCCACCCTCCGCGTGCGCATTCCCATGCTCGGCGTGGCCGATTCACTCAACGTGGCCGCCGCCACCACCATCCTCCTCTCCGAAGCCGTTCGCCAGCGCATCCTCAGCGGTCAAATTCTTCCGCCCCCCGCCGAACCCTGGCACGGCGAATCCACCCATGACCATTGATTCGGGGGCTCACCCCCGAACCCCGACGAACGCCGTGCGTTCGATCCCGGTCGCCTCTTTTTGCCACAGATGGTTTAGCGCTCTTTTACTGAAATACTTTCATTTGTTGCTTGAGTGCAATTCAGTGTGACTGTATGTGGGTATTGTTTTTGTGGTGTTCCTTTTTCCCACCATTCATGTTCAGAATTTGCCTCAATTCGCTCAATTGTCAACGAACTTCTCCAATTTCGAATACCTGGGTTAACACGAACATTTGTCAACGGGTAAGGAGAGTTATTCACAATATGAAACCCATAGGCAAAAAGCCCTTCGTCAATGTACCATGTTACATTTGGAGTTTTGAAGCTACGCCAATGTGAAGTGTTAGAAATAGCAAGGCTAGTGTTGGCGAAATCGGTGTGGTAGTCTTTGTATCCACGTTGTATTGCAGAACAAAGCCAATCTGTTGCCTTCTGTTCGTTTTTCGCTGCGGCCGATACATAAAATGCCCACCAACAAGGCCGCCAGTTGTTAGGTTCCATTTGTGCTGCTTTTGAAAAGCACTCGATTGCTTTTGCCTTGTTTCCTCCCGTGTAATAAATTTCCATGCCAACATAAACATGACTTGATGCATTATTGGGCCATTTTGATAAAAGGATATTACTTACAGTTCGAGCATCATCCCAGCGTCCACCTTCATTCAGCCAATGGATCAAAAATTCATGAAGTTTGTTTGAAATGATATCATTACTTCGTTTTGTTTTTGGCCACTCTCGAATGGTTGTTGTAAGAAGCTTAATTTTTACTTCAGTCGAGATTGGTTCGTATCTGCCATTGCAAAACCCTAAGAAAATACTTGCCGGACTCTCTCCTGATTTTTCAATAGATGGGTTACTTCTAAAATAAGTTTTTAGTTCTTCGCTTAATTGGTTGATTATTTCGTTTACAGCGGCATTCCTTTTTTCTTCAACTTCTTTATTTATTTGATGAATGTTGATTGCAAGACTTGCGATTGCAACTGCCGCTCCGAGAAAATCACTATCAGTTGATTCACTAATTGCGTTACCGATATCTGCGGCATTTAAACCACTATTGAACCCTTTGATCATTGCGTCGAGTCGGTCATCAGACTCTCCTCTGCGAATGGAGCAGATTCGTTTTACTCCATCACGAATTGTTAAAAATATCTTTTGTGTATGAGGTGATGCTGCATCAATGGTATAAGAACAAAGATCATCAAAAAGAAATTCTCCCATCTCTGGGTTATGTAAATTACTGATTGTAAAAATCATTACATCTGCAGTTTCTTGATCAGGTGATTTTTGAGTTGGAACTGGAGATAATGAAAATTCAATTTGCGGTTTTGCTCCATGTTTTGGTTTTTCTTCTTTTTCATGTTCTGTTGCAATGTTTTTAGTATTATCAGTTTTGATAATTTCGTTATATTTTGAACACGAACCAATTATTAAAACAATACATAAAAAAGAAATAACTAAACTTTTTGGTTCTTTTTTCTTTAGAGAAAAGGCAAAGAGGTGAAATCTGCTTATTATAACCTGTGTAATGTTTGCGTAATTTATTTTTTGAAAATCTATAAGAAGTCTCAATGGAATTGATGATGTCTGGCAAAAGTAAAGTGTGTCGCCAGTTTTTACTTTAGCTTCGGAAAATGTCTGTGTCTCTTTCAGTATTTTTTCGTTGTTTTTGAATATATAGATAAGAACTTTTCCATTTGTATCACAGTCTGGTAGATTGTATTGCTCACGAAAAAATGAAATTGCTCGACTGATAAGTGTTTCGTCGGAGAGTTCAATTTCAACCAATTCTTTTCGAATTGTATTCCATACCGTTATTTCTAAATTTGCCATAATACCTCCATTGTCAGGGGGCGCTCTGTGTGAGACAAAAAGCACACCTCTCAGTTCAGTACTCTCAAAGGAGGCTTCGCACGGCCTAAGCTGAAAGCATGAAGAGAGGCGTGCCAAATAATGACACAACCTCCGCTTACATGTCGTTCAGCTTAAAGAAAGTGCGAATTTCCTTTGAACGATTTGTATGCGGTGAACGCAAATTATTGAAAACTATACGTCTTTGGGGTTGAAGGAAGGTTGCCTAAGCAACATCTTCAGCAATCCATCAAACATCATGAGGGTAACAAAAGAATTGATTGAATGCAAGCGTAGTTTTGTCTCTTTCAAAAAAGAAAGGTTCATGACAACTTAAGCGGGTCGTTTCGCAGTAACTTTAAAAGCATCTTATAAGTGTCAGCCTTCCGATAATTGAATCGGAACTCACACTCCTTTAAATGCAAGTAAAAGGTATTTTTAGAGATCCCTTTGAATTTTGCAAGCCTCGTTTTTGCAAGTCCCCAAAAATTCTCAATCCCGTTGATATGGGCCTGGCCGACGGCAAACTGATTCTCACCGTGTTTTACGCGATAATGCCGCCGATACCCAAAATCAACCAGCCCATCATAGGTGCGAAAACCATCGGTATAGACGACCACATCGTGGCCGACGTGATTGCTGATAATCGGATAAAGTTCTTTCACTGAACAGGTTTTAACCACTTGCGTATAAACCTTTCCGCCGCGTTTGATCAACCCGAAAACAATTTGTTTCCCTCGTGCGCCTCGCCCACGGATTCCCCGCACGCGCCTGGCTCCGAAATAGCTTTCATCCATTTCAACGCTTTCCTGTTCAAACGGGCTTTCCTGTTCACACAGCCAGGCAATGCACACGCGCAGGGCTTTTAAAACACGATTGACCGTATTGCGGCTCAGCCCTGTCAAACCCGCAATTTTAACCGCTTTAATATCGTTAACAAAGTAACAAACAAGTGCTCGCGTTTGAGCCTCCGAAATTCGAGAACGAACGATATACTTATTAGCCATTGAAATCATGATAGCTTATCCTGAATTTTATTCAAGTTAAGTTGTCATGAACCAAAAGAAAAAACGCCTCTGACTTGGGCGTTTTTCGAGGAAATATCGTTTGTCGGAAATCAGTGGAAGGATCAGCCGAATAGAATCCGCGTGCAATCCCGGCGAGTATAGAGAACGCGGATGATGCGGGCGGTGTTGGTTTCAAGGTAGTAAAAAATGCGATACTGACCACACAGAAGCGAACGGTAGGGTGTGGAAATTCCGATTGGCGAAAACTCAACGCCGGATTGAGGAAAGGTACGCAATCGATGGGTGGCTTCGAGAATGGCGGTGAGTGTTTTGGTAGCGGCCTCTGGATTCAAACACTCTTCGCCAAGATAAGATCGAATCGCCTGAAGGTCGCGCAAAGCCTCAGGGACAAAGTGGACATCATACATGGTGAGGCAATCCGAGCGCGGTTTCCACTTCGGCTTGAGTGAGCCATCCTTCCTCGCGCGCGGAAGCTTCGCCTTGCGCAAGCAACCGGAGGAGCTCCAATGTGGCTTGGGTTTTCTCGTAGTCTTCGTGGTCAATCATGACGTAACGCCCGCGACCATTTTTTGTGAGAAAAACCGGTTGCCCGGTGGTGATGTCTTTCAAAACGGTATTGTAATTGCGTAAATCGGAAACGGGTTTGATGATGGGCATATGACCTCCTTTGATGTCAAAAAGATAGCACAATTTTTCGCAGTATTCAACAGCGTTTTTTAGGGTTGCCGCTGGAAGGTGGTCGGGTCTTGGGGGGTAATGGCGAAGTTGGGTTTCCAATTGGGTGAGGCGCTGTAGAAGGTGTTGGGGGTATGGAAGGTGATGGTGTCGATCACGGATTGAGTGAAGCCGTCGGCTTTGAGCTGGGCGACCACGTTGATGAGGCTGAGGGGATCGGAGATGCCCCAGTCGGCGGAGCCGTTGACGATGACGCGGTGGTGGCCGTGCTCGCGGATCATGGCGGAGGCGCGGGCGGGATCGAGCTTGGAGTAGGGGTAGACGGTCATGCCGGCGTAGCAGCCGCTTTCGAGGGCGAGGGCGATGGTTTCTTCCACGTTGTGGTCAATGTCGATCCGCTCGACGGTGAGGCATTCGGTTTTGATGATTTCGAGCACGCGCGTGATGCCTTTGAGCTTCTGCGTGTGCGGCAGGTGCAGCACGATGGGCATTTTGCGCGCTTCGGCCATGAGGAGCTGGCGCACGAGGGCGTGTTCTTCGTTGGGGGTGATGAGGTTGAAGCCGATTTCGCCGAGGGCCACGCAGCGGGGGTGGTCGAGGTAGTCGCCCATGCCGTCGATGACTTCATCGGCGAGCCTGCGGTCTTCGGCTTCTTTGGGGTTCATGCCGATGGCGCTGAAGTGGTCGATGCCGAAGCGGGCGGCGCGCTGGGTCTCAAACTCGAGTGAAAGCCGGAAATAATCGAAGAAGGAGCCGGCATAGCGGCGGTTGGCGCCGAGCCAGAAGGAGGGCTCCACGCAGGCGCGGATGCCGGCGGCGTGCATGGCCATGTATTCGTCGGTGGTGCGGGAAATCATGTGGATGTGAGGTTCGATCATCATGGCTGGGTCTCTTTCTTGAGCGATTCAAAGCGTTCGGGGGGGATGTGGCAGTAACCGCCTGGATTTTTGACGAGGTATTTCTGATGGTACTCCTCGGCCGGGTAAAAACAGCTTAACGGTTCGCATTCGATTGCGATGGGGTGGGTCAAGCGGGTTTGCAGGGTGGCGAGGGAGGCGCGGATTTCCGCTTCGTCGGCGGGGTCGGTGAAGTAGATGCCGGTGCGGTATTGGGTGCCGGCGTCGGGCCCTTGGCGGTTGAGCGAGGTGGGGTCGATGAGTGTGTAGAATTCTTCGAGCAGGCCGCGCAGGCTGATGCGATCCGAATCATACACCGTTTCGACGGTTTCGGCGTGCCGGGTGAGGCCGGTGCACACTTCTTCATAGGTGGGGTTGGCGGTAACGCCGTTGGCATAACCCGCTTGGGTGCGCATCACGCCGGGGAGTTGCGCAAGGTAGTGGTCGGTGCCCCAAAAGCACCCGCCTGCAAGATAAATGGTTCTTTCGGTCATTTGATTCCTCCTTTTTCGGCGGCGGCGAACCAGCGGGCGGCCTGTTTGGGATTGTAGAGGTCTTTTTGTGCGGGGTCTTGGCAGAAGAGGCCCATTTGATGCTGGGAGGGGGCGAAGCCGTGGGTGGCGGCTTCGTAGAAGAGGTCGAGGGCTTTTTGGAAATCTTTGGGGGTGCCGCGGCCGTGGAGGTGGCAGAGGGCGAGGGCGTGGATGGCGTCGAGGGTTTTTTCTGCGGCGGCTTTTCGGTAGAGCGCGAAGGCTTCCCCATGATTCCCGATCGCGGAAAAATGCTGGGCGAGGGTATAGGCGGCGAGGGGGTGGCCTTGGGCGAGGGCTTTGCGGAGCCAGAACTCGTGTTGGGGGGAATCGGAGGATTTTTTATGCAGGGTGGCGAGGAGGAAGGCGGCGTTGGGCAAGGTGTCGGCGGCTTTGGGGAGCCAGTGGAGGGCTTCGGCGATGTTGCCTTCTTTGAGGGCGCGGAGGGCGAGGTGCAGCATGGCTTCGGCATCGCCTTGCCGGGCGCGAGCCGCTACTTTCAGGAGAATTTCATCGGGTGGGGGTGTCATGGTTACTTTGCGCCTCGAAGGAGGCGGAGGAGTTCTTTTTGGGTTTCGGCGATGCGGTAATAGTCTCGCAGCGAACGGGCGGTTTCGGGCGGGAAGGGGCGGAAGGCGTCGATTTCAGCTTTGTAGTGTTCGCAGAGGGTAAAATCGTTCATGGGGTTTCCTCGAAGCCGGGGACGCGGCGGGCGGCGGGCTCGGTCTGGGCGATGCGGCCAAGGGCGGCTCGGATGACGGTTTCGGTCTGGCCGAAGTGGTGGGCGAACTGGGGGATGGTGAGGGGGTGGCGGATGAGGAGCTCGCGGAGGGCGGTTTCGGTGTAGGGTGAGGTGGCGATGGGGGTCTGCCGGGGGGCGGCGGCTTGGGCGAAGAGGGTGCGGAGCTCGGCGAGGCGCTGGGGGGAGAGGGGCTTTACGCTGGAATCGGCGGGGGGGCGCTCGGCGGTGTTGAGGGTGACGGTGTCGGGGCGGATGGTCTGCAAAATGGCGAGGATGCGCCGGGTCTGGTCGGGGGAATCGTTGACGCCGGGGATGAGGAAGACTTCGACGTCGAGCTGGCCGGTGTAGGTTTGGCGGAAGGCGCGGTAGGCTTCGACAATGGCGGCGAAATCGAGGCCGGTCTGTGGGCGGGTGATGGTTTCAAAGGAGGCCTGATCCCAGCTGTGGAGGGAGACTTTGACTCGCGAGGCGAGGGCGGCGTCGCGCCGCACGCGGGGGTCGGTGAAGAGGGAGCCGTTGGACATGAGGAGGGAGGGGTAGGGGGTCTCTTCGCGGATGAAGCGGAGCACGTCGCCGAAATGGAGGTGGAGGGTGGGTTCGCCGGAGCCGCAGAGGGTGAGGATGTCGGCGGGTTCGCCTTGGGCGAGCCAGGCGCGGAGCTGGGTGAGGATTTCCGCCACGGGGACCCAGTCTTTGCGCTCAAGGGTGGTGGCGGGGTTGGGGCCGAGCTGGCAGAAGGAGCAGTTGAAGGAGCAGGTTTTCATGGGCACGATGTCGATACCCAGCGAGCGGCCGTAGCGGCGGGAGGGCACGGGGCCGAAGATGAGGTTCATGGCGTGTCTTTCCAAAGGGCGGTTGGGGCGGGGGCTTTGGCCTGGTTTTTGAGGGTGCGGGGGCCGTAGGGCACGGGGCCTTTGACGAGCTCGGGGACGTTGTAGGACTGGAGGCGCTCGAGGTGGTCGGCGGGGCGTTTCCGGGGGAGGATGAAGGGTTTTGTGAATGTGCCGGTTTCGGGGTCGAAGGCGGTGATGTGGGGGCGGGTTCGGGTGGCGTCGGGGCGGCGGCTGTTGAAGATGAGCCAGCGGCCGTTGGAGGACCAGGTTTCGTAGCTTTCGGCGTGGGGGCTGTTGAGCTCGGCGAGGGGGCGGATGGTCTTTTCGCGGGTGTCGTAAAGGAAGAGGTCGGAGGCGCTGTGCCAGATCTGGAAACAGCCGTAGGGGCCGATGGTCATGACGATCCAGCGGCCGTCGGGCGAGGGGCGGGGGTGGGTGATGCTTTTTGAGGGGCCGTCGATGAGGGTGACGGGGGGAGAGAAGGTGGCGGTTTCGGGGTCGAAGGCGCGGGCCACGAGGTCGTAGCAGAGGTTGGTGTAGACGGAGATGCTTTGGGCGAAACGCTCGGTTTTATCTTCGGGGATGCGGGTGACGGGGGGCTGGGCGCAGACGGTGTAGAGGGTGGTGCCGCAGGGGGACCAGGCGGGAAAGGTTTCGAAGCGGAGGGGGTCGAGGGAAACGGGGGTGAGGGTGTCGGTCTCAAGGTGGTAGAGGACGATGCCGGAGCGGGAATCGAGCACTTCCACTTTGTCGGGGTTGGCGGTGTAGAAGACCTGGGCGGTGTCGTTGACGGAGTAGGCGATGAAGGGGCGGGTGGGGTGCCAGGCGGGGTAGACGCCGGAGGCGTAGAGGGGGCCGGTTTTGAGGGAGCGTTTGCGGATGTCTTCTTTTCCGTTGAAGACGACGGTTCCGGGGGATTCGCCTCGGAGGTGGAATTGGAAGGTTTCCGGGTTTTTATCCTGGAAGGCGTGGCAGTTGACGCATTGCCGGGTGGTGAATTGTTCGTTGCGGTAAATGGGGGTTTCGACGAAGGAGGCGAGGTCGCGCTGGTAAATGCCCATGCGGCTGTAGCTTTCGTAGCTGGGGCCGATGAGGCGGTACACGAGGGTGGGGTCGATGGGGTGGCTGGAGACGGCGTAGGCGGTGGCGAGGGCTTCGACGCCGTTGGTGCGGATGGTGAGGGTGAGGTCGGAACCGGCGTTTTGGGCGAGGAGGTCGCGCCAGGCGCGGAGGGGGTAGCGGAGCTCGGAGCCTTTGAGGGTGATGGCTTTGCCGCGGGGGCCGGAAAGGGTGGTTTCGGTGGAGGCGCCGGGGGGGATGCCGAGGATGTCGGCATTGAGGGGGGCGATGTTGGGGGGGAGGGTGAGGGCGGTGTAGTCGGGGTCGAGGGCCACGCCGCTCATGAGAAGAAGGGCGGTGCGAATCATGGCTGGAATCCTTTGTAGAAGGGGTAGGCGTCGCGGTAGGTTTTGCTGAAGGCCTCGCGGTCGGCCGGGGTGGTTCCGGGGGCGAGGAGGCGGCGGGCGTCGCGCTGGAAGCGCTGGAAACGCTGCACCACGGCCGGGTCGAACGCATCGGGCGGGATGGTGCGGGGGTGGTCGGCGGCGGGGATTTCCGCGAGGGCGGTGAGGAGGGCTTCCTGATAGTAGCGGGGGAGGGGGCGGGTTGGATCGGGGCGCAGGCGGAGGAGGGTCTCGAGGTTTTCGAGCACGGAACGGGGGTTGTTGAGGAGGAGGTTGGCGGCGAGGTGGAGGTGGAGGGTGGTTTCGTTGGCTTTGCGCATGATGGCGTAGCGGTTGTAGATGATGTCTTCCACGTTGTGGTTTTTTTCGAAGACGGGGTTCGCCGGGTCTTGGCTGAGGCATGTGAAGAGATCGTAGACGGTGAGGAGCTCGGGGTCTTCCACCCGGGCGGCGGGGTCTTTGGAGAGGCGGAGGCCTTCGGCGGCTTCTTTGCCGTAGAAGGGGCAGCGGGCGAGAAGGGTGAACCAGGCGCGGGCGGCGTCGAGCTCGCCGGTGATGAGGGCGATGCGGCCGAGGTAGAGGAGGGTGTCGGGGGTCCAGGAGAGGTCTTCGGTTTTTTCCCAGCACCATTTGCGGGCGATCTGCACGAGGCCGTAGTGGTAAAGCAGGCGGAAGCCGTCGATCTTCATCGTGTCGATGGAGGTTGTGGTGTGTTTGGTCTGGATGGGGTAGGCGAGAAGGCGCTCGGGGAGGGCGCCGGTGCGGAAGAGCGCGAGGATGCGGTAGGCGGTGAGCGTGCGGTGGGGTTCGCGGTCTTTGGGGGTGGGAATGTTCAGCAGGGCCTTCCAGTCGCCGCGCTCGGCATGGGCCTCGGCGCGGATGATGGCAAAGAGGTTTTGGGTGTCTTTTTCCGCAGTGAAGAAGGCGAGGGCCGCAGCCGATAAAAAAGGAAAAAGGAAGATCACAGGGTGAAAAATCCACATGGAAAGGTTGAGGCGCAGGGCGTTGAAGATCGCGCAGAGGGCGGCGGCGGCGAGGATGGCGCCCGCGGCGATGTTCCACCAGAGGGCTTGCTCTTCGAAGAGCAGGATGGCGTTGACGGTGTAGGCGGTGTCGAAGGCATACGCGCCGTAGAGGAATTCGGCGCAGAGGCCGGGGACGGCGCCCGTGAGGAGGAGGGCCGCGGAGGCCGCCGCCCAGCGGCGCTGAACGAGCGCGTGGACGGCAATGAGCCCGTTGGCGAAGAGGGCGGGAACGCCCAGCGGCGGGTAGAGGGCGGCGGCCAGAAGCGGCACGCTGGGGGCGAAGCGGCGGGCGTGCTGCCAAAGCAGGTAAAGGAGAAGCGCGCAGGCCAGCCCCAGGAGGTGCAAAAAGGGGAAAGACGTCTGCTTGAAAAGGTATACGGAGAAGCCGAGGTGCCCCAGCTGGCAGAGGAAAAAGAGCGCGGGGAGCGGCGCGAGAAGCTGGGCGGCGCGGCTCCTGCGGAAGGCGAAACACCACAGCGCGGTCACGCCGGCGGAAAGCAGGGCGAGCGCGCCGATGCCGAGGGCGGGGCGCAGGCCGAGCGTGGTGAGGCCGCGGGAGAGATAGTCGAGAAACTCGCCGGGGCGCGGCGCGGTGAAGGCGAGCCAGGCGTCGTGCGCGGTTGCGAAGAAGAGCGTGCGGCGGGCGAGTTTCCCAAGAATGGGCTCGTAGCGGAGGCCTGCGATGAGGGTGACGATGACGGTGAGGCAAAGGGCGGGCGGAAGCGGGTGCGTGAGCCCGTTCGGGAGCCGGCGGTGGATGCCGGGTTCTTTCTGCTGATGCCGTTTTGCCATGCGCGCCTCATGCGTTGTAATGGGCGAGGGTTTTTCGGGCTTCCTCAACGGTGGTGAAGAGCTCGCTGTTGAGGCCGGCGGCGCGGGCGCCCTCCACATTGCGGATCGCGTCGTCGAAAAACAGGATGCGGTTGGGGGGCAGATTGAGCCGGTCGACGAGCTCCTGGTAGATGCCGAGGCTGGGCTTGACCTTTTTCACGCGGGCGGAGATGATCTCCACGTCGGAAAGGAGGCGGAATTCTTTGGCGCGCTCGAACCAGGGGAGGAATTCGAGGGGCATGTTGGTGAGGATGCCCAGCTTGTAGCCGGCGGTTTTGAGTTCGCGTGCCCAAACGAGGGTCGTGGGGTTGAGCTCGGCCCAGCTGTCGAGGTCGCGGGAGGCGATGGCCTGGCAGAAGGCGGGGGAGGGAGCGTCGATGCCGTTGTCCTGGAGAATGCGGCGGTACATATCGGCGCCCGAAAGGAGGCCGCCGTCGAAATCAAGGCGGTAGCGCGCCCAGCCCTCGCGCACGGTCGCTTCGTCGAGCCCGGTTTGCTCCTGCATCCAGGGAAAGAAGTAGGCCTTGTCTTGCGGCATGGAGATGACGCCGCCATAATCGAAAACAATCGCTTTGATGTTCATGAGTTGCCTCCGGGAATCACGTAGATCAGAATGCTCAGGAAGTGAAGGATGCTGCCCGCCAGCACGAACAGGTGCCACACGGCGTGAAAATAGGGAAACCGTTTGTCGGCCAGATAGAAAACCGCGCCCGCCGTGTAGGTGAGCCCGCCGGCCGCCAGCAGCCAGAAGCCCGGCAGCGGCAGGCTCTGCCAAAGCGTGCGGATGGTGAAAATGGCGACCCACCCCATGACCACGTAAAAAAGGGTCGAAAGCGCTTTGAGCGTTCCGGTCGAAAAAATTTTAAAGATGCACCCGCCCAGCGCGCACCCCCATTCCACGTAAAAGACGATCCAGCCCGTCATCGACTGCGCATGGCGGAGCGTCACCAGCGCAAACGGGGTGTAAGTGCCGGCGATGAGGAAATAGATCGCCATGTGGTCGCCCATTTTCAGGATGCGCTTCGCGCGCGGGAAGGGAATGGCGTGGTAAAGGGTGGAGGCTGAATAGAGCATGAAGAGGGTGATGCCGTAGACCACGCAGCTGACGACCGCCCAGGGGTTGCCGAAGAGAGCGGCCCGATACGCCAGCAGCGCGATCGCCGCGCAGCTGAAGAGCACGCCGATGCCGTGGCTGGTGCAATTGGCGATCTCCTCGCCCACTGAATAGCTTCGTTTACAACTCATACCAATCCTTTTAGAGCGCCAGCGGCATTTTTTTGAAATCCTTCGGGAGGATTCCCTGCTCCATCATCCACGCCTGCGCCAGCAGCGGCCACAGCGCGCAGGCGCCCGCGCCCGCCCTCAGCCCGAAACCGTGGCCGCCGGTTGCGAACATGTGAAATTCGACCGGCACGCCCAGCCTGCGGAGCGTTTCGGCATAGGCCGCGCCGCTGGCGATGTGGGCGGTATCGTCGCGCGGTTGGGCGATGAAAGTGGGCGGCGTGTCTTTCGCAGGGGCGGTATCGGGCTTTACCGTTGCGGCGTCGTCGCTCAGATACGCGGGGTAAATCAGCAATTGAAAGGCCGGCTTCACGCCGCCTTCGGGCAACGGCGCCGCCACGGTGCGGGCCGTGAGGTGCGCGCCGGCGGAGAACCCCATCATGCCGATCTTCCCGGGGTCGATTTTCCATTCCTCCGCCTGATCCCTGAGGTGTTTGAGCGCCTGCCGGGCATCGGCCAGAGCGCCGTCGCGATTACCGGGAATGCGATACTTCAACACTGCGCCGTGCACGCCGATTTCATTGAGCCAGCGGGCGATTTCAGAGCCTTCCTTGTCATAGGCGATCACCTGGTAACCGCCGCCGGGGCAAATCAGCACCACCGGCGCCTTCTTGACATCCTTCACCGGATAAAACGCGATATCCGGCTCTGAAACATGCCGCTTATACAGCGTGCCGCGCTCCCGAACCGTTTCTTCCGGCTTATCCGCAGCGGTTCCGGGCATGGTTCCCGGCGCCCAAAGCAATTTCACGATCGTCAAGGCGGTGATAAGTGTTTCCTGCATGCCAGGCCTTTCTTCCATTCCTTAAAATACGGCCACATTCTACCACACGGAATGCCCGTGCGCAAGAAAATGGGTTTTTACAGCCTGTTTTAGTCAATGGTGTGAATTGCACGTTAAATGGAGAGGTGTTCGGGGTTTTTGAAGGCGCGGCAGGGCGACCGGCGCGGTTTCTTTTTGGCGCCGGGGTGATAAGGCGTGTCGCCGCGAAAGACGCCGATATCGCCCTGATCGATGTGGTTGTCAAGCGTACGCAGCGAGGGAGACGTTTGCGACGCCTTCACGGATGAGTTCGTAGCGTGCATGTTCGGGCGATTTCTTCTCCTGCAGAACCTTGACCCTCAATTTTTCAGCAACGGAAGCGAGCCATTTCATGAGCGGCCCCCTGTTTTGATTACCTTCGATGACGGCATCCCGCGCGCGTTGAGCGCTGTAGAGGCGATATTCCCTGTCGTGGTGAATGAATGGAGTCGGGCTCATTCCGCGCTTGATTTCGCGCTGAAACGTGGCGTAAGGCAAACCGAGCTTTTTGGCGAGCGCCCGCATGGCAAAGCGTTCTTTTCCTGGCGCGAGGGCGTTTCCCTTTATCCTTCTTCATCTCGTTTGACGAATTGCGCATGGGCTCTCTCCTTCTTTGACAGCCCCATCTCATTGTACAATTTACTGAGGATACAATTTCAAGCGGAAGTGTTAGACAAGGAGCTTCAGGAACGGTAGTATACGAAACAACTCAGGCAAGGGTTGTTTTGAATTCCCGAGGCGGCGTGGTGACAGTCATGCCAAAATCACAATGATTCAAAAATAGGGAACAGGATAAATGAAGCTTAATTTTCATGGGAATTCCGCATTTTTTACCATTGAACCACTTAATTACAAAGCAACAGGCCCTGGATTCTATCCTATTTATGAAAACTGGGTATCATGTTCTTGTATTATTCGGAATGATAGTTTAACCGTCGATTATCCTCTTTTGCTTGCAACTTACGATTTTATCGAATTGGAAAATAAACTAACCTCTTTTGCACTAAACCAAACAACCCCAGTTACATTCATATCTTTGGAGGAAACAATAGAACTTCATTTTTCATGTAGTAATCGTCTATACATCCTTAGCGGGATATTACATGTGGGGTTCGGTGATTCCAAAACAGAAGTACGTTTTCATTTTCCATTACTAACATCTTTAGAAGACATTTTAAACCAGGTTAAGGAAATTACATTTAATTTCCCAGTTATTGATGATAAGAGATAAAGTTCATGGCGATTTAACTTGAACACCTTGGAATAAATCATCACATCTTTTCATATGGCATTGAAGTATATTCAGTTTTGGTTTGCTGTCAACCTGTTGTTTTTTACGACAGGTTGGAGTTTTCGTACCCAGCAGCCACCCTCCGAGCGCACCGACGGCAACGGCATCAAAACCCTCCCCGCCTACGCCCCCCTCGGCAACCGCACCACCACCACCCGCATCCAGACCGAGCGGGATTCCCCCGCCGCCACCACCAACACCACCCACTGGGTCATCGACCACGACGACCCCCTCAAACGCCCCCTCATCGAATGCAACGCCCTCGGCGCCCCCCTCCGCTACTACATCTAGACCCCCAACCGCCTCCTCGGCATCCTCGACGCCGCCACCGGCGCCCTCCTTGTTGCCCACTCCGACGATCAGGGCAGCGTCATCGCCCTCACCGGCGAAACCGGCGCAATCACCCACACCGCCCACTACGGCCCCCACGGCGAAGACCACGGCATCGCCCCCGCCGGCAACCCCACCCCCTCGGCCTTTCAGGCGGCCCCAACCTCTACGCCTACTGCTCCGGCAACCCCATCGCCTACATCGACCCCCTCGGGCTGTGCAAAGAAAGTGGCGGCTCATACTTCAGCCAAGTCGGACAAGTCTTTGCCGGTTACAACGATGCGCTCAATAAATTTGGAAATGACATTGTGAGTTTCCTGAAAAGCTCCCGGTCCGATGTCGGCCAAGCCATATGGAATGATGTTAAATCATTTGGCGGTAACATGGCGTTTGGAGCAAGCCTGATTCTGAATGGCGAGGTGAATGGACAATTTGTAAAAGACTCAGCGAGCCACATCGCCAATTCCGTCGAAAGCTTTTTTACACAAGATCCCCGCCAAGCCGGCCAGCAAATCGGCAATGCCCTTATTACAACAACCCTCATCGCCGCGCCATTCGCACAGTCAAGCGCAGGATCGCTCACGACAACAACAAATCTTCGTGCAGCACCAGCCTCTACTCACTTTTTCGGAGGCACTACATACACTCAAAAAGTAACACACCAAATGACAAGAGAAGGAGTTGGCGGACTTCATGCATTTCCGGAAAGCGTTCGCGCATTTGAACGTTCAGGAACAATAAGTAAAATTATAGGTGGCGACGGGAAAATTTATCAACAATTAAACATTCCCCAAGTCCTTCCTCGATGCGGGCCGCCTCCGCGTGGCCAGCACGCGCGGCAATCTGCTCATGACCTTTACTCCCGTCAGCGGCTTCACGCCCGTGGTGGCCGACTTCCTTGAAAATGCCGTTGTGACCCGCTACGCGCTCTCCTACATGCTCCCGCGTGACGGCAAGGAACCCGCCCCCTGGCTCTCCCTTGGCCTCTCCCGCGAGGAATACGATCACCTGCTTGCCTACCACGATACCGGCAAGGGCAGTTGCCGCGTACCGGAATCCCGCCCGGAGGATTGCCTTGCTTGGATAAACGACCGAGAAGATTGCGATGCGTGCGTTTTGCCCGGCCGAGCTTTCGAGCGTGTGCCCCGCGTGGCCGTGGCCAAGGGCGGCGAGGCCGCCGTGATCTGGTTCCATGGCCGCGACAACCCCTACGGCATGCCGCAGGAGGTCATCAAGGCGGCCATGAAGAACCGCAACGCCACCGATGAGATCCGCAAACGTGTGTGCGGCCTCGCCAAGAAGCTGAAGGGGCGGCGCTTCGCCACCTTCTCCCCCGCCGTTCATATCATTGCCCCCGATGCGATCCCTGAAGGCGGCGTGTGCTCGTTCGTGGTGGATCCGGCGCCGGAACGCAACTGGTTCTTCCTCTGGGCGAAAATCATTGACGGCGCCGTCTACATCTACCGCGAATGGCCCGGAAACTATGAAATCCCCGAAGTCGGCGTACCCGGCCCATGGGCGAAACTCTCCGACCGCGCCAACGGCGTGAACGACGGCGACCGGGGCGAGGGTTCCGAAAAATTCGGTTTCTCCCTGCTTCGCTACAAGTTCGAGTGGGCGCGCCTCGAAGGCTGGAACGACTATGAAACGTGGGTCAAGGCCGAAGGCGACTACGACGCCATCCCGTCCGATGAAATCCTTGAAGGCTGGTCGGATTCCAACGGCGCACGCGAGCGTATGCGCCGGCGTATTCTCGACAGTCGCGCCGGCTCTCAAAGCAAAATTTCAGCCACCGAGGATAAAACCCTTTTCGACCTCTGCGACGAAATGGCCGACGGCTTCGAGCCGGCCAGCGGCAAGGCCATCGGCAGCGGCGAAGAGCTCATCAACACCCTGCTCTACGCCCGCGACGGCACGCCCCCACGCCTTTACATCAGCCGCGATTGCCTCAACACCCTCTTTGCCCTTACCAACTATACCGGCCGCGATGGCCAGAAGGGCGCATGCAAGGAAGCCATCGACTGCCTCCGCTACCTTCTTCAATCCGGCTGCCTCGATGATGAACCGGATCCGCGCTTCGACAACCGTTTCGGCTCCCGCCTCCCCACCGCTTCCGAAACCTTCAAACGCCCCCGCATGGGAGCCGGGGGAAGAAAATTTTGGAGGTGATTGTTTTCCTATTGTGAAGTGCAAGTCAAATGCAACATTTTTTGATTTCATCCTGTTGCGCTTGATGGGCGGTTTTTCCATTGAGGGTTTTGCGGTGAATTGAGTTGATGTGGTTTTGCACATGAGCGATGTCCTTTCGGGTGTAGGTTTTCAAATCGATGCCTTTTGGAATGAAGCGGCGGATGATGCGATTGGTGTTTTCATTGGTGCCGCGCTCCCAGGA
>JAVBLT010000019.1:0-59801 GCA_031553315.1 Kiritimatiellia bacterium
GTTTTTCAGGCCGCCACTTCGATGACCTTGCCGAGACCATCAACAGCATCCCGCGCCCTGTTTCACTGAAAGGAAAAACCGCACATGAAGCCTTCCAAAACGTTGTATGAAAAAATGAACCATTTGGCTTGTAAATCACCTCCAAAACCGCACGGGAGGGACAAAAGGAAGAAATATATAACAAAAATAAATCATTTTGTCAAAAATAAAGCATTTAGGTTTTGTAAAAACAAAACAGGATTCTCATTGATAGCAACAAATCAAAAATCCAATTCGTCAATTGACCAAAAAAATATCAAATTGACAAAAAAACCGGAACCTGCTATCATTTTCCCCGTTCAAAAGAACAAAAACCGGTGTGAAGGTTCTCGGCCTTTGCCCCAGCCCTCCCGAAAAACCCGGGCGGCATGATGTAAAAAAAACATATAAACCGCCGTGCGCAACCACGGCGGTTTTTTTGCACGCAGGCAAACGGCGCGAGCGCAAAATGAAACCTGTTCGCCGGATGAAAAATGTGATACAGTGGCGCAGTGATTTTATCCGAGGAGAAAAAGACCCATGCTTAAAACGTTCACATTGGCCGTTTTGGCCGCCTCTTTGGCGGGCGCCGAGTTGCCGATGGCCGCGTTGCGCGAGCGCGTGCTGGCGATCGAAACGGAACCGTCGCGCCTGGGCGACGCGATCGAAATGGACGAATCGGGCATGGATTTCCCGCCCGCGGTCTCGCCGGCGCTCCTGAAGGCGCTCAACGCCCGAATTTCGCCCGAGGGCCGCTTCGCGGGCGTGGACTACGAATCGAAGAACCCCAGCATGTGGAAAACGACCCGCCACCTCGACCATTGCCGCGAGCTGGCCATCGGCCAGGCGGTCTTTCCCGGAGAGAAGGCCGCGCTTGAAAACTGCCTGAAAAGCCTCGACTGGTGGCTCGAAACCAAGCCGCGCAACAGCAATTGGTGGCAGCACCAGGTCTATGAGGCGCAGATGCTGGGGAGCATCGCCCTGCTGTTGCCCGAAGCCGCGCTCACCCCCCCGCGCCGCGCCGCGCTTGAGGCGTTCCTGAAAAAGCCCAAGCCGGGCATGACGGGTCAAAACAGGCTCTGGCTGAGCTGGAACGCCGTGCTGGCCGGGTTGTTCATGAACGACGAGGCTCGCGTGGAGGCCGCCCTCAGGAGCATGGGCGATGTGATCACCGTGGCCAAGCCCGGCCAGGAGGGCATCCAGCCCGACGGGTCGTTTCACCAGCACGGTCCGCATTTTTACCAGGGCAATTACGGGCGCCATTTCCTCCATTCGGCCTCGAAATACCTCCGCCTCACCGCCGGCACGCCCCTCGAAGACCGCGCCCGGGTCGAAACGATCGAGCGCCTGCTGCTCGACGGCACCCGCATGATGTGCTGGGGAAACCTGCTCGATTACAACGCCTGGGGGCGCCAGATCACCTACCCCACCCGCCTCCAGGGGCCCGATATCCGCGTTGCCTGCCGCAACGTCCTCGCCGCCCGGCCCGCCCGCGCGGCCGAAGTCGAGGCCTACGCGGCCTCCCTCCGCGACGATTCCCGCGCCGCCACCCCCGCCGGCACATTCGCCTACCCAAGCTCCGACTATCTCGTCCACCGCGCCGCCACGTTCATGATCGGCCTGCGCCTCGCCTCCACCCGCACCGTCGCCATGGAATGCGTCAACGGCGACAACGCCAAGGGCGATTTCCTCTCCCAGGGCCAGACCTACATCTACCGCGGCGGAAAAGAGTATGCCGGCGTGTTCCCCCTTTGGAACTGGGCCCTCATTCCCGGAACCACCGCCCGCGACATCCCCGTGAAAAGCAACCCCGGCGCCCGCTCCGCCCGCGGCGGCAGCCCCATCGCCCTCGTCTCGCCCGACGGCGCCGCCGCCATGTGCCTTGAGTACAAAGGCGTGAGCGCCAGCAAAAGCTGGTTTTTTTTCGCCGACCGCATGGTCTGCCTCGGATCGGGCATCACCTGCGCCGAGCCCGGCGAAGTGCTGACCACCCTCGACCAATCCAACCTGCAGGGGGGCGAAAAGCCCGCGCTCAAAGGCGAGAACCCCGTGTATGCGGAGCACAACGGTTTTTACTGGATGGCGAACTCTCCAAAAATGACGCTTCTGACCGGCCCCGCCACCGGCAACTGGCGCGCCATCCGCCCCGCAAACCCCAATGAGCCCGTCACCGCCGAGCGTTTCTTCCTCGCCATCGGCCACGGCGAAAAGCCTCAGGGCGAAAGCTACTTCTATCAGGTCGTCGACAAAAGCGCCGGCGCCCCCGAAGCCGCATGGAACGCGATCCGCGTGCTCCGCCACGACGACATCTGCCATGCCGTGCAATACCGCGGCAAGACTGTAAAAGCCGCCTTCTTCGCCCCCGGCGCCCTCACTCTGCCCAATGGAAAAACCCTCACCGCCCCCAACCCCGGCCTTCACTCCGCCACCCTCCAGGATTAAGCCTTTTATGGAAAAAAACAGCCAGACCATCCAGCAGACCGCCGTCGTCCCCCGCCTGTGGGACAACCGCACCCTTCAGGAATTCCTCGCCGACCGCCTCCGGGTCTCCAAGCGCCAGGCCAAAGCCATGCTCGACGCCCGCGTGGTCTGGGTCAACCGCAAGCTCACCTGGATGGCCACCCACACCCTGCGCGCCGGCGACTGGGTCACCTTCGCCGTAGACGCCGGAACCGGCGCCAAAGCCGAAAAGAAAACCGTCAGCCAAGACACCCACATCCGCATCCTCGCGCGCGACGATTTCTACCTCTTCGCCGACAAACCCGCCGGCTGGCTCACCCAGGGCGACGCTTCCCTCGAGGAACAGATCCGCCGCCAGGAGGGCAACCCCGCCATCACCGCCGTGCACCGGCTCGACAAAGAGACCTCCGGCGTGTTGCTCATGGCTCTGAGCGAAGAAGCCCTCAACGCCGCCATCGAGCTCTTCAAGACCCACAAAGTGGAGAAAACCTACCACGCCATCGTCCTGGGCAAAGTGGACCGCCGCATCGGCACCCTCCGCGAAACGCTCGACGGCGAGCGCGCCGTGACCCACTACACCCGCCTCATGGCCAACCCCGAGGCCAGCTTCCTCAAAATCAGCATCGAGACCGGGCGCACCCACCAGATCCGCCTCCACTTCTCCGGGATCCGCCACCCCATCCTCGGCGACCGCCAATACGGCCTCAAACAGACCTTCGACCCCCGCATCGCCGCCGTCACCCGGCAAATGCTCCACGCCAGCGAGCTCGCCCTCCCCCACCCCGTGCGCCCCGGCGAAAAGCTCCGCGCCCATTCCCCCCTCCCCGCCGATTTCCGCAGCGCCCTCAAACTCTTCGGGCTGGGTAAAAAAAGCTGACCGTGAACATTCTTCAGACACTCCTCCTGCTTTACCTCCTGCTCAACCTTCTCCACGCGCTGTGGATCCTGGCTCTGTGGCTGCGAACCAACCGCACCCGGCCTCCCGCCCACGCCCGGCCCTACACCCTCGGCCAAGGCCCGACCGCCATCCTCCTCATCCACGGGTTCGCCGACCTCCCCGCCGCCTGGAGGCGCGTGGCCGCCCGCCTCGCGGAGCTGGGCTTCACCGCCCGCGCCATGAGCCTGCCCCAAACCCGGAAAGAAACCACCCGAACCTGGCTGACCGCCATCGAAACCGAAATCGATGCGCTGCGCCGGAGCCACGCCCGGGTGTGGCTCCTGGGCCACTCGCTCGGCGGCACCCTCGCCCTCCTCGCGGCCCACCGCGCCCCGCAAAAAATCGACGGTCTCGCCCTGTGGGCCCCCTACCTCGCCATCCACCCCCGAAAAGACCGCCAGCTCCCCTGCTTCCGCGCCCGGACCTGGCTCGGCATCCAGCGCTTTCTCCTCCTGCTCCCCCTCAGCGACACCTACTTCCCCTTCCGCCGCGGCGAGCCCCCCTTCGATTACACCGTCGGCAAAGTGATCCCCCGCCCCCTCTTCGGCGCCCTCTTCGAAGCCGCCCGCCAGGCCCGCGCCCTCACCCGCCACCCCGACCTCCCCCTCTTCCTCCTTCTGGCGGGCGACGACACCGTCGTGGACAACGCCCCCTCCGAAGCCCTTCTCGACGCCTGGCCCGGCCCCCAGTGCCGCCTCATCGAGCCGCACGCGAAACACCCCCTCCCCCTCGCCGAAACCTGGCAGCGCCAGGCCGACGCGACCGCGCGTTTCATCGCCACCCAAACAGAAAGGACACCCCCATGCCCATCGACGCCTCCCTCCTCTACATCGGCTGCGACATCACCTCCTCCTACAAGACCCTGACCCTCGACGCTCCCCCGCTCTTTTCCTCCACCCGCATCAGCGCCGAGCCCGGCGCCCGCGACCGTTTCCTCAAAGACCTCAAAAAGAAAACCAAAGGCCGCATATGCCTGTGCATCCCCGCTTCCAGCGAAAACGCCTACGGCATCCTCAACTGCTGCTGCCATTACAGCATTCCCATCCTCCTCATGACCGATGAAGAACTCGCCGCCGCCGGCGCCCCCCCCACCGCCCGCGCAATCCGCGAATGGGCCGGGCGCGAAAAACTCAGCCCCACCCCACCGGCCGAGGCCAAGCTCATCTTGGAGGTGATGGACGAGAAAATGAGAGCCCTCGTCATCAACCAGCTCGTCGTCGGCGACGCCCTCGACCCCGATTTCGACCTCAGCAACACCCGCCTCGCCGCCCTCGGCAGCGAAAACAACCTCCGCGTGGCGCAAATCGACCTCGCCATCCAGGAAATCCTCAAAGACATCCGCTCATGACCCCGTAAAAAAAAGCCATGCACATCCTCATCACCGCCGGCCCCACCCGCGAACACATCGACCCCATCCGCTTCATCTCCAACCGATCCACCGGCAAAATGGGCTTCGCCATCGCCCGGGCCGCCGCCGAAGCCGGCCACCGGGTCACGCTCATCGCCGGGCCCGTGACCCTCCCCACCCCGCCCGGCGTCGCCCGCCTCGACGTCGTAAGCGCGCTCGACATGCTCGCCGCGGCGCAAGCCCGCCTCCCCGAAGCCGAGGCCTTCATCGCCTGCGCCGCCGTCGCCGACTGGCGCCCCGCCCAAACCGCCCCCGCCAAGCTCAAAAAGAGCCAGATGGCCCCCACCCTCCAGCTCCTGCCCAATCCCGACATCCTCACCACCCTTCTCCCCCTCAAAGCCCACCGCCTCTTCATCGGCTTCGCCGCCGAAACCGGAGACCCCCTCCCCGAAGCCACGCGAAAATGCCGCGACAAAGGCCTCGACCTCATCGTCGCCAACGACGTGACCCTGCCCGACGCCGGTTTCGCCGTGGATACCAACCGCGCCACCCTCATCACCCCCGGCGCCCCCCCCCGGGTTCTCCCCCTCATGACCAAGCTCCAACTGGGCCAGACCATCATCCGCTGGATCGAAGAGAGCAGCCGCGCATGAGCCAATTCCACCGCACCCGCCTGCTCCTGGGCGAACCCGCCCTCCAGCGCCTGCACGCCGCCCACATCCTCGTCGTCGGCCTGGGAGCCGTCGGCTCCTTCGCCACCGAAGCCCTCGCCCGCAGCGGCATAGGCCGCCTCACCCTTGTCGATGCCGACGTGATCGAGCCCACCAACATCAACCGCCAGCTCTACGCCCTTCACGCCACCCTCGGCCAGCCCAAAGCCGCCCTCGCCGCCCAACGCTGCGCCCAGATCAACCCCGCCCTCCGCCTCACCCCCATCCAGCGCTTCATCACCCCCGAAAACACGGTCTCCCTTCTCCAACAGACCGCCCCCGACCTCGTGGTCGACGCGATCGACTCGGTCGATTCCAAAGTGGCTCTCCTCGCCGCCGCCCACGGCCTGCGCATCCCCATCCTCTCCAGCATGGGCGCCGCCCGCAAGACCGATCCCACCCGCATCCGCTGCGCCGACATCTCGCAGACCACCACCTGCCCCCTCGCCAAAACCATCCGCCGCCGCCTCGCCGGCCTGGGCATCGCCGCCGGCATACCCTGCGTCTACTCCACCGAGCCCGCCGCCCCCCACCCGCCCGGCCAGCCCCTCGGCTCCCACATCAGCGTGACGGGCTGCATCGGCCTCACCCTCGCCGCCCAGGCCATCCGCACCCTCACGTAAAACGCTTCGCCGCGCAACCCGGCTTCAAAACAGCCGTGACACGCCGACTGATTTTTGTGTATACTTCGCCCAGGCATAAACAGGAGCTTTCAATGGATTCGCAAAAAACACACACATGGCATTTTTTCCGCATGGCCGGTTCCGTTCAACCCGATTTGTCAACAGGGGCCGACATC
This sequence comes from Kiritimatiellia bacterium, assembly GCA_031553315.1. Classification (GTDB taxonomy): domain Bacteria; phylum Verrucomicrobiota; class Kiritimatiellia; order RFP12; family DVOR01; genus JAVBLT01. Next base: position 6,273 of record JAVBLT010000019.1, read on the forward strand.
CATGCGCTGGAGGAGCTGGATCAAACGTTTTGGTCGGCGCTGAGCGCGCCGGCGAAAGGGGTGTGTTTCGATGCGCAGACGCTGAAGCTGCTTGACGCGGATGCCGATGGCCGAATCAGAGCGCCCGATGTGCTGGCGGCGATCGCGTGGCTTAAGCCGCGCGTGGCCGATTTCGATCTGCTGATCAATCCCGGAGAGGCGTTTCCGTTGGCGGGGTTGCGCGAGGATTCGCCGGAAGCCAAGGCGTTGCGCAGCGTTGTGAAGGAGGGAACCGCGCGTTTTTCAGAGGCCGGCCTGGAGGCCGAGGCGCGACGCCTTGCGGCTGAGCCGCTCAATGGCGACGGCGTGATTGTGCCCGAATCGGTCGCCGACGACGGCGCCCGGCCCTTGCTTGAAGCCGTGATCGCCGCGCAAGGGGGGATCCCGGATCGCTCCGGCGCGCCGGGGGCCAACCGGGCGATGCTTGAAGCGGGCTTTGCCCGGATCGACGCCTGGCAGGCCTGGAAGGCGGCCGGGAGCGAGCTGGCGGGCCTGCTGCCGGCGCTCGCTCCGGTGGAGGCTGTGCGGGCGAAAGTGGACGACTTTTTCAAACGGGTTGAATTGGCGGCCTTTGCGGCTCCTTTGCCGTTGCCTGAGCGCTCGGCGGGAATGGAACCGGGAGCGTTTATGGAGGAGTTGCCGCTGATGGCCGGCGAAAGAGGGGAATTGTCGCTTACGGAGGGAATCAACCCGGCGTGGCAGGGAAGAATGGAGGCTTTCGCGGAAGCGGCGCAATTGATTTTCAAGCGAAAACCCGATGAGCTCACGCAGCCCCAGTGGCTTGAAATCAAGGCGGCCCTCGCGCCGGTTTCGGCCTGGCTTGCGGCCCGACCGCCGGAGCCCGATCCGCTGGCGGGGCTCGACGCAGCCGTGGCGGCGGACAAAAACCGCGAGGCGCTGCTCAAGGCCGTCGAAGCGGATCTGGCCCTGGCGGAACGGCATGAGGCGCATGAAGATTGGCGGAAGCTGTTTTTGCTTTACCGGAACCTGGTCGGCTACCTGAAGAGTTATGTGAATTTTTCCTCCCTCTACAGCCCGGACCCGACGCCGATCTTCCGCATGGGCACGCTGTATATGGATGGCCGGGCGTGTTCGCTGTGTTTCCATGTGGCGGGTTCGGCGGCGGCGCATGCGGGATTGGCGGCGGCGGGTAAGATCTGCCTGGCGTATTGCGCGATCCAGCGCCCCGCCACAGGTGAATCGGGGACCATTTGCGCCGCGTTCACAACAGGCCGGGCCGATTCGCTCCAGGTCGGCCGCAACGGTTTGTTTTACGACCGCGAAGGGAAGGATTGGGAGGCCACGCTGGTGCAGCTTGTGGATCACCCGATCAGCCTGCGGGAGGCGTTTTGGTCGCCCTGGCGGAAGATTGTGACGATGCTGGGCGAACAGATCCAGAAGCTGCTCACCTCGCGCAATGAAAAGGCGCTGAAGACGGCTTCGACCGACATCGCCGCGCGCGTGCCCCCGGAGGGCGGCGCCCCTGCGGCGACGGCGCCCAACGGCGCCGCGCTGGCATCGTCGATCGCGGTGGTCGGCATTGCGCTGGGGTTCATCGGATCGGCGGTGGGAGGGCTGATCGGGCTGTTCACCTCGCTGCCGGTTTGGAAGACGGCGGCGGGAGTGGCGGCGATTATTCTGATTGTGTCGCTCCCCTCGGTCGCGCTGACCTGGTTCAAACTTCGGGCGCGCGATCTCTCGCCGGTTCTCAACGCGTGCGGCTGGGCGATGAACCGCCCGCTGCGCCTGACGTTGCGCCTGGGCGCCGTGTTCACCGCCGAAGCCAAACCGCCGCTTCACGCGGTCGGCTCCCGCCGCGACGATCCCTACGCGGATCAACACTCGGGGATCCATCTGTTTATCGGCGCGGCGCTGGCGGCCGCGGCTGGCGCATTCTGCTACTGGTATTTTGCGTGTTGAAGGCCGCCGCGGCCGATTTCAAAACCTATGGTCACTTGACCTAGAGCATGTTTCGATTGATCTTTCCGCTTTTTCTCGGTGCTTTTTGTTTTTGAATTTCACCCTTTCAGATCGCCGTAGCGTTGCTACGGCTCACCTCAAGCGTTTGTCAAAACCAAAATTCACCTTCGCAAAATCCGGAAATCTCATTCGAAACATGCTCTAATCTCGCGGGCGGAGGGTGGATTCGGGGAGGCGGGCGGAGCCGGCGCCTTGCTCTTCGCGGAGCTTGCGCTTGAGGGAGACGCCTTCCATGACGCGGCCCGCCTCGATGAGGATGTCGGCGAGGCCGTAGGTGTAGGCGGGGTTTTCCCATTGGGTTTCGTCGCAGAGGGCAAGGGCGGTGTCGGCGGCGGTTTGGGGATCGCGGTGGGGGTTCTCTTTTTTGACGAGGAGCTGGGCTTTGAGGAAGGCGGCGCGGTGGCGGTCGGTTTGGGCGCGGGCGTGCTGAATGAGGAAATCGTAGTGGAGGGCGGCGTCGGCATAGGTTTCGCAGTCGACCTCGGCCTGGGCGAGGGCGAAGATGTAGGGGTCTGAATCGGGGGCGAGGTCGGTTGCGGCGCGGAAGTAGGCGAGGGCTTTTGTTTTTTCGCCGAGGGCCTGGGCGGCGCGGGCGGCGCCGAAGTTTTGCCCGGGGGTGCCTTGGCTGATGGCGAGGATGGTTTCGTAGGCGGCGAGGGCCCGTTTGTATTCGGCGAGCTCGAAGAGGTGGCGGGCATCGAGCTCGATGCGGTCGGCCCATTCCATCATGAGCATGTCGTTGGGGTTTGCGGCTCGGATCCGGCTGGCGAGCTCGAGGGCTTCCTGTGTGTTTTTCTGGTTGAGGAGCTGCACGGCGAGGTTGGCCCAGCCGCGGGCGCCGATCAGGCGCTCGGTTTCTTTGATAATGCCTTCGGCCACGGCGGGTTCGAGGTCGCCCGGGGGAATCCAGGAGAGGCTTTGGGTGTGGAAGGGTTCGAAGGGCACGAAGAGGCGCATGCCTTGGCCGGCCTCGAAAAGGAGGCGCTGGGCGGTGTGGCTTTCGGTGTAGGGCGCTTTGTGGGTGACGGCGGGGTTGCCGGCGGCGAGCAGGCGGTCGACGTCGGCCCCGGAGCAGAGGTTGGCCGCAAGGAGCTGGGGGATGCTGCGGATGCCGCCGGCCAGGAGTTCTTTGAAGACGGCGGGGGAGTCGCCGCGCTCAAGCATGGCTGAGAGGGGGGGGGCGATGGGGGCGCGGGAGGCGGCGAGGATCCAATCGTTGATGCCGGTGACCCAGATTTGAACGGTGGAGTAGGTTTGCTTGAGGGCGAGGAGGCGGCGGCCGATCATTTCGGCGTTCATGCCGCGGGTATCGAGGTGCACGAGGAGGAGACCGTCGGGGGCGAGGAAGCGGGCGCATGCTTTGTAGTAGGCGGCGGTTGTGTAGGCGTGGGCGCCGCGGAGCCAGTTGGGAGGGGGGGCGATGAGGAGAGCGTCGTGGGGTTTGGGTTCGAGGGCGGGGGTTTCGACCCGGTTTTCGCCTTGTTTTTTGGCGGGGAGATCGCGGTTTTCAATGTAAAGGGTGGCTTCGGGTATGCCGGCGGCGATGCGGCGCATGGGCAGGGCGTAGATCCAGCTTTCGGGGCCGCTGAGGGCAAAGCTGGCGCCGTGGGGCTTGAGGATGAAGGGAAGGGCGGCGGCGGCGGTCTGGGCGGTTCGGAAGCGGGTATCGGCCATGACGGGGCGGCCTTCGACGGTGTAGACGTGGCCGTAGTCATCGTCGGCGAAGATGGTGCGGACTTCGGCCCAGCTCTCCCGGTAGGCGGCGATGGGGGCTTTGCCGGAGAAGGCGAAATCGCGGTTGGCGACCATGCCCATAACGCCTTTTGCGAGGCAGGGCGGGTCGGGCGCCCGCCAGGGAATGAAGCACACGGCGGCGCCCAGGGGCAGAAGCCAAAGGGGTTTGAAGGCGGCGGGGCGGGTGAGGGCGGCGGCAAGGCCGGCGGCGCTGAGGAAGGTGAGGAACGCGAGACCGGCCATGAGGCGCTCGAAGGGGATGGCGCCGAAGAGCCGCGGAAAGAGGAGCGCCCCGATGCAGAACCCCATCACGCTGAAGATCCGGATGGTGGAAACGGGATGTTTCCGGGCGAGAAAGGCGGCGCAGAGGCCGTGAAGGAGGCAAACGGGGAGCATGAGGGCCACGGCGGTGGCCCAGAGGAGGCGGAGGTAGGTTTCGTAGGTGCGGTTGAGGCCTACGGCGGCCATGAGCCAGTTGTGGTGCATGTCGGGGGCGAGGGTGAGGAGGGCGGCGGTCCAGGCGCCGGAGAGGGTGAGAAGGAGGGCGCAGAGCCAGAGGCCGGGCTTCAGGCGGCGGAGGAGGTGGCTGAGAAGGAAGGCGAGGAGGAGGCCGCCGAAGATGACGGCGAGGGCGACGCCTTGCGTGAGGAGGGTGCGCCCGCCCCAGACGTCGAGAAGTTTGAACCAGCCGCAGACGAGCCCGCCGGCGAGGAGGGCGGCGGTGAAGGCGGCGAGGCGGGGGATCCGGTCGGGCTGGGGCATGGGTTAATCATCCTTTCGGGGGGTGAAGCGGCGGCCGTTTTTGGGATTGAGGTAGATGTCGACATCGTTTCGGATGTGGTAGGTGAGGGCGTTTTTGCCGAGGATGCGATCGATTTCGAGCAGGCATTCGGGAGACGGGTTGAGGCGGAGCCCCCGATCGGGGGTGATGCGGATGCGGTGCTTTTTCTCGACGAGGAGGCAGATGGCGGCGCTGAATTCGCCGGGGTAACGGTCGAAGAGGCCGCGGAGCTCCTGGAGTTTGGCGACGTCGGCGGGGGAATCGTTGGTCACGGCGCATTCGATCATGAGGCGGTCGGCGAAATGGCGGGGGGCGTCGGCGAGGGGATAGATTTCGGCGGCGATGATTTTGGGCTGTTCGTCGCGTTTGTCGACGCGGCCGCAGACGAGGATGGGGGCGTCGGGCTCGCAGGCGTCGCCGTAGTCTTTGAAGGTGCGGGGGAAGGCAAGGCATTCGAGGGCGGTTTCGCCGTCGTCGAGATTCAGGATGGCCCAGGGTTCTTTGGTGGCTTTGCTCAGGCGCTTGGATACGGCCGCAGCGAGGGCGACGACGCGGACGTCGGCGCCGTCTTCGCATTCTTCGAGGGCTTTGAGGGCGCGGGTGCGGAAGGTGCGGGCCATTTTTTTGTAACGGTCGAGGGGGTGGCCGGAGATGTAGATGCCCAGGAGCTCGCGCTCGGCGGTGAGGCATTCTTTTTCGGAGAGGCGGGGGCCTTCTTCAAGGGCTTCTTCGTCGATGGCGCCGGAGGAGGAGGCGTCGGCGCCGCCGAGGAGGTCGAAGAGGTTGCCCTGGCCGCTTTGGCGCTCGCGGGTGGCTTCGGCGCCGCGGGCGAAGGCGTAGTCCATCGCGGCGAGGAGCTGGCCGCGGTGCTTGCCGAAGGAATCGAGCGCCCCGCAGCGGATGAGCGCTTCGAGCACGCGTTTGTTCATGGCCTTGCCGTCGACGCGTTTGCAGAGGTCGATCATGCCTTTGTAGGGGCCGTTGGCGGTGCGCTCGGCGATGATGGCCTCGGCGGCGAGCTCCCCGACCCCTTTCACGCCGGCGAGCCCGAAGCGGATGCCGCCGCCTTCGGGGAAGAAACGGGAATGGCTGGCGTTGAGGTCGGGACCGAGGACCTTGAGGCCCATGTCGTCGGCCTCGGCCACGAAACCGGGCATTTTATCGAAGTTGCCGATTTCGGAGGAGATCTGGGCGGCCATGAACTCGGCGGGGTAGTGGGCCTTCATGTAGGCGGTCTGGTAGGTGACGATGCCGTAGGCGGCGGCGTGGGCTTTATTGAAGCCGTAACCGGCGAACTTTTCGATGTTGTCGAAAATCAGCCCGGCTTTTTCGGCGGGGATGTTGTTGACCTTCGCGCAGCCTTCGATGAACTTGGCGCGCTCTTTGACCATGACTTCCACTTTTTTCTTGCCCATGGCCCGGCGCAGAAGGTCGGCCTGGCCGAGGCTGTAGCCGGCGAGGGCGTTGGCGGCGCGCTGCACCTGTTCCTGGTAGACCATGATGCCGTAGGTCTCCTTGGCGATGGGTTCAAGGAGGGGGTGATCGTAGAGGATGGGTTCTTCGCCCTTCTTGCGCTTGATGAAGAGGGGGATCTGATCCATCGGGCCGGGGCGGTAAAGGGCGAGGATAGCGATGATCTCTTCGATGCGGGTGGGACCCAGGTCGCGCAGGGTGCGCTGCATGCCGCCCGATTCAAGCTGGAAGACGCCGACGGTATCGGCGCGGCGGAAGAGCTCGAAGGTGGTTTCATCATCGAGCGGAATTTTGTCGAGATCGATGGCTGTGCCGTGGATCTCCTGCACGAGGACGACGGCTTCGGCGAGGACGGTGAGGGTCTTGAGGCCGAGAAAATCCATCTTCAGCAGGCCGCATTCCTCAACGGCTTCCTTGGCGTATTGGGTCATGGGCTGCATGTTTTTGTCGCGCCCGAGGGGGACGATGTCGATCAGCGGCTGGTCGCCGATGACGACGCCGGCGGCGTGGATCCCGGTGCCGCGGTAAAGGCCTTCGAGCACTTCGGCGTATTTCATGATGCGCATGAGCTCGGGATCGTTGGCGCAGGCGAGGGCGAAAGCGGGGTTGTCTTTTTTCGCCATGGCGAAGGTGATGTTGGGCGGGGTCTCGGGGATCATCTTGGCGAGCTCGTTGGATTTCGCAAGGGGAATTTCGAGCACGCGGGCGATGTCGCGGATGCAGGTCTTGGCGCCAAGGCCGCTGAAGGTGACGATTTGGGCGACGCGGTCTTCGCCGTATTTTTGCTTCACATAGTCGATCACGCGCTCGCGTTTGGCCTGGCAGAAATCGATGTCGAAGTCGGGCGGCGACACGCGGTCGGGGTTGAGGAAGCGCTCGAAGATGAGGTTGAAGTGAATCGGGTCGAGGCGGGTGATGCCCAGCGCGTAGGCCACGATGGATCCCGCGCCGGAGCCGCGCCCGGGGCCCACGGGGATGCCGCTGTTGCGGGCATAGCGGATGAAATCCTGCACCACGAGGAAATAGTTGATGAAGCCGGTGCGCTCAATCACGCTCATTTCGTAATCGAAGCGCTCCATGAGGCCTTTTTCACGGGCGTCGGCGGGGTTTGCGGGATCGGCGATGGCGTAGAGCTCGCGCATGCCGTCGTGCCCCAGCTTGAAGAGATACTCGCGCTGGGTCATGCCCCGGCAGGCGGGGTCGATCACGTCGAAAGCGGGGAAGTGAAGCTTGCCGAATTCGATTTTGGCGTTGCAGCGCCCGGCGATTTCAACGGTGGCATCCAGAGCGGCTGCATCCTCGGGGAAGAGCTTTTCGAGCTCCTCGCGCGATTTGAAGTAGAACTCGCTCCCGAAGTATTTCATGCGCTTGGGGTCGCTCATCACCGTGGAGGTCTGAATGCAGAGCATGACCTCGTGGGCTTCGGCGTGCTCGCGGGCGAGGTAGTGGACGTCGTTCGTGATCACGGCGCGCAGGCCGGTGCGGCGCATGAGCTCGCGGACGCCTTCGTTGGCCACGCGCTGCTCGGCGATGCCGTGATCCTGCATTTCAAGGAAGAAATTGCCGGGGCCGAAAATGTCCATATACTCGCGGGCGGCGGCTTCGGCTTCATCGAGGTGGCGTTCGGCGAGGAGGGAAATCACTTCGCCCTGCAGGCAGGCGGCCAGGCCGATGAGGCCTTTGGAATACCGGCGGAGGATTTCCTTGTCGATGCGCGGTTTGTAGTAGAAGCCCTCGGTGTGGGCGAGGGTGTTGAGGCGGGCCAGGTTGCGGTAACCTTCGTCGGTCTCCGCGAGGAGCACGAGGTGGTGGTAAGGCGTGTGGGGGTTGCGCTCGAAGCGCGAAGCGCGGGCGTTGATGTAGACCTCGCAGCCGAGAATGGGCTTGATGCCCTCTTTTTCGCAGGCGTGGACAAACTCCACCGCGCCGAACATCACGCCGTGGTCGGTCATGGCCAGGGCGGGCATGCCCAGCTCCTTCGCGCGCTTCACAAGGGGGCCGAGATGGCAGGCGCCGTCGAGCAGGCTGTATTTCGTGTGCACATGAAGGTGCGCGAATGATTTCCGGCTCGCGTCATCCACAGCATTCAATCCTTAAACAAAAGAACCCCGCGCCCTTCGAGGAGGCCGGGATTCACAGAAAAAGTCAACCCGCGCTCCGTTTTAATCGTCGGAAGCGACATCCTCGGCGGTGGCGGCGCCCGCGACGGCGCGACCGGGCGCGAAAGCTTCGCGGTGCTCCAGCACCTTTTCAATGATGGTTTTGACCACATCGGGGTGGTTGCGCAGAAACTCGGTCGCCGCCTGGGCGCCCTGGCCGATCTGTTCGGAGCCGAAGCTGAGCCAGGAACCGCGCTTGGTGATCACATTGGCGCTGAGGCCCGCATCGAGCACCGAGCCTTCCCAGGAGATGCCCCGGGCGTAGAGAATGTCAAACTCGGCCTCCGTGAAGGGCGGCGCCACCTTGTTTTTGGCGACCTTCACGCGGGTGCGGTTGCCGACGACGGAACCATTGGGATCCTTGATCGCGCCGATGCGGGCCACACTCATGCGCACGGAGGCGTAGAACTTGAGCGCGTTGCCGCCGGTCGTGGTTTCGGGGTTGCCGAAGACCACGCCGATCTTCTGGCGCACCTGATTCGTGAAAATGCACAGGGTTTTCGACTGGGCAATCGCCGCGGTAAGCTTGCGCATGGCTTGCGACATCAGGCGGGCCTGCGCCCCCATCTGCGCATCGCCCATATTGCCTTCGAGCTCGGCCTGGGGAACCAGCGCCGCCACGGAATCGACCACCACCACATCGAGCGCGCCGCTGCGCACAAGCTGCTCGGTGATTTGAAGCGCCTCTTCGCCGCTGTTGGGCTGCGAAACGAGAAGATCGTCGACATTGACGCCGATCCTGCGCGCATACGCCGGATCCAGCGCGTGCTCGGCATCGATAAACGCCGCCAGGCCGCCGGCCTTTTGGGCATTGGCCACAATGTGCAGCGCGAGCGTGGTTTTACCGGAAGATTCATGACCGTAGATCTCAACGATTCTGCCGCGCGGCACACCGCCCACGCCCAGCGCCAGATCGAGCGAAAACGACCCTGTGGAGATCACGGGAACCTGTTGCGCCTCCACATCGCCCATGCGCATGATCGCCGTTTCGCCGAACGATTTGCGGATCTGGTTCAAAATTGCGTTGAGCTCCACGGGCGCCTTCTTCTCAGCCATAAAAAAACATCCTTCCTTACAAGAAAATCATTGCCCAACAGGATACCCGAAACCCCCGCCAAACGCAAGCCGCGAAAGGCGGAAACATCAATATGCGGCCAAATGAGAATCAAGCGACCAGATTTCAACGCGTTGATGCGGCATGGCCTCACGCAGCCGGTCGCATTCTTTTTGAATGGTCAGGTCGCCAAAGCCAACTTCACGCATGGCGGCATCAGGAAATTCATTAACCCAGGCTTCCATTTTATCCGGGATGGCAAAACTGTGCGAAACAGCAAAAGGTATTTCCCGATTTAACGCCTGCATAACGAAATCAACAAATTCACCCGCACATTTTCTTCGGTTTTGGCCATCAACGGCATGTGCAATGTGATTGCCTGTTTCGAGGAGGGTCGCCACGGGCAAAAAAAGAAAGCTCCCGGCGCTTATTTTTTCACGCATCTCAATCAAGACATCATTCCGGCGCTGGCTTTTCCCAGGGACCCCGATTATTTCAACAAACACAGACGTGTCAACAAGAAAAACAACGCGGCTCATGATTGCGGATCCTGTTTCCGCTGAAACGTATCAAGCCAATCGAGTGCCCGTTGCGTACGGTCTTCCTGTGTGGAAGCGTCGTGAATGATAGTGTTGAGTACCGGAAGCGCCACGGTTTGCCCCAGCGGAGTTGCGGCAATTTCAGCGAAACGGGGCAAATCGCCAAGCTTGGCAATGCGGCTGTCGCCATTCTCCTCCGCACGATAACAGCAAAGAACATCGGCGACAGCATTGGCAGGAATGGCATTGAGCAAGGCCGGGTTATGAGTGGTGACAAGCAATTGCAACCGACGCGCACGGGCAAGTGTGAAAAGGCTCTCAACAAGATGCCTGGCCCGGGAGGGATGCACGCCGTTATCGATTTCCTCGATCACGACAAGTGAATTTTCTTTGGCGCTCAGCAAGGTTGCCCCGATGGCAAGCACCCGCATGGTTCCATCGGAAAGCAAAGGCGCATCGCGTGTAATGGTTTCAGAACCGGTTTTTTCTTCGAGCTGAAAAATCACGTCATTTCTGGAGGTCGTGATAAAATGAATACCGGTTATTTCCTGTTCGGGCAATGATCGAATGAAATCGAGAATGGCTTCTTTTTTATCAGGATCCTGATAAATTGTTTGTAGAACACTGGCTAGATTTGAACCGTTTTCGTTCATTTCCGTATCACCTGACGGCGCATACCCGCGCATATCGGCAGGGTGGGCATCAAGAAACGTGATTCCGGAAAAAAGATCCCGCAACATTGTGGTTTCTCTCGAAATCCGAGTTTTTGCCCGCTCACCGGAAAACCGCGTCGGTGAAAGCAGCTGATAAAAAACAGCGTGTTGACTGGAACAAACAAGGTGTGGCTTCTTCCCCGGTTTAAAATTATCATAAGCCACTGCAATTTCATCGGAATGCTCCTTTGGCTCTGTAACAATTTTATACCTGGAAACCTGGGGTTCGGCGTCATCGAAAAAGTTTTCGTTTTTGACGAACAGTCGCTCACGCAAAAATCCGATTTCGATCGAAAACTGATATGTTGTATTTTCCCATTCAATCGCCAGTGCAAGCTTAAATGGTTCATCTGGATTCCGGAAAAGATCAACCGGTTTGCCACGAACAAGAACTTTTTTATCCGCTTCCTTAATCGTGCGTTCAATTTCGTCAAAGCGCATTCCGCGCCCAAGCCACCAAAGAAAGCGAAGCGATTCAAGCGCATTGCTTTTTCCTGAAGCGTTGGCGCCGATCAAAAAAGTGACCAGGCCAAGAGGAAACGTCGCATTTTGATAGCTTTTAAAATTGGTTATTTGAATTTTCCTGATCATTTCACCCTTCTCCCTGAAAATTTTCCTAGCTTTAAGTATATTTTATTTCTTATGATCCCGCAATAAAAAACCGGAGAGGTTTGAACGCCTCTCCGGGTGGTGTGTGTTATGAACGTATATTGTTTTATTGGTGTGTGTGGTTTTTATATCATCGGTGTGTGTAAGGAAAACAACTTTTTTTGGTTCAACGGGGAGAGTGTAGCAGGAAGCGGGGCGGGAGTCAACGAAATCTCGATTCTTTTATCGATACCGCTTAATCGCCCGCTTCCGCGAAGGGGATGGCCTCGGTTGAACCGTCGGGATGAGCGGTGAGGCGCTCCACGCGGCGCTCCACATCGTTGAGGCGGGCGGTGCACAGGGCAATGAGGCGGGTGCCTTCCTCGAAGGCGGCGACCATGCCGTCGAGCGGGAGGGCGCCGCTTTCCATGCTTTTAACAAGCTCTTCAAGGCGTTGGGTGGCTTGTTCGAAGGTGAGGGGGGGGGCTTCTTTTTTCATGGGGGGGCTTTCACCAGCCGCGCTGGTATTTCAAGTGGGGGCCGGTGGCTTCGCCGGTCAGCTGGGGGAGCTTCAGGTTGAGGGAAAAACCGGGGTTGAAGAGGTGGCTGAAGAAGCCGGCGGGGGAGGCGGGGGTGTAGAAGACGGCGCCTTGGTCGTTGATGAGGGCGCGGAGCTTGTCTTTGGCGTCGGCCTCATAGCCGATGGCGTCGATCAGGCCTTCGTTCATGGCTTCGGCGGCGAGGTAGATGCGGCCGTCGGCAAGCTGGCGGACTTTTTCTTCGGGCAGGCGGCGGTTTTCGGCGGTGAGGGCCACGAAACGGGTCTGGAGGGCGTCGATGATGTTTTGGAGGAGGGCGTGCTGCTCGGGGGTCATTTCGCGGAAGGGGCTGAGGATGTCTTTATTCTCGCCGGATTTGATGGTGACGGGGGCGACGCCGAGCATTTTGACGAGTTCCTGGAGGTTGAAGCTCTGCATGATCACGCCGATGGAGCCGGTGAGGGTGGTGGGGTGGGCCATGATGAGGTCGGAGGGGAGCGAGATGTAGTAACCGCCGGATGCGGCCATGTCGCCGAAGAGGGTGAGGATGCGGCGGTCGGGGGAGGATTTTTTGAAGCGCTGGAGGGCGTTGTAGAGGATGTCGCTGTCGGTGATGCCGCCGCCGGGGCTGTCGACGGTGAGGAAGATAGCCTTCACGGAAGCGTCGGCGATGGCTTCTTCAATCGCGGCGAGGGCGGCTGGGGCGCTGTTGGGCGCGGCATACCAGAGGTTTTCACCGGAAAGGGTGATGGGGCCTTTCACGGTGATGCAGGCGATATGGTTTTTGGTTTTGTCGCCGGGGATCCGGCCTTCGAGATAGCCCGGGCAGCGGCTCACGAGGAAGACGACTCCCGCGCAGCCGCCGATGAGGCAGAGGAGGAAAAACACGGCGGAAATGAGGCAGCCGGGAAGGCAGGATTGAAGCCAGGTGCGTTTGGGTGCGGGGCGCTGAAACGATGAATCTTCCATAAAAACCTTTTCATTGACAACACGCGGGCACTCGAGCATATTTCGATTGGTCTTTCCGCTTTTTCTCGGTTCTTTTTGTTTTTGAACTTCACCCTTTCAGATCGCCGTAGCGTTGCTACGGCTCACCTCAAGCGTTTGTCAAAACCAAAATTCACCTTCTCAAAATCCGGAAATCTCATTCGAAACATGCTCTAGTGTGGCGGTTTTGGGGTAAAAGAGAGGCGGAACCATCCTGAAGCCTGGTTTTATTCTTTGCCTGCGCATTCCTGGGCGCAGCATTCGCAGGCGCCGTCGCACATGTCGGCGGGGGTTTCTTCGGCGAGGGCTTCGAAGGCTTCGCGGGGGAGGGGTTCGATGGCGAGGAGGGTATCCATGAGGAAATCCTCTTCGCCTTCGGGCCAGGTGAGGAGGTAGGGGTGTTCTTCGTCGATCTCGGCGAATTCGTACATGGGGAGGCCGTCGATATCGCTTTGGGTGTAGGTGAGGCTGAGGCGGCGGTAGAGGTCGGGGCCGACGCCTTCATCGGTGTTGAGCAGGTACACGAGGTCGAAGCCTTCGCAGGCCATGCGGTTCTCGCCGGCGGGGCGGAGCTCCACGGCGCCGAAGGATTCAATTTCGGCGACGGCGCTCTCGACGAGTTCCTGCCATTGGTCGGGGGGGAGGGTGGCGGGGTCGGTGTTTTCCTGGCGGAGAAACACTTCGGAGCAGAGGAGCTCGATGACGTCGTCTCGCAGGGTTTCGTCGAGGTCGGGGTGGGAGAGGTCGAGCCTGTCGGCGATGGTTTTGAGGAGGGTGTTGACGCGGTTCTGCATGTCTTTTCCGGGGGTCATGGGGTTCCTTGGTTAGGGGATCACTTCAAAATAAATCACGCGGTCGGGCAGGAGGCGGTAGGCGTCGCGCCAGACGAGGGCGACGGCATTGGCGGAGGCGAGGGATCGGGCGCTGGAGAGGGGCTGGCCGGGGATCACGGCCACGGATTCGGCGCGCAGCAGGTAGAGGAAGAGCTGCTGGCGGTCGCCGAAGGTTTCGCGGGCCATGGCGTAGAAGGTGTTGGCCATGAGCTGGTTGAAGGAGCCGGCGTCTTTCATTTTCTGCAGAAGCCTGAAGTCTTTGGCGGCGAGGAAATCGGTTGTTTTGGGGAGGGGATCGCCGTCGAGGAAAAGCTGGGTTCTGATGAATGAATCGAAGGGGGTGCTCGGGAGCGGTTTCACGTCGGAGAAGTCGCTGTTTTTCACGTCGGGGTCGCGTTCGAAGCCGGGGCGGGCGGCGGTGCGGGCGGCTTTGAGGTCTTTGGCGGTTTGCAGGGCGGCTTCGCCGATGGTCATTGGCATTCCCAGAAGGGCGTGCTTGAGGATTTCGCGGGCATTGTCGCGGAGGTTTGCGTCGAAGTGGTCTTTGTCGCTCTTGATGTCGTTCTGGAGGAAGTCGCCGACGTTTTTGGGATGGGGGTAGATGGGGGGCATGGGGTATGCGTGCACCTGGCCGCGGTGGAGGCCCTGGTAGGTGGGGATGAAGGAATCGAGGAGGAGGCGGATCTGGTTCTTTTCCTGGGGGGTGAAGGTGCGGTATTGGGTTTCGTCGTATTCCAGGCCGTCGTCGACGGTGGGGATGCAGTAGCCCATGGCGCGGATGGCTTTGCGCTTGTAGGCCTCGCGCATTTGGCCGGGGGCGCCGGAGGAGTAGTCGCCGGGTTCGTAGATTTCATCGGTTCTGTAGGGGGGCAGGGGCAGGAAGCCGATTTCTCCGGGGAGCCACATGCGGTCGCGGTTGGCGCAGGAGAAGAGGAAGGCGTTTTGCGGGTTGCCGACGGGCAGGGGGTTTTGGGTGAGGAAACGCGTCTGAATTTCGCTCGGGACGGTGGTTCCGGGGTTGCTGAGGGAGCCTTCGCGGTAGAAAACCCAATGGGGGGAGCTGAGGGCGGCGACGATGTTGCCGGCGTTGACGCCGATGTTGGCGCCGCCGATCAGCTCTTCAAGGTTTTCTTTTTTGAGGCCGGTCATGGGGGAGATCCAGTTGAAGCGGGGGTCGATGTTCCACCAGCTGCCGCGGTTGGGCATGACGAGCTTGCGGTAATCGGTCTCGTTTTTTACGTCTTCAAAAAAGAGCTGTTTGAAGTCGGCGGGGTTGAAGGTGACGACGTTTTCGGCGGCGCCGGTGGCGATGAGGTTGGCTGTGAATTTCTGGCGGATGCGGAAGAAGCTGCGGTCGGCTTCGAGGCGGGTGAAGAAGTAGTCTTGCCGGGCGCCTTGGCTTTTGGCGTTTTCGTTCAAGACTTCGGTCACACGGGCCAGCTCGAAGTCTTTGCCGGAGGGGTCGGACCAGGAGGGTACGCGGTCGACGGGTTCATCGCCTTTTCCGGTGATTTTTACGCGGACGTAGAGGTCGGCGTAGATTTCAAAATTGTAGGTTTCCGAGGTGCCTTCGCTCAGGGCGGGGACGTTGAAGGTCGCCTTGACGGAGTGGGCGGGGGCGGTGAGGAGGATGGCGTCGTGCCATTGGAAGCGGGGTCTGAGGTCGCCGGCGGCGGGAAACGCGTCGATGGGTTTGGTGACGCTGGCTCCGATTTTGGTCCCGCCGGCGGGGTTGCTCCATTCTCCGGTGGAGCCGTCTTTTCTGTAGCGGACGGCGATCGACCAAAAGATGTCGTCCTTGTCTTTGATCGAAATTTTGAATGTTTCGGCGGCTTGCTCGAGGAAGGGATACATCACGCGCATGGGCAGCTCGACGCGTGCCTGAACGAGGGGGAATTCGATCTCGATTTTGTCGGTCGCGCCTTGGCCGCCGGTGGTGAAATCATCGGGTTTGGGCATTTTTTCGATGAAGCGTTCCTGGGCGCTGAAGCCGATGGCGCTGAGCATGGGCACGCGCTCGACGGAGGGCACGGAAAACTGCCCGAAGGCGCCGCTGCCGAATGCCAGCTTGGCGGGGGTGGAGTCTTTGTCGATATAGTCGCAGAGAAGCTCGGTGAAGACGTCGGCATCGGCGGAGCCTTTCACGAAAAGGCCTTTGGTTCCCGATTCGCCGGCAAAGGCGGGGGAGCTTTGGAAGGCGGCGGCGCCGGTGTTTCTGAGCTGTATTCGGGTCGGGCTGGAGGCTTCGGGGTCGTCGCCGATGGAGAGGGAGGGGCAGAGGAGGGGGACAAAGGCGGGGGTGGATTTGAAGGCGGTGGGGGTTGTCTGCCCGCCGCCGACGGGGGTGGCGGCGCCTTCTTTTCCGAGGTCGGGGGCCTGGGCGTTTTCGTTTTCGAAGATGGTGGGCCAGTAGCTGTAGGGGGCGAAGGCTGAGGGGCGGGTGGAGGCGTCGAAGGTGAGGCGGGGATCGTAGCCGCGAAGCCAGTGGAACTGGTTGAGCTTGAAGACGCTGCCGGCCTCGCTGTCGTAACAGGCGGCGCGGAGGAGGTCGGCGATGCTGCTGAAGCCGCCGCGGAAGGTTTTGAAGAGGTTGGGGGAGGCTTCGCTTTCGTTGAAGCCGGCGGTTGTTTTGATCACGCTGGAGGCGTTCCAGGCAAGGTCGCGCCCGCCGGTGCCGATGCCGCGGACGCGGTTGAGGATGCCGAGGGAGTTGACGTCGAGCGTGTCGCTGACGTTGACGACGGTCCAGGCGTAGCGGCCGATGGCGTGCATTTGATCGCGGCCTGTGCTTTTGACGTTGACGTATTGCCAGCGGGGATAGGCGAGGGAGAAGAGGGTGGAGTCGCCGCCGATGCGCTTTTTCCGTTCTTTTTCGGTGGGGGAATCTTCAAGAAGGAAGTGGCTGGGGCGGTAGAAGCCGCTGGCCACGCTGTCGTCTTCCCAGGCTTCGGCGATGCTGTTCATGTCGACCACGGCTTCGCGGACTTGCTTGGCCATGTAGGCGGGGATGTGGTTCATCATGTTTTCGTTGAGGATGTAGGCGCGGAGCTGGTCGGTTTTGTCGGAGTCGGATTTAAGGGTGGCGTAGGAGGAGATCGCGCGGGCGTAGCGGTTGGTTGCGTTTTCGCCCATGTTTTGCTTGGGAAAACGGAAGGGGATGCAGTCGGCAAGGGAGGGGATCCGCTCGTTGTTGTTGGCGTCCCAAAAGGCGGAGTCGTCGTTTCTGAAGCAATCGGGGGGGCGGAGGAACCAGGGGCGTTCGTCGGCATCGACGAGGATTTTCTTCACCGTCAGGCCTTCCATGTGTTCGGTGCCCTGGGTCTCCACGTCGACGGGGGAGCAGGCTTGATCGACGCCTTTTCGGGCTTCGGCGAAGGCGGAGGAGAGCAGCTGGCGGGCGAAGACGCCGTGGCGGTAGGTGGCGGCGGCGGTTTTTTCAATGCGCATGCTGATTGAGAAGGCCACGGCGCTGAGCATGAGAAAGCCCAAAAAGCCCAGCACGATGATGAGGGCGGAGCCGTTTTTCGGGGGGCGAGTTTTCATCCAATTCTCCTAAGATACGGCGGAATCATTTGATTTCGTTTTGGGCGTCGGCCCATTGGCGGGCGCCGGGCAGGAAAACGGCGGTTTCGTAGACGTCTTCAGTGGCTTGGGGGTTTTCTCTGCGCACGTAAATCCGGTAGGGGTTGCCCCAGGGATCGAGGAAGGCGGAATCGCCGGCGACGTCGATATTGAAGAAGACGCTGTTGACGGGGTTGGCCGCGGGGTCGATGAGGGGTTTGAGCACGTCGTGGGTGGCTTCGACGGTGGTTCCGGGCCTGAGGGTGGTCGGGAGGTCTCCCAGGGCCATGTCGTAAAGGCGGATGGCGTTGACGAGCTCGCGCACTTCGGCTTCGGCTTTTACTTTGCGGGCTTTTTGCCGGGCGCCAAGGGTGGAGGCGGTGAAGGTGGCCATGAGGATGAGGATAATGGCGACCACGATCAGCAGCTCAATCAGCGTGAACCCCTTTTTTGCGGTTTTCCAACGTGAAGGCGTCATGGGGTTAGTTCTCCTTGGGGCCGGTGAAAATATCGTCTTCGGTATCGGGTTCACCGTCGGGGCCGAGTGAAAAGGCGCCGACGTCGTAGCTTTTGAAGACGTCGTTATTGATTGAGACGGTGAGGTTGACCACGGCGGGGAGCTGGTAGGAGGGAAGCGACTCCGATCCGGTGACGCTGAGGTAGCGGCACGTGATGGAAATGCCTTCCGCGCTTGCGGTGTCGAAGTTGCCTTCGAGGAGGTTCACGGAGGTGGGATCGCCAAAGGTGGATCCATCCCAGGAGGAGATGGTGCGGTTGACGGATGACCCCAGGGTGTATTCCACGCGGAAGATGGTGCGGAGGGTGTCGTTTCCTTTTACGCGGGAGGGAGCTCCGAGGATGTAGAAGGTCATTGAGGAGGCGGAAAACTTCTGGGCTCGCACAAGGGCGAGGTCGGTGAAAAGGGTGCGGGCGTCGACCGCCGATGTGAGGTCGCGCTCGATGATCCCCAGAGCCCCGCGCAGGAGCGAGTAGCGCTTGGCTTTGGAGTCGCCGCCTTTCCAGGCCACGCTGGTCTGCTGGAAGAGGGCCGCCATAACCAGCACAATGAGGCTGAGCACGCCCATGGCCACGAGCAGCTCCATGAGGGAGAAGCCGCGGGGGGAGGAGGGGGTGTGGTGATGTGGAAAAGCAGGCATGGTCACGTTCCGTTTCAATTCGTTTTTCGCTTGGTTCGCATGACCCATTGACCGGTGTTGTCGCCGGGGAGGTAAATGCCGGCGATGTAAACGGGCGACATGAGCAGGGTGTCGCGCGCGGTGCCGGCTTTGGCGCGGTCGGTCGATTGCACGCACACTTGGTGCGACACGTGAACGTCGGCGGTTGTTTTGCTTTTGTCGACCGCCGGCGATCGCAGCCACACGCGGTAGTACATGCGTTCGCGAACATTGCCGGAGGGGTTGAATTCAGAGAGGCTGCCGTCGCTTGAGGAGAGGCCTTCGGTCAAGCCGAGTGTGTTGACGGCGGAATTGAATTTGGCCTTAAACTGGCTTTCGGTGCGGACTTCGGGATCCGCGGCCACGGCGGTGGCGCAGCTCAAGACAAGGTCGTTGAACATGGCCTGGCGCATGTCGGACTGCGCGACCACGCTTTCATTGAGCCCCATCGGGAAGAGCCCGATCAGCGCCAGGGCGCCCACGGCGAGCACGCCCACGGCCATGGTCACTTCAATCAGTGAAAAGCCAAGCCTGTTTCGCTTGTTGGTTCGATTCATCGCGCGATTCTCCTCATGGTCTTCAATTGATGGAAATGACCCCCGGCTTGCTGACGCGCACGGTGAACTGGTCGCCGCCGGAGGTTCCCCGGGTGACGACGAGGCTTTTTTCTTCGGCGGTGCCGTCGGGGTAAAACACAAAGAGCTGTTCCGTGTCGTTGCGGGGATAGGTGTAGCCGGAGGGGAAAAAGTAGTCGTTGGAGGCGCGCAGCACCAGCTGGACGGGGTAGGTTTTATCGTGCGCTTTTTCGAGCATCAGTGTGGTTTTCAACCCGTAGTTGAGGCCGGCGGATGTGACGGTTCCGTTGGGGAATTTCATGGAGGCTTTGACCTGCTTAAACGGTACTTTTGTCTCGGCGAGCTCTTTTTTCGCATTGCGGAAATCTTTGGGGTAGAGCTGCACTTTTCCCTTGGAAAGCGTGCCGCTGCTGAGGTTGAAGATCTGCGCATACTCCTGGGCCACGACGGCGCCCTCTTCCACGATGGTAAACTGCTCGGCAAAGGAGCCTGAAAGGTCCCAAAGGTCGTATTTGTTTGAGTATTCGTGGTCGGTGGGGTTCTCGCCGGTGAAGTCGCCCACGGTGAATTCGCCCAATTGGCGGACGGCGGCGTAGACGGGGGTGTAGATGTCGTCGCCGTCGACGCTTCTGTCGCGCATGGTAAAGCAATACACGCCGTAGGTGACGCCTTCAAGGCAGGCGCGCTGTTTGGTCTGGGTCAGTACATCGCGGATGTGCGAGCGGGCCTTCGTTTTGGCGATTTCCTTTGTGGCACCGAAGTAGGCGGTGATGGAAAAGGTGACCAGGAGCATGGCGATGGCAATCACGACCATCAGCTCAATCAGGGTGAACCCCGCCGGGCGCACGGGGGGGGGGCACGCGGGTCTGTTTTTCTGTGGTATGGGAAAAATCATGATGTCGCCGCCTTATTTTCCGCTTGTCTTTTTGTCTAACGTGACGCGTTCCTGAAAGGTCAAATCATCGTAATAATTGCCATTGTAGTACCATTCCCAGTCTTCATCCTTGCTCGAATCGCCTCCGCTTTTGAGCATGCGCTTGGGAAGGGTGACGAAGCAGGCGTTGACGTCGAGGCGGATGGCGACTCCGAACCAGGCGATGCCGTCTTTGGCGTGGGCGTCGATCATGCCCACGGGCAGGGGGGTGGTGTTGCCGCCGTTGCGGGCTTTTTGGAGGGTCATGACCTTGCCGTTCACGAGCACGTAGACGAGGGAAGCGTCGATAAACTGCCGCTGGTCGTCGTTGCCGAGGCCTTCGAGGGCGAAGAAGAGGTCTTTGGAGTTCACGGTGCCGGGGGTGTGCCAGGCGTCTGCGACCTTGGTGCCGTCGTCGAATGACGACTGTGGATAGTACCACCGCCATTGGGAACCGCCGTCGGCGAAGCGGACGGCGCGCTGACCGGTGTAAATGCCCACGGGGCCGTCTTTCAGCCCGGGGTAGTAGCCGTAGTATTGATGGAAGGCCGAAATGGCCGATTCCACATTGGAAAGGGCGGATTTCCGCTCGGCCGCCCGGGCGGATTCGAGCGCTTTGGTGATCGCCAGCACGGCCAATCCCAGCAGGATGAGGATCACGGTGATCACGAGCAGCAACTCAAGCAGGGTAAAACCTTTTTTCAAGCTCATGGGGGTACTCCTCAGCGCCAGCTGGTGGCGTAAAACAAATCGGGGTCGTCGTCTTTAAAAGCGTCTTTACCGTAACACCAGACGATGGCTTCGGCGGTGACTTTGACGCCGCCGGGGGCGCCGTCGTTCTCATCGATGAGCCCGTTTTCATCGATGTCGACACAGACCTGGTAGAGATGTTTTTTGATTTCCTGGGGGCTGGCGCCGCCGTTGTAAAGCTTGCGGCCAACGGGGCTGAGCATGCCGAACTCGAGGACGTGGTCGGAATCGATCTGTTTCTGGGTCTTCTTTTTCTTGGAGTCGTCGGGATCGTGATAGGACACATCGAAGAAGCCTGCTCTGCCGATGACTTTGCAAAACTCGGGATCCATTTCAAAGCGGCCGTTTTTCTTCTGCACGGCGCTGGGCCAGGCGCGCAGGCGCTGGTGATAGAGAGACCAGCCGTTGACGAGCTGCACACAGTCTTCCGTCGCCTCTTTCTTGCGGGATGATTCGATGACCCGGCCGTAACCTCCGGCGAGGGCGGCCATGAGGACGACGAGGATAACGATGACCACGAGGAGCTCGACCAGGGTGAAGCCTCGCTTGAATCGGGTTTTCAGGTTTGCGGGCATGGGGGGTTCCTTATTTGTCGAATTTTCCGATATCATCGGCGATCCAGTTTTTATGCTCATCGGTATCTTTATTCGGGCATATGCCCAGCCAGCATGCGCGGCAGGTCAACTGATTGGGTCCCGATGACCAAAGCTGGTAGGATTGATACGGCGGAACCGAGGCGTAGCAAAGCTCGGCATCGCTCCAACCGGTTACGACCGTTGCCTGGTACCATTCCTCTTTGGTTTCAATGTTGAATCCCCGGCCGGCCCGAATGATGCCTTTTCGCTCCAGCTCGGCAAGCAGGCGGCTCATGATGACCATGCGGGGATCGGCGTCTTCTTCTCCTTTGAGGTTTTCAATGTTGCCGATGTCTTCCATCTGGCTGGAAAACTGCACGGCGTTTTCCTTGATTTCGCTGTTGAAAATATCACGGTAGTTGACCGGTTTTTCCTGCAGGTAAGTGTCGAAAATTTTACCGCGGGGGTAAAAAAAGGAAAACAGGCCGAAGGTGACCAGGCGGTTTTGCTGGGTGACCTGATCCCAGCTGGAGGGCGCCTGGGAGGGTTTGGGACCGCCGATGCGCACCCAGAATTCAAGCGGCTGATGATTTTGCGAGAAAATATTGCCGTGCACTTTGACCAGATTGCCCTCTTCGTCTCTTTTCCCGGTTCCCGGATAAACGGGCACGGGCGGGTAGATGCCGTATTGGTCGTGGTAGCTGGAGATGAGCATGTTGATCTGTTCGAGCTTGGCGAGGACTGCGGCTTTCTCCGAATCGCGGTTGGCCACGCGCAGGAGGTAAAAGACGGCGCTCATGAGGATCGCCAGGATGGCGATGGAGACCATCAGCTCGATCAGGGTAAAGGCGTTTCTTTTCACGGTGGACCTCTCTTACTGGGCGCCGGCGGCGCCGAGGTTGCCGATGATGGAGATCATGGGCATGAACATGGCGATGACAATGGTGCCGACGATGACGGCGAGGAAGATGATCATGATCGGCTCGATGGTGGAGGTCATGGCGGCGACGGCGTTGTCCACTTCATCGTCGTAGGTGTTGGCCACGCGGATGAGCATGTCGGGCAGGGCGCCGGTCTCTTCGCCCACCTCCACCATGGAGACGACCATGGGGGGGAAGATTTTGGCGGCGGTCATGGGGGCCGACATGCCTTCGCCTTCTTTCACGCTGTCGTGAATGCCTTGCACGGCGGTGGAGACCACGCAGTTGCCGGTGGTTTCGCGCACGATGGAGAGCGCCTGGAGCACGGGCACGCCCGAGGCGAGCAGGGTGCCGAGGGTGCGGGTGAGGCGGGCGACGGAGCTGCGCAGGGTGAGCGAGCCCATCACGGGGATTTTCAGCGCCACGCGGTCAAGGACGCGTGACCCGATCGGGGTCTTGGCAAAAAGCTTCCACAACACGATGAAACAGCCGATGCCGATGAAGATCGCGGCCCACTGATCCTGCATGAAACGGCTGAAATCAATCACAAGCTGGGTAATCATGGGCATGCCTTTGCCGCCCATGAGGTCGTTGAAGATCTGCTCGAATTTGGGAATCACGAGCAACATGAGCACGGTCACGATGATGACGGCGGCCACGAGCACCACGATGGGGTAAACCATGGCGCTTTTAACTTTGTTCTTCACTTTCTCGGCTTTTTCCGAGAATTCGGCCAGGCGGTTGAGCACCACTTCGAGCACGCCGCCGGCTTCGCCCGCGCGCACCATGTTCACGAAGAGGTGGTCGAAGATTTTCGGATAGTGGTCGAGCGATTCGGAGAAGGTGCTGCCCGATTCCACGGATTCAATCATGCCGGTGAGGGTGTCCTGAAGCGTGGGGTTGACGGTCTGGCGCTGGAGCACGCGAAGGCCGCGGGTCAGCGGAAGGCCCGCGTCGACAAGGGTCGCGAGCTGGCGCGTCATGGTCATCAGATCCTTGGGCTTCACGCGTGCCTTCCAGAGGCGGGGCATTTTGATTTCCATGCTCATGCCGCCCTTCTTTTTGGCGGTTGAGCCGGAGGCGGCGGGGGCGGCGGATCCCTTTTTGGCGGGCGGGGAAGCGGCGGGCGCGCTTTGGGATTTGTCGATCTGACCGAGGGCGGTGGGTGAGAGCTTCATCGCCCGGATCTTGTTGATGGCCTCGGCCTGGGAAGCGGCTTCGACGCTTCCTTTGACTTCCTGACCGCTGCCGTCCAACGCTTTATACGCAAACTTCGCCATAAGGGGCCTCTCCTCTAAAATCCTAAAAAGGCATACAATCCTGCTTTATTATCCTGTCTCAAGCCTACCACAAGCGGTGTGGGCAGGCAAGTAATTGTTTCATCCCAAGAGTGAAAATTCCTGTTTTCGCGCGGGGTGTTGCCTTTCGGCGGCGGGTGAGGTATAATAGGCCGCCATCAAAGGAGATCCCGCGCCATGATTCACCAAAGTGCCTCAGACCTGTGTGTGCAGGCTTATTCCCCCAAAACGCGCCTGCGCATGTTGTATGTGGATGTGACGGATTCCGCGCGCGCGCTGGAGCAGAGCCATCTGTGCGGCCCGGTGGCGGGTCTCGTGCAGGCCGAGGCGCTTGCGGGAATCGCCCTGCTGGGAAACGAGCTCGCTCAGCGCGACGAAACGATCTCGCTCCAGATGACCTTCCCCAACGGCGCCATCGGCGGCCTGCTCGTGGAGGCCGCCGCCGACGGTTCCCTGCGCGGCTACACCAACCAAAAGCTCCTTGCGGATCTCGACGCTTCGGAGGAAGACGATGAGGCGATCGTCGAAAAGGCGCTCGGCACCCAGGCCGATTGCCGCATCATCCGCTCCATTCCGGGAAAAATCCTCTCGCACTCCGTCTTCACCCTCGAGAACCCCACCCTCACCGAGACGGTGGAGCGCTATTACGATGAATCGCTCCAGCGCGACGCCATCTGCCAGCTTTCCGTGGTCTCTTCCGGCGGCTACCTCCAAAAGGCCCGCGGCGTGCTCCTCGATTGCCTCCCGGATGGCGACGAGGAGGCCTTCGAGGCCACGTTCGCTCATTTTGAAGACGGCGCCGTGCAGGATCTGCTCGACGCCGAGGCCGGCATTCCCGAGATCGGCGCCCTTCTGGGCATCACCGACTGGGTTCAAGACCCCCCCCGCAAGCTCACCTTCGCCTGCCGCTGTTCCCGCGAAAAAATCGAAAACGCCATCGCCGCGCTCTCCGTGCCCGAGCTTGAAGAGCTTGCCGCCAAGCCCGACCCCACGGAAATCTTCTGCCACATGTGCGGCAAGGGCTACTCCCTCGCTCCCGCCTTCCTGAAAAAACTGCTCGGCGACCGCCGCGCCAACGCACCCGGCCTGCCCAAAACCAAGCGCACCCCCCCGCCGCCGGATTCCGCCTCATGAACATCGTCTGCGATCGCGCGATCCCTCTCGCCGCCGAGCTCTTCGGCCGCCTGGGAACCGTCTCCCTCAAAGACGGCCGCACCTTGGCCGCCGGCGACGTGCGCGAGGCCGATCTGCTCATCATCCGCAGCACCACCCGCGCCAACGCGACCCTGCTCGAAGGCAGCCGCGTGCGTTTCATCGGGTCGGGGGTCATCGGCACCGACCATCTCGACATCCCCTGGCTTCAGGCCCGCGGCATCGCCTGGGCCAACGCCCCCGGCTGCAACGCCGAAAGCGTGGCCGACTATTTCACCGCCGCCCTCCTCGAAACCGGCGCCCGCCGCAACCGCGCCTGGCGCGGCAAGACTCTGGGCGTGGTCGGCGCAGGCAATGTGGGGCGGCGCATCGCCAAGGCCGGCCGGGCGCTGGGCATGCGCGTGCTCTGCTGCGACCCGCCCCGCCAGGCCGACCCCGCCGATGTGGAGGCGCAGGGCTTCTTTCCGCTCGAAACCCTTCTTGCGGAGGCCGACGCGCTCACCCTGCACACCCCGCTCACGCCCGAGACGCATCACCTCATCGGCGAGCGCGCGCTGGCCTGCATGAAACGCGGCGCAGTCCTCGTCAACATGGCCCGGGGCGCCGTGGTCTGCAACGATTCCCTCACCCGCGCCCTTGAGCGCGGCGCCCTCTCCGATGCGGTGATCGATTGCTGGGAGGGCGAACCCGCCTTCTCTCCCGCCCTGGCCCGCCTCGCCTTGCTCGCCACGCCCCACGTCGCCGGCCACGCCTACGAAGGCAAAGTCAACGGCGCCGCGATGGTCTACGAGGCCGCCTGCCGGTTTCTGGGCGCCGAGCCCGGCCCCATTCCGGCCCTGCCGCCGCCGCCCGTGCCGGAAATCGCCTGCGCGGGCGCGGGCGAGCCCGATGAAGCCGTGCTCCGGCGCCTGGCTTCAACCGTGTGCGATGTGGCGGGCGACAGCGCCCGCTTCAAGGCTTCCATCTCGGAAGACCCCGCCGAACGCCGCCGCCATTTCGATTCCCTCCGGCGAGACTATCCCCTCCGGCGCCAGTTTTCAGCCACCCGGGTTATCCTCGGCCACGCCTCTTCCGCTCTTGTTCAAACCGTCTCTGATTTGGGTTTTGGAGTCTCCCCATGAATCATTTTACCCTGACCTGCGCTTCGCCGATCGGGCCGCTCACCTTGGCGAGCGACGGCGAGGCCATTATCGGCCTTTGGATGAAGGGGCAGAAATACGATGCCGCCACATTGAAAAACCCGCTTGAAAAGGCCCTGCCGGTTTTCGACCGCGCCCAGGCATGGCTCGACCGCTATTTTGCCGGAGAAAATCCCGAGGCGGCTTTTCCGCTGGCGCCGCAGGGGAGCGCCTTCCGCCAGGCTGTGTGGAGGGTTCTTCGCGCGATTCCCTACGGCGAGGTGACCACCTACGGCGCGATCGCCAGGCAGCTGGGCGGTTGCGCCCAGGCCGTTGGCGGCGCGGTGGGGCACAACCCCGTTTCGATCATCATTCCCTGCCACCGGGTCGTCGGCGCCGACGGCAGCCTCACGGGCTATGCGGGCGGCCTTGAAAAGAAAATCCGCCTGTTGAAGCTGGAGGGTGTGGCGGTGGAGCTGCTCACAAGGCCGGTCAAGGGAACGGCGCTTTAGAGCATGTTTCGAATGAGATTTCCGGATTTTGCGAAGGTGAATTTTGGTTTTGACAAACGCTTGAGGTGAGCCTTAACAGCGCTACGGCGATCTGAAAGGGTGAAGTTCAAAAACAAAAAGCACCGAGAGAAAGCGGAAAGATCAATCGAAATATGCTCTAAAGCATATTAAGATTGAAACTTCTCAATTTAAACCTGCTCTGGAGGCGGTTACTGCGGGTCTTCGCCGAAGCGGTCGTATTGGTTGAGGAGGTGGGCGACGCGTTCGTTGAAGCAGCCGGGCGTGAAGGCGGCGAGCGGGGTTTTCCACTGGATGCAGATCATGGTCTCGCTCTGGTAATCTTCGGCGATGAGGGTGGCGTCGTAGAGGAGGGCGTTGAGCTCGAGGAGGTCGAGGAGCTCGTCGCGGGAGAGGTCGGTGGCGCTGTCGATGATCACGGCGATGGAGAGGGTGGGCGGGGTCGCCTCGTCGTCTTCATTCATTTCAACGGTGACGAAGCCCGCGACGTCGGCCGATTGTTCGAAATCCCACAGAAGGAGGTCGGGATCGGTGACGAGTTTGGAGACGTGGTGGCAGGCGGCATCGAGCTCGACGTCGAGAATCGATTCAATTTCTTTGAGGGTCATGCTGTTTTTCCTTGGGGGTTAAAGCGTAAGCGGCGGCGGCGGGGAGGGCGCCGAGGGTATCCATGAGCATGTCTTTCTGCGCATCCCACACATCGCCCTGGGATCCGAGGAAGGCGGCGCCGAGGTCTCCGCCTTCCCATTCGGCGTAGACCCATTCCACGAGCTCCCAAAGCCCCGCCACGGCAATGATCGCGGCGGCTCCGAAGAAGGCGGCGACGGCGGGCGCGGGCGCCCAGCGGCGGCGGTGAAAAAACTCGGCGGCGGGCCAGGCGAAGAGGCCCACGGCGAAATGAGCCACGCGGTCATAGTGGTTGCGCTCGAAGCCGAACCAGCGGCTCGGCCATTCAAAGGGCACTTTTTCAAAGGAGTAGTGCGCGCCCACGAGCTGAAGCACGATCCAGCAGGTCACGATGCCGTAGCTGAAGGCTGAGAAGCGGAAACGGCGCCAGGTGAAAGCGAGGCCGAGAAACACAAGGGCGGGGGTGACCATTTCGGCGCGCCACACGGCCCGGTCGAGGGGGTGGAGGCCCGACCAGATCGCCGCGGCGGCAATTACGGCGAGAAAGAAGAGCTCGGGCCGGGCCTGTTTCATTCGGGGGCTTTCACCACGGGGCAGTAGATTTCGGTCTCGAGCTCGGCGGGGAGCACCTGGGCGGGGTCGTTGAGGTAGACGTCGCGCATGGGGGGTCGGGGAAGGTAACCGTTGCCCAGCGCCCACGCCATGAGGGCCTGATAGGCGCCGTAGAGCTCTTCGTAGGGGCCGCGATGGGTGATGCAGGCCATGAGCCCGCCTTCGACGGTGCGGCAGGAGGCGCGGCCAAAGGGGGGCAGGTCGTTGTCGAGGGTCACGCCGCACTCCACGTCGATGGAATCGGGGGAGAAGGCTTCGTCGTGGTAAAGGGCGAAGACGTTGCCTTCGCGGATGTAGTTGTTCTCCGAGAGGAGGCCGGCGATTTCGCCGTAGGCTCTGCGCATCTCGGAGGAGAGGTTGAGCATGTCGGTCGTGAAACGGATGGTGACGGCTTTCGCGGGTTCCACCAGGCGGAGTGTAACTTCACTGTTCATATGAACCTCCTTTAACTTACGCTCCTCAGTGTAGCACACGCGCGCCGCCTTGGCAATCACCCAATGACCCACTTCGATCCGGGGAGTTTGGCCAGGCCCCACACCACAAGCCAGGTGGCCAGGAAGGTGATGACCGACCCGAGGAAGAGGTTGAGGATGAAGGGCGTGGGGAAGGTCTGAGTCCAGGCGTACACGGGGCCGAGGAAGAGGTAGTGGGCAAGGTAAATGCCGAAGGCGCATTGGGTAAACACGGCAAGGAGGCCTTCGATTTTCCTCATGGGCGCGCCGGCCGCGCGCAACCGGCGGGCCGCGGTCGGCACCAGCCGGCGAATGAAGAGAAAGCCGCCCGCCGTCATGAGCGCAACCTGGGGCGAACAGAAGGTGTAGTAGAGCTCCATTTGCGCTTCGGTGGCGCCGGGGATCCGGCAGGCGTGGCGGAAGCCGAGAAGGGCGATGGCGTAGCCGGCGGCGAAGGCGGGCACGGCGGCGAGGAGGGTTTTGGGCCAGTTGAGCGGAGGCATCCGCCCGAGGAGGTGGCCGAGGAGGAGGTAGCCGCTGAAGCCGGCGAAGTAGTAGACGGCATGGAAATCGTTCCACGAGCAGGAGCCCCAGATGTTGGCGCCGCCGGGCCAGGCCATCGGGTTGAAGGCGCGCACAAACGGAATGAAGAGCGTGAGGATCCAGATGCCGAGGTAGGTCAGCTTGGCCTTCGCGGCGGCTTTCTCAAGCCAGGCGGAGAAGATGGGCATATAGAGATAAAGGCCGATCAGCATGTACATGTACCACAAGTGGGTGGTGTAGAGGTTGAAGTTGATGCCCAGCAGCGCTGTTTCACGGGCCGATTCCGCCAGGGACCCCGCCTGCGGGTCGGCCCAGGCGAAGAACACCTTGGCCAGCTCGAAGGGCTGGCCGATGAGGGTCAGCAACCACGGGAAGAAGGTGTAGAACGCCGCCCAGATGAAGAAGGGAACCGCCACGCGGGGAATGCGTTTTTTATAGAAAACGCCCATATCGGCCTTCACGGGCAGCAGCAGAAAGCCGGTGATCATGGCGAAAAAGGGCACACAGGGGCGCATGAGGCAGCCGAACGCGGTGCGCCAGAGAAAGTGGTCGTAATTTTCGGCGATCTCGGCGGTGCGGTCGGCGATATTGTCGGCGGTGTGAGAGGCCATCACCATCCACACGGCGAGAAAGCGGAGCACGTCGACCCAGACGGTGCGCGGAGCGGCAGGTTTCATGCTGAATTTTCCTTTCCGGCGCAGACAATACCTCAAAACCTTCAATCAAAACAACGAAAAACCGATTCTTTTTGCCGCCTGCAACCGGCAAGACGCGTTTTACCGATGGCGGGGCTCCTGGCAACTCCGCATGAAAAACACTGCGAAATAAAGCCGAGTTTCATTTTCCGCCAAAAAAGCTTCCTTTCGCAGGCGCGGGTTTGCTATACTGGAACCCGTCTGCCCTGACTGGCGAATACAGTGGAGAACCACACGGGAGGGGCGGAAGGTTCAGCGCCGGTCGCCTGGGCGTGTCACTGAGCAACGCTTCAACCGGAGGTGTGCCATGCCCGATTATCAGCCGTTTGCCCAAGGTCCCTGGTGCGATTCCATCGATGTGCGCGATTTCATCCAGCGCAACTATTCCCCTTATGAGGGCGACGATTCCTTTCTCGCCCCGCCCACGCCGCGCACGGTCGAGCTCAACCGCAAATATGAAGCGCTCCGCCGGAAAGAACGCGAAAAGGGCGGCGTGCTCGACGTCGACACCGTCAACGCCTCCTCCGTGCTCAGCCATGTGCCCGGCTATCTCGACCGGGCCAACGAGCTCATCGTGGGCCTTCAGACCGATGCGCCCCTCAAGCGCGCCGTGAACCCCTTCGGCGGCTTCCGCATGGCCGAACAGGCCTGCGAGGCCTACGGCTACGCCATCAACCCCCTGCTGCGCCACCAGTTCATGTACCGCACCACGCACAACGACGGGGTCTTCCGCTGTTATACCGACGACATGCGCGCCGTGCGCTCGGCCGGCATCCTCACCGGCCTGCCCGACGCCTACGGCCGCGGCCGCCTCATCGGCGATTACCGCCGCGTGCCCCTCTACGGCGTGGATCGCCTCATTGAGGAAAAGCAAAAAGACCTCGCCGCCATCGGCGCCGGCGAAGAGGGCATGACCGAGGCCGCCATTCAGCTCAGGGAAGACGTCTGGCGCCAGATCGATTTCCTCGGCCGCCTCAAAGAGATGGCCCTCATGTACGGCATCAGCATCGCCCGGCCGGCCCAAAGCGCCCGCGAGGCCGTGCAACACCTCTACTTCGCCTACCTCGGAGCCATCAAAGAGCAAAACGGAGCGGCCATGTCGCTCGGGCGCGTCAGCGGCTTTCTCGACGTCTACTTCCAGCGCGACCTCGCCGCCGGCCGCCTCACCGAAGCCGCCGCCCAGGAACTCGTCGACGATTTCGTGCTCAAGCTCCGCATGAGCCGCCAGCTCCGCACCCCCGATTACAACGAACTCTTCGCCGGCGACCCCACCTGGACCACCGAAGCCCTCGGCGGCATGGGTGAAGACGGCCGCCCCCTCGTCACCCGCACCGCCTTCCGCATGCTCCACACCCTCTCCAACCTCGGCCCCGCGCCCGAGCCCAACATGACCGTGCTCTGGGCCCGGGATCTCCCCCGCGGCTGGAAAAACTACTGCGCCCGCATGTCCATCGCCACCGATTCCATCCAATACGAAAACGACGATCTCATGCGCCCCGCCTTCGGCGACGACTACGCCA
The DNA here is from genome assembly GCA_031553315.1 of Kiritimatiellia bacterium. Lineage (GTDB taxonomy): Bacteria > Verrucomicrobiota > Kiritimatiellia > RFP12 > DVOR01 > JAVBLT01. The sequence continues at coordinate 36,708 of JAVBLT010000019.1, forward strand.
TCTCCTGCTGCGTCTCGGCCATGCGCATCGGCAAGCAGATGCAGTTCTTCGGCGCCCGCGCCAACCTCCCCAAAGTGCTCCTCCTCGCCCTCAACGGCGGCCGCGAAGAAGAAAAAGGCCGCCCGATCGCCCCCGAAATTCCCCTCCCCCCCGAAGGCCCGCTCGATTACGACCGCACCTGGGAAGCCTTCGCAGGCTACCTTGCCTGGCTCGCCAGGCTCTACGTGAGCACCCTCAACGTCATCCACAGCATGCACGACAAATACGCCTACGAAAAAATCCAGATGGCCCTGCACGATACCCACGTCCACCGCTTTCTGGCCATGGGCGCCGCCGGCCTCTCCGTCGCCGCCGATTCCCTCAGCGCCATCAAATACGCCCGCGTGACCCCCGTGCGCGACGCCCGCGGCATCACCACCTCCTTCACCGTCGAAGGCGACTACCCCACCTTCGGCAACGACGACGACCGCGCCGACTCCATCGCCCGCCTCATCGCCGAAACCTTCTCCGCCGAGCTCCGAAAGCACCCCTGCTACCGCCGCGCCCAGCCCACCCTCTCCCTCCTCACCATCACCTCCAACATCGTCTACGGCAAAAAAACCGGAGCCACCCCCGACGGCCGCCCCGCCGGAGCCCCCTTCGCCCCCGGCGCAAACCCCATGCACGGCCGCGACAAAAACGGCGCCATCGCCTCCCTCAACTCCGTCGCCAAGCTCAATTACGCCACCTGCCTCGACGGCATCTCCAACACCTTCACCATCACCCCCTCCACCCTCGGCCCCACCCCCCCCGAGCAAACCCGAAACCTCACCGCCCTGCTCGACGGCTACTTCGCCCAAGGCGCCCACCACCTCAACGTCAACGTCCTCGACCGCGCCACCCTGCTCGAAGCCCAGGCCCACCCCGAGCGCTACCCCAACCTCACCATCCGCGTCTCCGGCTACGCCGTCGCCTTCAACAGCCTCAGCCGCAAACACCAAGACGAAGTCATCGCCCGAACCTGCCATGCCTGCCTCTGACACCGGCCGCCTTCACTCCTTCAACACCCTCGGCACCCTCGACGGCCCCGGCCTGCGCCTGCTCGTCTTCCTCCAGGGCTGCCCCCTGCGCTGCATCTACTGCCATAACCCCGACGCCTGGCCCCCCGAAGGCGGAAGAGAGGCCAGCGTCGAAGAAATCCTCATCCGCGCACAGCGCCAAAAAATCTACTTCGGCAACGAAGGCGGCGTCACCCTCACCGGCGGCGAGCCCCTCTTCCAGCCCCGTTTCACCCTCGCCATCCTCAACGCCCTCCGCCGCGAAGGCATCCACACCGCCCTCGACACCTCCGGCGCCCTCTCCACCCCCCCCGCCCTCGCCTGCCTCGACGCCGCCGACCTCATCCTCCTCGATCTCAAATCACCCTTTCCCCGCCGTTACGCCGCCATCACCGGCCACCCCTTCAAACCCCTTCTCCGCACCCTCGCCCACCTGCGCCAAACCCGCAAACCCATCTGGCTCCGCCAGGTCGCCGCACGCGGCCTCAACGACACCCCCCGCGAAGCCGCCGCCACCCGCCGCCTCACCGCCGGCCTCAACATCCAGCGCTTCGATTCCCTCCCCTACCACACCCTCGGCGAAGCCAAATACCAGGCCCTGGGCATCGACTACCCCGGCAAACACCTCAGCCCCCCCGCCTAAAAACAAAACAATCAACCGCATCGCTTGACAAATAAACCGTCTCCGCTTTGGGTTGACACCGCAACCGGAAGTGTGCTACCATATAGCTCAATAATTATTTCATCATTCCGCTTTCGGAGCATACGAGCCTATGGGCAACTTGACAACACTTTTCCTTGCCGCCGCCGGTTGGGTCACCGCCCTCGCCGCCCTCTTCACCCTTCGCCAGAACCGCCGCGCCTGCCGCCGCGCCGCCGAAAAACAAGCCCTCGCCCACGCCCTGGAAACCCGCGAAACACTCATCGCCGAAGACGTGCTCCAGCGCTGCCTCGCCTGCACCGCCCAGGAAAACGACCTCGACACCGTAATGACCAACATCCTCGGCATCATCGGCCAGGCCCTCCAGGCCGACCGCTGCTACACCTTCACCTACCGCAACAAAACAAAAACCATCACCGACAACACCTGCGAATGGGTCGCCCCCGGCATCATGCCCTTCAAAGACCAGCTCCAGGCCATCCCCATCCCCGCCGAATGGTCCGAACACATCGCCAGGCACGGCATCCTGAAGGTCGACGACATCCGCAGCCCCGTCGTCGGCTTCGACCAGCACGTCGTCACCATCCTCACCCTCCAGGGCATCCGCTCAATCGCCGTCGTCGACCTCCACCACAATCAAAACGTCATCGGGTTCCTCGGCGTCGACTACGTCCACCGCCAGCAGACCATCACCGAGCAGATCGAAGCCATCCTCAAAGGCGCCTCCGCCATCTACAGCTCAGCCATCCAGCGCAAATCCTACCGCGACGCCGCCCTCGACAACATCCACATCCAAAAACAGTTCTTCGAGACCATCAACACCCCCATCATCCTCTTCACCCCCGAGCACCAAGTCCTCGCCATCAACACCGCCGCCCTCGAAGCCCTCGGCAAACACAGGGAAGACGTCGTCGGCAAGCCCTGCTACCAGGTCATCTGCGGCAACGAACGCGCCGCCGAAGACTGCCCCCTCGACCGCCTCATCCGCTCCGGCACACCCACCGAACACTTCAACCTCACCCTCGCCGGGCGCGAATACCTCAGCCAGATCCAACCCGTCTACGACCGCAACGGCACCCTCGTCTACTTCATCCAGACCGCTCACGACGTCACCCAAATCAAAGAAAACGAGCGCAAGCTCCAAGCCGCCGCCGAAGCCGCCCAAGCCGCCGACCGCGCAAAAAGCACCTTCCTCGCCACCATGAGCCACGAGCTGCGCACCCCTCTCAACGCCGTCATCGGCTTCAGCGAGCTCCTTCAGGACAGCACCGTCAGCCCCGAAGAACACACCGCCAGCCTCGCCGCCATCCGCACCGCCGGCCAAGCCCTCCTCACGTTGATTAACGACGTCCTCGACCTTTCCCGCCTCGATTCAGGCCCCGTCGCCCTCAGCCGCGACACCATCGACCTCTCCCAGCTCGCCGCCGAGCTCCTCCCCATCTTCCGCGTCCGCGCCAGCTCCAACCACACCGACCTCGCCCTCGACGTCGCCCCCGGCTTCCCCCCCGCCCTCGTCTTCGACAAACTCCGCATCCGCCAGATCCTCTTCAACCTCCTCGGCAACGCCGTGAAATTCACCCGCCAAGGCACCGTCACCCTCCGCCTCGCCTACGACGCCCCCACCCAGACCCTCACCCTCGCCGTCGCCGATACCGGCGAAGGCATCGCCCCCGAATTCCTCAAACGCCTCTTCACCCCCTTCTCGCAAGACAGCCAGACCCGCGGCAACCGCGTCTTCGAAGGCTCCGGCCTCGGCCTGGCCATCACCCACCGCCTCGTCGACAACATGGAAGGCACGATCGACGTCGCCAGCCAGCTCGGCCAAGGCACCACCTTCACCGTCACCCTTCCCCACATCCTCCCCGGCGCCCTTCCCCTGGCCGACCCCGAGCAACCCGCCCTTCCCCCCGCCGCCGCCCGCCCCGGCCTCCCCCCCCTGCGCATGATCCTGGTCGACGACGTGCCCATGAACCTCAAAGTCCTCGAAAAAATGCTCACCCGCCTCGGCGCCGCCTGCATCACCTTCGAAAGCGGCGAAACCGCCCTCACCTACCTCCGCGCCAACGGCCCCGCCGACATCATCCTCACCGACCTCTGGATGCCCCACATGAGCGGCCAGGAGCTCCGCGACCACATCAAAAAACTCGACCGCCCCCCCCTCCCCGTCTACGCCGTCACCGCCGACACCAACATCCACGACGCCGACTTCACCGGCATTCTCTACAAGCCCCTCACCCTCGAAAAACTCGCCGCCTTCCTCCAAAGCCTCCCGCGTTAGAGCAGATCCCCATGCCCATCTTCACCGACCGCCGCTTCATGCCCCTCTTCATCACCCAGTTCTTCGGGGCATTCAACGACAACTTCCTCAAAAACGCCCTCATCCTCCTCGTGACCCTCCACCCCGAAATCGTCGGCGGAGTCGCCCGCGGCGACCTCGCCATCAACCTCTTCTCCGCCGTCTTCATCGCCCCCTACTTCCTCTTCTCCCTCACCGCCGGCCAGCTTTCCGACAAATTTCCCCGCGACCTCATCGCCCGCCGCACCAAAATCTGGGAGCTCGGCCTCATGCTTCTGGCCGGCCTCGCCCTCTACATCCCCAGCCCCGTCCCCATGGCGGCCCTCCTCTTCCTCATGGGCATGCAATCGACCTTCTTCAGCCCCGCCAAATACGCCACCCTCCCCCAGCTGCTCAGCGAAAAAGAGCTCGTCGGCGCCAACGCCCTCCTCGAAGCGGGCACCTACCTCGCCATCATCGGCGGCACCCTCGCCGGATCCATCCTCATGAAATACCCCTGCGGCAAACCCGTCGTGTGGGGGTTGCTCCTCCTCTTCGCGGTCATCGGCTACATCGCCAGCCGCGCCATTCCCCGCCTCCCGCCCGTAGACCCCGGCCTCACAATCGACCGCAACCCCGCAGCCGGAACCGGGCGCCTCATCCGCGAAGCCGCCCGCCTGCCCGAAGTCTTCTTCGCCATCATCGCCGGCAGCTGGTTCTGGGTGCTGGGCATCGTCCTGCTCGCCCAAATTCCCTCCCTCTGTAAAAACACCCTCCATGTGCCGGGTGCCATCCCCGTCTTCCTCATGATCTTCACCCTGGGCATCGGCCTGGGCGCCTTCATCGCCGGGCGCGCCATGCGAGGCATCGTCCAGACCACGCCGGTGCCCTTCGCCGCCCTGGGCATGGCCCTGAGCCTCATCCCCCTTGCGGGCGCCTGCGAAACCTTCGCGGCCCTCCACCCCCAGGCCACCCCCGCCGCGCAGCTTTTCCGCGCCCCCGAAGGCCGCGCCATCCTCATCAGCCTCCTTGCGGCCGCGACCGCCTGCGGCGCCTTCATCGTGCCGCTCAACACCCTCATCCAATACGCATCGCCCAAACAACACGTCGCCCGCATGGTCGCCGCCAACAACATCGTCAACGCCCTCGCCATGGCCGCCGCCTCACTCACCGTCATGCTCCTCCTCAAAGCGGGGATCAGCGTCACCGGCGTCATCCGCGTCACGGGCTGGGCCAGCCTCGCCGTCCTGCTCATCCTCGCCGCCCTGCGCCCTGCCGACATTCTCCGCGGCATCTTCCAGCTCCTGCTCACCCCCCTCTTCCGCGTCGGCATCACCGGCCACAGCCACTACACCCAGGCCGGCCCCCGCACCCTCGTCATCGCCAACCACGTCTCCCTGCTCGACGGCATCCTCCTCGCCGCCTACATCCCCGACCGCCTCGGCTTCGCCATCGACACCGCCTGGGCCGCCAAATGGTACATCCGCGCCCTCGCCCCCCTGGTCAACTTCTACCCCGTCGACCCCCACAGCTCCGGCGCCCTCCGCGCCATGATCACCCAGCTCCAGGCCGACCGCCCCTGCGTCATCTTCCCCGAAGGCCGCATCACCACCGACGGCGCCCTCTCCCCCATCCAGCCCGGCGCCGCCTTCATCGCCGCCCGCGCCCAAGCCGCCATCCTCCCCATCGCCATCGCCGGCGCCGGCCGCAGCTTCCTCTCCTACCAAAAGCAAAACCGCCGCCCCTTCCCCCGCATCACCCTCACCCTCCTCCCCCCCATCCCCCACAGCGGTCAGAACCGCGACAGCCTCCAGCAGCAAATCGAAACCGCCATGCGCGCCATCCAGCAAAAGGCCACCCCATGAAACACCTCATCCTCCTCCTTCCCCTCCTCCTGCTCACCGCCTGCAACACCGCCAGAGAAAAAGCCGAAACCGCCGCCGCCGCCACCCTCGCCCGCTACGCCGCCAGCCTCGAAACCCAAAACATCGCCGCCATCAACACCCTCTTCACTCCCGATTCCCCCGAGCGCGCAGCCCTCGTCGACGCGCTCGCCACCCTCTTCACCCGCTACACCCTCACCTACCGCATCGACGCCACCCAAACCATCGCCTACGAAAAGAACCGCATCCTCCTCCAGGCCGACATGACCGTCGCCCGCCGCGCCGGTCTCCCCTTCGAGACCCAATACCGCACCGACCGCTACGAGCTCCACCGCACCGGCAGCGACTGGCGCATCTACGCCACCCAATCCATCAGCACCCGCGTCAGCCAATGATTCGGAGTTGCCCCCCACCCCCGTTTATGGTATCGTTTCCAGCATGAACACCAGCATCGTCATCATCCCCACCTACAACGAACGCGAAAACATCGAACCCATCGCCCGCGCCGTCCTGAAAAACCTCCCCGACAGCGACCTCCTCATCGTCGACGACAATTCCCCCGACGGCACCGGGCTGCTTGCCGACGCCCTCGCCCAGCACGATCCCCGCATCAAAGTGCTCCACCGCCCCGGCAAAGAAGGCCTCGGCCGGGCCTACGTCGCCGGCTTCCGCCACACCCTCGCCGCCGGTTACCACTACATCATCCAAATGGATGCCGACTTCTCCCACAACCCCGCCGACCTCCCCCGCCTCCTCGACCCCATCCGCCGCGGCGAGGCCGACATCGCCATCGGCTCCCGCTACACCGGCGGCAGCGTCCGCGTCCTCAACTGGCCCATGCACCGCCTCCTCCTCAGCACCAGCGCCGGCCGCTACGTCCGCCTCGTCACCGGCATGCCCGTCAGCGATCCCACCGGCGGCTACAAATGCTTCCGCGCCGCCACCCTCGCCGCCATCGACCTCGACCGCATCACCTCCAACGGCTACTCCTTCCAGATCGAAACCACCCACGCCGCCTGGATCACCGGCCACCGCGTCGTCGAAATCCCCATCGTCTTAGCCGACCGCGCGGCCGGAACCTCCAAAATGCACATCAACATCGCCTTCGAAGCCTTCCGCATGGTCCTGAGCATCTGGGCCAGAAACCACTTCCGCCGCACACCCCAGGAAACCCCATGAACCCCATCCAGCTCGGCGTCAACATCGACCACGCCGCCACCCTCCGCCAGGCCCGCCGCACCCCCTACCCCGACCTCGCCCAAATCGCCGGCCTCTGCGAACACGCCGGCGCCCACAGCATCACCATCCACCTGCGCGAAGACCGCCGCCACATCCAAACCGCCGACGTCTACACCCTGCGCAAAACCCTTAAAACCCACATGAACCTCGAAATGGCGAACAATCCCGACGTCCTCGCCATCGCCCTCGAAACCGCCCCCCGCGAAGTCTGCCTCGTACCCGAGCGCCGCGAGGAGCTCACCACCGAAGGCGGGCTCGACGCCGCCTCCCAGATCGCCACCCTCGCCCCCACCATCCGCGCCCTCACCCAAAACGGCACCCGCGTCAGCCTCTTCATCGACCCCGACCCCGCCCAGATCCACGCCGCCGTCCACCTCCGCGCCTCCTGCATCGAGCTCCACACCGGCGCCTACGCCCTCGCCGCCGGCGCCGAACAGCACGCCGAGCTCCAGCGCATCGTCGCCGCCGCCCAGGAAGCCCACCGCCTCGGCCTCCAAGTCAACGCCGGCCACGGCCTCACCGCCCAAAACGTCAAACCCCTCCTCGCCATCCCCTCCCTCCACACCCTCAACATCGGCCACAGCATCATCGCCCGCGCCCTCGCCACCGGCATCCAGGCCGCCGTCGCCGAAATGCTCGCCGCCATCCGCCGGTAATATGACCACGCCCGAGCTCCTCGCCCCCGCCGGCGACTTCGCCTCCCTCACCGCCGCCCTCGATTCCGGCGCCGACGCCATCTACCTCGGCATCGGCGCCTTCAACATGCGCCGCGCCGTCACCGGAGCCTTCACCCTCGAAAACCTCCCCCAAGCCGCCCGGGCCTGCCGCGAAAAAAACGCCAACCTCTACCTCACCGTCAACACCCTCATCTACCAAAACGAATTGGAAGCCCTCCGCCGGCACCTCGAAACCGCCCGCCCCTGGATCCACGCCGCCATCGTCGGCGACCTCGCCACCCTCGCCCTCTGCCGCGAGCTGGGCATCCCCATCCACATCTCCACCCAATTCTCCTGCGCCAACATCACCAGCGCCAAACTCCTCGCCGACCTCGGCGCCCGGCGCATCGTCCTCGCCCGCGAATGCACCCTCCGGGAAATCGGCCAAATCACAGCCGAAAGCCCCATCCCCATCGAAATCTTCGCCCACGGCGCCCAATGCCTCGCCCAAAGCGGCCGCTGCCACCTCTCGCAAGAGGCCTACGGCCCCTCCGCCTCCCGCGGCCAATGCCTCCAGCCCTGCCGCCGGCAATACCGCATCACCGAAGAGCCCCAAGGCCCCGGCAGCCAGGCCCAATTCATCGCAGGCCCCCACTACCTCCTCTCCGCCCGCGACCTCTGCACCCTGCCCATCCTCCCCCGCCTCGTCGCCAGCGGCGCCGCCGCCCTCAAAATCGAAGGCCGCGCCCGCAACCCGGAATACGTCAAAACCGTCACCGCCGCCTATCGCCGCGGGCTCAGCGCCATCGCCGCCGGCACCTGGTCCGAGCCCCTCCTTGCCGAGCTCCAGAGCCAAGTCGACCGCGTGTACCACCGCCCCTTCGGCACCGGTCTCCTCCTCGGCCGCCCCGGCGACAACCCATTTTGCGAGACCGATGAAAACCAGGCCACCGAAAAAAAAATCTACCTCGGCACCGTCGTGAATTACTACCAGACCCCCCGCATCGCCCACATCCTTTTACACGACCACACCCTCACCCCCGGCGATCGCCTCGCCATCCACGGCCCCGCCACCGGCGTTGCGGAGTTCACCGCCGCGGAGCTCCGCCAGGATGAAAAGATCCTCCACCACGCCCGCCGCGGCGACTGGTGCACCCTCCCCGCCCCCCGCTGCCGCCCCGGCGACAAAATCTACCGCATCCTTTCCTTAGAGTAGGTTTCGATTGGAGATTTTAAAAAATAAAAAAAGCCCCTCCCGTTTTGGGAGAGGCTTTTTGGCGTTTGCCCGAAAAGGGTTACCGCTTTTCAATGATGCCGAATTCGGCGGCGGAGGCGAATTCCTGGCCGTTGATTTCGCTGAGCGCGGTGATGCGGACGTAGCGGGCTGGAATCACGCGGCCAAACATCACTTTCTGGAGGGAGGAGGAGGAATCGAAGGCGCCTTTGGCCGCCTTTTCCCAGGTTTTAAGGTCAAGGCTCACTTCGATCTGGTAATCTTTGATTTTGCCGTTTTGGCCGCCGCCCTGGCGGGGAAGGTAGGTGAAGCCTTCGAGCTGGCGCACGCGGGCGGTGTCGAACGCGAGCACGTGGGGATACTTGCCGAGGGTCACGCCATACTGGGAGTGCCACAGGGTGGAGGGGTCGCCGTCGACCGCGTTCTGGGCGCTGCCTTCGCCGGGTTCGGCGCTGGAGCACTCCACGACGGTGAACTTCTCGGGCGGGGGGGGCATGGGCTTGGGAACGTCGACCCTCGGCACGCGGATCGTGTCGGGGGCGAGGGCGGGCTCGCCTTTCACGAAGGGGCGGATGGAGAAGTCGAGCGTATAGGGAATGTTGGCGCGGGGGATGTCGCGATCCAGGGGGCCGGGGCCGCAGGAGGCGCCGCCGAGGCCGCGGGAGGCTGCGGTGAGGGTGAGGATGGTGTGTTTGGCCTCGGGGAGCTCGGCGGGGTGCATGGTCTCGGTGAGCTCGGTGGCGGTGTAGGGGAGGGCCGAGAAGCCGAAGGGCTTGTCGAGGGCGCCGAGGGTGAGGCCGATGCCGGCGGCGTTGCTGAGGGCGACCCAGCGGGTGGCTTCACGGTTGCCCATGTCGTTGGGGCGGCCGTAGGCTACGACCATATCGGCCACTTTGCAGCTGTAGCGGCCGATGAAGGCGCCGCTCATGCGGTCGGCGTAGTTTTCGAAGGGGCCCGCGCCGAAGTATTCGAGGTTGGCGAAGGTTTTGGCGAGGGTGAAGGAGTAGCCGAGGCGGCCGAGCTCGATGGGGCGGCCTCGGGGAAGGAGGGCGCTCTGGCACACGATGGTGCCGTCGGGGTAAACCTGCCAGGCGGCGTTGACGATGAAGTGGGTGTTGAGCTCGGTGGGTTTGGTTTCGAGGGGAATGATTTTCGTATTGGTGTCGCCAAAGCGGTCGAGGCGTTCGAGGGTTTTGCCGGCGGCTTTGGCCGAGGTGCTGAAGCTGAAGACGTTGTTTTCGGCTTTGGGATCGGTGAAATCAAGGGCTTTTTGCTCGATGACGCGCAGGCCCTGGGCGAACCACTGCTGGGATGTGCCCACTTCGTTGCTGGAGGGGCAGCGGAGAGCGTCGACGACGATGGGCTGGTCGATGAGGGTGACGCCGCGGCAGGTGTATTTCACGAGGGTGCCCAGGGTGCGGGAGAAGGTGGCGCTGAAGTCGGCCCCGGTGAAGGTGACGGTATCGCCTTTTTCGGTTTTGGTGAGGGGCCCGGCTTTGGCCTGGAAGAGGGGCTTGGCGGGGGCGGGGTTCTCGAGGGCGATGTCGTCGGAGGCGGCTTCGAAGCCGGCTTTGAGGAGGCCTTCATCTTTTTTGAGGGTGAAGCGGATGCGCAGGCTGTAGAGGGCGCCGGGCTTCATTTTGCAGCCGGTGACCTGGGCGGGCATGGCGGTTTCGGCGCTCTTCATGGGGCCGACGGCGGGGAGGGTGAGCGGGCCGGAGGCCACGGAGAGGCCGTCTTCATACAGCGCCCACTGGGCATCGTAGCCGGAGAGGTCGCGGAAATAGTTTTTGTTGCGGATGAGGAGCCGGCCTTTGGCGGGGCTGGTGGTTTTGATGTTTTGGTAAACGTGCTTCACTTCGTGGTAGCCGGGTTCGGGGGTGCGGTCGGAGAGGATGGTGCCGTTGAACACAAACTGACCGCTGTTGGGCTGGTCGCCGAAGTCGCCGCCGTAGGCGAGAATGCGGGTGCCGGCGGCGTTCTTCATGTAGAGGCCCTGGTCGACCCAATCCCAAATGGCGCCGCCGAGGATCACGTCGGAAGATTCGATGGCTTCCTGGTAATCGGCGAAGTTGCCCAGGGCGTTCATCATGTTGTGGGCGTATTCGGAGATGTAGAAGGGCTTGGTTGCTTTGGAATCAGTGGCTTTCCACTGGACCCAGCCCACGGAGGGATACTGGTTGGAGCCCATGTCGACGATGCTGTTGTTGCGCTCGTAGTGGGTGGGGCGGGTGAGGTCGCGGGCTTTGATGGTTTTCTCGGCGATGAGGAAGTTGCGGCCGGGGCCGGCTTCGTTGCCGAGGGACCAGATGACGATGGAGGGGTGGTTTTTGTTTCGCTCGACCATGTTCATGATTCGGTCGACGTGGGCATCGAGCCATTCCACGGGGTGGGAGAGGGATTCTTTGCCGTAGTAGTAGCCGTGGGATTCGATGTTGGCTTCGTCTTGAAGGTAAATGCCGTATTTGTTGCAGAGGTAGTAGAAGTAGGAATCGGTGGGGTAGTGGGAGTTGCGCACGTGGTTGATGTTGCCTTCCTTGAGGAGGCGCACGTCTTCCTCCTGGCGCTCGCGGCTGACGGTGTGGCCGGTCATGGGGTCGCTTTCGTGGCGGTTGACGCCTTTGAGCTTGATTTTTTCGCCGTTGACGAAGAAGCGGCCGTCTTTGATTTCCACCTTGCGGAAGCCGAGCTGCGCGGAAACCACTTCGAGGAGGATGCCGGCGGGGTGGCGCACTTCGAGGGTGAGGGTGTAGAGGCTGGGGGTTTCGGCGGACCAGAGGGCGGGGGCGGCGTAGCGCATCAGCAGGCCGGTTTTGTAGCTTTTCTGGCCGGTGAGGTCTACGGTCTTTTGGGCGATGCCGTTCCACGGCGGGTCGGAGGGTTTCACGGGGGCGACGAAGCGGCCGTCGGCGTCGTAAAGCCTGGCTTCGAGGGTGTAGCCGTTGGCGTCGGCTTCGCGGGGAAGGAGATTGCTCAGCTCGGCGTCGACGGTGACGGTCCAGTCGCCGTTGATTTCCTTTACGGGCTCGGTCACGGCGAAGAAATCGCGCACGTGCACGTTGGGCAAAGAATAGAGCGACACGGAGCGGAAGATGCCCGAAAGGCGGAACATATCCTGGCATTCCAGGTAGGAGGCGTCGCTGTTGCGGTAGACTTCGAGGGCCACGGTGTTGCGCCCCGGTTTGAGGAACCGGCTCACATTGAAGGCGGCGGGGTTGCGGGAATCTTTGGAGTAGCCGATGTATTTGCCGTTGACCCAGAGGTAGAAGAACGAGTCGACCCCGTCAAACTGAAGGTAGAGCTGGCGGCCGCTCCAATCGGCGGGCACGTCGAAATCGCGGCGGTAGGAGCCCACGGGGTTGCGGGCGTCGTAATTGGTGTAGCTTTTGGGCGGTTCGCCCATCACGAAGGGCCAGTCGCGTTTGAAGGGGTAAGGCTGGTTGCAGTAGATGGGGGTGCCGTAGCGGCCCTTTTCGGGGTTGGCGCCTTCGGCCTGCCAGGAGCAGGGCACGGTGATGCGATCCCATTTGGAGACGTCGTAATCCATGCGGTAGAACTCTTTGGGGCGCGAATTGGGATCGGGCGACCACATGAAGGCCCAGTCGGTCTTGCTGTCGAGCGAGCGCCACCAGCGGCTGTTTTCGGGGAGGATTTTGAGGGCCGAATCGGTATCGGCGAAGCTGGCGAACCAGGCGCGGGCGGGTTCCTTGTTGAGCGAGAGGTTCTGTTCCTGTTCCCATTCGCCGCCCAGGGGGGCATCGTAAAGACCGGTCATATGCACGGCGCAAACCTCCGTGGCGGTGAGAGCCGCCAGGATGGCGGCTGCTGAAATTGCAAGCGGCATGTTCATTTTCATCCTCCAGTTACAGATTCAAAGCGTCAAAAAAACGGCGGCAAGTATGCCCCAAACGCGGCGAAAAAGGAAGGCAAAAAACGCCTCGCTTTTTTGCCGCGCGATTTATGAAACAGGTTCTTCCGGCGGGGGGGAATCCTTTACGGCTTTTTTCTCTTTGACAAAGGCCATGATGCGGTTCAGCGTTTCGGCGCTGAGAATGTGTTCCATGGAGCAGGCGTCGTGCTCGGCGGCCTCGGGGCTCACGCCGAGCATCTGCAAAAATTCCGAAAGCAGCCGGTGGCGCAGGATCACGGTGCGCGCCGCGGCCCGGCCTTTGTCGGTCAGCTCCACGGAACCATAGGGCTCCTGATCCACGAGGCCCAGCTTTTTGAGCTCGGCCACGGCTTTGTTGACCGAGGGCATTTTCACGGCGATCATCCGTGAAATATCGCTGACCCGCGCTTTGCCGGTGGTGCTTTTCAGCCGGTAAACCGCCTCCAGGTAATCTTCCATGCTCTGCGACATCTTTTCCATGATGGGCACAGAATAAGCGATTCACTGCGAAAGCGCAAGCAAAAGAAGCCGCCGGCGTTGAAGAAAAACAGGCGCGCTAATCGAGCAGGGTTTGCCAGCCGGGGTCGGCGTGGGCGGCGAAGCACATGGCGATTTGTTCTCGGGTGACTTTTTCTTCGGCGAGGGGCGGTAAATCATCAAGCGAAAAGGAATCGAGGGCGGTGGTTTCGGGGTTTTCCCGGAAGGCGCCGCCGGTTTCGATGCAGAGCACGAAGATTTTGCAGATGCCGTAGGCGTAGCGCGGGGGGTTGCGGCGGTTGCGATCCTGCACGGCGATGACTTTGACGGGGGCGACTTCGATCCCGGCTTCTTCGCGGGCTTCTTTGACGGTGTTTTCCGCCACGGAAAGGTGCACATCGACCCAGCCGCCGGGGAGGGCCCAGCGGCCGGCGCGCTCGCGCACGAGGAGGATTTTGCCGCGGCGGAAAATGGCGGCCCGGCAATCGAGCTTGGGGGTCTGGTAGCCGGTTTCGTTGCAGAAAAGGTCTTTCACGCGCTCCAGGCCGAGGCCTGTTTGCCGGGCGACCATTTCGGCGGCGATCTCGCGGATGCGGGTAAAACGCTCAAGGTCGAAGACGTCTTTCGAATACGTGAGCCCGGTTTGGGCGAGGGCCTGGAGCTCGACGGCCCAATCCAGCCAGGGGTTCTTTTCCATGGGGTGCTCAGTTTTTGGGTTTGAGGAGCGGGGCGATGAGGAGCGAGGCGCCCGTCACGAGGAGCAGGAGGCCGCCGACCCAGGCGAAGGCGAGGAAGCTGGCCGCGGGCCACACGATGAAAAGGAAGCCGGTGAGCACGGCCATGCCGCCGGAAAAACGGGCCCACCCGCGGCTGATGGGCAGGTCGTCGGCCAAAAGGTGGATGCCGGCGACGAGCTGCCAGATGCCGATGAGGATCGTCCAGACCACGCCGGTGAGGATGGGGCTGGTGAAGGCGATGGCGCCGGTGAGGAAAATGAGGATGCCGTAGACGATGCAGGCTGTGCGCAGGCGCCCTTTCGCGCTGAAGGCGGCAACGAGGAGGACTGCGGCGTCGAGAATCAGCAGAAAGCCGATGCCCATCACGATGCCGGCCGCGGATTCGCCGGGGCTGACGGTCAGCAAAAGGCCGATCACAACGGCGAAAATGCCGCGGATGATCATGGAGGAGCGTGAGAAGCGGGCGGGGTTGAGCGCGGCTTCAACAACAAGAATCGCCGCGCCGGGTTCATCGGCTGATCGCGTCATGGGGAACCTCCTTCTTCGGTGTGAGACTTTCGCGATAATACGCCCGGGCGCTTCAAAAGGCAAGCGGCAAAGTGAAAAAAACGGGCCGCGGTTTCATTTTTTCACTGATTTTCATTTTTTTGGGTTTTCGGATTGACTCTTCGCCCGGGATTCGTTATTATCCCCCACGTTTTTGACGCATGGCGGGTTAGCTCAGTTGGTAGAGCATCGGAATCATAATCCGCAGGTCGGGGGATCGTGACCCTCACCCGCCACCATTAAGCCGTTCATCCGAAGAGGTGGGCGGTTTTGTCTAAAGCAGGGCGACTGGAGAGGTGACCGAGCGGTCGAAGGTGCAGCATTGGAAATGCTGTGTGCTCTAACCGGGCACCGGGGGTTCAAATCCCTCCCTCTCCGCCAAATCAGAACTTTTGCGCAAGGCAAAGGTTCTTTTTCATTTAAAGGGCGCGCCATGAAGAAGATCACCATCAACGGCACCGGCTGCGAAACGGCCGCCGTTTCATTGGAGGCCGTGCTCCTTGAGCGCGGCTTCGCGGGCGCGGGTGTGATTGCCGAGCTCAACGGAGCCATCGTCGGGCGCGAGGTCTCCTTCGCCGCGATCCCCATCCGCGAGGGCGATTCGCTCAACCTCTTTCGCATTGTGGCGGGCGGATAAATGGGCGTAAACCTTTTTCTCACCGACCGTGAACGCGCCCTCCTCGAGCGCGCCGTCATCGGCATCGCGGGGGCGGGCGGCCTCGGATCCAACTGCGCGGCGCACCTTGTGCGCGCGGGCATCCGAAAGCTGGTGATCGCCGATTTCGACGCGGTGGCCGAAAGCAACCTCAACCGTCAATTTTTCTTCGCCGACCAGGTCGGGATGAAAAAGGTGGACGCGCTGCGCGAGAATCTCCTGCGCATTGCGCCCGGCCTGGAGCTTGAGCTTCACGCCTGCAAAATCACCCGCAAAAACGCCGCCGCGATTTTCGGAAGGTGCGATGCGGCAGTCGAAGCCTTCGACACGGTGGCCTCCAAATGCGCCTTTTTGGAAGCCATGAGCCCGGTTGAAATCCCCATTGCGGCGGCGAGCGGCATCGGCGGCTGGGGCCGGAGCGGCACGCTTGGAATCCGCCGCGCCGGAACCCGCCTTTACCTGATTGGCGACGGCGAAACGGAAGCGGCCGGCGCGACCTACCCGACCGCGCCCCGCGTGGGCATTGCCGCCGCCATGCAGGCCAACACCGTGATCGCCCTGCTTCTCAACCAGCCCGTTTAAGGAGAACCCCATGAAGCCACTCACCATCGCAGGCCGCACCTTTGCGAGCCGCCTCTTTCTCGGCACCGGCAAGTTTGCCTCAAGCGCCGCCTTTTCCGCCGCGCTCGCCGCCTCAGGCTCGCAGCTTGTGACCACGGCGCTCACCCGCGTGGATCTTGCCGACGCCGCGCATGACGACATTCTCAAGGCCATCGACCGCTCCCGCGTGGAAATCATGCTCAACACCTCCGGCGCCCGCGATGCCGAGGAAGCCATCCGCATCGCGCGCCTGGGAAAAGCCGCCGGCTACACCTGGATCAAGCTCGAAATCCACCCCGACGCCCGCTACCTCCTCCCCGACCCCGTCGAAACCCTCAAGGCCACCGAAGCGCTCGCCAAAGAAGGCCTCGCGATCCTCCCCTACATCAACGCCGACCCCGTGCTCGCCCGCCGCCTCGAAGAGGCCGGCGCCGCCGCCGTGATGCCCCTGGGCTCGCCCATCGGCTCCAACCGCGGCATCGAGACCGAGGCCATGCTCCGCATCATCATCGAGCAAAGCCGCGTGCCCGTGGTGGTCGACGCGGGAATCGGCCTGCCCTCCCACGCCGCCGCCGCCATCGAAATGGGAGCCTCCGCCGTGCTCGTGAACACCGCCGTGGCCGCCGCCGAAGATCCCGCCCGCATGGCCGAATCGTTCAGCCTGGCGATCCGCGCCGCCGCGCTCGCCCTGGAGGCCCGCCCGCCCGCGCCCCGCGCGACCGCCTCGGCCACGAGCCCGCTGCATACCTTCGACCTTTTCAATTAAGGCAAAACCATGTTTCCCAAGCTCACGCTCACCGAAGACCAGATCCGCGGCCACTACGCCAAGACCACCGCGCAGGCGGTGGAAGCCTCGCTCGCCTGCGCGGCGCCGGGCTACCTCGACCTGCTGAACCTGCTCTCGCCCGCCGCCGCCGCCTTCCTCCCGCAGATGCGCGCCTCTGCAACGCTCCTGCGCCGGCGCTACTACGGCCGCACCGTCAGCATCTACGCCCCGCTCTACATCTCCAACAGCTGCGTCAACAGCTGCCTCTACTGCGATTTCAACATCCGCCACCAGGCTCCCCGCAAAATCCTCACCCCCGATGAAATCATGATCGAAGCCGAAGCCATCCGCGCCACGGGCATCGATTCGCTCCTCATCGTGGCCGGCGAAGACCCCCGCGCCACCACCGTGGAATTCCTGTGCGAAGCGGGCCGCCGCCTCAAACAGCGCTTCTCCTTCCTCGCCCTCGAAGTGGCCCCCCAGAGCGAAGAGGCCTATGCAAAGCTCTTCGAAGCCGGTTACGAAGGCGTGGTCTGCTTTCAGGAAACCTACAACCGGGATCTCTACCGCCACCTCCACCCCGCCGGCCCCAAAAGCGATTACGACTGGCGGCTGTGGACGCAGCTTCGCGCCGGCAAAGCCGGCATGCGCACCCTCGGCGCGGCCTTCCTCCTGGGGCTCGACGACTGGCGCATCGAAGCCGCCAGCCTCGGCGCCCACGCCCTCTACCTCCTGCGCGAATGCTACCGCGCCAAAATCCAGTTTGCCTTTCCCCGCATCACCCCCGTCAGCGGCGGCTTCCAGCCCGCGCGCCCCGTGGAGGAAGCCGAGCTGGAACAGATGATGCTCGCCTTCCGCATCGCCTTCCCCCAATGCGGCATGACAGTCTCCACCCGCGAGAGCCCCGCCTTCCGCGACGCCATCGTGCAGACCTGCGCCGACAACATGAGCGCCGGTTCCCGCGTCACCCCCGGCGGCTACGCCATCCTCGCCGGGGAAGACGTCGGCCAATTCACCCTCAACGACCCCCGCACCGTGGCCGCCGTAGAGACCGCCATCCGCAGCCACGGCCAGGAAGTCGTCCGCAAATACTGGGACAACCGCATCTGATTCAACCTTGCTTATTCCCGCCAAAAATGGTATATTTTAGTCAACGGTAGGCGTTCTTTCGACCCAGTTCTCCGTGTGTAGGGAAATAAGCCGATGACCTCATTTATTTTAAAGCGAGCCGCCCTTGCGGCTGCGTTCTTTTTTTTAGCAGCCCTTTGCGCGCACGCCAAAGAGCCGCGAACCCAACACGTGCTCTACGTGACCTCCGACACCCCCGCCTGCCAGTGGTCCGCCGACATCGTCACCGCGTTTAAAGACAGCCTCGCCGAGTACGACCCCGATATTCAGATCGACGAACTCAAGCTCAGCGCCTCCGAATACGACACCACCCACTCCGAAGTGGTCGACACCCTCTTCACCTTCATCAACACCCGCCAATACGACCTCCTCGTGCTCGCCCACACCCGCCTGATCGACATCTTCCTCAAAACCCCCCGCGCCACCCCCGGAGCCACCCCCCTCCTCTTCACCGCCTACTTCGGCGAAAACCCCGCCGCCGCCCATCCCGAGCTCCCCATCACCGGCATCCGCATCGACCCGGCCATCATCGTCGACAACCTCCGCCAGGGCCTCGTCAACCAGCCCGGCGCGACCAACGTCTTCATCGTCGCCGCCGACGCCGTCGGCCCCACCCGCAAAGCCGTCGACGCCTTCCTCGCCACCCTTCCCCCCGAGCGCAGGCCCGCCGTCAACCTCATCAACCGCCTCGACTACACCGCCGACCAAGTCGTCGGCACCGTCAAAGCCCTCCCCCGCAACAGCTTCGTGGTTTTCGGCACCGCCCAGCCCATGCCCTTCACCACCCGTTCCGTGGGCTACGCCGCCTTCAGGCGCATCAACGAGCTCCAAACCGCCCCCATCTACGCCGTCAGCGACCGGCGCACCGGCATCTACACCCCCGGCGGCATCGTCGTGGCCGGCGGCACCCTCGGCGACCAGACCGCCCGCATGGCCCGGCGCATCCTCGAAGGCACCCCCCCCCGCCAGATCCCCGTGGAGACCGCCCTCACCACCCCGGTTTTCGACGCCTCCGTGATGCACCGCCTCGGCTTCTCCCTGGGCAAAGTGCCCGAAGGCACGCGCTTCGTCAACACCGAGCTCCCCTTCCACCTGCGCCACCGCAACCTCTTCACCGCCATCTGCGCGGCCCTCCTCAGCTCCATCCTCTTCACCGCCTGCCTCCTCTTCAAGCGCCACCGCCGCCTCTACCGCGAGCGCTGCGTCTTCAACACCCTGCCCATCCGCGTGTGCGCCTGCGACGCCCGCGGCAGAATCCACTACCTCATCCACACCGATCACCAGAACAGCCGCCCCCGCACCATCGGCGAGCTGCCCAACATCACCAACCGCTTCCGCGAAACCATCCGCAGCGTCATCGAAACCGGAAAACCCGTCTCCTTCGACTACGTAACCGAAGGCCGCCACCGCCGGGTCGACTTCATGACCCTCCCCCCCGCCGTCTTCGGCATCCCCACCGTCCTCTTCATTTCGGTCGACATCGAAGCCGAGTTCGCCGCCCGCCAGGAAGCCACCAACCACGCCGAACGCTTCCACTTCACCCTCAGCGCGATCAACGACGGCGTCATCGCCGTCAACACCCAGGAAATCATCACCCTCGTCAACCCCGCCGCCGCCCGCCTCCTGCAGAAAACCGAAGCCCAGATCGTCGGCAAACCCCTCAGCCACATCTTCCCCCTGCTCGACGCCGCCACCGGCATCCCCGTGCCCTCCTCCGCCGAAAAAGCCCTCCGCACCGCCACCATCATCGAGCGCAACGAGCCCCTCATCTTCCTGCGCCCCAGCGGCGAGCGCCTCTACATCTCCGACAGCACCGCCCCCATCTGCGACCACAAAGGCAACGTCACCGGCGCAGTCCTCGTCTTCCGCGACGTCTCCGGCGAACAGCTCCGCTCCGCCCGCATCCGCGAGCAAAACACCTTCCTCGAAGCCGGCGCCGACCTCGCCGGCATCACCTACTTCAAGCTCGAAGGCCAAAACCCCGCCGCCGCCATCGACGCCCGCTACTGGGCCCGCGACCCCTCCGGCGCCCCCCTCCCCCCCGAAACCTGGATCATCCCCGAAGACCTCCCCGCCTTCCTCGACGCCTGGAACGCCCTCCGCGCCGGCCAGCCCAAGATCCACATCCGCTACAGCTCCGACCACACCGGCACCCGCCGCCACTTCGAAATGACCGCCCGCCTCATCAGCGAAGACACCCCCGGCCACCCCGAATGGCTCGGCGTCATCCGCGACACCACCCAGGCCCGCATCGAAGACCAGCGCCACCAAGACACCCTCCTCCTCCTCCAGAAAATCCTCGACCACCTCCCCTGCCACGTCTTCACCAAAAACATCGACCAAGGCTTCCGTTACGAGCTCTGCAACGCCCTCAACGCCACAGCCTTCAACCGCCCCGTCGAAGAAATCATCGGCAAGACCGACGCCGACCTCCTCCCCCCCGAAGCCGCCGCCAGCGTATTGGCCGACGACCAGGCCGCCATCGCCAGCGGCCGCCCCCTCGAATACATGCACACCTTCCTCACCCCCCAAGGCAAAACCCTCCGCGGCAAAGTCTTCAAACAGCTCTTCACCAAAGCCAACGGCGAGCGCATCCTCCTGGGCATGGCCATCGACATGACCCAGGAGCTCCAGGCCCAGGAAGAAGTCCGCAACGTCAACGCCCTCCTCCAAAGCCTCACCGACAACCTCGCCTGCTACCTCTGGATCAAAGAATACCCCTCCGGCCGCTACGTCATGGCCAACGCCTACTACCGCGCCGCCATGAACCTCACCCACACCCCCATCCAAGGCCGCACCGACGACGACTTCTTCACCCCCGAAGCCGCCGCCGAATTCCGCCGGTCCGACGCCGCCGCCTTCCACACCCCCGGCGGCCTCACCATCCCCGAAGAACCCATCCAGACCGCCGCCGGCACCCGCAGCATCTCCACCCGCAAAGTCCACCTCAAACGCCAAGACGGGTCCGACATCATCCTCGGCATGAGCTACGACATCACCGAACAAGTCAACGCCCGCACCGACCTCAGCCGCGCCAACGACAAACTCCGCAGCCTGACCGACACCCTCAGCGCCTACGTCGACCAAGAGCGCCTCATCAACCGCTTCATGGAATCACTCGTTCTCAACGACGACAACTCCGACGCCATGCTCCAGATCCTCAAACTCGTCGGCCAGCGCACCGGCGCCGCCAACTGCTTCATCTTCAAATACAACTACGCCGAAGACGTCATGCGCCCCCACCTCGAATGGGTTCCCGAAGGCATCCCCCCCGCCATCCCCGGCTACCCCGACCTCCCCCTCGCCACCGAAGAAGCCTGGTACAAAGCGTTTAAAGACGGCAAACCCTTCATCATCGACGACCTCAACCAGCCCCGCCACCGCATCGAATCCCCCTCCTGGTTCGACATCCTCAAACAAACCAACATCGCCTCCATCTACACCGTCCCCCTCCGCTCCGCCGGCACCCTCTGGGGCCACCTCGAGATCGACTTCACCCACCCCCGCGCCTTCACCGTGCTCGACAACCACCTCATCGAAGCCGCCGCCCACATCACCGAGCTCATCATCGAGCGCAGCGTCAACCACATGATCCTCGAGCGCAGCGAAAAAGAAAAACAGCTCATTATCGACACCATCCCCATCCCCATCATCCTCTTCAACAAAGAACAGAAAGTCATCCTCATCAACCACGCCGCCGTCTCCCGATCCGAATTCACCGAGCAGCAGCTCCTCGACCAGCCCTGCTGGGTCTCCTTCTGCGGCACAAAAGAAGGCTACCCCAACGGCCTGGGCTGCCCCGTCGGCCGCGTCCTCAAAACCGGAATCGGCGAAACCTACTGCTACACCGAAGGCGGGTTCGACTTCTCCGCCTCCGCCACCCCCATCTTCGACAGCATCACCAAAGAACTCGTCTACGTCGTCGAAACCGCCGTCGACATCACCGACTTCAACCGCACCCAGCAACAGCTCACCCAAGCCATGAAAGAAGCCCAATCCGCCGACAAAGCCAAAAGCCTCTTCATCGCCACCATGAGCCACGAGCTGCGCACCCCCCTCAACGCCGTCATCGGCTTCAGCGAGCTCCTCCAGGGCGGAACCCTCACCCTCGAAGAGCAGAAAGACTGCTTCAAATCCATCAACCTCGCCGGCAGCGCCCTCCTCGCACTCATTAACGACGTCCTCGACCTCTCCAAAATCGAAGCCGACCAGATCGAAATCGTCACCGCCCCCACCAACGTCAACGCCCTCCTCACCGAAATCGAAGCCATCTTCCGCCACCGCGCCGAACAGAAAGACATCTTCATCTCCCTCGACGCCCCCCCCAGCCTCCCCCTCCTCGCCCTCGACCACCTCCGCTTCCGCCAGATCCTCCTCAACCTCGTAGGCAACGCCATCAAATTCACCAACATCGGCGGCGTCACCATCCGCCTGCGCTACCAGCCCGAAACCCCCGGCGCCCCAACCGGCGCCCTCACCCTCGCCGTCACCGATTCCGGCCCCGGCATCCCCCCCGATCAGCAGGAACGCATCTTCCAGCCCTTCATCCAGGAAACCGGCGCCACCCGCGGCAACCGCAGCCACGAAGGCACAGGCCTGGGCCTGACCATCTCCACCCGCCTCGTGCACTGCATGGGCGGAAAAATCGAGCTCCAGAGCAAAGTCGGCCAAGGCAGCACCTTCACCGTCACCCTTCCCCGCGTCGCCGTCACCCAGGCGGAAGGCTTCCGCCAGGCCCCCGCACCCGCCGCAGCACCCGCACCCGGCGGCCAGTTCAAAATCCCCGCCTACCCCCCCAAAAACATCCTGATTGTAGACGACGTGGCCCTCAACCTCAAAGTCCTCACCGCCCTCCTCAACCGCATCGGCCAGAAACCCCTCTCCGCCGACAACGCCACCACCGCCCTCGAAATCATCCGCACCACCCCCCTCGACCTCATCATCACCGACATCTGGATGCCCAAAATCACCGGCGAAGAGCTCGCCCGCGCCATCCGCGCCATCCCCGAAGTCAAAGACATCCCCATCATCGCCATCACCGCCGACACCGAAGCCGACACCACCTTCGACATGCACCTCTTCAACGGCCGCGCCTTCAAACCCATCACCATCCCCTCCCTCATCCACGTGCTCGGCCCCTACCTCGACCCCGCCAACTAGAGCAATTTTCAAATGAGAATTCCTGATTTTATGAAAGCGATTTTTCTTTTTGACGAACCCTTGAAAGGGAAGCGTAGCCGCGCTACGACGACCTGAAAAGGGTGATGTTCAAAAAGGAAAAGCGCCGAAGAAAATAGGAACGCTCAATTGA